>JAITVV010000024.1 GCA_031285625.1 Prevotella sp.
AACTAAAAAAATGTTACAACCTAATGAAGAATAAATATCTTTAACCAATCTCAGCCGAGACACTTAGTGGTATACTTTTCAATTACTAAGTGGACTACTTTTCAATTATATTATACACCTGCCTGTGGGTAAAATCATTCTGTTTCAGCTGATAATCAATCTTCGAGTAACTAAATCTCCTGTCTACTTTCGATCCGGTGAACGAATATCCGTTCCTTGAAAAAATAATACCCTGTATCTCATCGGTCTTGCCTTTATGCTTGAATGCCGTATCAATACCCTGCTTTTTCAATTCCGACAGTAATCGGTTCCAATCCTTACATTTCGGGACAATATCATTCAGCGCATAGTATATCTCATATCTGGTCTTGTCCGGTTCTTTGAGCCTGTCCATTTTCACATTCTCTTTCCCGGATGAAATATACAACCCGTACTTTTCGGTCAGTTCGCGGCAGATATCCGCATTCCTGCGCCTGTCGTTCCTGTCGGATATGGTTTTACCGTTATTATCCACCCGGTTGAAGCACAAGTGAAGGTGCGGGTGTTCCTTATCGAAATGACGGGCTAAAATATACTGTGTATTTACAATACCCATCTTCTGCATATATTCCCGGACTGCATCAACCATTATCTTATCGGTCAGCCTGTCTTTATCCTGAGCGGAAAAATTGAATGATATATGCCCGACCGATATGCCCAGATTCGGATTCAGTTTTGCCTGTGTCACGAAACTGCGAATAATGGATGCTTTAGTTTTCAGTCTTACGCCCTGTGCATCCAAAAGGATGGTTTGCTTATTCCTGTCCAGTATATAATTGACACACCCTTTGAAACTCTTTCCTTTCACGATCTTGCCCATCATTGCCCCAAGCTGTTAAGAAGATTGTCTATCCGTTCAGCTAATAACAGGTATTCAGCCCTGACGGATGTGTAGCCCTGCGTATTGGCTTTACGGGCTATCTGGTTCAGGTTGTTGGCCATCCCTGAAAGCTGCCGGATATAGCTAACCTGTTCCTCCGACAGCCGTTCTTTCACATATCCTTTTCTCAGGCAATCACGGACAAAACCGCTGATAGTCATCCCTGACTTTTTGACTTTAGCGATTAGAGAATAATATTCTTCGGTTATCAGTTTTATATTGACACGGTAGCTCTTTTTCTGTCCGAATGCTTTCGGTGGACGGCCTCCTTTTTTGATATTTCTATTATTTTTTTTCACTGTATTTATATCTTAAATTATTATATGATTAGACCGGCGGGATGTATCCTTTCTGTGACCATCGGAAGCGGAAAGCAAGTGGTTTCGGGCATACCGAAACATAAACTTGCTCCGCTAAATTCCTGTGAGCGCATAAGTACATCAGCCGAAGGCTTTGTTTACAGTTTTGGCTTTAAATTCGATTGTTTTTTCACGGGCTTTTGAGCCTGTTTTACCGCGGACAAATAGTCATTCAAGTCTTTATATCCGGCATAGTGTGCCGACTGATCCGAGACTGCATCCTCCCCGCAGTTTGCTTTTATCGCTTGGGTAGTTCTCCATCCTGATTCGTCATTATCCAGATAAGTATATACCTGCTTGTGGGATTTGATGAAGTCCATCGCTTTGGACAGGTTATGGATGGAGTTGAGTATAACGGTATCCTGTCTGGGTGCGTTCAGATTTTTCATTGTCAGGAAAGACAGGTAATCCATAAAGCCCTCGAATATCAGGCAGGTATCCATATCTTCCGACCGGATGATGCTAATATCCTTTGAAGTGCAGCCTTTGAAATATTTACTGCGAAGTTCCCAGCCTCCGGCTTCGTTTTGAAAGCCGATAGCGAAATATTCCTTGTTATTTACCGTATAATGTATCTCTTTGCAATGCTGTCTGGCAATATACGGATTAATATACCGTTCATTCAGGTAGTCTATCAAAGCCTGATTATTAAGAGGTTGGATTTTCAGAATAGCTATCGCCTGTTGGCTGGCTTCCTGCTTATCCGGATAGTTCTTCACGTGAAAAGAAGAGGTATTTTGCTGTTGTACTGTCGTGCTGTTGTACTGATTTACTGTCGTATGATTTTGGAATTTCAATGCATAAATAGCCTGCTTCAGGGAACAGTTATTGATGCGCATCACAAGGTCGATAAGCGTCCCGCCTTCGTTTGAGCCGAAATCTATCCACAGGTTTTTATTATAGTCTACTTTCAGGCTGGCATTAGTATCCTCCCTGAATGGGGAACGGTACATACCATAGTAGCCATGATTTTTGACAGGGTGGATACCTCTACTTGCCAGATAATCTTTAATCGACATTTTATTTAACTCTTTAATATACATGTTGTTATATTGCATTTTAGTTGTTTTTATGCGGATATTTTCTCTTTTCACGGTAAAATATTACAGTGAAGCAATCGGTATCCGGAATTTTGTAATATTGTAAGAAAATACACCTAAGATTTATTTAATCAATGGTTTAGGTATATTACATTTTTCTTACAGGCTTTGAGGTTTGTAAGAATCACCGGTTTGTTAATTTGTTGGATTGTAAGGACTTTGTAAGTATTTTGTAAGAAGCATAAAATACCAGTAATAATATCCTTAGCTTCCGTTTCTTACATTCTAACATTCCAGTATCAATTTATCCAGCGACTCTTTTGTTACGGTATATATCCTCGATGTCTTTTTCTTTTCAAGGATTTCATCATCACAGGCAAAGTAGTAAGCGGTATAGTAGGCCGGCGGTTCCGGCTGCAATCCCCATTTGTTTTGCAGTACCTTCCGGACTTGTCCGCTTTCCGTTCTTACCTGCCTTAGCCCGAGCATATTCATCATATCCCCGATACAGAAACGGAACGTATCTATCTTCTTTACCTGTATTATCTCGGATATAATGTTCAATATCTCAATCTCTACCTTGCTGCGGTTATACTGGATAATCTGCCGTAAAGCATCGGTTATCAGTAAATCATGCCTGAACCACATCCGAGATTCGCTTCTTGTCGATAACTCCCGATGCTGTAAATAATACAGAAATTGAGGAATTTCCGATTTAAGCATGTCGAGGATATTATTAATCTCCTTTTCCAACGGATTGACCTTGCGTACCCAATAGCGCGTTTCTCCCTGATCGATAATGATGGGATTGTTCTCGTTATTGGAACAAAGGATAAATTTGGCAAAGAACTCTACTTCGCTGCGGTCTTTTCCCTTGGCTTCCGCTTTATAGGAGATTGCCGTACTCAGGTTCTTTATCCGTTCGGAATCTTCCCTGCGGTCTAACAACACTTCATCGACGGCTACTATAAGCTTGTTCGCCCAGTCGGAATTGAACTGGCTGCGGAAATCCTCATTGGTGTTGAAAGTCATATTGCCGGCAAAGATGGCTTTCAGGAAGTTCAGGAAAGTCGTTTTTCCTGTATTGCGTTCTTTCGATACCAGTAACAGGATAGGCAACCTTACCAACGGTTTCAGATAGAGCAGTTGAAGATAGTCGAGTCCCGGTTCTAACTGTTCGCCAAAAATGTGCCTGAGAAATTCCAAAACCAAAGGACAATCACCCGGTACAGGTTGACAGGGTATCGGATCGTACTGGTTCAGGAACCTGCCGATATTCCGTTTATAACCGACATGGCCGGGAACAGAGCAAAAACCGTCGAACTTCCCTATCTGCGAGATAAAGTCTTTGGAATGGTCTTGCCGGAGTGTCTCGTAGTTCCACGTCCTGCGTTCCTCTATAAAGTCCCCGCTCATCAATGGACGCCGGACTATCTTGTAGAGGGTTGTGCCGACACGGATATAACGTTCGGTATCTTTTTCTTTCATGGCCAATTACTTTTTACGCCTTGCGCTGCGGGCAAGTGTTAATGCAATACCGGAACTGTCATTCTTCGGTCTGGTCCGGCTTTCAGCCCACGAGAGAATGTCTTTCCGTGAAAAGACAAGTTTCTGCCCGAACTTACGGCAGGGGATATTACCCGATGCGGTAAGTTTATACAGTTTTGCTTTCGACATGGGATAGCCGTATTCGCTGAGTAGAGCCAGCGCTTTTGTCAAGGTGATGGTGTCTATTTCCGTCTTAACCTCCTGTTTGGCAGAAAGCAATTTGGAAACCTCTTCCTGTACAATATTGCGAAGCTTGTCTTCTTCGGTTACGATAATGTTTGCCATAATCTTTGTATTTTTTAATAAAACAATGGGCTACCGTCATAGCCGAAATTTGTTCGAACTGTACAAAGATATAATCACAAATAGCTATATATCAAATGGGTAATAATTTAACATAGAGAGGACTAATGGTGACATAAGCGGACTTATGACGACAGACACAAGGCAGGATAGGGGTTTATTTTTAACAAATGGCATCATTTGGCATCATTTGTCGCAGATTGTCACTATGATGTTAAGCGATTAATTTTTTGTGGTATTTTTCTATATTTATTTCCCGGATTGCTTGTTCCGGTAGTCTTGGAGTTCTCTTAAAACGGCATCGGTATTGAATGTTTCGGTTTCCCGCAGGTATTTGGACTGTAAGGGTGTGATGAAACCCTTGTTGATCCATCCGGTCAGGGTTTGGCGGGAGATGCCGAGCATTTTGGCTAATTGAACACGGTTTATAAACTGTTCATCCCGGAATGTTTTGATAAAGCTTTTATTAGCAGCTACATATCTTTTGAGATGCGTGATTGCCTTATCCGCATCTTTAATACCCGGTTCATAGCTGTCCAGTACGGTCAGGGTCAGGGTTGTAAAGTCTTTGTCCGCATAGAGGGGATGCTCTTGCAGTTCTTTGAGTAGAGGGGGATAGGATTTCAAATCCTTCAGGTCTATTGTCGTTTTCTTACGGCGGGGCATAATATAAAAGGCATTAAGGGATAAGAGGATAGTGCATTTCTATATTTCTGATTTTTGTATCGGTGAACTTCTGCAATTTTTCAATGAGTTCTTCATACTTTGGAGATTCTCCATATATGAAAGTTTGTTGCAGTTTCTCATAATCCGACTGCCATTCACTTGTTTGTTCCGCAGGAGGGCAAAAGTCTATTGTTTTAGGATGGTTCTTGTTGTAATCAACCCCATCCAAGCCATAAAATTTCTTCCTATACAAAATAATATCTTTATATAATCCCATGACAGTTAATGATTTTAATGCATAGTCGGTGTCGATGATTTTCGCCACATCGTATAAATGACGAGCCATGCGCTCATGTCGTGGATTTTGTCGCTGAAACTCTTCATTTAACAAGAATATCTTTTCTAAGAATGTGCGTTCCGGCACAACTGTCGGAAAGTAGAAAAACAGTTCTTCGTCAACCTGATTGTACTTTTCGTGAATCAAAGTCTTTAAACCGACATTTTTGAAAGGATCTCTCATTGCCATACTACTAAACTCAATCTTGATTTGAGGCAAAATATAGTCTATTTCAGTCCGTAAAACACTCTTATATTTTACATTAACCACTGTTACCATTGCACTGCTGTTGTCGGATACAAATTCGATCTCATAATTAGTTGCTCCTAAGCTATCTAACTGATATTTTATCTCTTCTTTTAGCGTGTCTTTTATGTAATGGAAAGTGTCTTTTCTAATCTTTGTTCGCTGTTGTTTCGTTTCATCAGGTTTGTTGAAAGTAGCACGGTCTATTATAATATCTATATCTTCGGAAAAACGTTCAATCAAATTCCATCCTTTACTCAAGGATGTACCTCCTTTGAAAAGCAGAACCTCTTTGCTGCCCCATGATGTGTTTGATAAAGCTTTTAGAACAATAGTAACCCACCAGTCTTTTTCAACAGCTTGCTCTACAATGCCTATTTCGTTCGATACAGTTTGCAGTATTGCTTGTTTCTCGTCTGAATTATATTTTTGCCAAATCATTGTCTAGTTTTTTAGTAATGGATATAACAGTTCCTTAATCCACCTAGGAGATAGATTTAGATCTTTAATTATTGAAATCCGTTCATTCAAGTCAATATTTTTTATATGTTCTTTTATTCTATTGAGTGTCTCTTTTGTTATATTTTGTTCTCCTAATGTTTTTAGCGCAACATTAAGCAGGGTCATTAACCTTGTTTTAAATTGAAAGTTTCTAGGTGTAACTCTTTTGAATAGTATATCTCTATTTCCTACATGATAGATTCTCCTTGAACCGTCCGTTAAATAAACTGCTTTCATTGGCACTTGGGTAGAAAGTCCCAAAATATTTAGAGCTGTATCACCGGTTGGCATAATGTTTATCCTTTCTTTTGTCGCTATGGAGTGGGCAATATCGTCTAAAGACGGCATCAAAACGCCGAATGCTGTAACCTTGGGAATAATGTATACTCCACTGGCAAGACGATTTATTTTCCCCTCAAAAGTTAATCTGGAAAGAGTCTTACGTACAATGTTATTATCTTGAATATCATCAAAATCACGCATTGTAACAATATCACCTTGGCTTTTTTCAAGGATGCGGTTCTTTACTATTGAGGCAATACTTTCGTTCATTAATTTAACATTAATTATGTCACAAATATAACTCTTTTTTGTGACAATGAAACATAATACTAAAAGTTGGTTAGTAGTTTAGCATTCTTCTCCCGTTCTTCCCGTTCAAAAGATGCTAAATAATTTTCCGTTGTTTTCAAATCGTTGTGTCCGAGGCTTTCAGAAATATATGCAATATTGGCTCCACTCCTTTTAAGTACAGTAGCATAGCTATGGCGTGCTGTGTAGGTGCTGATACCAGTTATACCAATGGCGTCTCCTATCACTTTCAATTTTTTATTGCAGCGTCTTACCACATCTTTAATCCTGTCTTTTTCTTCTTCGGGACTTTCGTACCCTTCTAAATAAGGGAATATGTAAGAATCCGGAGATTTGTTGGGATTTCCCCACTTATCAATTATAACTTGCATTTCAGGCGTAACAATTGCATACAACTCTTTCTTTACTTTCGATGTTCTGATGGTTTTTGCCCGGGTAAAACAAATCTCACCATTTCTAATATTCAAATATTTTAATCGGAGTATATCTGCGAAATTAATTCCGTTGCATAAATAAGAGAAAAACCATAAGTCTCGATACTTTTCCGTGCCTTCATTACCATCTGTATAAGTGACTACTGCCTTTATTTGTTGTAGTGTCAATGCCAATTTCCGGCTTTCACTGGAAGGTATCTCATATTTTCCTTTACCGAAAGGGTATTGATTTTCTTTGATAATTCCTGCTTTTTTTGCTTCGTTCAACATCGCACGAATGGCACGGCAATACATTCCTATAGTTGTATAGCTTCTATCTAAATTTAGCATATGTTTCTCATATTTCTTCAGCCATTCAGGAGTAATAGAAGTTATTGATATTTTACCTCCTGCAAATTGCTTAACACTTTGCATAGTATTTTCATAAAACAAGCTTGTCCCTATTTGATTATTTTGTTTGAGAGTTTCTATTTTGCTTGCAATGAGAGAATTTAATGAAGTAATTTCTCCTTTGCTAAGACGATTGTTTAGTGCATCAAACGAAAATCCTCCTTCAAACTCTAAACTTTGAACAATATCTTTTACTTTATCAAAAGAGTTTTGAATGTCCGTCCTAATAGAAATGAGATTCTTGCTTTTGGTATCATGCAATTTATCCCAGTCTTCAAGATTTAGTTCTTTACCGGTCGAGTAGTATTTCCTTTCTCGCTTATAAGTTACACGGATTTTTATAGGATACTTGCCCCTTTTCATTTCTCGTCTATCATCAATGAAAGACGCTACCGTAATTCCATTATTTGCATATCTATACATATGTTTTTTGTTTGTGTGTGCAAGGAAAAAATTGCACACAATTTGCACACAAATATAGTGATTATATATAATTAAATGCAAATATAGAGAATGGGTGTATTTGTTATTATTTTATATATCAATAACTTATGTAATATATAAAAAAGAATAAGAATAGAAGAAAATGAATGTTTTATTTCTCATAATCAGGGGGTCCCTGGTTCAAGCCCAGGTAGGACCACGCAGAAAATGAAAGACTTACAGTAAAATGTAGGTCTTTTTCAATTTAATGCACACACAATTTGCACACAACTATAAACATTGTATTTTATTTATTGTCCTGTTTTAATTTTTAATTTAGTCAATATAGGAATTTTAGTAGTCTTTACTTTCGAACAAAAATTACGAACTATAACAGGGTGCTGTATTCTTTTTATTGGATATTTTCTTATCTATCAGAGGTAAGAAATACTTATCATTTATAAAACATCAATACAAAATCAATTGAGTATAAAATGTAATAAAAAAACTTCATTTTAGATATAAACACTCCGCCAGAACATTATAATTCTGACGGAGCGAATGAATTATGGATCACATTATATGCGTAATATGCTATATCACCTGAAATAGCTCTTATCCATATATTCGAAATCCGGCTGTCCTTCCTTGCGGATAGCGACAAGGATATTTTCCCACTGGGTGGGGAATCCCCCGAATATCGCACCCAGCCTTACCAGCCTGAATGAATGGGGGCCTTTGGCCAAAGCTGCGGATTTATCGCTGCGCGAAAATTTACGGGCTGTACCGTGGTTATCCTGCTCATTCGATATCAACTGCTTGCCGTCTATCCACAGTTCATGGTCCGTACTGAAATAATAAACCCCGTCCTCGGGTATGTCCATGTAGCCGGTGAGCACTGTCGAATAGAAATCATCCGGGAATACTTCCCTGTAACCGTCTACCCTGTGTTTTGATTCTTGCGGCGTTGCCACAGATCCGGTTTCCACGGGAGCCTTCCCTTCGAGTTCCGCCACTGTCCTGAAGCAGCCTTTGTAGTATTCGGCTTTTATTCCCTTAGCGGCATCCTTCGCAACTTCTATTGCAGGGGCATAGCTTTGCTTCTCTATTGTAATTGTACGTACCGGGCTCATTTTACCGGACAGCAGTACCGAACGGATTTTCAGTGTCGCTGTCTCCCTGAATGTCAGGGGTTTTGTATATTCCTGAGACGTTAGCGCCGGGTCGCTTCCATCAGTCGTATAAACCATCCTTACAGGCTCTGTCGTCTTGAACTCCAGCGTGGCCTGCTCCGTAAAGGCTATGAAGTTGCAGGAAGGCGCTCCTTTCTGTTCAGGCAACGGTATATAATAATTAACATCGTGCATGTCGAGGCGTACACGCTGGTTTTCGATGCGGCGCTCGAAATCAGAAGGAGTTCGTTTGGAAATTAAGAGGTGTCCAAATAATTAAGAAAGAAACTA
>JAITVV010000085.1 GCA_031285625.1 Prevotella sp.
TTTGGCTTTCGAACTGTTGAATAACTGTGGTGGTCCGGACAGACAAGGTTATATCGGACTGCAAGATCATGGAGATGATGTGTGGTTCCGTAATATAAAGGTGAAAATCCTAGACTAAATTTCTCAGATTTTTTTCTATTTAACTTCGGTTAGTACTCCATTGGGGAGTTCATAAACTCTCCAATGGAGTTTTTTAATATTACAATTAGCAATAAATATCATGAAAAATAGATTTTACCTGTTAGTATTATTGGTTTCATTCATAATCGTACCGCAAATACTTCTAGCACAAAAGAAAGTGAATAAGAAAAAAGATATAGCAATTCAGTTATATTCGGTAAGGGATCGTATTGGCAGTTACGTAGGTCAAACCGGAGGCTATCAAAATGATTATACTACAATTTTAAAAGAACTCGCTCAAATGGGATATACTGCTGTGGAAGCAGCAGGCTATAACGAAGGTAAATTTTATAACCGTACACCGGAAGAATTTAAAAAAGACGTAGAATCTGCCGGTCTGAAAGTATTATCCTCACATTGTACCAAACCGTTGACAGATGAAGAATTGGCATCAGGCGATTTTACCGAATCATTAAAATGGTGGGATATTGCTATCGCAGCACATAAGGCAGCCGGAATGACTTATATTGTTACATCATGGCTTGATGTTCCAAAAACACTAAAAGATCTTAAAACTTACTGTGATTATTATAACGAGATCGGTAAGCGTTGCAAAACAAATGGATTGAAATATGGCTATCATAACCATGCACATGAGTTTCAGAAAGTAGAAGATCAGGTAATGATGGATTATATGATTGAAAATACTGATCCTGAGTACGTATTTATCGAAATGGATGTTTACTGGGTAGTTATAGGTAAAAATAGTCCAGTGGATTATTTCAACAAATATCCTGGAAGATTTACTGTATTGCACATTAAAGATCATCGCGAAATAGGACAAAGCGGTATGGTAGGTTTTGATGCTATTTTCAAAAATGCAGAAACTGCAGGTGTAAAAAATATTGTGGTGGAAGTTGAAAAATATAGCACTACAATTGAAGAAAGTATTAAAACCAGTATAGATTATTTACTGAATGCTTCTTTTGTAAAGGCAAGCTACAGTAAATAATCTGAAAAGGTTAATATAAACTTATCAGATAATGAATAAAGTAATAGCCATTATACTACTAATATTGAATATTTTGTTGTTAAGTTCCTGTAATAAAGAGAAAAACAGCGAATTATTTAATGGTAGTAATATGAACAATTGGCAAACATCGGGGGAAGTATTTCTTAAGGATAGTATCTTGATATTGTCTGGTACTAAATCGGAGGCTGTTCTTAAGAATAACTCGTATAAAGACTTTGAGCTAAGGTTGCAGATGCGTACTGTAAGGAATGGCAAGGGCTTTATAGCTTTCCATACTGATGATACAGGGAAAGGTTACCGTGTAGCTATTAACAATGATGAGAGCGAAACCGCCTGGTGGAGAATGACTGGTAGCTTGTTAATGGTACGAAACCTTACTAAAAGTCTTGTGAAGGATGGTGAATGGTTTGATATGGTCATTCGTGTTGAGGGGCAGTCAATCACGGTTAAAATTAATGATATACTCGTAGTGGAATATATAGAGCCCGCAAATCCTTTACGCAAATCCCCATTTGAGAAATACTTACTATCAGAAGGAACAATAATGTTGATAAATCAGGGAGAAGGAAATATTGAATTTAAAGATATTTCTATTGAAACTATAGACCGGGAAGATATTAATATTCCTGCGCAACTGGCAATTGCTAAAGATGAGGATAAGGATGATATTATAAGATTACATCAGGATGACTTCCCTGTTCTTGATTACCATGTCCATTTGAAAGGGGGATTCTCTAAAGAGGCTGCAGCAAAACAGTCTCGGAAATATGGAATCAATTATGCCATAGCACCTAACTGTGGAATAGGTTTTCCAATCACTAATGATGAAGAAATATATAACTTTCTGGATAGTATGCGTAGCCAACCATTTATACTTGCTATGCAAGGAGAAGGGAGAGAATGGGTAACCACTTTTTCAAAGGTAGCACGAAATGAGTTTGATTTCGTATTTACTGATGCTTTAACATTTACTGATCATAAAAAACGACGGGTTCGTTTATGGGTTAATGAAGAAGTGATTATCGAGGATGAACAGCAATATATGGAGATGATTGTAGACAGAACCTGTGATGTGTTAACAGAACCAGCAAATGTATTTGTAAATCCATTTTTCTTACCTGAGCAGTTGAATGATAGGTATGATGAATTATGGACAGACAGAAGGATTGATAAAGTAATCGAAGCTATTGAAAAAAGCGGAATGGCTTTGGAGATAAACGAGCTGTACAATATTCCAAGCAAGAAAATTATATTGAAGGCAAAGAAGGCCGGAATTAAATTTACATTTGGTTCGAACAATATTAGTCCGGAGGTCGGAAAGCTAGAATATTCCATACGGATGAAAAAGGAATGTAATATAACCCAGCAGGATATGTATAAGCCTAAAGTTAAATTATAGGTAATAGAGGTAAATAAGGTTATTTTGGTTGTAAGTCTCTGAGTCTATTGTATAAAACTCAGGGACTTTTTTATTAAGAATATTAAGCTTAAGTCGAGAAATAACTAAATATATACAAAATATAACAAAAGAATTTAACCATATTTGCAATAACTTTATGTTTTACAGATAGACAGGCTAATTATGGTAATTAATAGAAGCGAAATTAAAATAAAACCTTTTCAGGACGAAGATATACTGTTGTTTTCCAAATGGTTGGATAAGGGATATATTTCCAAATGGTTATGCTCGGAAGGAAAAGATCAAAAAGCGGATTGGTTAGATGAAGTAAATGAAAGGAATGGGAGATACAGTTTTCTAAAACATTTTATTGTTTACCATAACAATACTAAAATAGGATACTGTCTTTACGCTGATTGCTTTTTCCTGAAAGATTTGGAAGAAGAGGGACATGATTTTGAGGATTTGTATGGAGATATTGTAGAAAAAAATCATACATATGAAATTGGTTACTTAATCGGTGAGGAAATATATTTAAATAAAGGTATTGGCAAAATAATAATTCAAATACTGGAAGAAAAAATCATTGAATTAGGTGGACATGAAATATCAGCAGACCCTTCAGAAGAAAATATTTTTTCAATAAAAGTATTATTAAGTAATGGTTTTAAGAAAAAAAAAGATGGTGATTATAGAAAAGTAATATGATTGTTCAGAATCAATCGACCTTCTTATTCAATTCTATTTCCTTCCATATCTATAAAGAAAGTCTCCCCATTTAGTTTAACCTTTGCTTTGCCATCTTTGTTAAAATAGCGGGCGTCATCATATACAAATGGAATAACCTCTTTCCCAGTCTGATCCATAAAGCCACATTTACCCTCTATGCATACTGCGGCTAGTCCTGTTTTGGTAAATGACCAGGCAGGATTATAAATACATGGAATAACCTGTTTTCCAGTTTTGTCCACATAACCCCACCAGCCGTTCAATCGGACTAATGCCAGTCCTACAGAAAATGCATGAGCATAGTCATATGTAAACGGTACAACTTCTTCAGATGTTTCAGCATCTACAAATCCCCATTTACCGTTGTTTTCCATCGCCACTAATTTCCATGTGTCGGAAGTTGAAGGATTCTTTTTTGTTTGTTTTTTATCCATTTCGATTCATTAAAGTGTAATTACAAAATAATATGGAAGTCTGCGAATTTAGCAAATGTTTGGAATATTTATTAGCTTCCCCTATATTTCAAAGGGGTAACTCCTGCGTATTGTTTAAAAAAACGACCGAAAAAGGAAGGATTAGGAAAATTCAATTCTTCTGATATTTGCAGCACAGTCATATTCGATGATTTAAGCAACACTTTGGCATCAAGTATAACAGCTTCATTAATCCAGTAATTAATTGATTTTCCTGTTATTTTCTTTAAAGTTCTCGATAAATATTGTATAGTCATACACATTTTATCAGCATAAAATAAGGCATTTCTTTCTTGCCTGTGGTATTGCATTAGTAGATCAGAAAATTCAGATACGATCTCCTCTCCTCGTGAATTTGCTTTAGTATTAATTCTAATCTCTTCTTCAACATAAAAAGAGCCAATCAAAGCTATTAAAGCACACAACAAGCTTTTAGCAACTTCTTTCCTGTAGATATGTTTTTCCTTATTACAAGCCTGAGCTATAAATGAATGGTATTCGATAAGCTCCTTCATGTTTTCGTCTGACACCTCAAGGCAGGGATGATGTTTCATTTTATTGAAAACATCAAAATCTTTTGGTAAGGGTAGATTATTCATGAAATCGACTGAAAAGAATAAAACCTCGACGAAATAATCGTCCGATTTTTCCAATAATTCGACAATCCTATTAGGTAACACTGTAAATATAGTATTCGGTTTCAAAGCATATTCTTTAAGATCTATATTTAACCGGGATTCACCTTTCAGGCATATCCCGAACAACATGCCTTTAAGTAAGAACGGGTATTCATAAGATAAATAAGGCGCAGGAGATTCAGAGGTATTTGTTATTACATAACGATAAGAAGCCAACGTTTCTGATTCTGGGACTTCATCAAATGAAACTATAGATAATTTTTTCTCCATAGACTAAGGTTTATTTCTCAAAAATAAATGAATAAGATCTATTAATCAAGTGAAATAGTCATTAAAAAGTATACTATGATAAAATATGCGTTTATCTGTTTACTATAATTTCTTTATTATATAAGTAAAGCTTATTTTATTATTAATATGGTATGATATCGGACATAATTGGAATTAATTAGGTATTAATCTTTTCACTTAATAATTCAACCTTTGTATAAAATAATAAGATATATTCATTTGAAATACCCTAATTATCAATATAAAATACTTTTTATAAAATAAACTTATAATAAATAATAAAATATTAAGTATTATGAACGACAAAGATATTCCTCAAGAATCCATGCCGATAATGGACATTCTTATGTGGCGTGTAATTAAGCTGTTTCTTAAGAATAAGAAGCAAATACTGGAAAGACTGAATCTTACATGTTCCCAGTTTGAGATACTTTCAGCCATACATTATCTACAAAAATTTAAATCCGGTATTATTCAAGCTGAACTATCTGAAAGAACAGGTATTGATCCCATGACTACCTCTACCATTTTGCGTAATCTGGAGAAGAAAGGGTTTATAACGCGAAGCCGTAGTATTGTAAATACCCGAACAGTAGAAGTGATGCTCACTGCAAATGGAGTAGAATTGCTGGAAAAAGCATATCAGCAAATAAGATCGTCCAGCGAACTTATTTATAAGGATGTAAATAAGAAATATCTCGCATCGCAATTAGCAAAATTATCTGATAAATTAAATAAACTAAATTATTAAAAACAATGAAACTAGAGAAGATTGTATTAGGCGTAGTAGCTCTCATCGCATTCGTTTCATGTGGTAAGAAACAAGAAGCATCCCAGACAAGTGAGTTAATATATCCAACAATAGTATTGGATGAGCAAGATGCTGAGCTAAGAGCGATTTATCCCGTATCTATAAAAGGGCGGGAAGATATTGAGATTCGTCCACGCATTGATGGTTTTATAATGAACATTCATGTAGATGAGGGTTCGGTGGTAAAAAAAGGACAGATACTCTTCGAAGTCAATTCACCACAGGCCGAGCAATCCTTAACTTCTGCTCAGGCTGCATTGAAAAGCGCAGAAGCCCGTGTGAATACAGCTAAAGTAAATGTAAACAGAATAAAACCATTAGCTGAAAAAGGTATTGTAGGCAACGTACAGCTCGAAACTGCGGAAGACTCTTATCAATCGGCTTTAGCAGACTTGGAGCAAGCTAAAGCTACATTGAAAAATGCCCAGGCGACAATAGATTGGACAAAAGTAACGTCACCGGTTGACGGTCTTGTCGGACATATCCCTTACCGACAGGGAAGTTTGGTAAACTCTTCAAATGTACTAACAACTGTTGCAAATATAAGTAATGTATTTGCCTACTTTTCTTTAAATGAAAAGGATTTGCGAACGTTTATAAATAACCTTGAAGGTGACACACAAGCCGAAAAGATCAAAAATATACCAGAAGTAACGCTTACTCTTGCTGATGGAACTATTTATCCTGAAAAAGGGAAAGTAGAAACTATTGCAGGAGTACTCAATGTGACTACAGGTTCAGCCAATTTTCGGGCAGAGTTTCCTAATAAACAAGGAGAACTAAGAAGTGGAACCAGCGGAAATGTTTCTATCCCACGTATGCTTAAAAATGTGTTTGTCATTCCTCAAAAGGCCACTTTTGCTCAACAGAACAAAACTATAATTTTTGTCGTTCAGGGTGATTCTGTAGTACAACGGATAATATCAGTTATTCCGATGCCTAATGGCCAAAATTATGCTGTAACAGAAGGCTTGAAAAAAGGAGAACGGGTAGTAACTGAAGGTATAGTTACACTTGCTAACGGAAAGAAAATTCAGTATCAATAACTTTCATTAAATATATAACGATGTTAAAAACATTTATAGACAGACCTGTCTTATCTACCGTAATATCAATTATTATAGTAGTATTAGGTATCATCGGAATTGCTACTTTGCCTATTGAGCAATACCCCGATATAGCACCTCCTACCGTGCAGATAGATGCGCAGTATCCGGGAGCTAATGCCGATGTGATAATGAATAGTGTGATTATTCCACTGGAAGAACAGATAAATGGGGTGGAAGGTATGACATATATGACCTCTACTGCATCTAATACAGGCCAGGCCAGTATTTCTGTATTTTTCGAGAAAGGAATAAATCCTGATATAGCAGCTGTAAACGTACAAAATCTTGTAGCAAGAGCAACACCACAGCTTCCTGCCGAGGTAAACCAAATTGGTGTAGCAGTTCGTAAACAGCTAAGTAGCTATATCCTGATGATTTCACTTTCATCAGACAATCCTGATTATGATGGTGAATTTATTCAGAATTATGCTAATATCAATCTTATCCCTCAAATTAAACGTGTATACGGAGTAGGGGATGCTATGGTATTAGGCGCCCGCGATTATTCTATGCGGGTATGGCTAAAGCCTGATATTATGGCTTCTTATAAAATAAATCCATCAGAGGTTATTGCAGCATTACAAGACCAGAATATTGAAGCTGCTCCAGGCGAAATCGGACAAAACAGTGATCAGGCATTTCAATACACATTGAAATATACAGGCCGGCTGAAAACAGAACAGGAATTCGGAGATATTGTTGTCCGTTCCCAAGAAGGGCATGTATTAAGATTGCGTGATGTTGCTGATGTTGAATTAGGTTCATTGTACTACAGTCTTATCAGTCGTACAAATGGTGACGAATCTGTATTTATGGCCATTAGCCAGACAGCAGGTTCTAATGCTCAGGAGCTTATTAATAACATCAAATCAGTTATCAATGAAGAGTCTAAATCTTTTCCTCCCGGATTGAAGGTAAACTACATGGTAGATATTAATGAGTTTCTTGATGCCTCTATGAATAAGCTTATGGCTACTTTTGTTGAAGCATTACTATTAGTATTTCTTGTCGTGTTCATTTTCCTGCAAGACTGGAAATCTACATTGATCCCAGCTATTGCAGTTCCGGTTGCTATTATTGGCACATTCTTTTTCCTACAGTTACTCGGGTTCTCCATCAATATTCTTACACTATTCGCACTAGTACTCGCAATCGGTATTGTGGTCGATGATGCTATAATCGTAGTGGAGGCCGTTCACGCCCAGATGGAAAATGGGGAAACAGATCCTAAGCAGGCTGCGCTGACTGCTATGAAAGAGATTGCTCCTGCTATTGTTGCTATCACATTGGTTATGTCTTCCGTATTTATTCCTGTCAGCTTCATTGGTGGAACCAGCGGTGTTTTCTTCAAGCAATTTGGATTGACACTAGCCATATCAATCCTTATTTCTGCAGTTAATGCTCTAACGCTTAGCCCTGCTCTCTGTGCTTTATTTTTAAAACCACATCATACAGATTCGGATAAAAAGAAAAACTTCTTGCAACGTTTCTTCTATTATTTCAATATTGGATTCAGTGCAGGAACTAATAAGTATAAATCATCGTTACATTTCTTGGGAAAAAAGAATAATCGCTGGATAACAGTTGCTATTATTCTTATTTTTTCAGCAGTTTTGTTCGGATTGATGAAAAAGCTTCCTACCGGATTTGTGCCTTCAGAAGATAGTGGAAGTATGGTTGGCTTGATATCATTACCGCCGGGCTCTTCTATGGAGCGAACGGACTCTATAGTGCAAAAAGCATTAACAGTGATAAAAGACGTAGAAGAGATAGATCTCGTGACTGAAATCACAGGCGTAAACTTCCTTAGCGGCAGTGGTGGTATGGCTGGCTCATATAGTACACTAATGATAAAATTAAAGCATTGGAAAGAGCGTAAAACCTCTACTGCTGAAATATCTGCAGTTTTAACTGAAAAGATCAAAGGAATACAAGGGGCAACATTTATGTTTTTTGGTATGCCTACTCTACAGGGATTTGGTATGAGTACAGGGGTTGAATTGAAAATGCAGGATAGAACAGGCGGGGATATTCATAATTTTTATAATGTTACAAATGAATTTCTGGCTAAATTAAGCGAACGCGATGAGGTGATGACAGCCATGACTACTTTTAATCCGAACTTTCCTCAAAGGCAGATTGACGCTAATATACCTAAAATAAAAGAGGCTGGTTTGACTCTTGGTGATATAATGACAACCTTACAAGCCTATGTAGGTAGTATGTATGTATCTAATTTTAACTTGTTTGGAAAGCAATTCAGAGTGATGGTTCAGGCCCCGCCTCAATATAGAGAAAAACTGGAAGATATGGAGAGGATATTTGTACGTACACCATCCGGAGATATGGCACCCATTAGTGAATTCATTACTGTTACACCTGTTACAGGGCCTCAGTCTCTTACACGGTTCAATATGTTCCAGTCAATGGATGTAACTATTATACCTGACTTTACAGAAGGTTATAGTACAGGGGATGTTATTAATATAATTGGCGAAGTGTCTAAAGGTGTTTTACCTTCCGGTTATGGATACGAGTATTCGGGGATGACACGTGAAGAGACAGGACAAAGTTCGCAGGTCATCATCATTTTTGCAATCTGTTTGATATTTGTATATCTCTTATTATCTGCATTATATGAGAGCTATATTCTGCCATTATCTGTTTTGTTCTCTCTTCCTGTAGGATTAGCCGGAGTATTTGTCTTCCTGATGATCTTTGGTGTACATAAAGGAATTGTGAATAATATATATGTACAGATATCTCTTATAATGTTAATTGGATTGTTGGCTAAAAATGCCATACTTATTGTAGAATATGCTATTCAACGTCGCCAGCAGGGACAAAGTATAATAGAAGCTGCAGTCAATGGAGCAGTGGCCCGTCTTCGTCCTATATTGATGACATCTTTTGCATTCATCTGCGGGCTTTTACCTTTGATGTTTGCAAGTGGTGCAGGAGCCACAGGTAATCAGTCAATTGGTATTAGTGCTGTGGGAGGTATGCTTATTGGTACTATGATAGGGATCTTAGTGATACCAACACTGTATATCATATTTCAGAGTTTGCAAGAGTGTCTTAGTGGTAAAGATCCGAGGTCAGGGATTGAATAATCAAAATTAATAAAAAGTCATGAAAGCTAAATTTATAAACAAGCTGGTACTATTGGGGGTAATAACCTCAATAGTACTAACCTCCTGTCAAGTGATGAATAAATACAAATCTCCGGAAGCAGATAGTAAAGATCTATTCAGAGATGAGACCCCGATGGATACAACTACCATAGCATCAATACCATGGTGGGAATATTTCAATGATTCTTATTTACAGACCTATATTAAAGAAGCGCTGATAAATAACTTTGATATGCTGATAGCTACCGAGCGTATAAAACAAGCCGAGGCGGCATTAGGAATGGCCCGTGCTGCTTATTTTCCGGATGTGGCATTATCTGCTCAGGTAGAACAAACACGTTTAAGTAATGCTGACCCATTAACCGGAATGCCTAGAAGCAAGAATAACTTGGCATATCATAAAGAGAACTATTCACTAGCTATTGTTGCTAGCTGGGAATTGAATATATGGGGAAAGCTTAATCGTCAATCAAAAGTTAAATATGCTCAGATGTTAAATAGCTATGCTGGACGTAATCTTATACAGACATCACTTATATCCAATATGGTTAACGTGTATTCTGCTATTATGGCTTTGGATGAGCAACTGAAGGTAACAAAGGAGATGATTGCACTTATGCAAGATAATCTGATTACCACTGAGGCTCTCAAAGATGCGGGAATGGCTAATGGTGCTGCTGTGGAACAAACAAGAGCTGCACTGTCTAGTGCGAAAACCTCTATTCCTGATCTTGAAAGTAATATAAGGCAGCTCGAAAATAGTTTGTGTATTATGCTAGGTCGAAAACCTGGGCAGATTAATCGTTCAACTATTGCACAACAAAAAATATCAGCTGAGTTAGCACATGGAATTCCAGCTCAAATGTTGGCACTACGTCCCGATGTGAATCAGGCAGAATTGGAATTCAGGTCTGCCTTTGAACTGACAAATGCTGCAAAGGCTAGTTTTTATCCGTCGATTAATCTAACATCTGGGATGATAGGCTTTTCAACTGTCAACGGACTGAGTGGCTTCTTTAAACCGGAAAATATATTTGCCAGTATTGCGGGAGGGCTTACACAACCTGTTTTTGCCCGTAAACAGCTGATTACGCAATATAAAATGGCTAAATCGGAGCAGCAGATTGCATTGCTCACATTCGAGAAAACAGTATTAGCTGCCGGGCAAGAGGTTTCAGATATTCTCTATACTTATGAATCTTCATTAAAGAAGAATCTTGATAGGGAAGTACAAGTAGAATCTCTAACCAAAGCTGTTAGTTATACTCAGGAATTACTGAAAGCAGGAGAAGCAACTTATCTTGAAGTGTTAAGTGCTCAACAAGGATTATTGGAAGCTCAATTAAATCAGGTTAGTGATAAGCTACAACAGCTACAATCAGCTTCTGATCTTTATAGAGCATTAGGAGGAGGACTCTAATAATCTGTATCAAATAATCTAATCGTCGAGGTCAATCAGGTTTGTAATATTAATACAAAACTTTGGTTGACTTTGGTGGTATTTATTAGCAACCTGTTTTCTGTTAAATAAATATTATGTATCTTTGCCGCATGTGTAAAACTTTAAAATCGGATTTGGTGTAGTAAACAATCTGTGATTCTTATACAGATTGTCCTTTCGTTTGCTCTCGAACAATTCTTTTCGGGAAGTAATCTTATATTATAATAATTTAGTTTTTATCCGCATACAATACTGAAAGTATTGTGCTTTCTGTGTATGCAAAATACATTAAGATAATGAGTAACGAAAATAAAACAATTCACGAATTCGATTTTAATTTAATCTGCGATTTTTTCAAAAATATGGAACGCCAAGGACCTGGTAGTCCCGAAGCAACCCTAAAAGCCCTTAGCTTTATAGATAATCTAAGCGATAATTCCTGCATCGCCGATCTTGGTTGTGGCACGGGTGGTCAGACAATGACGCTCGCTAAGCATGTGCAGGGAAAGATTACCGGACTAGACCTATTTCCTGATTTTATTAATATCTTAAACCGCAATGCAATGCAGTCTGGTTTGCAAGATAGGGTGAAAGGTATTGTAGGATCAATGGATAACCTTCCTTTTGAGCATGAAGAATTAGACCTGATTTGGTCTGAAGGGGCCATTTATAATATCGGTTTTGAACGGGGCCTGAATGAATGGCGGAAATATTTGAAAACAGGAGGGTATATTGCCGTTTCTGAAAGTTCGTGGTTTACAGATGAACGCCCCGCCGAAATCAATGACTTCTGGATGGATGCCTATCCTGAAATAGATACTATTCCCAATCAGGTGGCTAAAATACATAAAGCCGGGTATTTGCCTGTCGCAACTTTTATACTACCGGAAAATTGCTGGACAGAGCATTATTTTGCTCCGAAAGTTAAAGCTCAGGAGATCTTTCTTAATGAACATGCTGGAAATAAAGCCGCTGAGGAATTTATGAAGCTTCAACCTCATGAAGAAGATTTATACCGCAAGTATAAAGAATTTTACGGCTATGTATTCTTTATTGCAAAAAAGACGGGCCGATGATTGATTTGTAGAGCGAATCTCGATCTTCTATATTAAACAGTGTAGGTATTCTTTGAATGAATATCTACACTGTTCTGCATTGGAAATACGCTTTGTATAAACTTATTATTTCTCCTTTTGTTTTTTGTAATATCTATTTACTACCTTTGAGAATATCTAGATATAGAATGCCCTATATGACAGATTTATTAAACTTTGTGGAGAAGAACATGCGACAAACTTATATGTCGTAAATATTTATAACTAAGATAAATCTACATGAAAAAACAATTCATTATTTATGCCTTTATCCTATTCTTTCTGGGATGTAAAGGTACGGCCGAGAAGAAGATAGATTCTGAGTTGGCTCAACAGATCCAACAGGATGAAAGATTAAGTACAGTAAGGTCTATGGCCGAGAATTTATTAAAAGAGGGATTAAACGCCGGAGATAGCTACAATGAAATCTGGATTCGCGACCTTAATACTTTTATTGAGTTAGCATGTAGGGTGGGAGATGTCAGTAAAATACGGGAGTCTCTCATTACTTTCTTCAAGTTCCAGGGCAAGGATGGCAATATAGTAGATGGATATGTAGAAAAGAATGATTCGCAAATTCCATATAATTTCTATTATAGTGATTTGGCACCGGAATTTGCCGCGCATAAAAATACTGTCGAAACTGATCAGGAATCGTCACTTATTCAGGCTATTGCTAAATATATCCGCACAACAGGTGATAAGTCGATTCTTCAGGAAGCTGTTAATGGGCGTACTGTTGAACAGAGGATGGGAGATGCCCTTAATTTTCTGATGACTGAAAGGTATAACGAGCAATACGGTTTGTTATGGGGAGCGACTACTGCCGACTGGGGTGACGTTCAGCCGGAACACGACTGGGGTGTAAATATAGATAGTACCTCTCATTTATGTTTGGATATATACGACAATGCAATGTTTATTATAGCTATCAAAGACTATCTTGAGATAGCCGAAAAAGCAGATAAGACATTGTGGAATAAAACTAGTAAGCAAATTGCCGATAATGTCAGAAAGCATCTATGGGATTCTGATAAACAGAAGTTTATACCTCATATTTACTTAGATGGCTCTCCGTTTCCCGCCGACTTTGATGAAAATGCTATTTATTACCATGGTGGAACAACTATTGCTATCGAAGCAGGCTTATTGACACCGGATGAAATACTTGCAGCATATAACAAAATGAAGGAGAATGTTAGGGCAGCAAAAGCTCAGACTATCGGCCTAACTATGTATCCAACCTATCCTGAAGGATTCTTTAAGAATAAAGGTATGGCTCCGTATAATTACCAGAACGGTGGAGACTGGACATGGTATGGAGGCCGGCTGGTTCAACAACTGATAGCTAATGGCTTCTATAGTGAAGCGTATGAAGCCATCTCCCCGATACTAGACAGAACCATCAAGCATAATAATTTCTATGAATGGTGGACCCCTGAAGGGATACCTCATTGCGGAAATTTCAGAGGCTCTGCCGGAGTATTGTGGAAGGCCATCCTAATGTTTGATGATACAATAAAAAATAATTGATCTATTTGGGAAGGTATGATTTCATATTTTTACAATATTCTTATTATCATATATTTACTTTAAAAAGGTGACAAAAGTAACAACTTTATCTATTGTTTTGGTTGTTACTTTTTACCTTCTTGTACATTCTTCTCTCATTTCTAAAAAAGGTGACAAAAGTAACAGCTTTTAGTCTACTTATTACTGTTACTTTTTCTCTTAATAAATGAAAGAACTTATTTATAATAGATAATTTATTTTATTTTTAATAGTAACACACCATGTCCGGGAATCATTGACTGGAACGAAGTTTTCATATTATCTGCAGTTGTATGTCTCCACAAATCCCTGATTTCGGATGGTGATGTAATACTTAGGTCAGACCAGTTTAAAGTCACATTTTTATCTTCCTCGTTTAGATTGAAAAATCCAATAGCTTTGCTACTGTCTTCCAGCTCTTTTACCCATACTTGTATATTCTCGGAATCATAGATACGCTTTGCCTGTTTGCCCAATACATCCTGATTTATACCGATTACCTCATGATTCGTCAGCAGGCTCATTGTAAAGTCGTCCAGTTGACTGATATCACAACCTATAAGAAGCGGCGAAGCCAGTAAAGCCCACAAACTGATATGAGTATATTGTTCGTCAATGGTCAAACGTGTAGAGCGTAACTGATCTCCCCAACCTACCTTTCCAACAATCAACATATCAGGATCATTCCACCTGCCGGGTTTTGCATATGGATATTGTTTATCCTGATTAAATCCGATGAATGAGAGTGACCACCATGAGTCCGTAATATCTCCTGTTGTTCTCCAGCAGTTACCATCTACGGTAGCGCCCCATTTCCATACATCATCCATTCCATACTGACACAGGCTGTAGATAATGTCCCGCTTTTGTTTACGCAGAGCCTTCTCCATTATTTGGTAAGGTTTGGCATAGCCTAATAAAGAGTAATCAGCCTCTTTGTGGAAAATTTCCATATACGAACACCAGTCGTACTTTAGATAATCAATACCCCATTGTGCATAGGTTCTCGCATCTATTTCTTCATATCCATATGATGCCAGTTCACGGGCACAGGTTTGCGTTCCGGGAGAAGAATATATACCAAGTTTTAATCCGTTGCTATGTAGCCAGTCTGCCAGTCCTTTTATGTTCGGAAAATGAGGTCCCGGATATAAAATACCATCGGAAGAGCGTTGTTTCGATTGCCACGAATCATCGATGTTGATATATGTCCATCCAAAATCGATTAATCCTTTATCGATTAATGCCTGAGCCGAACTTCTTACTTTGGCTTCTGTTACGCTTGGTCCCCAGCAATTCCAACTATTCCAGCCCATAGGAGGGGTAAGAGCAAGCAGATTCCCTACTTTTATTGTGAACTCCTGTTCTGCTTTACCGTGTTTGTTTAGGGCTTCCAAAGTCATTTTATATTCACCTTCGGTATTCATATACCCTGTAATAACCCCTGTGATAGAATCAAGATATAAACCTTGAGGCAGATCTTTTACAGAATATCTTATCGGTTTTTCTCCGGATGCTGCAATTTTGTACAGGAATGGAGATTCCGGCCTTACTCCGAAAACTTTGGCACTGTTTATCCTGGGTGTGGCGGCAACAGCAGGTGTCAGTATATATGCAGGGACAAACTCTTTCTCTTTTATTTTTTTTGTTTTCTCGTCTGTATATTTCAGGCTTACCTTTACTCTTTTGTTTACCGGATAGGTGATCCTACGGATATCTTTTTTTGAAACATCTATTCTGATATTATAAGTTATATTGGAATATTCTACTCCGTTGTAGGTATCCACAGCCTTTATTTCCAGTTTCCCTTTTTGTCCTGCAATTTTAGTATTGGATAATATGACATCGCATATTCCTTTATCTCCGGATGTAGAAAACTCATGGCTTATATCCAACTCATCTATCAGATCGGGAATATACAGATAAGGCATCCCGTTAAATATCCCACCATTTGCGTCATCGTCATACACCTTTATGGCAATCACATTTTCTTTATCCCATAGTATTGATGGATCACTGGTCGGTATCCTGTAGTTTCTGATAACTGTCCACTGCGAGTAATATCCTCCTTCGTCAGTAGGAAATCTTCCTGTTTTACCAATAAGTTTTCCATTGAGATATATTTCGTCAGCATCGTCTATCTGTGCAAAATAGAAATTGAGCTCTTTTTTCAGAACGGAATTGTCGAGTAAGGCTTTTGGTAAGTTAAACCTGATACGGTACCAGGCATATCCGTTATATACAGGATATCCTTGTTCTTCCCAAACTTCACTGGTTCTTATGGTCTCCCATCCTGAATCGTTCAACTCTCTTTCTTTCCACGAAATCTCATCTCCTGTTTTAAATTTTGCCTCAGGAAAAGATATTTTTTGTTGTGCTAAAACTTCGGATATTCCGGTTAGGAATAATATATTTAAAAGAAGTATGATTATTTGCTTTTTCATTGTTACAATTAATATTTACTACTCTAAAAACAATTCGATGACAGGTACTTCAACATTTGGTCTTTCTACAGGTAGCGAAAGTATTACATCACTGGCCTTAGACGTTTCTGTAATATGGCTTCCCGCTTCTGTAGGTGTACTAAATCTTATTTCCGATGCATCGTTAAGCAACTGGGCGTACTTAAATTTTCCTTTGTAACCCGGTAAATGTAATGATTTGAAAGGCCATTCAAGCACATGTATGTACAACCTTTTTTTCGTTGGATTATATGTAATCATACAGTTTTTAGGAATTTCAAATTCTTCCGGCGCTTGTGTACACCCATATACCGAACGGTCGTGATATTTCATCCACTGACCTAATCCGTCTAGCCGTTCATTAGCTCGCTCATCAAATACTCCCCGGGCTGTAGGGCCTACATTCAGCAACAGATTTCCTCCTTTACTTACTGTTTCTACAAGCATTACGATCAATTGGTGTACACTTTTCCATGAATATTCATCACGATGGTATCCCCACGAACCGGAGAAAGTCTGGCAAGTCTCCCACGGAACACGCTCACCACGTACGGTAGGCCATTCTTGTGGCATAAATTGTTCGGGAGTAACAAAATCCCAACCCCAATCTGTATGATCAAGATCTAGCCTGTTGTCGACTAAAATATGGGGTTGTAACTCGCGTGCAAGTTTTAACAAGCCTTCCGAATCCCACTCTTTATGTCCTTTGCCGTTTTCACCGGGATACGAGAAATCCATAAACAGTTCGTCGATACGTCCATAGTTTGTCAACAATTCTCTCAACTGATCTTTCATATATTGCTGATATATTTTCAGATCTCTTTTGGCATTCTCTTTTTTCCGCTCTTCAGGATCGGTCGGTGTAGGCGGGTGAGAGTGATCGAACGTAAAATGAGGATGATGCCAGTCGATAAGCGAGAAATAGAATCCCACTCTGAGACCCTCAGCTCTCAATGCCTCTACCAAAGGGCGGATCAGATCCTTTCCATACGGGGTATTTGTTACTTTATAGTCGGTATATTTTGTATCCCACAGGCAAAATCCATCATGATGTTTTGTAGTGATTACTACATATTTCATCCCGGCCTCTTTAGCTTTCGCTGCCCATTCTTTCGGATTATAGAGATCTGGATCGAAGTGATCAAAATATTTTTTATAATCGGTTGGGGTTATCTTTTCGTACAGTTGTATCCATTCGTGCCGTGCCGGCAGAGAGTAAATACCCCAGTGGATAAACATGCCGAAACGGTCGTGGGTCCACCATTCCATCCTTTTTTCTTTCTGTTCTTTTGTCTCCTTTGCCCAGGATGGAGTATCCTGAGCATATATCTCACTTATGGGTAATAATAATATGATGCAAATGCATTTCAATAAGTTTTTCATAATTGGTAAGATTTACTTGGGTATGTTAAAATTTACTGTCTTAAATATACTATTTTATCTCAAAAGAATCTTCTTTAACATACACTTTATAGTCCTTTATCAGTCCCGGACTACCTTCATCTACCCGTGGCAGGTATTGCAGCCCTTTTATACTCTCCACTCTTCCCAGATCTATTACTATCTGATGAGGATAATTTTCATTCTGAACAGTACTCCAATAAGTAGATTCCTGTAGGTCAAAAACCTTATCAGCCGAATGGTTTCCCGTCTTAATATCTTCACTGTTTGCATAAATCATTTTCCAGTTTTGGCGTGACAGTGGTTTATTATCTGCACCAGTAATATATAATTCAGCTATTGCAGCATTTGCCCCGCCATCATGAGCACTTAAGGCTTCGATACACAGATAGCGTGCTTTTATTTCTTTTGCAAAGTCAGCCCGCTTCCATCCGTTTCCGGCTGAGAATGAACCAATGAAAACAGGAGATTCATTCGTCAGGTTTAGTGCTTCTCCATTATTACGGTGGGTTAGTGGTGCTTCGGGGCGAAGCATATCCAGAATAGGATACTTTAGCCCTTTTATCAAGGTTTGTTCGGGCCCTTTCAGATCGAGAACAATGATCTCATTTTCTCCTTCTTTCAACCAGCATCCGGGCATGAATAATGTCTGTTGTGGCCCTATTTCCCAAAAACGACCGATAGATATACCGTTTACCCATACCATTCCTTTTCCCCAATCCTGCATATTGAAAAACACGTCCCCGGTCTTCTCAAGGTTGAATGTTGCATGGTAATAAGCAGGGGCGGAGAGGGGAGTGCTATTCGGAGAAAATCGTTTATCTTTTGCAAAAGAATAATCTACAGGAAAACTGAACACTTCCCAGTTCTTCAGTTCTTTCGCTCCTTTTTTGTTTACAATTTCCACTTTCTCAGTGATACCTTTACGGTCGTGTATAGCCTCATCAAAGTTGACACGTCCCATGGCTTCCACTAAAATATCCAGTTGTGCAGTTGTTTTACTCATGGGGAGTTTTACGGTATTTTGTCCACGGCGCCTGTCCAGTCTGGCTATAAGTTTGCCATCAATAAATACCTGTGCCCAATCGTGAGCTTCGGTTATGATCAGCGATGTTTCTTCTTTTATGGCAGGTAGGGTTGTACGATATAAGATGTTTCCCCAGCCCTGATCAAATTCTTCCATAGGTTTTATATCTACGGATTTCTTCGGTTGAGGTAGGTTTTCAAACAGAAGCGCCGATTCAGAAAATTTAATCTCCGGAATTTCTATTATAGGCATCGATTGGGGTATATCGATCAATTCCTGCTCTTCGTCCAGATAGTTGGATAACAGATTGCGGAGTATATAATATTTTTCTGTTGCCCATCCGGCCTCACTGATAGGTGCATCGTAATCATAAGAACTACACATGGCAGAGTATGCCGGGCTGTTTGCTCCTCCCCAATGTCCGAATGTAGTACCGCCATGAGCCATATACAAACTGAAAGAAATATTGTTGTCCAGCATTTCTTTAATTCCGTTTGTCATTGCAGTAGCATCACGTGTTTCATGCGCCCGTCCCCAGTGATCAAACCAACCACTCCAGAATTCACTACACATTAGCGGGGTAGTTGGCCTAGCTTCTTGCAGGCTTTTAAATTGTTCGTTTATATTTGCTCCCGTACCGAAGTTTATTGTCCATAACAGGTCGTCGAGGGCATTATTTTTAAAATTGGAACTCCAGTCGCACTGAAAAAGAGGAACATCAGTGAAGCCGGCATCTTTTACCATGTCACGGATGTTGGATACATACTCTTTATCTGTATTATAGGCGCCATATTCGTTTTCTACCTGTACCATAATCAGATTACCTCCTCTGGTGATTTGGTGAGAGGCAAGCTGCTTGCCTATTTCATTCAGATATAATTTACTTCTTTCAAGGAAATATGGGTCATTTGAACGAACTGCAAGGTCTTTCTTCTTGAGTAGCCACCACGGAAGGCCACCCATTTCCCATTCGGCACAGGCATAAGGCCCGGGACGCAGGATAACATACATTCCGTGTTTTTCAACCAAGCGACAAAATTCTGCAATATCGTTTTGTCCTGAAAAGTTGAAATTGCCGGGAGTCTGCTCATGTATATTCCAAAAGGTATATATACAGATGGTATTCATCCCTAGCGCTTTACACATTTTGATGCGATGTTCCCAATATTCGGCAGGGATACGGGCATAATGTATTTCAGCTGCTTTTATTATAAAAGGTTTGCCATTGAGAAGGAAAGTTTTATTTCCTATCTCAAACGACTTACCTTTTTCTATACTATAGCAATTTAGTCCAAATATAAAAACGGATATAAATAAAAAAGTCTTTAATAAATTTCTCATACAATCTTCACTTCTTTTTATTGATATTAAGGCTGTTTCAGTACTCCGGTGTCACCTCCACCTCTCAGTGTAAGGTCGACGGGTAAGTTGTTTTTCCAGGAACCTCCGGTAAAATCAGGAACGTCAATAGAATTTGAACGATTTGCCACCGACCATATACTCAATGGAGTAATGCAAGACCATGTTGCAGCATCATATACATCCATATCGAGAGGCAAACCGTTTCGCAGACAA
This sequence comes from Prevotella sp., assembly GCA_031285625.1. Classification (GTDB taxonomy): domain Bacteria; phylum Bacteroidota; class Bacteroidia; order Bacteroidales; family Dysgonomonadaceae; genus Dysgonomonas. The sequence continues at coordinate 20,289 of JAITVV010000085.1, forward strand.
TCTATCATTCTCCAGTCCATAATGAAATCCATACCTCCGTGTCCACCAACGGCTTTAGCTACGTCTGATATATGTTTTACCATTTCGGGTGTATATTCGGTTTCAAGTTCTCTCATTTTATCATCGCTGATAAATTCATGTCCGAAAGCAATTTTTCCCGGTTCAGGAAATTTTTGGGCAAAAGCTTTTGTTCCGCTCAGTTTATGTAGGCGATCGTAGGGGCGGGGGCTGGTAACATCATGTTGTAGCATAATCGTTTTTCCCTTATTGGTGCGGATAATAGATGTATTCATATTTCCTCTGTATTTCATTTTGGCCATAGGCTTGTAATAGTCGTTTTTTGAAGCCAGTTCTTCGGCTTTAGCTTTCATCATGAAATCATCGCAGGACATAGATGTCAGATATTCCATTTTATCTCCACGATTTACGTTCATGGCCCAGCACACAGGCCCTAAGCCATGGGTAGGGTAGGGATTACCGCTTTTGTGGTTATCGTCCCATCTCCATCCGGGATAGTCCGGCTCTCCGAATATACCACTTAGTAAGTCGTGTATATATGCGCCTTCACCATGCATGATTTCTCCAAAAAGTCCTTTTTGAACCATGTTTACAGTAAGTATTTCAAAGAAATCGTAACAACAATTTTCCAACTGCATACAGTGCTTACGTGTACGCTCGGATGTTTCCACCAGTTTCCAGCAATCCTCCATTGTTATTGCTGCGGGTACTTCAATAGCAACATGTTTGCCACATTCCATTGCGTATAATGCTATCGGAACATGCCATCTCCATGAGGTAGCAATATATACAAGGTCGATATCATCCTGTTCACATAATTTCTTCCATGAGGTTTCGTTTCCATAATATTCCTTAGCTGGTTGCTTGCCAAATGTTTTGAGTGTATTCTGACTGTTTTTTACAGCACCTTCTTTTATATCACAAAGGGCTGTAACTTCTATATCTTTGATATTCTGCATGCGATTGACGGCCCAGCCACCTCTTGCGCCAAGTCCAACATAGCCAATTCTGACAACCGGGATTTTAGGTGCAGCATATCCGCACATGTTGAATAATTGCTTCCGCTTTTTTGCATAGCTAATATTCTTTTTTATGGATTCTTCTACTTCATTGAAAGAGGTGGCTCCCGCAAAAACGGACATCATAGCCCCAGAACTAAGTAAAGATCCCTTCAGAAAATTTCGACGATTCATTTTATAATATTTTAGTGATTGATTTTTGACTTTAATGGGTTATATCCGGATATAATTATCCGGATATAACTCCATCAGAGAGTGATTGACTGCTAATTTCAACCTTTAACCAAATTTTACCTGCTTAACTCTTCAAGCATAATTTTAGCATTGTCAATCATTTCACGACATGGTGTCGTTGGTTCACCCTGTATTTTAAATCGGGCAACCTCTTTGTTTAGGGCATTTAATTTATCAAGATTGTTCTCTTCTCTAAATTTATTTCTTAGAATTCTTATTTTTTCGGCATCCTGTATGCCTTCTCTTAGTCGTTCGAATCGGATAGAACTACGTCCTCCTGGATAGATAATATAAGTGTCGCCTGCCGACCAGGTCTTGTAACGAGAGTCGGTCAATGGATTTTCCGGCCAGGAATTATAGGCCCAGCGTAGAAACCCATCAAGATCATAAGCAACTGAATACCATGAAATATAAACAGCCTCAGTAGGGTCTGAGAATGTAAATACATTTGGAAACTTAGTAGCACAATATGTATAATAAGTACTAATCAGATTATTATCTTTCCGGTATTTAAGATCGGCTTCGTCAAAACTGGCTCCATATTCTACACATATATCTTTCAGATACGGGTATTGCTTGTAGCTTTTGTGATTATCAGCCAATGATATTCCTAGTTCCGGAGCAACGTCTTTTAGCAAATCTAAAGTTGCTTTCATAATTTCGGGAGATCTTTCGTCCATAGCTATATTGGTAATATTAAGCCATCCTTTTTCGTTCAGGTGTTTTTTGAAATCTTTAAGGAACGGAGACCATAGATATTTAAATTCCTTCGAACCCGGTTTAGCACTTATGTTTATTTGTTTACCTTGCTTTTCATCATAATAATGAAGTTCATTATTCCATGGAGCCATCGAATAACAATTGATCATTTTATTGATTCCCAGTTTCATCATCATTTCTACCCAGCGGTCGAAGATAGCATAATCGTAAGACCATGAATTATCTTTATTTTTTGTCCATTTTATCATATCATCATACGGATAATATGTCTGAACGTTCCAAGGATCTTTATTCAGCGTGGTAGTAATCACTTTTTGTCCTGCAGAAGCTAACATTTCCATAGGAGTTTCTAATAATTTCCAATGCTCTTTCGACCATAATTCGACTCCATGTGCATGAGCTACGGATGAAGGATGCTGCCATAAATCAAGATGAAATACCCAATCTTTTGGTTCCGGTAATGTTTGAGGAAGTACCTCTAATGAAATATCCAGCTTGGTTGTTTTTTGTCCTTTAGCATATACGTTCAGGGTACCAGTATATGTACCTGGCATTGCATTGGTCGGTATATCGAAGCTCAGCCATACAGGACGTGTTGTTTTTGCTTCCATATCGAAGCACTTCAGCGTATCGAGGCCATCAGCCACAAGGGAAGGAGCTAAATTGTCGCGAGGGGCACAGCCATTGCCAAATGAGTCTGTAATGACGTAGCGCATAAAGCGTGCTTTGGCTACAGATGCGTCTAGAATAGCGCCTTCAGGGCCCTTGAATGATGAAAATTCACATTCAATTTGTTTTATATCATTAGGCGACCATAATACAAGCATGGCTGCTATCCGTTCTCCTTTCCATCCAGCACCTTTCCATTTTTCAGAAAGTGGGAGAGTGGGTACCTGAGCTTTCGCATAATGCTCGTTAATGCTTCCAAATGATATATTCAATCCTTTTACCTGCTCCCAGTCTGCACTATAGTCGGTAGTATCAGGGTCTGCAGCTTCGGCATAAGTATCACAACTTAATGTTTTACGGGAACCTTCGCATGAGGTAAATATAAAAAGCAGGGAGAATAAATAAATTAAATTCTTCATTCTTTTGTTTATTTGTTAGATATATACTTATAGTACAGATGTTTTGCACGGTCAACCGGATCACTTTGGGCTTTATCCGGATATAAGTTCCTTTCATTAGTCCATTTCTCAGAGATAGTATAGAAATCTATTTCTGTTGGGTTTTCTCCATCCATTTTGGCTTCGAGATAGTTAAAGAAAGCATTCCAACGTGCATAATAATAATCTTTTAGTATGCCTGACCATTCTTTATATGCATAATCATTTAATCCTGTTTCGGCACTGATACGTGATCCCCAAACAGTGATTTGCGTGCGGGCATTCCATTCATATAGTTTCTTCTCCTCTTCTGTCCTACCTATTTTCTTAGCCTGGTTGATCCATGATCCTACCATAAATTCAGGACGGGTTTCAAGCAAACTGTCTTGTACTAGGATAAGTGTCAGAAAATCGTCTTTTAGCCTTTTAAATTCAGCCTTTTTATTCTCTTTAAATGCTTTAGTTACATCTTTTTGGAGATAATAAGCCTTATTAGCTATTGTCTGACGGACTACATCGATGAGGTCATACTCAAAATTGTTGTTTCCTTTATATTGGTCTGCAACAGAAAGCATTTTATCAGCTGCCAGCTTCACCGAATCTGTATTGTAGAACGGATGCGTAGCAGAGCAACAAGATACTTTTGTAATATCCAGTTGTGGACATGCTGCGAAAACACTTTCGGTAGTGCCTTCCTGTACGGATTCTTTAGGTGCAGCGTAGACCGTATTGCTCAGTATTTGCCAGGCTTCATCAATTATAGAATCGGATTTACTATAGCGTGATTTTGTATATTCTTTCAACCATGTATATTTGTCGAATCGCTGATTGCGCCATGGTAGCTCGTATAATAGTTCATACATCACAGGATTGTTTTCTATGGCTTCCATAGTTGTTCCCACACCTTGCAGGGTTTGTCCACTATGGTGCGATTGGGCATCATAATATCCGTTTATGATATGTTCCATTTTTCCATATAGTCCGGTTCTTCCTCCGAAGTTTAGAAGCATACAATATACCCATTCATGTTTTCCATAACCTTGTTCTCTATACCATAAAGACCACTTTGGCCCCCACATAGGGCGACAATCGCTAAATAGATCCAGTATAAGTAAATCTCCTTTGTTCAGATTGTCGATCATTGCCGGACGAGGATTAGTCTGCCATGCCTGAGCTACCCATGTTGATTCGGGATTTGCTTTTTTCATTGCATCCATAATGGCTTTTCCGGCCATTTCCAGATTTACACCTTCTACACTTCCTCCTTCGTGGAAAGGGTCAATAGCATAATATTTTGCCTTGCCAAAGAGTTTTTCCAGTTCAGAATAATATAATCCTGCGATTTCAGAAAAACGAGGGTCTGTCGGTTGTAAGAAAGCAGGGCGTTTAAATTCTCCCCAAAATCCGGGATCAGATACATTCAGTCCTAGTTTTTCTTTAGCATTGCTTGGCAACATACCTGCGTATCCGGGATATACAGGTTCTATACCATATTCTTTTACCCTTTTTAATATTTTCTTTTGCAGGCCAATTTGTTGCTTATACCATTGATCAGTATTAGGACCACCCCATCCTTCAATGTTGTTCATCTGCCACCAGGCAAGAAAACCGGAACCGGCAATAAATTTATTAATCTCTTCTTTGTTGTATCCCAGTTTGTCAAGAACATTTGCCCATACAGCCTCAGTCCCTGTGATAGACAAAGCTAAATTGATGCCATGAAGAGCCATCCAGTCTATTTCCTTTTGCCATCGCTCCCAATCCCAAAAGGCCATGGAGTAAGAGAAAGTGCAATAGTTCAGATAATAACGTATCTGATGTTTTGTTTCATGCCTTTCCTTTTGCTTTACTTCAGGAAGCTTAGCTGGTAATTTAGCAGACATACCATTCCATGATAAATGTATGTTTGCATAATATTTGAAATACCAATTGATTCCCGTTGCAATACTTACATAGTTATTTCCACGTATTACAATTTTGTCTCTATCCTGATCGAGTTCAAAGAAGTCTGTTCCATCTGAGGATGATACTATTTCGGTCTTTATTTTTTTTGAAGTACCTTTCTCTATCCGCTCAAGCAAACCATCTATCGGATTGGCTATAACAATACTACAGATCACGAATAAGGATAATAAGAGGCAAATTCTTTTCATCTTTATTTTAATTCTTTAATTCTTATGTTTCTGAATTTTACAACCGAACCATGTCCCAGAAAAGCAAGGTGCCCTGTTTTATTAAATATGGTCTGATCTACTTTATCTGCAGGTAAATCTTTAGTTGCTTCACGAAGATTTCCATCGAGTATAACTGTTCCGTTGATTGATATCTTGATATTATCACCATTAGCTATCACCTCCTGAGTATTCCATTCACCAACTGGCTTTTGGAATCCTCTTTTTGCTGGTATATATCCATATACGGAGCCGTGATATTGCCAAGGCTTCAAGTCTTTGTACACAGGAGCTTCATTATCGAGTATCTGAAGTTCCATTCCGGAATATCCCCGGTCTACAATTGTATGTCGGATACCAAGGCCATTGTTGCCTTCAGGTGTAAGCAGAAATTCAAATCTTAGTATAAAATTATCATATTCGTTTTTTGAATATAGGTTTCCTCCCATTTCCTGAGCCGGTTTCATGACTATGCATCCATCTTCGAGGACATATTCTTCAGTATTTCCTACCCATTCAGACATGGATGTACCATCGAATAATATTTTATATCCTTCTTTCTTTTCTTCTTTGGTTAGTTTATATGGTTTTACTTTTTCAGGTTTTCCATCTTTCGTTTGGAAAGCACATAGGCAGCTTCCTAATATGATTATGATTAGTGTTATATATTTTTTCATTGTTTATATATTTTACGATTTTACTTTTTAAAGTTTTAGCCGTTCCTTTAATGCAACTAATATTTCTATATCTTTATCACGCATCTTTCCCTCTCTGTTAGGAGGTGCATTGAGTATCAGAATATTATCCTGTGCTGTTGCAATATTATACAGATCAATTAACTCATCAATAGACTTATACGTCGTATCTTCTGTATGATAAAACCATTTTCCACTCATGCATACAGTAGATTCCCATGGCATGTAGTATGTTTTACCTTCATATGTGAATAACTTAGGATCAGGATTTGCCGGCAAATACGGATCTCCTAAACGAAAATCACTAGGGAAATACCTGATCGGGTCATTTTCTTTCTGCTTTTCGGGATATATTTGTTCCTTGTTAAATGTCCAATCTTTATCGTCCGGGCTATCAGGTTTTCCAATACTCCAGTTTATGCCGATCTGACATTGTGGCTCACGGGATTTTATTGTTTTATATATCTCCTGAAATGGCCACCTATAGCCAGGCTTCGCCCAACTGCCATCAAACCAGAATTCAACTACCTTTGTATATTTACTTGTTATATCCATTAGTTCATTCAGATGATTGATCATGTATTGATTATAAGCCGAATCTAGGGATACATTTTTCACATCAGGATTTTGCTTTCGATCCCATAATGAATAGTATAATCCTAAACTGATACCCTGCTTTTGACATTCTTTAGCTACAGCTTCTACGACATTGGTTTTGTTTGGAGAACTTGCTACATCATACTCTGTGTACTTACTGTCCCATAGGCAAAAACCTTCATGGTGTTTAGAAACAAGAATTATATATTTCATCCCTGCATTCTTTGCTGTTTCCACCCATTGTTTTGCATCAATGGTAGTTGGATTGTAAGATGATACGGGCAGGGAACCATCAGTCCATTCTTCATTATGGAATGTATTGATTCCAAAATGAATAAACATTCCATATTTTCTGTCAATCTGCTCTTTTTGATACTTACTTGGAACCTTAGAGGGTGCAGGTTCACTTAAGTTCGCCATCTGTTTTGTAGCTGAGCTACATGCAAATAGGAAAAAGATGCAGACTATATTTATTAATAACAATCTAATAGATAGTATATTCATACGGTTTTTTATTTAATCTTCATCTTTTCAGCATCCCAATATATTGGAGCATCTTTTTCGTAGCTTTCATAGCTTAACAGAGCTACGGCAGCACAACGTACACCGTAAAGGGTATCTGCAATAAGTGGATTGTTACCTCTGATCTTTTGGAAGAAATTGTAGAAATGTTCATAATGGGCACCTCTATATCCGTCTTTTACACTGAATATACATTCGCGGGAAGAGACCATCTTAGGCTCTTGCAACCGATCTTGTATTTCTTGTAATGCATTAAATTGAGAGGTATCTATATCTCCGGTTGTTTTTAATGTTACCTTATCCCAGGTTACATTCATAACTCCTTTTTCACCAATAATATTAAAATCTGTGCTACCCCATTTATTGGAAATCCCATCCACCATATTTGCACCTAACGACATAGTAAATGCACCTAATCCGTTTTTGTCGGGATAATCAAAATATCCGAGCATTACATCTGGCGTATTTTGATATCCGGCATTATAGTGTCGTATTCCCCCTGTTGTATAAATCTTTTCAGGACCGTTTGTATTCATTATATAGTGAATGCTGGATATAACATGTACGAATAGATCCCCAGCCAGACCTGTTCCGTATTCTTTCCAGTTTCTCCAGTAGAAAAAGTGCTGAGGGGTAAATCCAATTTTAGGAGCCTTCCCTAGAAATTGATCCCACCAAATGGTTTTTTCATTGGCATCTGAAGGAATGGGATAATTATCTATCTGTCCCGGTGCTGCTGTAAATTGTCCGTCTATATAATTTACCTTTCCCAGTATTCCTGCCTGAATGATCAACCTGGCTATATTGTTCCCTAAGGAGGTCATTCCCTGACTTCCTGTTTGAAATATTTTTCCTGTCTTTTTCTGTGCTTCGATGAGAGCGGCACCTTCATTTATTTTATGGATTACAGGCTTTTCACAGTAAACATGTTTACCTGCATTCATGGCTTCAATTGCAATTGGCTGATGCCAGTGGTCAGGTGTACCTATTAATACTGCATCTACATTCTTTAGCTTCAGTATTTCCTTATAATCTTTTGTAGTGAATATATCCTGCCCCCAGTTTTGTTTTGCTTTTTCCAGACGGACATCATATAAGTCACAGGCAGCAATGAGCTTAACTCCGTCTACCGAAACAGCAGTGTGAGCATCTGCTGTACCCATACCACCTGCTCCTATCAGGGCTATTTTAATTATATCTTTATTTTCTGTTATATTTTTATCCCGACTCAAGACCAGTTGGGGAAAAGCAGCCAATGCTGTTCCACTAACCAGAAATTTTTTAATAAAGTGTCTTCTGTTATTTTTCATTTATTCGGTATTGAAAGATGAATATTTATTCAATATGAGACAAGAGAGGTTAAATATCCGGCCGTTATATATAATGCTAACGACCGGATTACTTAAAACTATTTATGACATGGGCATTATTCCAATTCTAATCCTTTTACATAGATTTCTGCAATAGAAATATGAGGAGGATTATTACTTTCAGTTACAATACATTTCAGATAGCGGGCTTTGGTTGTTTTAATATTACTATTCTTAGAAAGTTCAGTATTAGATATAGGGCCAAAATCGATAGTAGTAGCCGGTTGATAAGTTTGATTGTCCAGACTTAATTCCATTACCATTTTTCGGGTCGCAGTATTGGCCGCACCGGTTTCCCAATTAGTTCTTCTAATAACTTCCAGAGCCATTACATCATATTCTTTTTTCATATCTATGATGATATGATGAGGTAAGTCAGGAATACCGTTTCCATCGTCTCTCCATTGGCTATGCCAGTAAGTCTCTGTATCTCCATCCAATACGGCTCCCTTTCCTCCACCATCATCAGGTTGTTCGGAAGAACATTCAATTATCTCCCAACCAGTTCTGTCTAGGTTCTCAGGTAAGAATGAAACACGTATCAAGTACAAATCGGCATCAGGATTTATCTTATTCTGAGAAACAGATGTAATCCGTAACGGTAGTAGATATTCCCCAAAGAGATTTGTATCGCCATCAACCAGACCTTGTTTCAGTATTTCATATTGGAAAGACCCTTCGTTCAGGTTTTCTTTAATGACTTTTGTTTCTGATATTAATTTATAAGCGGCTTCAGGCAATAGCTTGTAAGCTGTTCCATTCTCATTATTATATTTCTCTACTGCTGGTGCATCAACTACTATCTCAAAATCTAAGTTCCATTTATTATTATATGTTGTTATCACTTTGGTTGCAAACTGCAATACATCCGGAGAGTCAGGGTTTAATGCATGCACATTAATTGATATGCCCGGATCTTTAAACTGGAAGTAAGGTTGATAAACAACAGGTGCTATCAGGGAGAATAACCTTTCATCTTCAGCTGCTATAGATTCGTTTGCAACTTCTGCCCTGATAGGAATTACATACTCTGCATTACCTTCCCCTTGTAATAGAGCAATACCATCAGCATTGAACTCAATGGGGAATAAAGCCCTGTAATCTTTTGAAGACAATGTCATCTGTGTTGTCTTCATGGTATAAAGGTCTGCAGGCATGAGTTTATAAGCAGTTCCGTTTTCTAGATTATAACTTGTCAGATATGACTCATCAACAATGAGCTTTACATCAGACGATTGTTGCCCTACACCGCTTTTGATAACTTCAAAGGAATAGGTAAATCCCTCCCAGTTGAATACTTTTACCTCGTTATAACTCGGTTTAAGTACATATATTGAGTCGTCTACCATATTGTGCATCCTATTATCTATACAGGCTGTATGAATAAAAAGTAACAACAAGGTGAAAACTACTATTTTTAAATGTGATTTCATATTATTTATCATGCTTTAAATGTTACCATCCGTAATTCTGTGTAAAATTCACCATCTCTGCCTGTTGTTCCTGATGAATAGGGAAAAAGTAGTGTCTGTCCTTGAAAACCATATCTTGGTTGAACACAGCATCTGTTCTAGCCCATGAATCTTCGTAATTGTATGCCATCACATTTCTACCGAAACGTCTTCCGTTAAATTCTTTCGGAGCAGTCATACAGGTTCGGATATCATAATAACGTTGATTTTCAAAAGCAAGCTCTACCATGCGTTCTTTGGCTATAAGTTCTCTTAACAGGTTTTGGTTGCCTTTTACTTCCGGATATGCTTCCTCTAGTTTATTAAGGTTTACTCTGGCTCTGATCAGATTTACATATTTAAGAGCTTCTGCTTCATCACGGTTAGGCTTTTCATTACACGCCTCGGCATAGTTCAGATAGATCTCAGCCAGCCGTGCCAGAGGTTGTACGTATGTACCCCATTTGTTATCTTCGTGATTATTTGTAGGATCACTCATTCTCCGCCACAGGTAACCTACTTTGACACAATCTCCTGCACCTGTATAAGTTGAGGTACCTCCATTAAAGAAAGTTATAAGTTTATCACCTTTGTACCTGTTGATCCAGTACATACCGCTTGATAATACGGATGCATAAAAACGTGCATCACGTCCAACTACACTGTTATGTGCTTTAATCGAAGCATATGATTCTATAGGGTGTGTCCATGGTTCTGTAAATCCTTCGTCTGTATAACCCGAAAGCGGATCGATAATAGGGGCTCCATTATTTTGATATCCGGTTACAGGGAATCTTCCGGATTTTGCCATAGGATAAGTATCTACCAGTTTGATGGAAGGGCAATAACCTCCATAACCTTCTAATACAGCACGTGGAGGTGCAGCTCTGACAGCATAATCCCATGCACTACTTCTATGTCTACCCCAGATGATTTCATCATTCCACTGTTCAAAAAGTATTCCCATATAGGATCTGATGCCTTTGAGGAAAGGATCTGTTTCTTTTGTATCCTGATATAGTGAATATCTTCCAAGATCGATTACATCTTTTGCTGCTTTTGCTGCTGCTTCCCATTTTTGTGGATCGGGTGACTGAGGGAATAAGTATTCACCATCTTTGTTTGTAAGTCCTTTGTACAGATCGCATCCATTGAAAAGAGGACGTGCAGCATAAAGCATCAGTCGCGATTTAATTGCCATTACGGCGCCTTTAGTAACACGCCCGTACCATGCTTCATCGGTAATCTCATCAGGCAAAACTTCTATGGCTTTATTAAATTCATCTAGTATAAAGTTATAATTTACATCAAAAGAGTGCCTGTCTATATCTTCACCTTTAGTAGTATCATCTGATTCTTCGTCTCCCCATACATATACAGGACCATATTTACGAAGCATCATAAAATAAAGATATGCTCTTAAAAAACGAGCTTCAGCTTGCATTACATTGCGTGTGTTTTCATCGAGCTCCTTACACAAATGGACATTATTTATAAATATGGAGGATTGTTTGATCCCTTGGTAATTAAATACCCATGTTTTATATTGCCAGTGGGCTGTACCCCATGTTCCATTATTCAGGTCCACATAATCCAATGAGAGCCACGAAAAAGAGCCTTCATCACTGCGTGCTACGACACTTCCTTCGTTATCATGAGGCAACCAGTCATGAGGCAAATATGAATAGACATTCGCCAGGTAATTTTCTGTAGTTTCTCTTTTGCTGAAAGTTTCTTCTAATGTTAATGCTTGTTTTAAATCAACACTTAGGTAATCCTCACATGAAGAAAAGCCTAAAACAAGCAATAAAATCATTAAATATATTCTTACGTTTTTCATTGTATGGTATTGTTAGAAATTAATATTCATTCCAAAATTTATCGTTTTCATATTCGGATATCGGTTTCCACTGTCTGTATCCAGTTCAGGATCCCATAGTTTAAATTTAGAGAAAGTAAATAGGTTTACTCCCTGCATATAAACTCTGACAGTAGACATTCCGAATTTCTTCGTAATAGCACGTGGTATGGTATATCCAAAGTCTATGTTTTTCAAACGCATAAGACTAACATCTCTTTGATTCATTGTTGAGTTTTGCATGTTGTTAGAACTAATAGCCATTGCCATACGTGGATATTTAGCGTTTGGATTGGGATTATTCAAAGACCATCTACCTTCTGCTACTTCTGCATAAATCTGTCCTAGCCCTATTTTATTATTAACCGTTCCATGGAAGTTAGATCCGGAAACAAAGCGTGTAGCTTTAGCATTTCCCTGGAAGAAAACAGATAAATCGAAATTTTTCCACCCGGCAGATACGCCGAATCCATAAGTGATTTGTGGAACACTATGATAGCCAATTGCGATCATGTCTTTGTTATCAACAACGCCATCTCCGTTTATATCTTTATATTTCACATCTCCCGGACGAACATCCCCATATAGCTGTTTCGGACTGTTATCTATATCCTCTTGCGATTCGAATAAGCCAAGAGCAACAAGTCCCCTTTGTTGTCCCCAGACCATCCCTACCTCTTCTTGGTACGGCCATACCGGAGTTGGTTTATCATCATAAAGTTTGGTGTTTACGTTATATGTAAGATTACCGCGTGCAGAAAGAAACAGGTCCTTATTAACTTGCTGGTTATATTCTAAAGACATATCGAAACCTTCATTTTTCATTTTCCCTATATTAAGCTGCCTTTGAACATTGAGACCAACAACAGAAGGAATACTTTGCTGTTCAATATATATACCAGTCCTTTTTTCATAGAAATAATCTGCATGGAGAGTTACTTTATCAAAAAATCCCAGTTCTATTCCCAGATTGGTTTTATCTGCTTCTTCCCAAGTTACTCCGTCATTTCCTTTACGCCCTGTGGCCAATCCTCTCAGCCAGTTTTGCCCGGCATTACCAAAGGTAAATCCACGCTCATCACTCCATGCCATTTCTGTATAGAAAGCAAAGCGTCTTTCGTCATTACTACTACGATCGCCTATTACATCATTTCCGATCTTACCGCGTGAAGCTTTTAATTTGAGTAAAGAGACTATGGGTCTTATTTTCTCAAAATAACTCTCGTTACTTACCAAATATCCAACAGCAAGAGATGGGAAAAAACCAAATTTTTTACCAGGAGAGAAATTTTCTGATCCATTATATCCGAAGTTACCTTCTATAAAGTAAGTATCTTTGAAAGAGTAGGTGAGACGACCTGCTATACCTTGGTTACGATAAGGAAAGGATTTGGTCAGGTTTGCCGGAAGATTCAAGTTTCGTTCACGCATATTAAAGAGAAACATTCCACCAACGCGATGTTTTTCATCAAATATATTGTTGTATGTTATCGAACCTTCAAAGTCCATACTTCGTTCATTACTTGAACCATTCCACGTCTCGGAAGTCATATAATCGTTACCTATGCTGTTTTGCTTAAATATTAAATTTCCGTCTTTATCTCTGCCTGTTGCATAATAAGTGGATGGTGCTTTTTTTCTTAAAACAGCAGCACTATTTTTTGCATCCCATGCAAATTTCAGGTTTAATTCGAGTCCTTTTGTAACAAGGTCTGAGAGATCTTGCGAAACACTGAATAGCGTTTGAGTACTATTCCAGAAATCCTGAACATATCCTGTTTGATTGAGCGTCATCCATGGGTTGGAACCAAGTGGAGGAGTAGCATATGTTCCATCCGAGTAGATTGTCGGTGTAGCTATATTCGGTACAGTAAGCATGTATGCCCACATATCTCCGTTTGGTCTGTTTTTTGTTTCATACATATTTGCTAAACTTACACTCAGAACGGTAGACGGAGTCAGGTTTACATCAAAATTCGAACGGAAATTATAGCGTTTGTAATTTAATGTAGGATTATAACTTTTCCCTTTTTTTGCATTAAATATTCCATTCTCAAAATATAATGAACCGGCTACATAATAACGTAAAATCTTACTACCTCCTGATACATTGAAATTAACCCGTTGTAAGTCTGTCGATTCTTTAAATATTTCATCTACCCAATCCACATTCGGATATAAATCAGGATCATATCCTGTAAGATATCTTCTTTTGTCTTCCTCTGTGTAGGCAAGGTTTCCTGAGGATTCTAAACTAATATCATTGTAATAGTCAATCCATTGTCCGGCGCTTGCCAGTTTGGGTTTTCTTACAGGGGCAGTAATTCCATATTCTATTCTGGTATTGATTTGTAGTTTTCCTTCTTTTCCTCTTTTGGTAGTAATTAATACTACACCATTGGCACCTCTTACTCCATATACAGCGGTAGCTGTAGCATCTTTGAGAATGGAAAAAGATTCTATATCTTCCGGATCTACCAAGTCCAGAGATCTTTCAATACCATCTACCAGAACAAGAGGAGAGCCTCCATTTCCGAAAGTACTGATACCCCTGATCCAAAAATCGGCTCCTGCTCCTGGCTCTCCTGAACGCTGTACTCCTACAACTCCTGCTATCTGACCTGCCAGACTGGTACTTATTTTTCCAACAGGTTTTTTTAGATTATCAACAGAAACTGTAGAAATAGAACCTATAACGCTTTCTTTCTTTTGTTTACCAAAAGCAACCACCTGCACTTCTGCAAGTTCATCAACTTTAGGCTCCATCTTTATAAAGACCTCTTGCTGTGAGCCTACAGTAATGGTTTGGTCTTGGTAACCAAGAAATGTGAATTTGATTTTATCGGTGCTCTTCACTTCAATTTCAAATGATCCGTCAACATCTGTCAGAACACCACGTGTACTTCCTACAACTACAATTGTAACTCCAGGCATAGGATCCCCATTCTCATCAACTACTTTACCTTTTATCTTACCTGCTTGTTTAACTTCTTCTCGGGCTTTTACAGCAGGGGGAGCGATAGTAGGGATATTTCTTTGTGTGATTATTATCTGTCTGTCATCAATCTCATAAGATAGATTTGTTCCCGCAAATAACTTATCTAATATTTTATCAATAGTCTGATTTTTTATGTCAATAAAAACTTTTTGCTTGTGATTTATTAGATTGTCATAATAAAGAAAAACAAATTCACTTTTGCTTTCAATTTCCGCAAAGACCTCTTTAAAGGTTTTGTTCTCAGCCTTAATTGTCAGGGTTTTTACTTGGGCATAGGGTGAATTTCCTGTCGTGGCATACACAACAGACCCTACAAAAAGGCACATAATTAACAATAGTTTTCTCTTAATGGATAGGCATACCCATTTGGCATTAGAAAGGTTTTTCATACATTTGTAATGATTTTTTTAATTATACATCTAGAAATTAGTTGAAAAAATCGATTCCGGATAATAGTACCAGTATTATCCGGTCTTTTTTATAGGCATTTTAATTCATAAAAAAGTGTTTTTCTGGGTTATACATTCATGTTCCGGGACTTATACTAGTATTATTTCTCTTTAATTACGATCTTGTTATTATCTTTATAATATGTAATTGGCGCTGTTTTTGATATTGATTTTATTATATCTTCTATATTATCTTTAAGGTCGAGTTTACCAGATAAAGGCATATTTTTTACAGATTCTTCGAGATCAAAATTTATGTCATAGTACAGATGTAATTTTTCGAAAACTTCGTTCAGGGGCTGAGATTTTAGCACGAGTAAATTGTTAATCCAACCTGTATATTCGTAAGTATCGACAGTTTTTTTCTCTCCAAGTCCGTTTTCATCAATAACAATCCTTTGACTGGGTTTTAATTCGGATTTTTTCCCTTTATAGTCTTTTACATCTACAAGGCCATTGACCAGTACAACGGAAGATTCCATGCTCTTATAAGTGCATATATTGAATGATGTACCTAAAACCTGAACATCAAATTGGTTTGTTTTAACAATAAATGGGACTTTCTTATTATGTTTTACTTCAAGGTAAACTTCCCCATCTACAAAGATCTCTCTTTTCTTTTCTGTGAAATTGCGGGGATATACAACTTTAGTTCCTGAATTAACCCATAGTTTGGATTCATCGGACAATATTACTTGTATACGTTTTCCTTTGGGCACTATTATTTGATTATACTCTATTTCATCTGCTTTTTGCTTTTCGGTATTAGTTTTATAGGTTTCCGATTGAAGTGATATGGTACCACTCTTGGAATATGTAACAATAGAGTCAGATTTAATATTGATTTGTTCATCATCAGATAGCACTAAAAGAATATCTTCGGTCTCTGTAGATATAGAATTTGCTATATTCTTTATATGATCAACCTGAGGAACAAATAATTTATCTTTTCCAATCCAGATTATACTAAATATTATAGCAGCAGATGCAGCGGCAGTAATTATAAATCTGAGTCGCCGTGATTTTTTATCAACTTTTACTTTGTGTTCTATCTCATGCCAGAGATCGTCTTTTTCCTGCTGGCTGGCAATTCTTTCTTTTTCTCGGAAAAAGTTAATTAGGCGTCGGGCAACTTTATCTATATTTGTTTTTTCTTCTTTCATTCCAGTGTGTTTCTATATATAGTACGGATGAAAGAAAAAAAGCTACTCATTTTTTAAATAAAAAATATTATGAATTTTGAAATTTGTTCTCTTATTGAGGCTAATGCCCTTTGAGTCAGATTCATAGAAGATTGTACTTTAATATCCATTATTTCTGCTATCTCTTTGTGAGAAAGTCCTTTTATATAGCGTAAGTAGATGATCATTTTTTGATTTTTTGGCAGGGCTTGATATGTAGTTAATATTTGTTTACTAAGACGGATATCTGTATCATTTTTTTCAAATAGTTGAGTCAAAGACTCATCATCTATTGATATATCCAGAGGCTCATCTTCTAGACTTACCTTTCTTTGATTTCGAAGTAATTTATCAAAAATTATATTTTTTAAGGCTTTCAATAAGTATGCTTTGACATAAGTTGTGGATTTTAATTGGTTACTCTTGTATATTTTTACGAAGAGATCTTGTATCGAATCTTTTACAATTTCTTCATCATGGTAGCATTTCAATCCGTAGTTGAAGAGTAAGTCATAATAACGCCTATAGAATATTTCTATAATATCCTTTTGCCCCTGCACCAAAAGTTGCCATAGTTCGTAGTCGTCTAGGTTTTTATTGAAGTTATTCATAGTATTATTCAGATATTGTACAGCAGGTTAATCTGTTCAAAATATCAGCCATTTTTCAAAGATCATAACAAATATAACTAACTTTTCTAAAAATCAATATTGTTGAATAATAAAAGAATTATTTGTTATATGTATTTTGTTATATTTTAGATTTTCACCGGTTTGACTTAACCGATTGAAGAATAAACTTTTAGACAAGTTTTCAGAATTTAGAGGTAACGAGTTAGTAACCGTGCGGATTTCAGCGTTTTGCGGTGCTATACTGTCAAATAACTCACGCCAAAAGTACGCATTATTTTTGAAACCAACATATATTTTCCCCCTTTCTTTTTCCGATAAAATTCATTTCAGCCTTGACGTTTCGTTCTTGGAGCATACCTTTGTGTTCGGATAAAGAAAGGTCAAGGATCTGTATATTTTCTATCTTACTCCCTGCTATAAATATTGCAATCATTGGGCAGTAATACAACTCCCCAACTTCTATGCCCAATTGTTAATCGGCATTGTAATATGCTTAGTAATATCTTCTAAGATTCCGCCAACCAATTCAGCGCTTCGTTTGTGATTTCGTTATACCAAACTTTTTCGTCTGCACTTGTTGCTGCGATTTCATTGGAGCGTTCAAAGAAACGCTTTACATGCTTCGGTTGCGGTATGTATGAGGCTTTATAGGAGTCTTCTACCATTTTTTGAAATATGCTCAATGGTAATGGAACTATTGTAGAAATGCCACCATAGTAGCTGATATTCATTTTGTGCAGAGCGTAAAAGTGAGCAATGCAAGCCTCGTTGATTTCAGGTGCAACGAAAAGGCAGTAAGACGGTTTGCCTGTTTCTTTTTTCAACTTGGCAAGGTGGCGGGTTACAGGTTCACCTTCAGTTTCGTATTGACGCTGTCCTGACTGCATGGTAACTTCTACGGTAAGCCCAAAGTCGCCGTAATCACATACAATATCTGCCATGTTACCCTGTGCGGTGTTCATTGGGTTGCCAAAGTCGTCAAATTTCAGGTTGGCTAATACCGTACCACCATCAAGCATGGTCATTGCCCGCCAAGTATTCCATTCAAGCATCAACGGAGCATCGTAAAGAGATTTTCCCGCTATTTGTTTGAATACAATACTAAGTTCTGTTAGCACTATTTGATGCATCCATAATTAACGCTATCAGCAGGAATGTCCAAAACATTCTGTCGAGTTTCTCGTAATGTGTAAAGACCATCCGAAAACGTTTTATCCGTCGAAACAACCGCTCCACCTCGTTGCGACGCTTGTAAAGTTCTTTGTCGTATTCCCACGGCTCATGTCTGTTCCGTTTTGGCGAAACCACAGGCGAGAACCCTTGCTTTACCGCCAATGCCCGGGTCTTGTCGTCTTCGTATGCCCTGTCCATAAGTAAACTACATGACACATTAGCTTCTAATTGTTCGATAAGTTTTCTACCTTCGGGGGCATCGTGCCGTTGCCCCGCAGAGAGAGAAAAGGCTATCGCAGTCCGGTCACTCGCGGCAACCAGATGAATTTTGGTATTGTGTCCGCCGCGCGATTGGCCGATCGATTGCGGCCCGTGTTTTTTAAAGCACCCGTACCGTCCGGATGCACCTTGACACTGGTGCTGTCCAACGAAAGGACGTCACTCACCGCAAGTATCTGATGCTGTTGAAGTGTGGCAAAAACACGATCAAGCACGCCCGCTTTCGACCACCGACTCATACGGGTGTAAATCGTGTGCCAGTTGCCGAAGTCGGCAGGCAGGCTGCGCCACTTGCAACCGTTTTCGGCCACATACAGTATGGCATTCAAGACCGACAGGTTGTCAAGGCCGACATTACCACGCTGACGCGGGAAGCAATCGGCAATACGCTGATATTGACTATAACTCAACTCCATGACACAAAATTACAGAAAATATCTAACCTATGAAAATTTGAGTTAACAGGCCTTAATAACGATGATGTGTCGTTTGCCTTTTCTTGATCGTTACCATTCCTTTTCAAATCGCCGCTTCCTGCGAAACCATCAAAATACAGGGTCTTCCAACCCCATTTATTTTTGTGGGCTTCCATAATGGTCAGGTACGTATTCACATACTTTTTGAAAGCGTCCAGCTTTTCAATCGTCCATTTGTTGCCCCAAGTGGACGATTTTGGTTTTGAGATTAAGCGAGTTGTTGCCATAACAATGGTCGTTTTAACACCTCAAAGGTACGAAAACACTCTCAATAATTCAACTCTGTACCGTAATTTGTCGCATTCCAGAGATGTGTTAGAGTAGAGGCTGGCGTAATGATGTCTTCTGAACATAGTGGCTACACCCCAATTCGGAACGCGCCTCGCTCCAAATCGTCCGGTGCCAACGGGCGATTTGAGAAATAAGGCATGGGAAAAAGTGTCTCTGGATTTGTGGAATGGATTTTATTTGTATATTTGCGATGTTGGAATTAGGAATATTCGTAACCGTATTTCCTTAAAAAATAGCTCATTGAGTTAAATCGTAACCAAGAGAGGAGATGTTGCGGCAGTTTGCGACAAAGTTTCGTAACCAGTTCGTAACCGAACCCAAATCCCCAACTCGACCAGTTCATCTTACACCTACGGCAAAGGGATCCAGCAATACGTCAATATCAACGGCTCGGTGTATTACAGTTACGAGTCTACCGGCGCTTTTTTAGTGCGTTGCGTCCGTAACGAGTGAGCGATTTGCCATCGGTTTTACCCGGTATTGTTTTTGCAGGCGCACTGTTAAAAAATTCACAGAAATACTTTTTAAGTCCGGATAAAAGGCGTACTTTTGGCGAATTATTAGCACACGCGCAACGTAAATAACTCTAAAAACCTAAGATAATGAACATTCCCTCGGAACTCCTTTATTCCAAAGACCACGAATGGATGCGCATCGAAGGCGACACCGCGGTGGTGGGCATCACCGATTTCGCGCAGAGCCAGTTGGGTGACATCGTTTTCCTGGACATTCCCTCGGTGGGCGAAACCCTCGCGCAGAACGACGTATTCGGCTCGATCGAGGCCGTGAAGACCGTTTCGGACGCTTTCCTGCCCATGGGCGGCCAGGTGCTGGAACTCAACCCCGATCTGGACAGCGATCCCGCACTGATTAACAGCGATCCCTACGGCAAGGGCTGGATCATCAAAGTGAAAATAGCTAACCCGGCCGAAGCGGACTCGCTGCTTAAGGCCGCGGATTACGAAAAATTAATAGGATAAACAAGATGGCAAAAGTAACAGTAGTAGGTGCGGGCAACGTAGGCGCCACCTGCGCGAATGTATTGGCAACCCGCGAGATCGCTTCGGAGCTCGTTCTGATCGATATCAAAGAGGGCTTCGCCGAAGGCAAGATCCTCGACATTTTCCAGACCGCCGGCCTGATGGACTTCGACACCAACATGACGGGCGTAACGGGCGACTACTCGAAAACCGCCGGTTCGGACGTGGTTGTAGTAACCTCGGGCGTGCCCCGCAAGCCGGGCATGACGCGCGAAGAACTGATCGGTGTGAACGCCGGTATCGTAAAAAGCGTGGTGACCGAAGTGTTGAAATACTCGCCCGACGCCATCCTGGTCATGGTAGCCAACCCGATGGACACGATGACCTACCTGACGCACAAGGCCACCGGCCTGCCCAAAAACCGGATCATCGGTATGGGCGGCGCACTGGACAGCGCGCGTTTCCGCTGCTACATATCCAAGGCCCTCGGCTGCAACAGCAACGAAGTGCAGGGTATGGTAGTGGGCGGCCACGGCGACACGACGATGGTGCCCCTGCTCTCGATGTGCTACTACAAGGGCGCTCCCGTAGCCCGGTTCGCCTCGGAAGAAGTCCTCAAGAAAGCCGTCGCCGACACGATGGTGGGCGGCGCCACGCTGACCGCCCTGTTGGGCACCTCGGCATGGTACGCTCCCGGCGCTGCCGCCGCTTACGTGGTGGAAGCGATCGTGCGCGACCAGAAAAAGGTCATCCCCTCGTGCGTGATGCTCGACGGTGAATATGGGCAGAAAGACATCTGCATCGGCGTTCCCACCGTGATCGGTAAGGGCGGCGCTGAAAAAATCCTCGACTATACGTTCTCGGCCGACGAAGCTGCTGCTTTCGCCAAGAGCGCGGACGCTGTGCGCGCCACCAATGCCGTGCTCAAAGAGATCGGCGCGCTCTAAACCGCAACCTACCCTTTTGGAATAATCCCGGAAAGCAACAGTTTTCCGGGATTCTTTTTCAGGGCCGTAGCCATATAACAAACCGGCTCACAGCCTGTTGCAACAGTGCGGGAATTTAGGTATGTTTGTTGTATATAGACCATAAGAGTTATTAACCTCCTAAATTGATAGATTATGAGAAATTTCATTTCCGAAGACATGCGGGCCGCCGTAAAAAACTGGTGGGTTTCGCTCATCATCGGCATCCTGTTCCTGGTCATGGGCCTGTGGATGCTTTTCGCACCCGGCGTGACGTTCGCCGCGCTGGTCATCTTCTTTAGCGTATTCATGTTCGTGAGCGGTATTTTCGAGATCGTTTTCTCGCTGAGCAACACCAGGATGCACGGTTGGGGATGGTATCTGGCCGTGGGTATCGTCGACCTGCTGGTGGGCCTGC
>JAITVV010000061.1 GCA_031285625.1 Prevotella sp.
AGGTGGTTATAACACCGGGGCTCCACCTCTTCCCATTCCGAACAGAGAAGTTAAGCCCGGTCGTGCCGATGGTACTGCGTAAAAGTGGGAGAGTAGGTTACCGCCGTTTTAAAGAAGAGACTCATCAAAATAGTTGAAAAACTATAGATGAGTCTTTTTTTGTTATTACTAAAATATACAATAGAAAATTAGCACAAATGAAAATTATAGATATAGGAGTCAACCTGATGCATCGTTCTTTCAATTCAGATAGAGAAAGTGTAATTAGTGATGCCCGTTTTGAAGGTGTTTCACCTTTGATAATCACAGGAACAAGTGAACATAGTAGTATAGAGGCTGCCCGATATGCTTCAAAGTATCCCGGTTTATTGTATAGTACGGCTGGTGTTCACCCCCATGATGCGAAGTCATGTAATCATAAGACTATTGAGAATTTAAAAAGATTAGCTGCCGAAGATCACGTAGTTGCAATAGGTGAATGTGGATTAGATTATAATAGGGATTTTTCACCTCGAGATGTACAGCGAAAATGGTTTGAAGCTCAAATAGATTTAGCTGTGGAAATGAACCTCCCTTTATTTTTGCATGAGCGAGATGCCTTTTCTGATTTTATTTCTATCCTTAAGAATCGAAGAAAGGATGTTTCTAATGCAGTTGTACACTGCTTTACAGGATCAGAAGAAGAGTTAGATAAATATCTTGAGCTAGACTGTCATATTGGAATCACAGGTTGGATATGTGATGAGCGACGTGGAAAGCATCTTATAAAATTAATAAAGAAAATTCCATCAAACAGATTAATGATTGAAACTGACGCTCCTTTTCTGACACCCCGCAATATGTTAGAAAAACCTGGAGATGGAAGAAACGAACCTAAATACTTGGTTCATATTCTGGATGAAATAGCATACTACTTAGGCAAAGATGCTGAAGATCTGGCTGACGAAACATATATTACAACTTGTAGATTCTTTGGTATTCGATGAGTTATTATTTTATAAATGTGAAAATTTAATCAAAATTACCTCTTTCGGTTTGTTTCGTTCATATACAAAAGGAGCATTTATACAAAAAAATGTATCTTTGCCTTAATTATGAATTTTTGAAAAAATAAAATATGTTTGTAATATCCCTTTTAGATAAACTAGGGCGGTACGCACTTCTCATGCAAAAGGTTTTCTCTAAACCACAAAAATGGAATGTATTTCTCCGCCAATATCTTAGCGAAATCAGCAAATTAGGAGTAAATTCTATTTGGATAGTTATCATTATTTCATTTTTTATTGGAGCTGTTATAGTTGTACAAATCAAATTAAATATTGATTCACCTTTTATGCCTCGTTATACAGTAGGTTATGTTTCGCGTGAGATTCTGATATTAGAATTTTCATCAACCATTATGTGTCTTATTCTGGCCGGAAAAGTCGGCTCTAATATAGCCTCGGAAATCGGAACAATGCAAGTAACAGAACAAATTGATGCTCTTGAAATAATGGGTGTAAACTCTGCTAATTATATAATTCTTCCAAAGGTAATAGCATTAATGAGCTTTGTCCCTGTTCTGGTGATTCTCAGTATGTTTTTTGGTGTTATCGGAGGATTTATTGTATGTATTATAGGCCAGGTTATGCCTGCAGATACCTTCCAATATGGGCTTCAATTCTATTTCAAAGAATTTTATGTATGGTATGCAATTATTAAAACAATAGTTTTTGCTTTTATTATGTCTACTGTCGCCTCTTTTTACGGATATTCTGCCAGAGGGGGATCACTGGATGTAGGTAAAGCAAGTACAGACTCAGTGGTAATGAGTAGTATTTTAATCCTTATAGCAGACTTATTGCTCACTCAATTAATGATGTCATGATAGAAGTTAAGAATTTATATAAATCATTTGATGAGAAAGAGGTTCTGAAGGATATTAATATTGTTTTTGAAGCCGGAAAGACAAATCTTATAATTGGACGTAGTGGCTCCGGTAAAACAGTACTTTTAAAGAATCTGGTAGGCCTGATGCGCCCGACAAGTGGAGAAATACTATACGATGGACGTGATCTTACCAAAATGAAGTCTGGTGAAGTGAAAGATCTTCGTCAGGAAATGGGGATGATATTTCAGGGATCAGCCTTGTTTGACTCTATGACTGTGTTTGAGAATGTTAAATTTCCATTGATGATGTTTTCTAAAATGACAAAGGCAGAGCAGGATAAACGTACTCAATTTTGTCTTGAGAGAGTAAAACTTGGAGATGCAGGAAGCCTATATCCTTCAGAAATAAGCGGTGGGATGATGAAGCGTTCGGCCATTGCACGAGCCATCGCTCTTAATCCTAAATATCTTTTCTGTGATGAACCTAATTCAGGTCTTGATCCTCAAACATCTTTGGTTATAGATGAACTTATACATGATATTACTAAAGAATACAACATTACTACAGTTATCAACACACATGACATGAACTCTGTAATGGGAATCGGAGAGCGAATAAGTTTTATCAAAGAAGGAGAGGTTGAATGGCAAGGTTCCAGTCAGGATGTGATGTCGTCCACTAACGAATCTTTTAATGACTTTGTTTTTGCTTCAGATTTATTTAAAAAGGTAAAAACTGCTGAAAATGAAGGTATAAAGCTTACCTGATAATAATAATTCCATATAACTAATTAACATGAAAATAATATCATATAATGTTAACGGCATACGTGCGGCAGTTAACAAAGGGCTTTACCAGTGGCTCGAAAAAGAATCTCCCGATATTCTTTGTTTGCAGGAGATAAAAGCATCAGAAGATCAGATAGACCTTATTACAATTCAGTCTCTTGATTATCATTATTATTTTCATTCCGCCGAAAAAAAAGGATATAGTGGAGTTGGTATACTCACCAAGCGAAAACCCGATTTAGTTAAAGTTGGTATGGGGATTTCCGACTATGACAGGGAAGGACGGGTTCTTCGGGCTGATTATGGCGATATGACTGTTATTTGTGTATACATTCCATCAGGAACGATGGGGGATATAAGACAGGTTATAAAGATGAAATTTCTAGCTGATTTCACAAAATTTATAAATGAATTACGTAAAGAAAGGCCGCAGATATTGATCTGTGGAGATTATAATATTTGTCATAAACCGATTGATATAAATCATCCTGAACGCCATCAAAAAAGTTCAGGATTCTTACCGGAAGAACGTCAGTGGTTCGATGAGTTTATAGATACCGGGTTAATAGATACATTCCGGGTATATGACCAGAGTCCGGAAAAATATAGTTGGTGGAGCTATAGAGCGGGTGCCAGAGGTAAAAACCTTGGCTGGCGTATCGACTATCATGTCATTTCTGAAGCAGCTAAACCTCGTTTAAATGCAGCCTCTATATTGAGTGAGATAGATTTTTCGGATCACTGCCCGGTTGTAGTGGAGATGGATTTTTGATCTAACCATAATTATGGAAGCAGATTCGAAAAACAATAAAACAGATAAGAATAAGCAAAGTGAGAATACATCTTCTCAATCTGGTAGAATTAGTGATATTCTGGATATTATTCCTGTAATAGATATAAGAATAAAGCCATCTACAGATACTTTCGATACAAATGAGAATGGTGTTTTGATGGTATATCTGATACACTTTCTACATTAAAAGATTCTATAGCTGAGAATTCTGGAGAACTGTTAGAGAATACAGTCAAAATAGCAGGTGATGTTGCCGGAGGTATAGTTGATGTCGTTGGTGATGCTATAAGTAATATAGACTTGTAATTCCTCTTTTTTATATTTGGTATATCTTAGCAAGCTTCTATACGATGAAATGAATTATGTCCTATTATAATAGATAAATTAAGAACCGTTGATATAGATTTAATAAATAACTAATAGCTTGTCATAAACAAGCTATTTTCTTTTTTATTTACTATTTTTGTGTTCGAAAGTCTTTTTGACTTGAACATATAGCTTTCCTTAGTGTTAAAAGAATAGTTAAATGCTAAGGATTTTAATTCAAACAATATAAAATAATAATGGCAAACTTATTAAACATAAAAAATTTACATGCCAATGTTGAAGGCAAGGAAATACTGAAAGGACTGGATCTTGAAGTAAATGAGGGAGAGATTCATGCTATAATGGGCCCTAATGGTGCCGGAAAGAGCACATTAGCTTCAGTATTGGTAGGTAATCCTAACTTTGAAGTAACAGAGGGAGAAGTAATATTCAGAGGACATGATTTATTGGATATGGATCCGGAAGACAGGGCAAGAGAAGGACTTTTCCTTAGTTTTCAGTATCCTGTAGAAATTCCGGGAGTAAGCATGACTAACTTTATGCGTGCTTCATTAAATGAAATCCGCAAACATAATGGTGAAGAACCCATATCAGCATCAGATTTTCTGAAAATGATGCGCGAAAAAAGGGAACTGGTAGAACTAGATAAAGACCTTGCGGGTCGTTCTGTTAATGAAGGTTTTTCGGGAGGAGAGAAAAAACGTAACGAAATATTCCAGATGGCTATGCTTGAACCTAAAATGGCTATTCTTGACGAAACGGACTCGGGGCTGGATATAGATGCATTACGCATTGTCGCTTCCGGTGTAAATAAGCTTCGTAAGAAAGATAATGCTACAGTGGTTATTACACACTACCAGCGTTTGTTAGATTACATCAAGCCGGACTTTGTACATGTATTATACAAAGGACGTATTGTGAAAAGCGCAGGGCCGGAATTAGCTCTGGAGCTTGAAGAAAAAGGTTACGATTGGATTACTAAAGAATTTCAGGAATGATAGAAACTCAATATATAGATATATTCAACCAGTATAGAGACAAGCTTGATGCCAAATCTTTTTCCGGGATGAATAATCTTCGCGATAGCGCATTCGGTGCATTTAAAGAACAAGGCTTTCCTACTAAGAAACTTGAAGATTACCTCTACTTAGATGTTGCTGCCGAATTTTTACCCGATTTTGCTCTTAATATAAACAGGGTTCCTTTTCAGGGAAATCCCTATGTTGCATTCAGGTGTGAGATACCAAATTTAACTACAAATTTGTATTTTGTACTGAATGATATATTTCATGAAGAGCATCAGCCGCACGTTAATTATCCTGCAGGAGTATTTGTTGGTAGTTTTAAGCAATTTTTTGAACAGAAGCCGGAAATATTTTCTAAGTATTACGGACAGATAGCAGATGTAAATAATAATGGTATTGTGGCTTTCAATACAATGTTTGCTCAGGATGGCTTTGTGGTGTATGTACCTAAAGGTGTGATTGTAGAAAAACCAATACAGCTGATTAATATACTAAAGAGTGAGTTCAATTATTTGGTTAACAGACGCATTTTGATTATCGCTGAAGACGATGCACAGGTAAAATTACTTTTGTGTGACCATACAGTGGATGAATCTCAATTTTTGGCGACTCAGGTAACTGAAATCTTTGCCGGTAAAAATGCAATTGTAGATTATTATGATCTGGAGGAAAACTCAGATAAAGTAACACGTCTGACAAATACTTTCGTTCATCAGCTGGAGGCATCAAATGTATTAGTGAATAATTTGACACTAAATACAGGTGTAAGCCGTAATAATTATAATGTAAAATTGAATGGTGAGCATGCAGAAACTTATGTCTGCGGGATGGTTATTGCAGACAGACATCAATATGTAGACAATTTTGCATTTCTGGATCATGCTGTTCCTCATTGCACCAGTACTCAGTTATTTAAGTATGTGTTGCAGGATGAAGCAAAAGGATCTTTTTGTGGCCGTATCCGTGTAGAAAAAGATGCACAGAAGACAATGGCATACCAGTCTAACAATAACTTGTGTATTTCGCCTAATGCACACATGTATTCTAAGCCACAACTTGAAATATATGCTGATGATGTGAAATGTTCTCATGGTCTCACTACCGGACAATTGGATGAAGATGCATTATTTTATCTTCGTTCGCGCGGAATCTCGAAAGAGGCTGCCCGGTTGATGCTTATGCAGGCATTTGCTGCCGGAGTTTTAGAACATGTACGTATCGACAGGCTGAGAGACAGACTTATAGATCTTATTGAAAAGAGGTTTAAAGGAGAGTCTGCCCGCTGTGGTAATTGTACAGTATGTAAATAAATACAATGGATATAGAAAAAATAAGAGCCGATTTCCCTATTCTTTCTACTACCGTTTATGGCAAACCCCTTATCTATTTAGATAACGGAGCTACCACACAAAAGCCTAAATGTGTAGTTGAAGAAATAGAAAAAATATATTACACCACGAATGCTAATGTGCATCGTGGTGTACATTATTTAAGCCAGCAGGCAACAGACCTGGCTGAAGAATCCCGTGTTGTAGTACAGCAATTTATTAATGCAGAGCATAGTAAAGAGATTATTTTTACGAAAGGTACTACCGAATCTATTAACCTTGTTGCCCATAGTTTTTGCCAGCAGTTCTGTGTTGAAGGAGATGAAATAATCATCTCGGCGATGGAACATCATGCAAATATTGTTTCATGGCAATTGCAGGAAGCCATACGGGGTATAAAGCTAAGAGTTATCCCGATTAATGAAAAAGGCGAACTGAAACTGGATGAACTGCAAAAACTCATTTCATCTAAAACCCGTTTGATTTCGGTAATGCATATATCCAATGTATTGGGTACTGTAAATCCGATAGAAAAAATTATTGAGATAGCCCATGCCCATAGCATTCCTGTATTGATAGACGCAGCGCAATCTGTGCAACATATGACAATTGATGTTCAGAAACTTGATTGTGACTTCCTTGTATTCTCCGGACATAAGGTTTATGGGCCGAATGGGGTGGGAGTACTTTATGGGAAAGAAAAATGGCTGAACCAGATGCCACCCTATCAGGGAGGCGGGGAAATGATCAGTACAGTTTCATTTAAAGGTACTACATTCAATGAGTTACCTTTCAAATTTGAGGCCGGTACACCTAACTATCCGGATGTGATAGCATTGGGTACTGCAATAAAATACATAAAAAATATTGGCCTCGACTCAATAAAAGCATATGAAGATCAGTTATTAGAATATTGTACTGATGAATTGTTAAGAATAAAAGACATTCGTATATTTGGAACTTCAGACAAGAAAAGCAGCGTTATATCGTTTCTTGTAGGTAATATCCATCATTATGATATGGGGATGCTTTTAGATAAAATGGGGATAGCTGTACGTACCGGACATCATTGTGCTCAGCCACTTATGGAGGAATTAGGGATAGAAGGAACAGTGCGAATTTCATTAGCATTCTACAATACTAAGGAAGAGATAGACCAACTTGTAGCTGGTATTAAGCGGGTGGCTTCTATGTTTGGTTGAGCATGGAGAATCTCAAAAAAACATAATTGTAAAAGTTTATTTTCAAAATATAAAAGCTTTGTGTAAATTTGCAAACTAATTTTAGAGTAGGATGAAGATCAGAATTCTGTGTACGTTATTATTAGCAGTGTTGCTTGCATCGTGTGGCGAATATAATAAGATATTAAAAAGCCGTGATGCCGAATTAAAGTATACATATGCTAAAAAATACTTCGAAGAGAAAAAATATGGAAGAACAATAACGTTATTAGATGAGATCTTGTCTACTTATACAGGTTCCTCCAAAGAAGAGGAAATCTTGTATCTGCTGGCTCAGGCTTACTTCTATGACAAAGATTATACTACTGCAACCCAGTATTACACAAGATATTATAATAAATTCCCTAAAGGAGAATATACGGAATTAGCCCGTTTTAATTCTGCATATGGGCTATATCTTGATTCGCCTGATGCCCGGCTCGATCAGAACAGTACAATCAGGGGAATACAAGAGTTTCAGAATTTCCTCGAATATTTCCCTCAAAGTGAAAAAGCACCGGAAGCTCAGGATTTGATGTTTAAATTGCAGGAAAAGTTGGCATATAAACAATTCCTGGCTGCACGTCTTTACTACAATCTGGGACTCTATAATAGGGAAAACTATTATGAATCATGTGTCGTAACGGCACGTGAGGCTCTGAAGAATTATCCCTTCTCCGAATTTGCCGAAGAATTTCAGATCCTGATAGTAAGATCGAGATATGAGCAGGCGGTATATAGTGTAGATGAAAAGAAACCTGTGCGTTACCGCGATGTAATGGATGAGCATTTCAATTATAAGAATATGTTTCCGAGTGGTAAATATACTAAAGAGACAGAGCGTTATTACCGCTCAGCATTGAAGGCTCTGGGCCAAGAGATTGATGATGCGACAAATGAAGCAGTACAACAGGAATTACAAAAATAAAATAGAAGATTCAATATAATTATTTAAGAACAATATGGATTATAGAAAAACCAATGCAGCAAGCAACACAGTTACCCGTGATATGATGTCTTTGTCGGAAGACACTGGTAATGTATATGAAACTGTGAGAATAATTTCGAAACGTTCTAATCAGATTGCTGTAGAAATGAAACAGGATCTTGATAAAAAACTACAAGAGTTTGCTTCATATAATGATAACCTGGAAGAAGTTTTCGAGAACAGGGAGCAAATCGAAATTTCCCGTTATTATGAAAAACTTCCGAAGCCTACCCTGATTGCGGCACAGGAATATACAGAAGGTAAACTTTACTACAGAAACCCGAATAAAGATAAAGACAATTTCTAAGCTTTCGGATCTATTACTAAATAAGAATGATACAACGTATACAGACTATATTCCTGCTCCTTACAGCAATATTAATGGGTGTAACTACATTTAGCCCGTTAATGGTATTAAATGGAGGGGATAAGCTTTTATATTCTTTCTTTCCTTTTGGAATAGGACAATTATTTAATGCACAATATCCTACATGGGGAGTTATTTTCTTTTCCGGATTAAGTGCTTTGGTTTCGCTGATCAATATATTTTTATATAAAAAACGTAAGGTGCAGATGAAGGTAGGTACACTGACTTCATTGCTTATCCTGTTCTTTTATGTAACATTATATGTTTATTTTAATGCTTATACATCTAAATATGGATTGGCATTTGAAGGAATACAATATGGTCTTATTCTACCTGTAATTGCCCTTATATTTAATGTATTGGCTATATTGAGGATTAAAAAAGACGAGAAGCTTGTGAAATCATTAGACCGTATACGATAACTAAAATAAGGTATAATATAAGAAGCCGGAATATAATATATATCCCGGCTTTTTTTGTTTCTTAAGGTGTTTTCTCTTTTTTCCATGATAAATGGATCGAGATGCTTCCTTCGTCAGCATGACAATTAATACTTTTAGTTATTTAATTATCTTATTATAGGGATCTTTGATATTTTAGAGTAATAGAAAAAGTAACACTAGAAAATGCATCAAAATCTGTTACTTTTGTCACCTTTTGCTTGTAATGAGTTGATAGTTAAAGACTAGATGTTTTATCGATTTGTCACTTTTTGCACAATAAAAAAAATATAGTACTTTAGGATTTAATTTTATCCAAATATGAAATATAGATTGAAACTTTTTTCCCTGATATTGATGCTCCTTTCTTTAAGCTCTTGTGCATCAATTATCAATACTTTATTTGATCGGGAAAAGTGTGACTATACTGATTGCGATAATTCGAAAGTTGACAATTGCAATTACTGTACAGTACATTGTTATAGTTACAATGTGCCGGATGATCTTAATTCTAATACTGGCAAGTCTATTGATAAGCAATTGGAACAATATAGAAACGGACAAAAATAAAGATGGAAAAACTACTTGATATAAAAGCCTTTCGTTTTAAAGACACTTCGTTTGCAAACTTGATGACCAAACGTATTTTTAATGTTTTGCTGATTGCAACAAAATACGACTCATTTATGCTCGAAGATGACGGACGTATTGATGAACAAATATTTAATGAATATACTTCCCTGAATCTTAGCTATCCCCCGCGGTTTACACAAGTAGTATCAGAAGAGGATGCATTAAACGAATTGGAAGAAAATCACTATGAGTTGATCATCCAGATGCCAAACATGGATGACACGGATATTTTTGCAACTGCCAAACATGTAAAAGAATTATACCCGGATACACCATTTGTTGTATTGACCCCTTTTTCGCGCGAGGTATCTAAAAGGTTAGCTCAGGAAGATCTTTCCGGAGTCGACTATGTTTTTAGCTGGCTTGGGAATCCAGACTTATTACTGGCCATTATAAAGCTGATGGAGGATGCAATGAATGTGGAGCACGATACTGCAAGTGTAGGCGTACAGGTTATATTATTGATTGAAGACTCTGTTCGTTTCTATTCTTCGGCATTGCCTACCTTGTTTAAAATAGTGATGGAGGAGTCGAAAGAATTTTCGAAAGAAGCCCTGAATGAGCACCAGCAGATGTTGCGTATGCGTGGACGTCCAAAGATTATGTTGGCTCGTACATATGAAGAAGCTGTAGAAATTTATACAAAATATTATAATAATATTTTAGGTGTTGTTACAGATATAAGCTATTCACATAAGGGAGTAAAAGATAAGGTTGCCGGTTATCATTTTGCAAAATGGGTAAGGAGTCAAAGCCGTTTTGCCCCAATTGTATTTACATCGTCAGAAGTATCTAACAAGGCTTATGCCGATGAATTGGGATGTAGCTTTATTGATAAAAATTCGAAAAGTTTTCCCCGTGATTTGAAAAAACAGGTTATTAATAATTTTGGTTTTGGTGATTTTATCATAATAGATCCGGAAACAAAAGAAGAAATTATACGTATCCGTAATTTAAAAGATCTGCAAAAGAATATCTTTACTATTCCTGCCGAATCATTGGCATATCACCTTTCTCACGATCATTTTTCACGGTTTTTTTATTCCCGAGCAATGTTTCCCATGGCTGAATGGCTTAAGAGAATAGATGTTTCCGAATTCAGCAGCATGGATGAAGCCCGACAGATTATCTATGATATGATTATTAAATATAGGAAAGTAAAGAATTCCGGTGTTGTAGCCATATTTGATAAAGACCGTTTTGACGAGTTTTCCAACTTTACACGGATGGGGGATGGATCCATAGGAGGGAAGGGGCGTAGTATTGCCTTTATGGATAATATAGTGAAAGAGCATCTGGAATTGAATGATGATGAAAATATACCCGTAAAAATACCTCGCACGGTAGTTTTGTGTACCGATATATTTGACGAATTTATGGAGACAAATGATTTGTATCCTATCGCACTTTCGGATAAACCGGATGATGAAATATTACGTTATTTTCTAAAAGCAGGATTACCTGATCGTCTTATCGAAGACTTTATGGCATTTTTGGAGGTAATAAAAGCTCCTATTGCAGTGCGCTCATCCAGTCTTTTGGAGGATTCCCATTATCAGCCTTTTGCAGGGGTATATTCAACATATATGATTCCTCTGTTAGCCGATAAGTATGAAACTTTAGGACTGCTTAGCAAAGCTATAAAAGCCGTTTATGCATCTGTTTTTTACAGGGATAGTAAAACCTATATGGCTGCTACTCAAAATCTGATAGATCAGGAAAAAATGGCTATTGTACTGCAGGAAGCTGTAGGTACTGACTATGGCAATCATTTCTACCCGACTATATCCGGCGTAGCGCGCTCTCTGAATTTTTATCCGGTAGGTAATGAAAAGGCAGAGGAAGGAATCGCTAATATAGTACTTGGATTAGGAAAGTATATTGTAGAAGGGGGAGTGAATTTACGCTTTTCCCCTGCTCATCCTCACAACATAGTTCAATTGAGTAGTGTTGACCTTGCACTGAGAGATACGCAGCGTTACTTTTATGCGTTGGATATGAAAGATGTTCATAAAGAATTTTCAACCAATGATGGTTTCAATTTACTGAAACTGGGTATAAAAGATGCAGAAAAAGATAATTCGATCAGATATATTTCGTCTACATATGACCCTGTAGATCAGGTTATATATGATGGCTATTATGAGAGTGGACGCAAAATTATTTCGTTTGTTAATGTATTACAGCATAATGTGTTTCCCCTTGCTGAAATCTTACAACAGATATTGAAGATAGGCCAGGAAGAAATGGGGCGTGCTGTAGAAATAGAGTTTGCTGCAGACTTGAAAGATAGGGGAGAAGGTAATTTTTATTTATTGCAGATCAGGCCCATAGTACAAAATAAAGAGCTTCAGATCGAAGATTTGTCCAAGATAAAACCGGAAGATGAAATTCTTCATTCGAACAGTGCACTGGGTCATGGTGTTATTAGTGATGTACATGATATTATTTATGTGAAAACAGAAAAATTTAATGCTGCTAATAATACGGCCATTGTGAATGAAATAGATGTACTTAATGCGGAGTTTTTAGAAAAGGAGAAAAACTATATCCTGGTAGGACCGGGAAGATGGGGGAGTAGTGACCCCTGGCTGGGCATTCCTGTAAAATGGCCACAAATATCCAATGCACGGGTTCTAGTAGAATTGACTTTAAATAATTATAAGATTGAACCAAGTCAGGGTACTCATTTTTTTCAGAACTTAACGTCTTTTGGAGTGGGGTATTTTTCTATAAATCCTTATGTTTCGAATGAAGGACTGTTTGATGAAGATTATTTGAATGATCAGCCTGCAGTATTTGAAACTGAATATATACGCCATGTGCAGTTTGATTCTCCAATGATTATAAAGATTAATGGAAAAAAGAATATAGGAGCTGTTTTGAAACCTGAAAAAAAATGAATCTGTATGAAAAGATTAGCCTTGATTATGCTTTCCTCTTTAGCCATCTTAATCGTTAAGGCACAAGATACAGGTCTGGCAACATATTATGGGCGGAAATTCAATAATAAGAAAACGGCCAGTGGTGAGATGTATAGGAAGGATAGTTTGGTTTGTGCTCATCGTACCTATCCTTTTGGAACTTTATTAAGGGTTAGAAGCATGAAAGATAATAGAGAGGTAATTGTTCGTGTTATTGATAGAGGGCCACGTGCTAAAAAGCGTATTATTGACCTGTCTTATGCAGCTGCAAAAGAATTAAGGATGGTAAATCATGGCGTTATACCTGTTGAAGTATCCGTCTTTACTGATCCTTTAAGTATAGTAAACCAAATAGATACAATAAACATCCAGGAAATAAAAGGACGATAAAGCATGGATTCCCATAGTATTTTACATTGATTGCATGAGGATATCTGATATAAAAAGATAGGTAAAACCTTGCTTCTTGAAGAAAATATTATATCTTTGCATTCGCTAACCGAAAATGGTTCCTTGGCCGAGCGGTTAGGCACCGGTCTGCAAAACCGTTGACGGCGGTTCGAATCCGCCAGGAACCTCAAATTTTGAATTGAACTAAACGCTAATCTGTTATAAACAAACAAGTTAGCGTTTTTCTTTTTCTGCGAATTTTTAAAGTTGCGCATATTTTGCGCATAAAGTTTTTCATTTCGTATATGAAAAGATATATTTAGCTATATCCTCAATACTCGATAAATACAGAAAAGTATATAATGCGAATATGCGAAACTATTCAAATTAGGATTATTATTTTCTTTTGATGGATTGAATAAAAAAAGCTCATATTTCTATGAGCTTATATACTGGAAAATCCAGTGAGCGTTGCCCCTCGTGCCAGTCTAAATTGACCCCATGTACCAAAATATGTTTGACCCTTTTCGCCAAAATAAAAAT
Source organism: Prevotella sp. (assembly GCA_031285625.1). GTDB lineage: Bacteria > Bacteroidota > Bacteroidia > Bacteroidales > Dysgonomonadaceae > Dysgonomonas. Next base: position 13,637 of record JAITVV010000061.1, read on the forward strand.
GTCCCCTGTCGGAATATAAACCAAC
>JAITVV010000054.1 GCA_031285625.1 Prevotella sp.
TGTTTATTGTACCTTTTTACGGTACGACAAATATCTTGTACAATATTAATAATCAGCAAAATACAAAGCAATGATTATACACTTTGAAAATAGAACGTGTCACTTTTGTCACCTTTTAGCAATGAATTAAAATAGTCACTTAAAATAAATAACCATGAGATTATTACTAATAAGCAATTCAACAAACCCGGGAGAAGCTTACCTGGACTATCCAAAGTACAATATAAAAGAATTCCTGGGGGAAAAACCAGTCAAAGCGCTATTTATACCCTATGCTGCGATTACTTTTTCATATGATGAGTATGAAGAAAAAGTAAATAATCGTTTCAAGGAAATTGGTCACAGTGTAATCAGCATTCATCATTTCGAGGACCCAAAGAAAGCAGTGGAAGAAGCGGAAGCCATTGTTGTAGGAGGTGGTAATACATGGAAACTGGTACGCATGATGCGCGATAATAATATAATCGATCTTATTAGGAAACGTGTACAACAAGACATTCCATATATTGGCTGGAGTGCCGGTTCGAACGTAGCATGCCCAACATTGAGAACAACAAATGATATGCCGATTATCGATCCAAAAGGATTTGATGTTATCAATCTTGTTCCTTTCCAGATTAATCCACATTATCTGGATGCGCACCCAGAAGGTCATGGAGGTGAAACCCGCGAAGATCGCATCAAAGAATTTATAACTGAAAATCCGGATATGTATGTAGTTGGTCTTAGAGAAGGGACAATGCTGAACCTTGAAGATGAAGTATTGAAGTTTATTGGAAAGAAGACTGCCCGCATATTCAAATATGGAGAGGGAACAAAAGAGTTAGAAGCCAAGGATGACTTTAGCTTCTTACTAAAGAATAATTAAAGATTCATTTCTTCTATAAGCTTACCACACTCATAGCCCTCTTCATAGAGAGCTGTGAGTTTGTTTATATCTTTTTCAATACGATCAACTAGAACTGGTTTCTGTGGACGTATTACAAAAACAGATCCTTCTTCTTCCAGTTTATCAACCAAGTCTAACTGGGCATTATAAAGGCTGTTTCTGCTGCTCAAAGCTTGTCGCATTGCAGGGTATTTTCTATAAATGAAGGATGGTACCTTCATATCCTTTTTTTCTTTACGATATCCCTTATTTCTTGTAAGTATTACCACATTCTTTCTATAGCCTTGTTCTATTGCCCGGGCAACAGGTATAGAATCGCAAATACCTCCATCCAGCATAGGTATGTTATCCACATAAGTTATAGGACATACAATAGGTAAGCTACTCGATGCTTTGGCTATATCTATAACCCTATTTTTATCAGATTTGTCTTCATAATATTCAGCTTTTCCTGTCAGGCAATTAGATGTAACCATCTCGAACCGTGTAGGAGATGCAAAATATTTATTATAATCATATGGAATAATATTATCAGGAAATTCGTGGAACAACAAATCAAAGTCCATAATATTTCTCTTCCTTATATAGTGTTTAAATCCTATATATTTATACTTGTCCAATAGGTCAATATTGCTGAATTTTGCTCTACCCCGTTGCTTGGATATAAAAGATAGACCATTACAAGCTCCGGCTGACACGCCTATAGCGTACGGAAAATCAATATTATTATCCATAAAGTAATCCAAAACACCACAAGTGAATACTCCACGCATACCACCACCCTCAAGAACAAGTCCTATATTTTTTGAATCAGTCATTTTTTGTCATAATAAAAGAAGAACTAAAGTTAGTGATTTTTATATAAAAAAGATCTGCTCCTTATCACAAGGAGCAGAATCAAAATTAAAAGTAATGTAATATATTAAATGAAGTTTATTTACTTGCCATTAAATTATAGTCATTATTTACCTGGATATGCTTCACAGCTAATAACTCACCATCTGTATTATAAACATGAATCAAATGTTCAGCTTTCACAGACCATGTTGCGATTTCTTTATCCCACTTTGTATAGATAATATTACTCAATTTTTTACTATTATACTCATATTCATATTTTTGAGTTCCGATCCAACCCTGAATATCATCCCAGTTATAAAGAGTTTTTTCTTGTAAAATACCATCTATATCGAAAATATATACTGCTTTCTTTGTTGCCTTTGAAGTTTCATTATCAATCACAGTATATTCCTTGACACTTCCATATTTATTATTTTCTATATTGTTATATACCTTATTCCTTGGATTACCTGCATTTATATTTGAGATTGAAAATAATGCTGCCAAAACTGAAGTTAAAAATATTGCTTTCATGATTGTATTTTTTTGCCTGTTATTTATTAAAATCCTTTGAAGCGCTTTCTATATATATGACGCTAGTAGGTATAAGAAAGTTACAAGAAAGTCAATAAAACTCAGTACTATGTTATACATAATACTGAAATATGATGATATATACCTATCAATCAATAGGCTACAACAATGTTATTAAAAGTTAAATATTAATTCTGCCTGTATCTTTCTGATAATAATTTTAAAAGTCAATCTATTCTGTTTGTTTTTTTCTTAAAACAAACAAGTCCCTCTTAGTGTAATACTAAGAGGGACTCTTCTTTA
>JAITVV010000068.1 GCA_031285625.1 Prevotella sp.
TGTTAATGCACCCACAGCCTCTATGGTGATAAGCAGCGGGAAAGGCTGGAACCGTTTTTTTATTTTCAGCCAACCAAAATATATATTGATATGCTTATCACCAAAAAGAAAACAAGAAAGGAAAACCATCCCTATGGTTTTAGAAAAGTAGCCCGCAAGGAAGAGGCTACAAACAAGAATGAAGCGCATGCTACTATTAAGAAAGTAATCCATCCTGCTTCGGGTGAAATAAGCCTTGAGCTAAAACCCGAACAACCACATGTACGCTACCTAAAACTCCAGCCACTTTACCGTCAATTGCAATATGGGGAAACTGTTGTTCCGGAACTCCGGCTGAATGGACGTTGGTTGGAACGGGCAGGTTTTGATTTTAAAAAATATGTAAGCGTTACCATCATGGACGGATTGTTGATTATAAAACCTGTCATAGATTTAGGTAATGGCTAAACGAAATACCATTGCCCGTAAAAGTTATTCTCGAACTTTCGGTTATTCCCACACGGCTTCCGCCTCTCCAAACGGTAGGGAAGCCATAAACGGGAAATAACCGGATTTGGACGGGAAATAACTTTTGCGCATTACATTATAAGAACGGCAGGCCATTAAAATCAAAAGCCTGCCGTCATTATATAGTAAAACATTGGTTAATTCAATATTGGATTTTGAATAGACATTTATTATATATTAGCAAGGTCAGCAAAACAGGCAGCCACATTTACCATATCTCGTTTGATGCTCGAATCCATAACTTTAGCATAGTGCTGTGTCATCCGAATATCACTATGCCCCAACATTTTGGCTACATTTTCCATCGAAACGCCATTAGCTAAACACACTATCGAAGCGTATGTGTATCGCGCCGAGTGTGTAGTCAGCGTCTTCGTAATGTTGCATCTCGTAGCAATTTCTTTGAGATAGCTATTCATCTTTTGATTGCTTGTAACCGGTAAAAGTCTTCCCGATTTGACACAAAGAGGGTTATCCCTGTATTTTTCGAGAATCATTTGCGGAATCTTCAACAGTGGGATATTACACATATTATCCGTTTTCTCCCGTGCCTTACGAATCCAAACATCGCCGTTATTGTCTGTGGTGAAATGTTCGGCACGTAAATTATTCACATCCACGTATGCTAATCCGGTAAAAGTGCAGAAGATAAAAACATCCCGAACATAATTGAGGCGTTCCATACCGAAATCTTTAGCCATGATTCGCTCAATCTCTTCTTTAGTCAATACCTCTTTGATAACTTCCTTCTCTTGAAACTTGATGCCTGCAAAAGGATTCTTCGTCATCCACTCGTTAGCAATGGCAAGGTTGATAATCTTCTTAAAGCACTTCATATAACGGATAACCGTATTTTGCTGGCAACCACGTTCTACTTTGAGAAACATCTCGAACTCACGGACAAACTCGCCATCTACCTCATGGAGATTCAAATCTTCCTTTCCAAATTTCCGTTGGATAAGTACACCGAGGTATTTGCAACAGTTATCAAAACGTCGGATAGTTATCTCCACATAGTCGATGCCAATCAACTTTCGGCAATCTTCATTGTGCTTACGGAATACACCGAGTAGTGTTCGCTTATCTGTTTCCGCATTATAAAGTTTGTCCATGATGAGGCGTGCAGTGAATAGCTTGCCGCTCAACTCCAATTCACGGTGAATGGTCAACACTTTCAATTTGAGCATACGGATATACTCATTGAGTTCCGCTGATTTCCGGTCGCGTCCTTTGGACGATTCGGTGGACTGCTCCCAGAGGTTGGGAGAGATACTGCGTTTAATTTGTGACTCTACAGCAATGCCGTTTACTTTGATTCTCAATCGAATGGGAGCTTCGCCATTGCTGAGAAGTTTGGTCTTCTTGATGAAGAAGAACACGCTGAATGAATTTCGGTTCATAACGATAATTTTTTGAATGTAAAATTAGGTAATCGAACCGACACAATAGCTACGCAAATTATTGTGAATCAGTGAATAAAAACCGTTTAGGTGGGACTTTGCAGGCAGGCTTTCTTTAGTCCCACCTGTTTCACTTTTTTAGTTGCCCAAAACCGCTGTTTTTTGCCACCCACCTAAAAGCAAAAGCCCCTGAATTCTATTGAAATTCAGGGGTTTGCTTAAATTTGCTTTCTTGCTTCGTGGTGCCACCAGGAATCGAACCGGGGACACAAGGATTTTCAGTCCTTTGCTCTACCAACTGAGCTATGGCACCATAACCGTTTTGCGTGTGCAAAGATAGTACATAATTTATATTCTCCAAAAAATATACACTATTTATTTAAGAAGTTTCTAATATTTTAAAATGACTCTAAATAATTGCAGAAGCGGATTTGAAAACTTCACTCTCATTATCAGTATTTAATAGTTACATTGACTCTATAATTCAGTCATAGACTTTCCATACTCTTCACCCATCATCTTTTTATATTCAATAGTAAAATGGATAAAACGTTTTTTCACCTCATCATTCAACTCTAATTTCAACATAGAATGTACCATATAGTAAATTGCTTTTTCATTAATAGGATCTATGTTAAACATAGCTTCGGTCAGTGATATTGTAGTTTGATAATCACCTTGATCGAAATATCTTTCCATTTCTACAAGTAGAACAGGCTCTATCCTGTGCTCAATCATTTCCTTAAACGAATCTATTATTTCAAAATTAATCGATTTCAGAAATTTCCCTCTGAATAAGATTTCTGAGAACTCTCTCCCACTCTTCTCAATATCCCCGGACTCAATAATCTCAACACAACGTACACAATCACAATAACACACATTTGTTAAAACAATTTTGAAAAACCCTTTCTCATATACAAGCTTTATGCCGTCTAGTTCACTTAAAATTTTCCTCAAATGATTAAGTGTCACACCCCTTGAATTTTTTACTTTATCTTCAGACTTATCAGGCCATAAGGCTTCGCTCAACTGTTGCGATGAGATGCCATGGTCAAAGCTATATTGCAAAATGAGATAAAATGCCTGCATTAGTTTAGTACTGAACATATAATTTATTTCTTTATTATATCTGTTACGTACAGAGAACTCACCAAACAAATAAATTGCATTAGCCCGGCTCATATTTTGTATAGCAAGAATCTCTCCTTCATTTTTTATTTCTAAAAGATTTTTTTTGTTTTTAATTCTTTGCCTTTTTGTCTTCTGTTTAATATAATAAATAACACCAGATGATATAAGCAATAAAATAGTAAATATTACCCATCCCCTATATTTGTTGCCGCTGTTCAGACCATTATAACCAGACAACTCATCAAGTGTAATTGGAGGACAAGATAATGAGTAAATTTTCACATCGGATGCGATATCATCATTTCCAAATTCCTGCACAATAGCATACAGTTCATTAAGTTTAGCATTATAATACAAGTTAGCATTAGTCTTAATCTTTTCGGAATGTATTGGAATAGAGTCTCCCAATATCTTATATGTTCCATCTTTAATAGAAAAACAATATAATTTCAAATATGAATCAGAAAAATGCTCCGGATAGCAAAGCGTGTAAAAAGATGAATCATTTGGTACTATCATATTCCTAACTGGAACAACATTATCTTCACTCCATGGTATTTCCCATAATTTTGTTATCCTCTGAGACTTCATATCTACTTTGTAGAAATCATAATAATATCTGCGGCCAACAATCTGATCACCAGATTCATTACCCATTCCTCCAAAAATATAAATATCATCATTCAGATGTCCCATAGATGAGAAATAACGCGGAGTTATTATATCACCTCCAAATGTCAATGTCTTCCAATGATCTTCATTCAGGCTATAACTATAAAAATTCTTATTATAAAGAAGATTCCCAAATCCGCCAAAGATTGTATACCTCTTATTTAATTCATCAAAATATCCTCCATGATGATGTAGTTGTATCGGTAATTGATGGCTGGTAACAGGTTTCCATGTATAACTCTCAAAATCCAGATAAGCTAAGCTCGTACTTTTTTCAGGAATGTCACTTACTTCGTACACAAAAAGTCGTTTTGTCGTTTTATCAATAAAGCTGGTACCCAGTTTTAATGGTATAGGACATATATTCACATACTTCTTAGAATAAACTTTATCTGTACGTATATTATAGATGGAAATAGAATCTTGGTTAAAATAATATACTTCCATTGTTTCAGGATCAAAATTTGCCCCTGCTATAGTCTGAGATTCAAATGTTGCCCGGTGTTTCCAATAGTAAGCATTATTAATTAACCACATAGGATTACTTACATGGCCAATTATTTTACCTTTAATATCGTGCACTAAACTTCCCTTATTCTCATTGAGCGGAAAAAGATACTCCTGTTTATCGTCTTTTATTTTAAGGTTTTTGATAGCATATGATGGCACATCAATAATATAATCGCTCCTACCGAAAAAGATATCCGGGCTCCAGTTTTTAGGTAAACGAATTTCTCCTATCTGAAATTTATAGTTATTAAATTTCAGTGTGATAGAGTCCTCCCTCATGTCAAAAGATATAAGAATATGAAGCCAATGATGTTCAAACAAATCTGCCTTGTCCAGATTAGCAACAATAAGATTACTCCTCCCCTCTTCGTTTAGTTTAAAACTAACTATATCTTTCCCCTCACTATCAAAGGATAAATTATATATAGTGTTTGCTTCCTTATTTTTTATTCTTAGAATATACCCGACGTGTGATGGCTCAAGAAAAGACATATCAAAACCAATAGTCAACTTGTCTGAGAAAGTAGGCGACACATCATCAAACACAGTATAGGATGTACGCTCGTTGATTAAACACTCGTTACCATAAAATTTTAATCCTTGCGCAAGGATATTTATTGGTAATAATGTGAAAATAAATAGATATATAAAATATAGTTTATTGCAGTATAAATAATTTACCATCTTAGGGCATCATAACCTTAAATTAACAACTATTACCAGATTTTCTTATTTACGACCTTATCCCAGGTGTTTACCCAAAATAAGGCCATATATAGGCTTTGTTTTCACATAATGAACAAAAAAGAAATATGTGTTTTATTTTTTTTTGATAAAATATTATTATACTCTCTCTAGTAAAATTAGGTTAACATCCAAATTTTCAGACAAAAAAAAGGTATATAAAGCTAAAAAATTTTGCATAGTATGCATAATATAAAATGTTTTTTGATATAAATAAGATTATGCTCATCTAATCCTTTTTAGGATAATCAATAATTTGACTTTATCTATGTTTCCTTAACAACAAATATATAGAATGTCTTTTAAACTACAAAAACTTATACAGGATAATAATTTCGTTAATAACCAAAATCAGAACATCTACTTTTTAACATTTAAAATAGATAATTTAATTAAGGTTATAAAATTTCTTAAATAAATAACCTCGAATTAACCCTGATTTAACCATATAAATAACCTCCATAAATATAGATTTACCCAAAATTACCAGCCATTTATTTTTTAACCTAAATGTTATGCTTATGAAAAAAAAATCGAAGTCGAGAAATTATACCCAAAAATGTTTACAGTAAACAATCTATTTAATGAAAAAACACAAAATTAAAGTATGAAGAAAAAAAGTTTATTTCAACTGCATGAAAGCTTTCTATGGAAATTATCTTTAGTTTTTATTCTATTTGCCACCACCCTTAATCTTCAGGCACAAAACCAAAAAATTTCCATATCCGGAACTGTTAAAGATAAAGAGAACCCTCTTATAGGGGCTACTGTCGCGGAAAAAGGTACTACTAATGCCACATTGACCGATGTAGATGGAAAATTTTCATTACAGGTATCCGGTAATCAACCCGTATTACAAATTTCTTACATTGGATATCACTCAAAAGAAGTTCCCGTACAAGGAAAAACTGAGTTTGAAATTGTATTAACAGAAGACAGCCAATCTCTGGACGAAATCGTTGTAACCGGTTTTGGTTTATCCCAGAAGAAAGCGACTCTCACCGGAGCTATCTCAACTATAGGCTCCAAAGATATCGAAAGATCATCTGCCAGTACAGTTTCCGGAGCCTTAGTTGGAAAAATTCCGGGTTTGAATACCCGCCAGACAGACGGACGTCCCGGAGGAAGTACCCAAATCAGTATCCGTAATATGGGCAATCCACTTTATGTAATTGATGGCATTCAGTCTGACGCTGGACAGTTTAACAACATCAACTTTAATGATATCGAAAGCATATCGATATTGAAAGATGCTTCAGCGTCTATTTACGGAGTGCGGGCAGCCAATGGAGTTGTCGTGGTTACAACTAAAAGAGGTAGAAAAAACACAAAAAACACCGTATCTGTCAATGGATATTACGGATGGCAAAGCAACTTCAAATTTGCAAAACCTGCCGATGCAAAAACATATGTAACCAAATATGTACAATCAGAAACCATGCTCATTTCACAGGGTCGTATGAGAGAAGACCAACGCAGATATACCCGCGAAGAGTACGATAAATGGATGGCAGGTACAGAACCCGGATACCAGAGTTTCAACTGGCAAGATTATATTTGGGGAACAGCACCTCAGTCATATGTAGATATGAATGTAAGCGGAGGATCAGAAAAATCAAATTATTATGTATCTGTAGGACATCTGAGCCAGGATGCAACTGTACGCAACTATGGCGGATTTAAACGTACCAATGCCCAAATGAATTTAGATATCCAGGTAACCGAAAAACTCAAGATAGGTGTGGGTTTTAACGGACGTCTCGAGTCTCGTGTCAATCCGGGAGTACCAGGAGGAGACGATTATTGGTTACCACGCTATGCAGTACTGAGAAATATACCGACTGTAGGTCCTTATGCTAACGGTAATCCCAACTATCCACAAGTAACATCGGATGACAAGCAAGTGAATTTCGCAATTCTCAGTTATGATAAATCAGGTAAAATGAAGGAAGACTGGCGCGTTATGCAAATAAATGCCAATGCCGAATACGAAATAATCAAGGGTTTGAAAGCTAAGGCTTTGGTAAGTTACTATTATGCCAACAAATTATTTAACAATCATGAATACACATATGACCTTTACAGATATGACAAGCAGACTGATCAATATCTGGTAGATTACACTATGAATACACCATACCGTGAGCGTGTACATGAAGAAGTAACAGAAATGACATCTAATATTCAGTTGGCATACGAGAAAAAATTTGGACAACATTCGTTAGATGCCGTTGCCGGATTGGAAACAATCAAGCGTAAAAATCCTCATACAAGAGTGGTATCAACTCCTATTGCCAACAATATGGAAAATATCTACTTGAACGAGATCAAAGAATTTACCGAATCACTGGATCAACCCCAGGCCCGTATGGGATGGGTAGGCAGGATCAACTACAACTTCGCAGAAAAATATTTGGTAGAACTCTCAGGCCGTTACGACGGTTCATGGAAGTTTCCGCCCAATGACCGTTGGGGATTCTTCCCTTCTGCCTCGATAGGTTGGAGAATATCAGAGGAAGACTTTTGGAAAGAAAGCAAAATCTCCGGATTTTTCAATTATCTGAAAATTCGCGGTTCATATGGTTTGGTTGGTAATGACGACACCCCTAATTATAGTGCATTCGACTATATGGCAGGTTATAATTTTGACAAAGGAGGTGCCGTACTTGACGGTCAGTATATTAAAGGTTCGGAAGCTCGCGGACTCCCTGTAAAAACATTATCCTGGTTGGAAGCTAAAATCTTAGATATAGGTTTTGATGCCGGATTCCTCAACAATCGTTTAAGAACAGAAGTAAGTTACTTCAGCCGTATACAAACAGGGATTCCAGAACGCAGATGGGATGTCGTAATTCCTTCCGAAGCAGGGTTTGACGTACCATACGAAAATCTGAACTCTAACGCGCATAAAGGTATGGACGGTATGATAAGCTGGCGCGACAATGTGAATGACTTTGCATACAATGTCGGAATTAATGCTACATATGCACGATTTTACGATTGGGAGCGTTACGACGACCGCAGAGGAAACTCATGGGACAAATACCGGAACAGCATCGTAAAACGTTACGGATACCTAAACTGGGGATTAGAAGCCATCGGGCAATTCCAAAGTTGGGAAGAAATAGCAAATTATTCTATCGATAACGACCGTCAGGGAAACAGAACTGTAATGCCCGGCGATATAAAATATAAGGATATTAACGGAGACGGAGTAATCAACAGTATGGATGAGCGTCCGATAGGCTATCGTCAGGATGCAACTCCAGTATTCAACTATGGTATCAATCTGGGTGCAGCATGGAAAGGCTTCGACTTTGCTATCGACTTTTCCGGATCGTTATTCTCTTCTTATTTTCAACAATGGGAGCAGGCGCGCGCTTTCCAGAACAATGGAAACAGCCCTCAGTTCTTATTAGAAGACAGCTGGAGCTTATCTGACATATGGGACGCGAAAAGCGCACTTATCCCCGGAAAATATCCGATGGCACTGAAAGATCGTAACGGAGACAATACTTATTGGGGAAGTACATTCTGGAAACATAATGTAAAGTACTTGAAATTAAGAAATTTAGAATTCGGATATACATTTCCTAAAAATCTTGTATCGAAAGTAAACATCAGTAGTCTACGTTTATATGTAGCGAGTAGCAATTTGTTTGCCCTGAGCAATGTACAAGGTATTGATCCCGAACAGCAGGACGATAATGGTTTGGGATACCCTACTATGCGCGTAATTAATATAGGTGTAAATCTTAAGTTTTAAGAAATCATGAAGAAATATATAATACTAATAGTAACACTACTGTTTATATCACTGACAGGCTGCTCTGGGTTTCTAGATGAAGAGCCGGACAAAATTTTAAGTAACGATCAGGTTTTCAGTGATCCTAAGCTTATAAAAACAACACTTGCAAATTTCTATGGACGGGTTACCTGGGGACAAAACACAGGTGGAGCAGTAAACGACTTTTCGTTTCTGGATGAAGCTGTCCGCCATAACAGGGACGAAATTAATTCTTTCGACCGTAATTGGTGGAGAGTATATGATTATACATTGATCAGAAACATCAACCAGTTTTTGGAAGGTATTAAAGCAACTGCAGTCTTAAGCGAAGAAGAGAAGGAACCACTGATAGCCGAAGCCCGTTTTTTACGTGCATGGTGTTATTTCTGTACAGCTCGTAGTTTGGGTGGAATGCCTATTGTAGGTGATGAAGTGTTCGATTATACTCCCGGGATGGATATTACAACGCTACAGTTGCCTCGTTCTTCGGAAGCCGGAATATACGATTATATCATTCAGGAATGTAGTGAAATAGCCGGCACATTGCCCACAGCAACCAATGCAAACTCAGCCCGTGCCAATAAATGGACGGCTAAGATGCTTGAAGCACGCGCCGCTTTATATGCAGGTTCTTTGGCTAAATACAATGTAACACACCCCAATCTGACTGTGGAGGGCGGCATCGTAGGTATTGACGCCAATAAAGCTTCGACATATTACCAGACAGCATTTGCTGCTGCCGACGAAGTGATAAAAAACAGCCCGTATATACTACAGGCAAGAAAAAACGATAACAAAGCACGGAATTTTTACGAAGCAGTAAGTGTAAAATCAAACAATACCGAGGTAATATGGTCACGCGATTATTTGATACCTAACAGTAAACATTACTACACAAAGGACTGTATTCCACGATCTATAGCAGGGGAAGCTACATCATGCTATCTATCGGTATTATTAAATCTGGTGGAGGAATTCGAACCCGTTGATACAGCTCTCGGTAAAGGTGAGAAGTTCAATATAGGAACTATCGAAAACCCGGTATTTTACAATACACCTAGCGAACTTTTTGAAGCTAGGGATCCCCGATTGGGAGGCACTGTCTTGTACCCGGGTTCTTTCTTCGGCGGAGCAGAGATCGTATTACAGGCCGGACAGTTGGTTGAAGGTGAAAATGGTAGCTGGAGAAAGATTGCAGCAGCTTTTGATAATATGGGAGATAAAGACGCTAATGGCAAATTAATTACTTCTGTTAACGGACCTATTATGTCTAACGATATAAACGTTAACAAAACAGGATTTACTATCCTTAAATTTCTTGACGAAAATCCCTCAGCTTCAACTTTCACCGGTTCCGACACATGGAGTACATACTTCCGTATAGCCGAAGCTTACCTGATTGCTGCCGAAGCGCTGGTAGAAACCAACAAAGCAAATGATGCCTTGCCATACATCAATAAAGTGCGTGAACGCGCTGGCGTGAAACCTCTAACTACTGTAACATTCGACAACATTGTTCACGAGAGACGTGTTGAGTTTGCATTTGAAGACCAACGCTATTGGGATATGAAGCGCTGGCGTATGGCAGATAAATTATGGAACAGACAGACAGAAACAGCTAAACGCAGAGGACTATATCCTTACTTGGTAGTAGCTCCCGGCAATCCTAATGACGGAAAGTGGTTCTTCGAAGAAGTGAATATGAATTTTCTATATCCAAACAATATGCACTTCGAGGATAAGAATTACTATTCAGATATAGATCAAAATTGGATAAATAAAAATCCGAAATTGAAGAAGAATCCTTATCAATAATTAAAAATATGATTAAAATGAAGATATCATTTTCAATAATTTTACAGGCAGTATTGTTCCTCTTTTTGTTTACTTCTTGCGGAACAGACAATTATGATGCTCCTGAATCTCTACTGGTCGGCAAAGTCGTTTACAAAGATGAACCAATACAGGTACGCGGTACTGACGAAAGGGTACGTCTACAACTATATCAGGATGGGTACCAAAATTACACACCCATTGAAGTATTCGTAACTCAGGATGGTTCTTTCTCGGCAAAGTTGTTTGACGGAGAATACAAAATGGTAACCCGTGATAATAATGGTCCTTGGGTAAATTCACGCGATACCACATATATTACTGTCAGGGGAAATACTGTACAGAATATGGAGGTGATCCCTTATTTTACTATAACCAATGCCGATATGAAGTTATCAGGTAGAAAGGTCACTGCAAACTTCACAGTCAACCAAATTGTGGAGAATCGCCGCATAGAGCGTATTTTGCTACTGGTAAACAGAACTCAGTTTGTAGACGATGACATCAGGATAGACCGCATCGATTACACTGATAGTGATGCTAAAACTGGAACTCTATCCTATTCGTTCGATATAAATGACGAAGCGAATAACAGTGCTACTCTTTTCGGTCGCATATGCGTTTGGACCGAAGGTGCTGACCAAGGTATATACTCTCCTGTATTCCTTCTGAAATAGAATCACATATGAGAACGGGAAAATATCTTAATTGTATTTTCCCAGTTTGTCTATATGAGCAAAAAGGTTCAATTTTAATGAATCGAAGACGGTAAATGTCCTTTAGTTATTAGGCTTGAAACCTCCCTTACGATTCTACAATAGGGGAGGTTTCTTTTGATTTTTATATAACACCTAAATATAAACCATGAAATTTCGAGATAATGAATTTTCGTTTTAGTAAAAGTATTATTTCAACTGTTTTTCTTTCATTAATAGCTTTTTCAGGATGCAAAAATGCTGCAGTAAAAAGTAATGATACCAAGAATGAGAAAACAGTTTTTCAGACTTCCCGGGAATGGAAGCCAGTTATCGACAACAGGGCTGATGTTGCCATTGTGTATGGTGTAGGAGGAAATCCGTCCGATAAATCGAAAAGAGTACCATTTGAAGAGCGTGTCCAATCATGGCGCGACAGAGGGTATACAACCCATTTTATGACCGGAATAGCCTGGGGTGAATATCAGGAATATTTTACAGGAGAATGGGATGGTAAAATGCATCTGGACGAAGGCCAAGTACAGCAAAATGGAGATACAATATGGCATGGACACATGGTACCTTATATTGTACCTTCTAAGAATTATCTGAAATATATAAAAGAAAAACATGTAAAAAGAGTAATCGATGCAGGTATCGATGCCATTTACATGGAAGAACCCGAATTCTGGGCCCGTGCAGGATACAGTGAAGCCTTTAAACGCGAATGGAAAGACTATTATGGCTTTGATTGGCGTCCACAACACGAATCACCTGAAAATACATACTTGTCCAGCAAGTTGAAATATCAATTATATTACAATGCCCTTAACGAGGTATTTACATATGCCAAAGAATATGGCAAGAGCAAAGGCATGGATGTGCGTTGCTATGTACCGACACATTCTCTTATTAATTATTCTCAATGGATGATAATAAGCCCTGAGGCAAGCTTAGCATCCCTGCCTTGCGTTGATGGGTATATTGCACAGATATGGACAGGAACCTCACGCGAGCCTAATTATTACAATGGCCTGGCCAAAGAAAGAGTTTTTGAAACAGCATTTCTTGAATATGGTTCTATGGAATCTATGACTGCACCTACGGGGCGTAAGATGTTTTTCCTTACCGACCCTATCGAAGACTGGCCGAGGGATTGGGCAGACTATAAGAAAAATTATCAGGCCACATTCACGGCGCAGCTACTTTATCCTAAAATTGCAGATTATGAAGTAATGCCATGGCCTGAACGTATTTATGAAGGGCTTTACAGAACAAGTGCGGATAGTGATAAAAAAGAAAAAATACCGAGATTCTATTCCACTCAGATGCAGATAATGATAAATACATTGAATAACATGCCTGTATCTGAAAATAAAGTAACCGGATCAAATGGAATCAGTGTACTTATGGCTAACTCGCTTATGTTTCAGCGATTTCCTGCCCATGCAGGGTACGAAGACCCGCAATTAGCAAACTTCTATGGTCAGGCTTTACCATTTCTTAAACGCGGAGTACCTGTTAAAACTGTACACATCGAGAACCTGGGATATAAAGAGACATTAAAGGATACAAAGGTTTTACTGATGTCATATTCGAATATGAAACCGTTGTCTCCTGACGCACATACACAAATAGCTGAATGGGTAAAAGATGGTGGAGTATTGGTTTATAGTGGTCGTGATAATGATCCGTTCCAGACTATACAGGAATGGTGGAATACAAATGGTAATAAATATACTGCACCATCTAACCATTTATTTGAAAAGATGAGTATCCCGGCATCGCCAAAAGAAGGCGAATATACTTATGGAAAGGGTACTGTTTATGTATTGCGCTACGATCCTAAAGAATTTGTGCTAACAAGCAACAATGACAACAAACTCGTAGATGTAGTAAAAAACATGTATGAACAAAAAGCCAAAGCAGGCAATCTTTCTTTCAAGAATAATTTCTATCTGGAAAGAGGTATCTATGATCTGGTTGCAGTATTAGACGAAAGTGTAAATACAGATACATATACCATTAAAGGAACTCTGGTAGACTTGTTTGATCCTAAATTACCTATATACAAGGAAAAAATAATCCAACCGGGAGAACAGGCATTCTTTGTCAATATTGATCGTATTAAGGATAAACAGAAACCTCAGGTATTAGCTTCTGCATGCCGTGTTTATGACGAAACCAGTAATAACGGTTCTTATTCTTTCATAGCAAAAAGCCCTATAAATACCTCAAATGTAATGAGAGTACTGCTTCCGTCTGCTCCTAAATCATGTATTGTAAAAAACAGCCAGAATGCTGAATTAAGCGATGCAAAATGGGAATGGGATGATAATAGCAAAACCTGCCTGATTTCTTTCGAAAACGATCCGGATGGCATACATGTTTCATTAAAATGGTAGAGAAATGAAAAGATATTCTTTTATTTTCATCATACCTTTCTTCTTTTCATTCTATAGTTTCATTCCCGGCTCCGGAAAGCAGACCAGGAATGGCTTTACGTCCAAAGATGCCACAGTGGCGCTAGATGCTTTTAACAACTATTTTTACAATAGGGAGATGAAGTTGTATTCCACAACTTCCGACCAAAAAGGAAGAGCAGCCATCTGGACTCAGGCTATATATTGGGACATGATAATGAATGGTTATAAAAGAACCGGTGACAAGAAATATTATCAACAGATAGAAGATATATACCAGGGTGGATACGAACAATATGATGCCTATAACTGGGATAATACAGTCGAATGGTTTATATATGACGACATTATGTGGTGGGTTATATCCATGGCAAGAGCCTATGAAATAACAAAAGATCCAAAATATCTGGGGCATTCTATTCTGGGTTTCGAGCGTGTATGGAAAGGAACACCCGGGGTGAAAGATAAAGGCTCGTATGATCCTGAGAAAGGAGGAATGAAATGGGGTTGGAAAAGAGATGAATGGAGAGGTAAAATGGCTTGTATCAATTACCCGACCGTAATAGGTGCCATGACATTATACAATATTACCAAAGATCAATCTTATCTGAATAAAGCTAAAGAAATATATGCATGGTCGCGAAATATATTGTTCGATAAAAAAGAGGGGAAAGTTGCCGATCATAAAGCAGGCGACAATCCTACCAATTGGACAACACAGCTATATAATCAGGCAACATGTATTGGAGCAGCAGTCATGTTATACAAAGAAACAGGAGATAAAGCATTCCTTGATGATGCTATATTAGCTGCCGACTATTCTAAGGATAAAATGTCTGACGAGAATGGCATATTATTTTACAAAAACGGAATTGAACAGGGTATCTATACAGCAATCTTTGCCCAATATATCATACGCCTGATCGAGGATTGTAATCAGCCTCAATATCTTGAATGGTTGCATACTAATATAAATACAGCATGGAAAAATCGTGATATGAGCAGAAACCTGACTTTCAAAGATGCCAACAATCCTTGCCCTTCCGGCATACTGGAAGTTTACGATGCTAGCGGATGTGTTGCATTAATGCAGGTTGTGCCTTCAAAGATGAATTAGGTAACACATTAGATATTTAATTGTCATAAAAACTAAATTTAATTATCTGTATATAAATAATTTAATGTAATTTTCAGGTAACAAAAGGTTACTATAAAAAACATATATAAAAACTGTTACTTTTGTCACCTTTTGGAGATATATCATTGAAAATAATAAGATTACGAAATTTTAAAAAGTAACTTATTCTTTGAGATTAAAAAATCCAATGAGACGAAAAGAAAAGGTAACAAACAAAATAGCGTTAGAAGTGTTACCTTTGTCACCTTTTAATTGTATATAACTGAAAATAAACACATTGAATAAAATAAGAATTATAGTACTTAACTTAATATTAAACATAAAGAACATTTAAATGAAAAAATTATTATTCCTTCTTCTGTCAGGAACCATCCTATTTAGTTGTCAGGATGGAAAAAAACAAGAGTATGAGGTTGTAAAAAATGATCTAAGGGCCCCGGCCTATCCCTTAATCACAATAGACCCTTATACAAGTGCCTGGTCTATGACTGATAATTTGTATGACAGTTCTGTAAAGCATTGGACCGGAAAAGATTTTCCTCTTATAGGAGCAATCAAAGTGGATGGTGTTGCTTATCGCTTCATGGGAACTGAAGACTTAGAATTGAAACCAATCGTCCCAACATCTGAACAAGGTGAGTGGTACGGTAAATATACAACCACCAAGCCAGCTACGAACTGGACAGATATAAGTTTTGACGATTCATCTTGGAAAGAAGATAAAGGAGCATTTGGTACCACTGAAAATGAGCCGACTGCAAAAACAAACTGGACTACCGAAAACATCTGGGTGAGAAGAAAAATAACTTTGGATGAGGATATACAAGGCAAACATATCTATCTGGAGTATTCTAATGACGACGATGCTATATTCTATATCAATGGAGTTGAAGTATTAAATACAGGATCAACATGTAATAAGAATGCTGTAGTCAAAATACCGGATAATATTATAAAATCCTTAAAAAAAGGAGAAAATCTGATTACTGCACATTGTAAAAATCCCGTAGCGAACGGCCTTTTAGACTTTGGTTTATTAGTGCAAAAAGAAATGAATACTGCCCTTGAAAAAACGGCTGTACAGAAGTCTGTAGATGTACAGGCTATGCAGACTCATTATGTATTTGCCTGTGGCGAAGTCGATCTGAAATTAACTTTCACTGCACCTTTGTTTATGGACGATCTGAAACTAATGACCCGCCCTGTAAACTATATTTCTTATGATATAACTTCTAATGACGGTAAATCACATGAGGTACAACTTTATTTTGAAGCTTCTCCTCGCTGGGCTCTCGATCAGCCATACCAGGAATCTGCAAGTGAAAGTTTCGAAGATAATGGACTTATATTCTTAAAAACAGGAAGTAAGGAACAAAATATACTAGCAAAAAGAGGTGATGATCTACGCATAGATTGGGGATATTTCTATCTGGCTGCAGATAAGAAAAATACAACATATAATATTGGTAAAAGCGATATGCTGAGAAAGAATTTTGTGAATGGTACAAACGAAGATCAAGCCAACAAAGGTGAAAACGATGCTGCAAAAATGGCTCTGACATGTAACCTCGGTACTGTAAGCAGCTCATTGGGTAAAATTCTTTTGGGTTATGATGATATTTATTCCATTCAATATTTCGGGGAAAACCTTCGCCCATATTGGAATTCTACCGGTGATCAAACAATAGTTGGTCAATTTCATTTAGCTAATAATGAATATGATAAATTAATAGAAAAGTGCTATAATTTCGACAAAGAATTAATGGATAAAGCAACACATGCAGGAGGTAAGAAATATGCAGATTTATGCGTTTTGGCTTATCGTCAGGCGATAGCTGCCCATAAACTGGTGCAAGCTCCTAATGGTGATCTATTATTCTTATCAAAAGAAAATAACAGTAACGGTTCTATTGGTACTGTGGATATTACTTATCCTTCGTCTCCATTATTCTTATATTATAATCCGGAGTTAGCCAAAGGACTCGCAAATCACATTTTTTACTATAGTGAAAGTGGTAAATGGACCAAACCATTCCCTGCTCATGATATAGGTACTTATCCTCAAGGAAACGGACAAACATATGGTGGAGATATGCCTATAGAAGAAGCTGGAAACATGTTGGTTCTAACAGCCGCCATTGCTACTATGGAAGGTAATGCAAAATATGCTGAAAAGCATTGGGATGTGTTAACTATATGGACAGATTATCTGGCTGAATATGGTCTTGATCCTGAAAATCAATTATGTACTGATGACTTTGCCGGACATTTTGCACATAATGTAAATTTGTCGGTGAAAGCGATTATGGGTGTTGCTTCATATGGTCGTCTGGCTGATATGTTAGGAAAAAAAGATATAGCGGAAAAATATACAGTTAAAGCTAAGGAAATGGCAAGCGAATGGATGAAGATGGCAGATGATGGAGATCATTATCGCTTAACATTCGATAAACCTGGAACATGGAGCCAAAAGTATAACTTGGTATGGAATAAACTTTTGAATATGAACATATTTCCTAATGAAGTTGCCCAGAAAGAAATAGCTTACTACTTAGGTAAGCAAAACAAATACGGCCTACCATTGGATAATCGTGAGACATATACAAAATCAGACTGGATAATGTGGACAGCCACATTAGCAGACGATAATGCCACATTTGAAAAATTTATAAATCCGCTTTATCTGTTTTATAATGAAACAGTGGACAGGGTACCCATGTCAGACTGGGTATTTACAGACAAACCAAATTATAGAGGATTCAAAGCACGCTCTGTTGTGGGAGGTTATTACATAAAAATGTTGGAAGAAAAATTGAAAGGAGAAACAAAATGAATCGTTTTTTAATCTTATTATTAGGATTAATCAGTTTATCAGTATTTTCCCAGCAGATTTCCCCTGTAGACTATGTCAGTGTATTGGTAGGCACCCAGAGTAAGCACACCCTGTCAACGGGAAACACCTACCCTGCCATAGCCCGCCCATGGGGGATGAACTTCTGGATGCCACAA
>JAITVV010000010.1 GCA_031285625.1 Prevotella sp.
GTTTGAGCATCACTTCGCGTGTCCTGGTGTCGAGCAGCTTGTCCAGGCTGATGGCCGGATGACCGTTGTAGCCGCGGAAAAGGCTTGTGGTATATTCCTGTCCCGATGCGGCTCCCTGCGCGTCGTAGACGTTCAGGCGGAGGGAATCACCGCTGTAGTCCACCCAGCGGTAGCTGCCGTTCAGGTTCGTCCCCACGGGATTGGCCTGAAACCACAGTTCCGGTGAGTTCACGCCTCCGGGCGACTGGGCGTGGATTGCTCCTGCCAGCAAAAGCATGGACAGCAATCCCGTAAATCGTTGTTTCATAAATAAATGTTTATAGGTTGATATAGATAAACAAAAGCCAGGTCAACTCCGAAAAGCTGATGTATAAAAGAGAAAATCCGGAACGGATTCCCGTTAGGCCCACTTCATAAACAAGGTGTAATTTTAACCTTTGATAGATTGTTTAGTGTATAGATTTTTTCATAAGCATTAAATGTTGTTTTGGTTGTCTTTATATAATCAATATGTTATAAAATAAATAATATATTGTGGTGTACGATATACGAAAGTAAAATGATTATTTTATTTTGCAATATCTTATTGATATTAATTTCCATCATATAGATTTTTTCTTATCCGTATTGCTGAAATCTATAAGGATAAAACAGGTATACGTATACAAAAAGTTACATTTGATAAAATTTAGTATATTGAATATTAATAAAATAAATATTTTACGATTAATAAAAAGTCATATCGGGTATTAGACCTTGTCATTTCTATATAATATGGCATATTTATTGTTTTTAAAATGAATTATTGTTTTTTGACGATAAGAAAACGGATAAAATCACCTGAATTCCATTACTCAGGCAGAAAAATCCGTTAAATGAAGAACTTGATAAAAAATTTCATGTCTAAAAAATAATAAAATTCTGTTATACCTCTAACAAAGCCTATGAGTTTGTGCATTTGTTAGTGTGTACTCCAGTGATAGCATGACGGGATAAAAGTTAATTTTTATCAGAGGAGTTTTTAGAATAATCCTTATCTTTACCGATATGAATAAAAAATCAAGTATATGAACCGGATACTCTTTTACTTCTGCTGTTGCCTATCGTTTTTAACCGGTACTGTGCAGGCACAGGAAACCTCAGTTCAAATCTATGACGGAACGATAATAAAAGTCGGGGATATTATTCAGGCTGGGCATAAGTCATCCATATACCAGTATAATACGATAAAGACAATGACAGGAAACTATCTTCAAAACCACAAAGAGGATATTGCTTTTTCCAGATTGGAAGTCATTGGAATAAAGGACGCGAACAGGACTTACTCCTCTTCTGTAAAAGAAGCTACCTTTACAGTACGCGAATTATCAAGCGGAAAGGAACTTTTTATAGATATAAATGCAGCTATTGAAAAGGGGGAAGTGATTGCCAGACCTGCAGAAAGGCTATATCCCAATGCAAAGTTTCTGAGCGATGATCTGTTGCTGGCTCTCACGCTCAGGGTAAACAAACTTCCTGTTACAGATAAGGAAATCCTGTTTTTCATCAGCTTGAAAGACAAAGACCTCTATCAAAAATGCAGGGCCGATGAGTTTGAATATAACTCGATGAAAGCCGGATATTCCAAACAGTTGGAAGAGATGATGGCTGATTTTGATTTTACATCTGTCTATTATATCAACAATCAGGTAATCATTGACAAGTACGATTTTACAAAGAATGGTTACCCGATCAATTTCATCGAAAATGAGAAATTAGGGTTTATGAAGTATGGGGACTACAACTTTACGTTCTCGGCCTACAAGCCATTCCGGTTCATTCCGGTTACACAAGAATATGGAAAGGAAGTCAACAAGCGCAGGCAGGGACGAGATTCCTTTATCAGCAACGTGGCTTACGGACGGTTTTACTTCAAACCGTTAGATAAAATGACGGAGTTGAAAAAGTCGGATATTCTGAATATAGAGAATCTATACAGAAAAACGATTATCGGAGCGGAGTTACTTGGTGTCGAGGTGTATGACTTCAAGCATTGTGATTATAACTTTATTGGGAGTGTGAAGTGATCAACAAGGTAAGGAAAATAGTAAAATGGACCTGAATCCTTGCTTTATAAATAAAAAAAACAAGGATTTAACCTCAAAAGCCTGTAAAGTTGCTGTATTTTTCTAACTTTGTAGATTGCATATGTATATGCAATTTTGATTTTGATAAAGATATGAATTTTTTGCATTCAGAAATAGGGTCAGCCAAGGATAACTTTCATAGTCCTGTGCATAATTGGTACAAATTTACGGCTGGTTTTTCTTACAAATTTGTTGAGTCAATATTAGACAATGAAACAAAAAGTAAGGATCCAATTGTGTTTGAGCCATTTGCAGGTTGTGGGACAACGCTTGTGTCTTCTCAGAAGAAGCAAGTCAAAGCTGTTGGAAACGAAAGTCAAGAGTTCATGTTGGATATTATTAAAGCAAAACTCAACTGGGATATTGACGAGGTTGAGTGCATGAAAAGTATGTGTCAACTTGATAAGTATGTAAAAGATCGATTAATCAGTTTTGATATAGAAAAAAGCACTCACCCATTGCTACAATCTTTGTATTCTCCTGAAACGCTAAAAATTTTATATCTCATTAGAAACGGACTGAAAGATATTGAATCTGAAAAAATAAAATTATTTTTCAAGTTGGGATTAAGTCAAATTATGCATAAATCAGCAATTCATCCAATTGCTATTCCTTATATTTCGAGAACTAAAAAATTAGCAAATAGCGGACATCCTTGGGAAAAGTTTCAAGCAACTATTTCCCAAATGCTTCTTGATATAAGACCTTTAAAAGACATTTCATGCTCATCAGATATATATCTGCAAGATTCGAGATATATAAATGATCAAATAGAAAGTGCTTCATGTAATGTTTGTATAACCTCACCTCCATATTTAAATAATCTTGATTATGGTGAAGTCTCAAAAGTTCATACTCATTTTTTTGATATTACTAATAATTGGAATGATATCACAACAAAAGTTAGACGCAATTTAGTTACTGGGGCAACTACTCATTATAAAGAGGCTGAGTTCGACCTTGATATATTCAAAGACTCCGAATTCTCTCAAAATAACAAATCAGTAATTGCTGATTTATCAGAAAAGTTTTTCCAAATTAAAAATATTGCAAAAGACAGAAAAGGGAAAAAGAGCTTCGATATACTGATGATGCATTACTTTGAAGATATGTATAATGTTTTAAAAGAAATTAAGCGAGTTCTTCAACAAAACAGCAAAGCCTATTTGATATTAGGAGATTCAGCACCTTATGGCGTTTATGTTCCGACGACAGAGATACTCGGCGAAATTTCAAAAAGTGTTGGATTTGATAATTTTGACATCTATAAAATTCGGTCGCGAGGTACGAAATGGAAGTCGTTAAAGAATAGACATAGTATTGAATTATCTGAAAATGTTTTAGTCTTAGAATGAATGAGTAAAGATATAAGTCTATATAAATCCAAGCGAATAGAACTTCCATCATTGACGGATGAGGCTCATTCCGAATTATCAAAAGGATGGAGTTTGTCTTATGTCTATTTTTTGAAGGAATTAAGAGATATATTTTTAATCATTGTAAAATACAAAAGTGTAAATAAGTCTTTCATTTGGCAGAAGTGTAAGGAAGAAAATGTACTTCCGGAAGGTATTAATAACGAGTGGACTGAGAGGAATGTATTAGAGCGAATAAATGCATTAAAAAATTTCGGATTAATTTCTAAAGAAGGAGAAGTTGTTAATTCAAATATTTTTATCAGCAGTTTAGGTTCAGAATTAACAGTCGAAGATAAGAATATTTTCAAGTCAATTTTTTTTCAGTATTTTCGGTTTAGAGAAATTATATCATGGATGATTAATCCCTATGTTGAAAACCGTTTAGAGATAATGTCATCAATAGATGAATCTAATATAAAAGAAAAAGTACAAGTTACTTTCCCATTTATAAATGAAGGGCGGTTTACCAATTCATTCTTTTTTGAGCTGAAGGATAATGCAGATATTTTTTACATAAATGATAAAAATTCTGATTTAATGCGCTTTTGGGATGTATTTGTCAAATGGGGTACGACATTAGATTTGCTTGATAGATTCCAACTTAAATGGGCTGATATTAATGTTGTACCTAAAGTCAAAAGTCTTTCTTGTGTGTATTTCAAAAAAGAGATTCAAAATGACTTTTCGTTGATTGAATTTATTCGTCAAAATTACAGATCAGACTATATCTATATTCCTCAACTGGTATTGGACATTGTAATGCTATACCGATTCCCTATTGATGGAATAAAGGAATTAATAGTTAACCAGTGTATAGAAAACAGAGATAAAATGAGTATGCAGCGGACATCGGAGATTTTTATTGAAGAAAAAGAAAAAGTCCTTCTTCCAATGCATAGAAATACATATGTTTCCCACTTATTAATGCTATAGTGTTATGGAACAAAAAAAAATTGTAGAACAAATTTTAAAGGAAACCAAAAGTCACGAAGCCGATTCGATTAAAAACTTGGGACTTAAATTCAATCCGTTTCCTCGCTCTGGAATTGCCGATTCCAATAGTTCAGATGAAGTAATTGAATCACTTCCACCTATTAACAAAGAAACTATGAATGAAATAGTAGGCTTTGTTAAAGATTCTTTATTTAATAAGAATCCGCAAGAAATAGACCCTTATTTGAGTCTTATAATCAGAGGTGATTATGGCACAGGGAAAACGCAGACATTATTTTTTATTAAATGGCTACTTGAAAGTTTGAGAGGAGAAAATGAAATCAATCCATATGTTGTATACATAGATAATCCGGGGTTAAAGCTTTCAGAATTAATAGGTTCAATAATTAATGAGATTGGGCAAGAAAATTTTAAGCGTTACTTGTGGGATGTTTTTCTAGTGCATCTAAATAAAAATCAGTCGCTATTAGAGCAGTTAAAATCAATTGGTAAGTCTAATGTTCCATCTCTTTTTTCTGAAGAATCCAAGCAATTAACTATCAATGAATATATTAGTTATAAAATATTTATTGACGATTTGTACAAAGGTGCAGATATAAAGAAGAAAAAGGAGATTCAAGATGCATTAAAAGTTGCTATCGTTAAATGTTTTGAAGAAATTGCGCCAAATACCAGTGTGGCTATTTATTTCTATGATTTAGTTGCAGACAATATTGGTATAAATAAAACGTGGGACTTGCTAACAACAGGCTCTATAAAGGAAATTGATAAACGAGAATTCTATATTCTAAAAACAATCGTTGATATTGTGAAAGGATTGGGGTATACTGACTTTATAATACTTGCTGATGAGTTCGAAGAAATAACGGCTGGACGACTACCAAAAACAGAAATAGATAATTATTTAAGAAATCTAAGAACCCTAATTGATAAAGAAAAAAACTGGTGTGCTGTATTTGCAATGACAGGCAAAGCTCTCACTATGATTGAGCAATTTTCTCCACCTCTTGCAGACCGTATTAAAGGACGAATAATTGATTTAAAACCTTTAAATATAGACACATCAAAAATATTAATAACCAATTATCTCAATTTGGCAAGAGATAATAGTTCTGAAATACATCCTTTTGATGAGTCTGCAATCTTGGCTCTTTTGGAATATACCGAAGGTTCCCCCCGCTTGTTATTAAAATATTGTTATTTATTAGTACAGAGGGCAAAAGATGATACTCAAGAAAATGCGATTATTAATGCTGATTTTGTAAAGCGATATGTAAAACCCTTAGACAATTAACATTATGCCAATATATGTTGATGATAAATTTAGAATCAATATTTTTCTTGATACGAATATTTTGATTGATGTTCTTGATGGGACTTTTGATAATCTAAATCATTCTATCGATTTCTTTGTTTCTTCGGATTTCGTTACTCTCAAATCTTCTCACTATGTTATGTTTGAGATGGTGGAGAATCGGAAATGGAACCATTTTGCCAAAGAGGTTGTTAAACACACAGGTCTTATTGATTCTGTAAGAAAAAAATACAATTGGAGAATCAACGGTGTAAAATATGCAGACCATAAAGAGAATGTTCAACAAAAGGTCTTAGAAGAGAAAGAAAGGATAGTAAGGGATTTTACAATTGTTTGGGAAGAAAATGTATTACATCATGAATTATTGGCACCAACGTTAGATTTATGTTTAGAATCGACTATTTCAAGAGAGGATAGTTTGGTCTTACTTTCATGTGTATTTCCCAAAGAAAAGCAAAAAGAGGAACAAGTTCTTTTAATGAGTAGGGACAAGGAATTTAATAAAAGTTGTAATGAAGTAGACATTAGAAGTATATTTTCAAAACACGACTTATATGTTCCTGAAATGATAAGAACAGGATGTCTTTTTTGTAATAAACACCCGAAGCAAATAAATCTCAATGCCTCTCATCAACATACAAAAGACGAAATAGAACAGTTTTGGAAGCAAAAGATTATAGAAACTATCGTTAACAAAAATAAGGATTCTTTTCTCGGATATACATATTCATTTAAACCAGCAGCAGGAGAAGGCTGCATATTTTTCAAATTACGTAAAAAGTCATCACTAAATAACAATATTGGCTTAACAATTATCGGAAAGGATTTAGACTTTGTCTATTCTACCCACATTATATCTGGTTTCTGGAGTAATCAAAAAATAGACAATTATCCGTTAGTTGATGATAACAATGAGTTACCTATTTCATTCAGACCATACGAAAGAAATGACAAGGGAAATGTTATAGAATTTCAAGATTCAGATTTGCTTTCAAAAATGAGAGAAAAAGGGAATCTTGTATTTATAAATGAAGATATTTAAAACCAAAGAAGCCTTGCTGAATTACTTCAGCAAAGCTTCAAAAATTTATTTCTTCATCAAATCCTTAAACTTCGGGTTATCCTTCAGCTTCACCAATTCCGAATCCACAATCTGCTGTGCCTCCTCCTTGATACGGTAATAGTTCCGCTCGATTTCCTGCTGCATCACATTTTGGCCGTCTTCAGTAATAAAGCTGGTAAACTCAGGGATTTTCTGATACGCTTTTGTTTCGGCAGCTACCTTTGTATTATCCACCACTATCTCGCAGTGAAAAATCTTCTGCTCAATCCGTTCATCAAAATTATCCGAGACCGAGCCGACAAACATCCCCTGTGTCAGCCCGCTGATTTTCGATGCAGGGATAAGTGAATCCAGTTGTGTGTTGATGGTGGTACTTTTATCCTGCTTGTTGATGGTCATCGACTGGCGTTTCTGCAACACTTTCCCAAAACGCTCCGATAGTGTTTTCGCCGTATCGCCCACTACTTGACCGGAAAAGATGTTTCCGACCGTGTTCATCACTACAGCCGCCTCCTTGTCGCCATAATCGCGTTTCAACTGCGAGAAATCCTGAAATCCCAAACAGACCGCTACCTTGTTGCTTCGGGCAGTAGCAATCAGGTTGTCCAGCCCTTTGAAATAGATGGTCGGCAACTCGTCAATAATCACTGATGATTTCAACATGCCTTTCTTGTTTATCAGTTTCACAATGCGGGAATTATATAAACCGAGAGCCGCCGAATAGATGTTTTGACGGTCGGGATTATTGCCTACGCAAAGGACTTTCGGCTCATCGGGATTGTTGATGTCCAGCGTAAAATCATTGCCCGTCATCACCCAGTATAATTGCGGCGAAATCATCCTCGACAAGGGTATTTTAGCACTTGCAATCTGCCCCTGGAGCTGATCTTGCGCATTGCCCAACCATGCATCCATAAAGGGAGAAAGATAGTTTTCGAGTTGTGGGTATGAGGTCAGAATAGGGAAAATATCGGTGTATTTCTTATTCAGAAATTCGATGGCATGAGGGAATGTACAATACTTACCTCCATCATAGATTTTCAAATACCAGATTATAGCCGCCAGCAGGATAATCGGTGATTCCACAAAGAAGTCTCCCTGCTTGGTTATCCAGCTCTTATTGAGGTTTAACATAATTGTATAGGCTGATTCGTATGCATCACTGATGTCGGTCATGAAATCCGGGTTAATCGGGTTGCAGCGGTGGCTTCCGGCAGGATTATCAAAGTTGATAACAAAGAATTTCGGTTCTACCTTATATGCTTCCCTGTTGTCTATCAGTGTATTATAAGCGATAGTAGACAGGTCGGGATATTTGTAGTCATAAATATATTGACTATAACCCTTGCAAATTTGCTGTTTTATGAAATTATTAACCACTGCATACGACTTTCCCGAGCCGGGAGTACCTAATACGATAGTCGCCCGGAACGGGTTGACAACGTTTATCCAGCCCCTGTTCCATTTCTTCTTGTAGAAAAACCGTGTCGGCAGATTCACCGAATACTCGTTTTCCATCAGGCGGGTTTCCTGCATGAAGCTTTCGTTGTCGATGTTGAAGACATCATCCATCAGGCGGTTCTTCAACAAACGGCTCATCCACAACCCAGCCATCAGTATACAGATATAACCCAGTGACAAGGTGAATATATATAAGGCTGTGCTTGCCACCAATGGCATAAATAATTCCAGTACCCACCAGTTCAGGAAGAACAGGATGAAACCGATACTACCTGAAACAGCTATCTTTGTCCACGTTATTTTTTCTTCCTTTACCCCTTTCGTTCCCAAACAGGACAGTCCCATAAATACTACGGCAAACAGTTTTGTCCACAACATATTGGAGAACAGCCCCGCCGTGCGGTTAAAGCCGAGCAGTATCTTATCCACCACCGTCAGGTTAAAGTCCAGCTCACGGATATACCCGTAACAGAACCAGTAAATATGGATAAGAATAAATAAAATACTAATGGCCCGCATAAACTCCATCACTTTGGCGAGGCCTCTTAAATCATCTTCGTTTTGCATAATAAAATCAATATGAAAATTAGTAAATGTGTAAATTTGAAAATATGCAGATTAGCCAGTAATTCTTAATGATAAGTTATTTCCGAATTTGCTAATTGACTAATCTGCTAATTGGAATTATTACATCCTCCTGCCTTTCCGTTTTCTACGTTTGGCTTCCGCTTCTTTCCTTCTTGCAAATGCTTCCGCCTCATAGTCTGCTCCGTGCTGTTCCAACAGTGACGGCAGGCTGCCAAAATCGGTATCGTCAATCTTTAGCCCATCCGTATCCTTTGAAAAATCAGCAGCAGGTGTATCCATATCTTCCCGCTCTTTTGGCCGTGCTGTTACATCCAACTCCAATGGTTGGCGCATAGATATATTATCATTTTCTGCATTTCTTGTTTCCTGATTACTAAGTACAGGTTCAACCTCATTCCCTACATTCCCCGCTTCCCGATTGTCCTGCATACGTTCATCTTCAATACTTGTCTGGAAAAGATTATGAAACACATTTGCCGAATACGCCTTGCCAATTTTCGAGCCGTTGAACACAGCACGGTCCTCGTGGTCGATAAACGTTGCACTGTAAATCCGTCTATCTTCATTCTCCCGGAACACAACACGAATTCCGTTACGCAGCAACTCCGCTTCAAAAGATTGTCGATTGCGATAATTATTGATAGCCGTATCCAAAATCGGTTTGATACGTTCGGTCAGCCTGTTTTCTTTAATTAGCTTTTCTGACGAAGCAGCTTTCTTCAGAAGCGCAGCATATCCTACACTCTTGGCGATGGATGAAGACTTTATCGGATTACCAACCTTGTTTCCTTCATTATCCAAAGCCAAATAAACCAGCCCTTGATACTGCTTACCCCGAACTTCTCCGCTGACTTCCTCCACGCCTATATTATAGATGGAGAGCAAAGCACGGTATTCCGGCAGGGACGTGAAACGGTAGGACTGCATCAGTGCTTTTATATTACCCGTCATCTGCTTTTTCACATCACCCGCCTCGTAATCCACCTTTTTCAATCGGGGCGTATCTTCCGAATAATCCAGTTTGTCCGCAGGATGCAGCTTGTACTTTTCTTCCAACTCCTTTGTTATCTTCTTGGAGCGGTGGAAATTATTGAAGTCGTCAATCTTCCGTCCGTTCTCATCCACATTCACACTCACGATATGGATGTGCTTCCGCTCGATGTCCTCATGCTTAAATACGATATACGGCTGCTGGCCGAATCCCATTTTTTGCATATATTCATCGGCAATAGCGATGAACTGCTCATCCGCCAGCACATCATCGGGATGCGGATTGAGCGATATATGCAGAATCGGTTCTTCCGTTCTCTTGTTAGCCGCTAGAAAGGGAGCAAACGACTGATTACAAAGGTGCATATTATACTCCCCGTTCCTGTCCTGCATCACCTTATTGGAGTGAAGTATCCTGGTGACATCGTTTTCCACTTTCCGGTTGTTGTAGATTAACGCACCGAAAAGACTGCTCCCTTTCCCTATTTTTGCAACCATAAGCCGGAGTATTTACGTTCAAAATCTTCAATCTGGCCGGATATTTGCCGTTGTAATTCGACTAATTCGATGGTCGCTTTCTCCAATTTGTAGAGTAATGCCATCGCTTTCTTTTCTGAGAAATTGGATTTTAGCGCCTTTACAATCTGATTGTAGTTCGTCCCAATCGCCCGGAACTGTCCGTAAAAAGTGGTCAACCGCATGTAATAATCCTGCATTCCCTTGTCAATCTGCACCACCTTTACTGGCTTAGAGAAAATGCAGGAGAGGATAAACTTGGTTTTGTCCTGTGCCTGCGATTGTTCAAACAGGCTGAGGAACCTGTCGTGTGTAATGGCATTCATCCGGACGCTGTACCTGAATACGGCAGGGTCTTGTTTCGGAAGCCTGCCTCCCTTCCTTTTTCTTGTTTCATCCATCGAAAATCGTTTTTGAAAATTGCTACTGAATTATGACTCCGGAATAATTTCTCCCCTTTACGGGGCAAGGTGTTTTTGGCAGACAAATGTTATTTTGGCGGACAAAAACATACCTTGCCATGTTCTAATGAACATCGAAATCCACCCACTACCGTGTGCGGATTTGTGGCTAACCTGACTTTGAAAAAGCAAGTTTCGAGAGGGGTTAAATATTCCCGATGCAAAGTTAAATACACTGATAATAAGAGCGATAAAATCAGGCTGTGCCAACCGCTGCCAAACACTACCACTTCAAAAAAGTTGCGGATTTTTTGCCTCTTAGAAAGGATAAACGGGATAATTTTATCCCTAAAAGATGATTCAAACATCAAGGAGTGGGAAAAGAGAAAAGAATCTCAAATCCGGGATGGCTTTTGAAAGAAAAACCATGTTTTTAGATGTCGAAAATCATCCTTTATCCAACCGAATTGGAATCCAAAATGAACCAAAGTCCAATTTTTATCTGCCAAAATCACTCGCTGTTTTGAAGTTTTCCATGTAATATGAGTGGACTACTTTTCAATTATTATCTCTGCCGAGTCGAACGGAAAAAATGAATTTTCCAACTAAAAAATAGACCCTAAAAGAAAAACACCCTACCACTGGAGTGCCAACCACTACCACAGGCCTCTGGAAATTAGGATTATACGAAAATCATGTATTTACTTTGTCGAAGAAATAGAAAAGCAAGGCGTTGCTTTTTCGCTGAATTGATATTTTTAATAGTGCTGAAGGAAAACAATACCCGGATGCTTTGCCATCAAAAGAGTGATGTATTGTTCGACAGGATGATGGTGGTACTGTTTTGCAGGCTCCCTGTTTTGCTGGTTTACCAAAACAGCTTTTTGAAAAACGAAATCACTTCTCCTGCATCAACTCATTCCTTTTATACTGCATCCTTACATAGCCGTATTGTATCCTTTATACAATGGAGTCCGGTTTGAGAGAATTGCGGTTTTGGAAAAGAAATGAAGAAAACAAATGAAGAAAACAAATGCTTTACCCCTTTTATACTTTCCTGAAAAACAAGGGAAGCAGAGGTGTGGAGGATGAGCGAAGAAATTCAGCATGAAAGCAAAAGCACAGTTAAGCAAAGAAGGACTTTCTCATTTTTCTATTCTATAAAGAAGAAATTTTTCACTCATATAATTATTTAACAACATGGAAAAGAAAGAAAAGAAAACAGTATTGGTTGCCTTTTCCACCCAGAAGGGAGGAATCGGCAAGAGCGCCCTGACGGTGCTGATGGCGAGCTACTTTCATTATGTGAAAGGCTATACGGTGGGAGTGATTGACTGCGACTATCCGCAATACAGCATCCACAAGATGCGGGAACGGGATAAGGAAATCGTAAACAAAGTCCCTTACTACAAGGAGAAATCGTTCAGCCAGTACAAAGAGCTGGGTAAACGCAATTATCCGGTGGACAAGGCTCCTGCTCCCAATGCCATAGATGCGGCCAAAAAGATGATTGACGAATATATCGGCGACACGCCCGATATTATCTTTATCGACCTGCCGGGAACATTGAACAGCGAGGGGATTGTACGGACGCTGGCATCGCTGGATTACATTTTCTCGCCCATCTCCGCTGACAGGATGGTGCTGCAATCCACACTGGAATTTGCAGGGATGATTAACGACCGGATCATCAGCACGGGCAAAAGCCGGTTGAGGGGGCTTTACCTCTTGTGGAACATGGTCGATGCCCGTGAGAAATCCGAATTGTATAAGGTCTATGAAAAAGGTATCGGCGAACTGGGCTTGTCCGTAATGAAGAATTTCCTGCCCGATACCAAACGCTACCGCCATGAGATGACCGAGTTGATAGCCCCCATCTTCCGCTGTACCCTTTTCCCTGTCGATAAGCGGCTGGTAAAGGGTAGCCGCTTGGATCTGCTGGCTGATGAGTTGGAAGAATTGATACACATTAAACAGTAAGCATTATGGCCAAACGCAGTGATGGAATCTTCAAAGTCGATGATATAGACGAAAAGGAATTTCTGAGTATTCTGGACGGCAGGGCAACACCTACCGCCTTACCCTCAAAGGATAAGAGAGAGAAGGTAGATCCGCCCGTTTCAAAACCGGAGCTTAGCAAAGAAGACATTCGTGAAAGCATACCGGAAACGAAAGAGCCGGAAAAAGCTGTTTTGGAAGAGAAAGAGGAGTCTGAAAAACCCGAAGAAAGAGAAACCGCTCCCAAACGCAGCTACAAGAAAAAGAAAAACAGTGAATACATTGACGCCTTTCTGAAACCCAGAGTGTTGAAGCAACGCCAAAGCGTCTATATCAGTTTGGATGTACACGAGTTTATTACGCAAATTGTCAAGAAGCTGGGTGTCAGAAATATGACAGTCGGGGTATTCATAGATACGGTCATGACGCAACATATCAAAGACCATGCCGATGACCTGAGAGCCATCTATTACAGAGAAGAAGCAGATATTTTTAGAAACATAATAAATAATAACGAAGATGAATAACCAAAAAGAAGTTTTGAATGCAGCAGGATACGAAGCACAGTTTCTTCAATCCAAAGACGTAAAAACAAGGCAATGCGTATATATCGGCAGAGGTACGCAGGAAACCATCTCCGACATTGTCCGGCTGGTCGGACAAAAGGGTCTTACCATCGGAGCCTATATCGACACCGTTTTGCAGCGGCATATTCAGGAACACAAGGACGAAATAAACGAGCTTTATTACAAGTCCGCAGATAAAATTATCAAATAATATAAAAAATAACGAAGATGAACAATCAAAAAGAGCTGTTGAATGCAGCAGGATATGAAGAACAGTTTCTTCAATCCAAAGAGTTGAAAATAAGGCAATGCGTGTACATCAGCAGGGATACTCAGGAAACAATCTCCAACATTGTCCGCATGGTCGGGCAAAGGGGTCTTACCATCGGAGCCTATATCGACACTGTTTTGCAGCAACACATTCAGGAACATAAGGATGAGATAAACGAGTTGTATTATAAGAACTTGGATAAAGTCATCCCCTGATGGAAACCTCTAAACTGATAGGCATATTACTGGTCTATACGGCAGTCCTGCTGCTTGCGGTCTTTTATGTGTACCCTTTTTTGAAGAAACTGTCCAAACGCCAGATTTCGATTTCCATCCGGATCGGCACAAAAGAAAAAGAGGAGCAAAAGGCAAAAGAGCAAAAAGAGCCGGAGGAAAGAAAAGATAAAGAAAACCAACCGGACGAATCGGAAAAATTCCCCTCGATTTTAGGGAAATCGAAATTTATCCTGTGCCAACCCCTGCCACATGCTGCCACCGATTCGGAAACTGAAAATCGTATCGAAAAAGAAGATACATTTGCCCCCGGAACGGGCAAACCGGAGGGTTCAACCGTCAATTACGAAACGGGCGAAGGCGTGGAAGTGCCGGAAGAAGATAAGGATGTTCAGGTTCCCGATGTCAATTTGCATGATGAGGGAAAAGAACTCGAAGGCGGCGATAATGTTCATGCAGAAGCGAGCGGAGTGGATTTTCACGAGTTGGGGCAGACGGCAAAGACAGTCAGCGATCCGGAGGGCAGTACTCCGGCGGACGAAGCACTGGCAGGAAAGGTGTTGAGTGAAAACCAGTACACCGATTTGGTCAAATCCATGCAGAAAGACCGCCCCGAATACGCCAAACGGATAATGGACTTGATAGACAAGTCCGACCAAACGTTGGCGGAGAGTCAGAAGCAAAACCGGAAAACGAGCCGTAAGAAAAAGGAACTCTACGAGTCCGAAGATTTTAAGAATTTCAATGTCGATGAAATTTCATAGAGGTCGCAGACCTTTTTATTACTTGGTAAGTTCAAAAACGAGGGGAAGTTAAGATGAAAGAGCATATCATTAAATCCTGACTTCTACT
This sequence comes from Prevotella sp., assembly GCA_031285625.1. Classification (GTDB taxonomy): domain Bacteria; phylum Bacteroidota; class Bacteroidia; order Bacteroidales; family Dysgonomonadaceae; genus Dysgonomonas. The sequence goes on from JAITVV010000010.1 coordinate 14,753, forward strand.
AAAAAAGAAAGGAGGTGTTTTTTAGAAAGTAAGCAAGCAGTAGGGCACAGCAGAATGTCCTAAAAAAGAAAAGATGTGTTTTGTATCGGGACTATTCACCCCGCAAAAAGAGCAAAAGGCATCTTCCGCTATCCACAAATTAATTCAAAGTTTAATCCTGTTGAGGAATAAGGGGAGTAATATAGGAAACTCCCCATTCCTCGACTTAAAACCAATTTTATGTCGAAAAAAATAAAAATCAACGTTCAGCAAAAGTTCTTCGCACTGACCGCTATGCTCTTCATAGCGACAGGTGCATTCGCACAGGGCAACGGCATGGCGGGTATCAATGATGCCACGAGTATGGTATCCAGCTATTTCGACCCCATCACCAAATTGATTTATGCCATCGGTGCGGTACTGGGTCTTGTCGGAGGCGTTAAGGTCTATTCCAAGTTCCAGTCCGGCGACCCCGACACCAGCAAAACGGCGGCATCGTGGTTCGGTGGTTGTATCTTCCTGATTGTTACGGCGACTATTCTTCGTTCATTCTTCTTATAAGCCCCCTTTTATTCCCCCAAGGGGGAAAACTGGAGTTCAAAACAATATTAAAAACAAGAAGAATGGAATATTCAATAAACAAAGGCATTGGCCGTCCGGCAGAGTTTAAAGGTTTGATAGCACAATACCTCTTTATCTTCGTTGGCGGCTTGCTTGCCGTCTTTGTGGTAACGGTCATCATTTATATGATTGGCGTTCCACAGATGATATGCGTAGGTTTCGGTTTGGTTTCCGGCTCCGTCCTTGCTTGGGGTACTTTCCATCTGAATGGGAAGTACGGACAGCACGGGCTGATGAAAGTGCAGGCGACCAAGAACCATCCCCGCTATATCAGTAACAGACGGCGGCTTCAACGCCTTTTCACGCATATCAAAAGAAAGGAGGAACAAGCATGAGGAATACATCGAAGATAACCACGCTGGAGAATAAGCTTCCGCTACTGTCAGTCGAAGAGGGTTGCATTATCAGCAAAGATGCGGATATAACCGTCGGCTTTAAGGTGGTGCTGCCGGAAATCTATTCGGTAACATCGGAAGAATACGTCGCTATTCATTCGGCATGGGTCAAAGCCATCAAGGTGTTGCCGGATTACAGTATCGTCTGCAAACAGGACTGGTTTACCGAAGAACGCTACAAGGCGAAAAACAACAGGGAAGACATGAGCTTCCTGAGCAAGTCCTACGAACGCCACTTCAATGAGCGTCCGTTTCTGAACCATACCTGCTACCTGTTCCTGACCAAAACAACGAAGGACAGAGCCAAACAGCAGAGCAACTATACCGCTCTGACACGCGGCTTTCTTGTTCCAAAAGAAATGCAGGATAAGGAAACAGCACAGAAGTTCTTGGAGGCGGTCGATCAGTTCGAGCGGATTATGAACGATTCGGGCTTTATTAGCCTCCAGCGTCTGACCACCGATGAGATTGTCGGAACAGAAGACAAGGCAGGTATCATCGAAAACTATTTTTCCCTGATGGGTGATACCACTTCGTTGGAAGATATATCATTCGGGGCGAATGAGATGAAAGTCGGCGATAACTATCTCTGCCTGCATACCCTATCCGATACGGACGACCTGCCGGGGAAAGTCTATACCGACAGCCGCTATGAACGCCTGTCCACCGACCGGAGTGATTGCAGGCTTTCGTTTGCCGCACCGATTGGGGTATTGCTGTCCTGTAACCATCTCGTGAGCCAGTATATCTTTATAGACGACCATACGGAGAACCTGAAGAAATTCGAGAAGCAGGCGAAGAACATGCACTCACTCGGACGCTATTCCCGTTCCAACCAGATTAACAAGCAGTGGATCGAAGATTACCTGAACGAAGCGCACAGCTTCGGGCTGACTTCGGTGCGTTGCCACGTTAATGTGATGGCTTGGGCGGATAACAGGGAGGGGTTAAAGCGTATCAAGAACGATGTGGGCAGCCAGTTGGCATTGATGGAATGCAAGCCCCGCCACAACACGATAGATGTTCCGACACTCTTTTGGGCGGGGATACCGGGTAATCAGGGGGACTTTCCGGCAGAGGAGAGTTTCTATACCTTTATCGAACAGACCTTGTGTTTCTTCGTTGAGGAAACCAACTACCGGGATTCCCTTTCCCCATTCGGCATCAAGATGGCAGACCGCAACGGCAAGCCCATCCATTTGGATATATCGGACTTGCCGATGAAAAAAGGAATTATTACCAACCGTAACAAGTTTATCTTGGGGCCATCGGGTTCGGGAAAGTCCTTTTTTACCAACCACCTTGTCAGGCAGTATTACGAGCAGGGAACGCATGTGCTATTAGTCGATACGGGTAACTCCTACGAGGGTTTGTGCAACCTGATTCACAACAAGACGAAAGGGGACGATGGGGTGTATTTTACATACACCGAAGAAAATCCCATCTCATTCAATCCTTTTTTCACGGAGGATGGGGTCTTCGATATTGAGAAGCGGGAAAGCATCAAAACGCTGATACTCACCCTGTGGAAGCAGGAACACGAAAAGCCTTCGGGAGCGGAAAGCGTAGCCCTGTCCAATGCGGTCAATGAGTACATCAGCCTGATAAAGAACGACAAGAGCATCGTTCCCTCGTTCAATACTTTCTACGAGTTCATCAAAAATGAATACCGTACAAGTATTGACAGTAAGAAGGTAAGAGAAAAGGATTTTGACATCGACAACTTCCTTTTCATACTCGAACCCTTTTACAGGGGTGGCGAATACGATTACCTGCTCAATTCAGACCAAGAATTAGACCTCTTGAACAAACGCTTTATCGTCTTTGAGATTGATAAAGTGAAGGATAACCCCGTTCTTTTCCCTATCATCACAATTATCATTATGGAGGTGTTTATCAACAAGATGCGCCGTCTGAGAGGGGTACGAAAGATGATACTTTTGGAGGAGGCTTGGCTGTGACATGTAAGTCTTGTATATGATTGTTCAACTGGCTATTACTAGCGAGTAATAATCTGATTGAACCTGTTGTTTCGTCAACAGTAGCCTATGGGAACGTGCGATATTAAGTAATGAATTCGTGCGATAACAGAACCAACAATGAAGCCCTTCCGATGAGGAGGAGTCTGAACCGTGAGGGGATGACAACTGTCATTAGTATCGAACGGCAGGGGAGCTAGGCTGAATGGTATGAATAACGTAATGTGAATCGTTGATAAACGCCGTAACTTCTAAGGAGCTGCTAATGATACTGGGCTCTAACCCAAAAGGGACGCAGTCGGTTAACCTTCTCCATGCTAAGGTTACACGAACATAAGCACTGCCGGCGGATAGACGGATTCTAACCCATTCATTTGTCATATATAAGAAACATGGTAAACCCGTATTTCTCCTACCACTGGTAGGTAAGCAGACCGTAAGTGAAGCCGAATGGGATGCGGGCAGAGGAATGTGGAAAAAGCGAATGCCATTTTGTAACGGGATGGATAGAGGTTGAAACATCACCTCACACGAAAGTGGGCTGACTTCTGCATGGTGGCGTTTTACAAGAAACTTTTAGAACTTATTTAAAGAAGAAAAGCAAATGAACGAAATTAAAACATCGTGTGCATCTACTGACCAAAAGTGGGACACCTGGCTCGATATAGATTGGGACAAGTGCCAAGCTTCGGTTGATAAGCTACAAGCGCGTATTGTAAAAGCTCAGAAAGAAGGCAGGCATGGCAGGGTGAAAACTTTGCAATGGGTGCTGACGCATTCGTTTTACGCCAAAGCTTTGGCTGTAAAACGTGTTACATCTAATAAAGGCAGTGATACTGCGGGTATTGACCACGTACTATGGTCAACCTCAAATGCTAAATTTCAGGCTATCAGTGAACTGAAAAGACGGGGCTATACTCCCCAACCACTAAGGAGGATACATATTAAAAAGAGTAATGGAAAATTAAGGCCTCTGGGTATTCCGACAATGAAAGACAGAGCCATGCAAGCATTATATCTGCTGGCATTGGAACCTGTTGCTGAAACTACGGCGGACAATAACTCTTACGGATTCCGTAAAGAGCGAAGTACGATTGATGCAAGGCAACAATGTTTCATTGACTTGGCCAAAGAGATGTCTCCCGAATGGATTCTGGAAGGAGATATTAAAGGATGCTTCGACCATATCAGCCATGAGTGGTTGCTGAACAATATCCCTATGGATAAAGTGATGCTAAGAAAATGGCTCAAATGTGGTTTTGTGTTCAACACGGAATTGTTTCCCACAGAAGAAGGAACACCACAGGGCGGCATAATATCGCCTACTCTGGCTAATATGACACTGGATGGATTGGAAACTCTTTTGAAAGAGAAGTATAAACGTAAAAATATTAACGGAAAGGTATTTTACCCGAAAGTAAATCTTGTGAGATACGCCGATGATTTTATCATTACCGGTAGGTCAAGGGAGGTACTCGAACAAGAAATCAAACCATTAGTAGAAGAGTTTCTTCAAGTAAGGGGACTTACCCTGTCGGAAGAAAAGACGAAGATAACTCATATAAGCGAAGGGTTTGACTTTCTCGGGTTCAATGTCCGTAAATACAGCAACGGAAAACTTCTGATCAAACCATCCAAAGAAGGTCTAAAGAAATTCATGAAGAAAATCCGTGGAATCATTGATTCCAATAAGGGTAGTAAACAGGAATCCCTTATACGGCTGATGAATCCTGTAATTACAGGTTGGGTAAATTATTACAAATATTGTGTGGCTTCGGACACATTCAGAAAAGCTGACTACCTGATATACGAAAAGTTACAGCAATGGGCAAGAAGAAGACATCCGAAGAAAGGAAAGACTTGGGTATCGGACAGGTATTTTACAAGAATTAGAAACAGAAACTGGTGTTTTGTGGCAAACTTCAAGAAAGGGACTAAAGACGATAGAATAGTTCTCAAACGCTTGTACGACACAAAGATTACCCGCTATGTGAAGGTGAAAGCCGAATCCAACCCGTTTGACCCTGAATGGGATGAATACTTCAAGAAGAGGAAAGAGTATAAAATGCTCAAAAAACTCGATGATAAGATGTCTTTGCTATACCTATGGAAAAAGCAAAAAGGAATCTGTCCGTTGTGCGGGGAACCCATAAACATGGACGATTCATGGGGTACTACCGAAAAGAAAAGTACTCCTGAAAAGGAGAACCATTTAGTACATGACAGTTGTCGCAGAAGAAACAACCTATTAAAAAAGATGTAACAATGAGCTGGTTTTTATTAAATAGAAATTTAACGCTGCTTGAGCCGTATGATTGGAAACTTTCACGTACGGTTCTTAGGGGGGAAAGCTCCCGTAAGGGAGCTGACCTACCCGGCAAAGCGATTGCTAAAGAAGGGATGGCCGATTACATTAAGTACCTTTTTAAAACCGTCAGGAAATTCTTCGGTGAGGCTGTGGTGGTTACGCAGGAAGTGGACGATATTATCCATTCCCCGATTGTCAAGGAAGCCATTATCACCAACTCCGACTGTAAGATTTTGTTAGACCAGCGAAAATACATGAATAAGTTCGATGGCATTCAGAACATGCTCGGACTGACGGACAAGGAACGGGGACAGATACT
>JAITVV010000033.1 GCA_031285625.1 Prevotella sp.
GTTCATACAAATTGGTTTTAAACGCCCCTTATATAGTATCAATCCGTACTACATGGTTGACTACATAAGAATAGGTGTTATAACCGTAAAGATGTTTATTGTACCTTTTTACGGTACGACAAATATCTTGTACAATATTAATAATCAGTAAAATACAAAGCAGTGATTATACACTTTGAAAATAGAACGTGTCACCTTTGTCACCTTTTACTTGTAAAGATCTATATTAAAGGAACATAGTCAGATTACAAATAACAACTAAAAAACCTTGCTTAAAGCCCGTAAAATAGAATTACTAGCTCCGGCTAAAAACCTTGAGTGTGGTATTGAAGCCATTAACCATGGCGCCGATGCAGTGTATATCGGCGCACCCAAATTCAGTGCACGAGCTGCTGCCGGCAATACATTTGATGATATAAAGGTATTGGCTGAATATGCCCATCTGTATAATGCAAAAGTGTATGTGGCACTCAATACAATCCTTAGTGATAATGAACTTAAAGAAGCCGAAAAGCTAATCTGGCAATTATATAACGATGCTAAAATAGATGCACTTATCATACAGGATATGGGTATTACAATGCTCAACCTGCCTCCTATTGCCCTACATGCCAGTACACAGGTTGACAATAGAGGCATTGACAAGGTGAAATTTCTGGAAGATGCAGGATTTAAGCAAATAGTACTTCCGCGCGAACTTACCATAGATGAGATACATGATATTGCCACACAGGTAAACACACCTCTCGAAGTATTCGTACATGGGGCCTTATGTGTCTGCTACAGTGGACAATGTTATCTGAGTCAGGCTCTCTCGGGACGTAGTGCTAATAAAGGAGCTTGTGCCCAATATTGCCGTCTGCCTTATACTTTAACAGACAGTGAAGGTGATGAAATAATGGCTAAGAAGCATTTCCTTTCGATGAAGGACCTCAACTTATCCGAAAATCTGGAAGAATTGCTGGAAGCCGGAGTGAGTTCTCTTAAAATAGAAGGGCGCCTCAAAGATGTTTCGTATGTAAAAAATGTAGTGGCATATTACAGGCTTAAACTTGATGAGATATTAAATAGACATCCTGAATATATCCGTGCATCGTCAGGGCACTCAACCTATACATTCGATCCCAATCTGGAAAAGAGTTTCAACAGAGGGTTCACCAAATACTTCCTGCACGACCGCACAAAGAATATGTGGTCTTTAGACTCCCCTAAATCCGTAGGCGAACCTATTGGAAAAATCACTGAAATAACAACAAAGTATATAAAAATAAATAGCACTAAGAAACTTCATAACGGTGATGGTCTCTGCTACTTCAACAACAGAAAGGAACTGGAAGGGATGAATGTAAACCGGGTTGAAGGAGATGTGATTTTTCCGGCAGATATACCTGATGTTAAAAAAGGGACATATGTCTATCGTAACTATGACCATGAATTTGAAAAATTATTATCTAAAAAATCAGCAGAAAGAAAGATCTGTACAACAATCGATTTGAACGAAATCCCATTTGGATTCTCGTTACAAATAACCGATGAAGATGATAATTATGCAGTTCTCAATTTTGAACAGGAAAAACAGCCTGCACAAAAAGACCAGACAGAGAGTATACGAAACAACCTGAGTAAGACAGGTACAACCATCTTCAACGTAGATGCAGTAAATATAAACTTTGCGAAAAGCTGGTTTATTCCGGCATCGGTACTTTCTGAATGGAGAAGGCAGCTTACCGAAAAGCTCCTGTCTGTACGAAAGATTGCATATCGGCAGGATATAGCACCTCACAAACAAACATCTCATTCTTTCCCACTAAAGGATATCACCTACCTGGGAAATGTGATGAATGATATGAGTAAACGGTTCTATGTTCAGCATCAGTCCGATGTAAGGCAGCCGGCTTTTGAGAAGCAGACTCAAAGTAATGTTCCATTAATGTTTACACGACATTGTATCAAGCAATCTCTGGGCTGGTGTCCCCGGGAAGGACAAGAAAAACATCCTTACAAAGAACCTTTCTTCTTAGTTTATAACAGCACAAAGCTCAGATTATCTTTCGATTGCAAAAATTGCGAAATGAAGGTTTTCAACCAAACAGATGAGAAGTAAGTTATCGGATGCAAATTCATAAAAAATAAACTTAAATAAACATTAATAGTTAGCAAGAAGGGACAATACATATATTATTTTTTTCTGTACCTTTGACGCAATATTATGGTCACAGACCTATTTATTACTTTGGTAAGTAAAACAGTGGGAAGCTGTTATGGCTCTAAAATAGATAGTTAATACTTACTATTACTTAATCTGGCGGAATTCTATGTTAAGAAAAATATTCAGGTATACATGGCCACCTGCGATAATTGCGATTATTATTTTTTATTTATGCTGTCTTATTCCAACAAATGATGTACCAAATATTCAGTTTGACTTTTTTGTACCGACAGATAAAATAGTTCATTTTCTGATGTATTTCGGATTGGCAGGTGTAGCGTCATTCAATTACATCTACGATAAAAAAGGAAAGATTATAATACTTAAACTAATCGTTTTCGCAATACTCGTACCAATAATTTATGGTGGACTGATCGAAATCATACAAGACAAATATTTTCCCGAAAGAAGTGGTGACTGGTATGATTTTTGGGCTGATATGCTGGGAGCACTGGCATCTCTACCCTTTTCTTTTTGGTTTAGGCGATTTATGTTGAACAGAGAACTTAGAGAACAAGAAGCATGAAAAAGATCTACATTACTTTATTTGCTTTAATTATAGCAATAAATGTGTTTTCTCAGGAAAATAATTATCAATATAAAGTAAAGGTCGGCGATATGGCCCCTGACTTTGAGATGAGTTTACCTTCAGGTGAAAATATTAAGTTATCTTCTCTCCGGGGAAAAGTAGTTATGCTACAGTTTACAGCAAGCTGGTGTGGCGTATGTCGCAAAGAGATGCCTCACATAGAAAAGGATATATGGCAAAAACATAAAAACAATCCAAATTTTGCACTTTATGGTATAGACAGGGAAGAACCGGCCGAAACTGTAGTAAAATTTGCAAAAGCCACAGGTGTAACCTACCCTATCGGGCTGGATCCCAAGGCTGATATTTTTGGCACATTTGCAGAAAAAGAAGCAGGAATTACACGTAATGTCATCATTGACAAAGATGGAAAAATAGTAATGCTTACAAGACTTTTCAAAATTGAAGAATTTAACGAAATGGTTTCATTAATAGATTCTTTGTTAGAGAAATAAAGTCTCAGACCTATTTATTGTCCATCCAAGCATAACAGTATTTGTTAGTTATGACTTAAAATGTGACATTAATTACCAGCATATACATAAATTATGTTTAAAACAAAAGAAATAGAGAATATACTTGATACTTGCGAAAAGAGAGAGCATGCTTTATCCAATTTAAGTAAGTTATCAATTGAGGACACCGATTATCTCTTATTCATCTCAAAATATAAAGATTGCGAAATCACTCCGGATATAAGAATATTTGGATATGAAGAGGCTCTGAACGCCAATAATTATATCACAAAAGAATATCCTGAAACTGCAGAATCTGTCTGGCAGATTGGCAATACAGGCATTGGAGACCAGTGGTTTATAGATAAAAAAACGCAGAGTGTTCTGTTTTATGATCATGATCAGGGAGAATACGATAATTCTGAGTTTATAGATATGGAAATTAAATTCTATGATTTTGTGAAAATGGGATTTTTACTCCGTTCCCTGGAAGACTTTCTGGATGACAATACCTCTTATGACACTGATATTGTTGAAAAGGAGTTCAGAACCCGTATGAATAAGATATCTCCTGAATTGTATGAAAAATACCCTTATAACTGGATTTAAGGTCGCAGACCTATCTGTTACTTTTGTAAATATAACATCCATAGCTTGTTATAAAACATATCATTAATACTTTCATTTGCTTAAAAGATGAATATTGTTATAATAAAATACAATGCCGGAAATATATTCTCAGTCGAGCATGCTTTCAAGCGATTAGGGATAGAGGCAACTGTCACAGCAGATAAGCAACTAATACAAAAAGCGGATAAGGTTATTTTCCCCGGTGTGGGAGAGGCCAGTTCGACAATGCGACATCTACAGCAGACCGGACTGGATAAGCTCATTCCTTCTCTCCGACAGCCTGTACTGGGTATATGTCTGGGAATGCAACTTATGTGTTCGCATTCCGAAGAAGGGGATGCAGACTGCCTGGGTATATTTGACTCGGAGGTAAAAAGATTTGTACCGCAGAAACACGAAGATAAAGTTCCTCATATGGGATGGAATACAATAACCAATGTGAGAAGCAATATTTTTGACAGCACATTAGAGAATCAATTTGTATATTTTGTTCATAGCTATTATGTAGCTATAAGCGAGCATACTGCAGCAACAACAGATTATATTCATCCATTTAGTGCAGCTATGCACAAAGATAACTTCTATGCAACACAATTCCATCCTGAAAAAAGTGGAAGTGCGGGAGAAAGAATATTAAAGAACTTCTTAGAGATAAGATAAGGAAGGGTTAAGAATTCCTTAACCCAACCCAATCTATATTAGACTCTTACCTTAATATTTATTATTATACCATCTGAAGACAATAGAACCGGTTCCTATCTCGGCATTCGTTTTATAACCTCCTCCATTCAGATCGCCTTTTACAACTGTTCTGGTATTGGTTCCGGTAAAATTTGAACCATTAAGAACTGATGCTGTTACATTTGTCAGCGATTTGAGATCGAGCGATGTTTTCGTTTCACTTGGCACTGCAAATTGGATATTCCCCTTTGATAACTTCGCATTTATAGATTCAGATGCAGTCGTATTAATAAATGCTACATGACCTGTTGTAGAATGTGCTGTGAAGTTCTTCCCAAAGGAATTCAAGTATTTTACGCTCCCGGATTCAGATGTTGCAACATGCTCCCCGCCATTCACGTTATCTACAAAAATACTACCATACTTAATACTCAATTGGGTAGATATATCACCAGGTGTAAATATCTTTATTGAGACTCTTAATTTCCGGTAGTCTGAGCCATGAACAATACTCTTCTCTGTTACAATAGCTTTAATCTCGGTACCACTAACCTCAGATACTATATCATAGTATTTATTCAGTAAAGCTGTGATCTCATCATCAGTTAATTTTGAGTCATCATCAACTTTAGCATACACATAAACAGCCGAGTTATCCTTATATCCTCCCATTACTGCAATATGTCCACTCTGGGTAGTTGAGGCGGTAACTTTCTTTACAGGATTAGCGCTCAGAGAGAATGTACGTACCTGTTGAATAGAATCACCCATAAAATCGCTACCAGACGGAATAGTTAATACATCAGAAGAAGATGGTCCACCCCCCTCTCCTACATTCATATTCGGTTCTTTATTTCCATTATCATCACTATCACTACAAGATGTAGCAAAAGATATTGCCCCTATTATCAGAGCTATCAAAATACTAGAATATTTTTTCATAAAGCCTTTTTTTAGTTTGTGCCATTGCATTATCACAGGCAAAACTATAAGGCAATTCTGTATTAATCCTGTAGTTTTCTACAACCTCAAAATTGTTATTGAGTATGATAATTCCTTTTGATATATTCTACAATCTTATTTATATCAACCGATGTCTTTCCCATTATATACATACAGATGAGTTCGCACTCTTCTATATCTGTCAGTTCATACTCTTTATGAGGGCTTGCTGCACGTCTTCTGATTACCTCTACTATGATTTTCTTTCTCAATTTCTGTAAGGCTTGATTGTCTAGTTTTATCTCCGGGCTGATAGTTCCATTCAACGTGCTCATAATGTGTCGATTTTGGTTACTAATACATAATTCTAAAGATAGTGAATTTTAGAAATAAAAAAATAGTTCAATCATCTGTATCATACTGTTTTAAAACACATCAAATAATAGAATACAGATTATCAGACTATTCGATATAATTTATCTATTGGATGAGTATATGATTTACAGCAAAAATAATGATCAATATTATTTATTACTTTTATCTAATAGTATATGTTGAAGAATTCATATTTTTGTGCATAAAAGATAAAAACCAGACAAATCAATACATGTTAGAAAAACAGATTTCATCTGCTGCCTATGCAGACACAAAACCACATTATAATATTCTCGACGGATTACGTGGAATAGCTGCTATTACAGTAGTTTGTTTTCATTTATTCGAAGCTTTTGCAACAAGTCATCTGGATCAAGGCATAAATCATGGGTATTTGGCTGTGGACTTTTTCTTTATTTTATCAGGATTTGTTGTAGGATATGCGTATGATGATCGTTGGAAAACGATGAAAACAATGGATTTCATCAAACGCAGAATCATACGCCTCCAACCAATGGTTGTCATAGGAGCCATTATAGGAGGAGCTACTTTTTACCTTCAGGGATGCTCAGTATGGGATGTTTCAGCTGTTACGATAGGTATGCTTTTAATAGCTACCTTATTGAATGCTTTGATGATACCATCTACCCCAGGGGCAGAAGTTAGAGGCTTGGGAGAAATGTATCCTTTGAATGGACCTACATGGTCATTATTTTTTGAATATATAGGAAACCTGCTATATGTCCTATTTATTCGCAAACTTTCAACCACAATACTTACAGGATTAGTTGTCTTAGCCGGATGTGGATTGGCAGCATTTGCTATATTCGGACCTTACGGAGATCTGTGTGCCGGTTTTCAATTAACGGGAACGGAATTCACTGGAGGTTTTCTACGTTTGCTTTTCTCTTTCTCAGCAGGTTTACTCTTATCTCGCATCTTCAAACCCATTAATATAAAAGGAGCTTTTTGGCTGTGTAGTCTGTCTGTATTTGTTCTGTTGTCTGTCCCTCGTATAGGAGGAGCCGATCACCTCTGGATGAATGGTATATACGATACATTATGTTGTGTTGCATTTTTTCCACTTATCGTTTTTTTAGGTGCATCGGGTAAAACCACAGATAAATACACAGTTCGTATATGTAAGTTTTTGGGGGATATTTCTTATCCTTTATATATGGTTCATTATCCATTCATTTATATATATTATGCATGGGTTAAAAATAATAACCTCACCTTTAGCGAGTCTTTACCCGGGGCATTAGCTTTAGTTATAGGAAGTATCTTATTAGCATATGCCTGTTTGAAACTGTGCGATGAACCTGTTCGTAAATATTTGACAAAAAGATTTTTACGGCGAAAGAAATAAGAATAACCTGATAAGAATAAACCCTCTGAATATCTACTGTAAATCAGCGGGTTTCAAAATTGATTCGTGCAATAAGATATCAGATTATCGAACCCTTATAGAAGACTTTGTAAAGGTTATTGAATTTATTAAGTACATAAATTTTGATAGATGTAATTCACTAAAAAATAAAAGAATGGAAAAGAAACAATTACTTTAAGATTATATATATTTGTAATATATAATCTTCATAGTATGGATTCTTTTTTAGAGCAACAATACATAGATTTAAAAAGTGCAGCTCCAATTTCACATAGAGCTAATATATTGTATAATATAGCCTATATAAAGAATCGTTACCCTCACTTGATAAATTATCATCAGACTTTATACCTTGATATTAAATTGTATATCACATATTATGTTAAAGATATTGGCAAGAATGACTATGGATATGATGTATTGAATATTGAAAAATTTTATATAATAAGGTTATTGCAACCTGAACAACAACTCGAATTATATAGGTTCACTCAAAGAAGCTTAAAAAAAGCGAATTACAAAACTGATTGGATAGTAAAAGAGATGTGCCTTTCTGAGAAAATGTTATTAAAAAAGAATCTCAAAAACAATTCATGCAGATGTATAAATGATTTAAAAAAATATTTTATTGATTTCTTCAAACTAATGAGAGTAATGAGTATTCAAAATTTGCTTTCATTACTAATATCATTATTAATATTTTTCATTCTCTTATCTGTTATTTTACTTCCTTCTCCATTTGATGCAACAGAATTATTTTCTATTGAGTATTATTCATTTAGTGATTACTATATTATAAACCATTTTTGTAATGTTATAAATTATTCATTTGATATTGTCCCTGATACAACAAAAATAATCCCATTAAATTGGTTGGGCCTATTATTGTTTGTTATTGCTAAAATATTCTTTTTTGTCCTGATAGTAGATTTTGTTATTAAAAATATATTGAAACGTATATCTGTAGATTATGAATAAGGCTAAAAATTTAATAGAGTTTTATCAAAAGAAAATCAATTCTGTTATTTTCAGAGTCTTACTTTCTTTATATAGTATTTATTTAATTTATATATATGATGACATTATCCCAGGTTGGATTTGTGTTGTTATTTCCGTATTATACCCAATAATTGTTTTTGGTCTTTTAAGTCGATATACAAAGCTAAGATTGTTTATTGACTTTATATTTATATTTTTGATAATATCATATAAGCCTATTTTAAATATTGATGCTTATTTCTTCACTTTATTACCAATAATAAATAATGTAAATTTTACAGGAAGAAAGAGAAGTTACTTTCTTCTATACGGCATGACTATTTTGTTAATTATGACAGCCTCTTATATTTCTTATCAAAAATTGATATATATTCAATATATTCCACCACTATTGTTTTTGATATTAATTAACGCCTATACTGATACTCGTGCAAAATATAAATATTTTATTGAAAGATTGGTAGGGCAAGTAGATGAATTTTACACGAATTCAGAGATGATATCTAAGCCATATGAAGTTTATAAGGGAGTTATTGATGAAATTAATCTTTTCTTTAAAAAAGAAATTGTAGATTCTATAATATGTTTTACAAGATTAGCAGAATATAATAAATATGTTATGGTAAATGCTTCTAAAACAGTAATAGAATATTCATTTACTAATACAGATGAATTAGATGATATACAAGAAAAAATAGTTAAAACAAACATAGAAATTATAGTTAATGGTAATAGTTATAAAAGGAACTATGTTTATTTCTTATCAATCCTTTCCACAGAATATTTATTTATTCTGAATCTAAAAAGACCTTTTCCTTTTTACTACAACCTGATATCTGGTAATTTACTTTTCTCCCAATTTTTTAAAAAATATTCAAAACTTTTATTAAGTGAGAAAAAAATGATGGATATTGAACGAAATAGGAAGAAAGAACTTTCTAACATTGTTAAATTCGCACATAATTCAGCAACCACAATGCATTTTATAAGAAATAGGTTTTCTTCACCTTCGAACTTAGCTGCAATAATAAAGCGTATAATTACAGAGATACCAACAAAATACAGAGCTTTAGTAGAAAAAGAAATAAAAACAACCGAGCATGAATTAGAAAGTTTAAAGAGAAAAGCTGAATATCTTTTAAATAAAGATAATAATCCTATTAGTATGTCGAACTCTGAATATTTAGATGTTGTACAAGTGTTTACCCTACTAAGAAAAAATTGGAATTTCTATTTCCCTAATTTAAGTATAGGTGTAAAAAATAATTTGAATATTGATATCTTAGATAATTCTTTAAGAATAAAGACAAATGTTGATGGATTTGAATTAATTTTAACTGATTGGATTTCAAATATGAAGAAATATTCTATGAATGAAAAATATCTTTCATTAAATTTTATTATGGAATCTGATATGTTAGTTTTAAGATTTACTAATGCTCACAACTTATCTAAAGAAGATATGTTATCTTTAAAGCGTGCTATAAATACTGATGACAGGACAGAAATCGAAAGACGTAAGACTCATGGTATATATAGTATAAAACAAATAGCTATTCCATTAAAAATAATAACATATCTTGATGATGGAGTTGCTTCTAATGATGATAAGATAAGGCTTCTCAATTTTCATATTATTTTAAAATTTGAGTCAAATGGAAATTAGTATATTAGTTATAGAAAATGAATTCAATTCAATAAAAGGAGCTTTTGAAGCTGCTAATTTATTTGATTTTGATTCTAAATTGAAAGTGAAAAATCTTGATAAGGCTCAGGATATCAATTTTGATGAATTAAATTCATATGATGTTATTTTCTTAGATATTAGCTTAGCTATAAAAAGTGAACTTGATGGCTTTGGAATAATTCAAAAAATTAAGACTTTGAATAATAGTAATGATATTTTATCAAAGATTGTAATTATAACAGGAGACTTTGAAATTGATAAAAAGATGGAAGAAAAGCATCTTAATCTACCTATTTTGAAAAAACATATTAATTTTAATGATATTACAAAGATGATAAAACAGATTGTGAAAAATGATTAATTATATTCATGAAATAATATACTTGAAAGTTGCTGTATAGCAACTTTTTTCTTTTTTATAAAATATTTTCAACAACTATTTACTTTCCTTACTGTACTTATATATTTAATTATATATAGACTGTACCATAGTGTACCTAAAAATAATAAGATTATAAATTTAAAATTAATGGCAAATGAGAAGAAAAGAAAACAATACCCAAAAGCAACAATACAGTTAGATAAGTTAGTTCTTTGTTGTACATCAATGATAGAAGATAATTTCAATGATGCAATTAAGTATTACCCAGAGGAATCAATAAAGCCGTCCCACACATTCGGGGAAACAACACTAATACAAACCATAGACAAAAGCAGAAGATACAGATACAGTTATAATGTGAACTATGGAGACCACCAGATGGGGCGAATTGATTTTTGCATGTTTGGGCAGTCACATAGAGACGAAATCTGGTTTTCAATTAGTAACATGGTCTTTTATAATGGAACATCCCAGTTCTTACCCCAGATATTTACAGACCTGAATTTGAAACTAAACAATATCACCAGATTAGAAATTGCATTAGATAGTTACCATTTTAACCATGAACAAGTTTTACGCAGGAACATCAGGAACAAGGAGAATGCGATAAAGCTAATGAATAAATTCATAGATAGAGAAGCAAGAACATCAAGAATAAAGTATTGGAACTATGGAAGTCCTAATAATCCTTATAATGTTCGTACTATCTATATCCAGAACGAAAGACTTATCAATTATCCGAAGAAAGGACAACGCAATATAGAGCAAAACAACTCAGGCAAGACCAGCGCAAGAAAATCGACTATTGAACTTGCAGCGTACAACAAATTGGAAGAAATAAAAGATTTTTCGCCTCACAAAACTTATATATTGGATTACCATAAAAAACATAACCCAAAATTCAAGAATATTCACAGACAAGAAATTCGTTTGGAATCAGAAGAATTGAAAAGATATGAAAAGAAGCATAAGAAACCGATTACCTTATTAGATTTATTGAATAAAGAGTTTTTATATAACATGTTTACTGAATACTATGATAGAATAATAGTTATCAAGAATAGCAAAAAAGAAAAGATTCAATTATATCCAGTACCATGTTTAGATTCGTGCGAGGGTAAATTACCACTTCCCCTCCCAGATACATTATTGTATACCCAACAATCAGATAATAAGATTAATGCCAATATAAATTTTAATAAAATAAAAGATAGTATTATAAATGAATATAAAGAGATAAAATATAGACATGAAATATTTATAAATAAGATAAGTAACAATATCCATTTATAAAATTTATAATAATAGTATATGAGAACAAATAGAAAACTATCAGAAGAACATAAGCAAAAGATAAGCGAGGCAATGAAAGGGACCAGAAACCCAAATTACGGAAAGACCTTTTCAGCAAGCCATCGCCAGAAAATCAGTGCAAGTTTATTAAATTATTGGTCGAAATTGGAGTAATTTTACACGTTTGCCAATAACCATTTTCGGGAAAGCCTTTATTTACGTTGAAAATGCGGTTTATTCATTATCTCGCATTCGGATTTGAAAAATTTGTGTGAAAATAAAAGTGTGTCAATATAATCTATAAGTCGATATATTGACACACTTAGTTTTGTATCAGTTTAATTTAAAAGGTTAAATTGAATCTTATTTTCTGTACGACTGTCTTAAATCTTCATCTTCTAAAATTTTTTCTCTACGTCTATCTTCTGTATCACCTAAGAGAAGTAATATTACAATTCCAAGTATAAATGAGAAAACAAACGAAAAAACATACCATCCAAAAGGACTTCTACCTCGCTTTTCAGCCATGAATGAAGGTATAAGTGCAGGCAATCCCCACAGTAAACCCAAAACACATAAACTTAAAAATCCACTATCCATAACATATTATGTATATATTATCTATCAGTCCCAAATAGATTGGTTATAAATAAGAAGCTCTAAGTTTGCAGAAGCAAGATAAGAGATCGGAAATTTATCTTAAAAATGCCAAGCGAGGCGAATAAATACCTCTGTATCTTATCACAATAGAATATCGGTCTTATTACCTTTGTC
>JAITVV010000002.1 GCA_031285625.1 Prevotella sp.
TTTGGCTTTCGAACTGTTGAATAACTGTGGTGGTCCGGACAGACAAGGTTATATCGGACTGCAAGATCATGGAGATGATGTGTGGTTCCGTAATATAAAGGTGAAAATCCTAGACTAAAACTAATTTTTTCTATTAAAATACATATCAAATCCTTGAAGGAGCGATCCTTCTTGGATTTGATATTTAATAATCTTACAATAAATCATGAGAATATCAATCATATTTGCTACTGCTATCCTAATGCTAGCATCATGCACACCCAAGACTACAGAAACAGCCAAAGAGGCTGAGGCACCAGTAAAGAAAGACATTGCTCTACAATTATATTCATTGAGAGATGATATAGGCAAAGACTATGACGGCACTATCAAGAAAGCCGGAGAGATGGGATATACATCTGTTGAGGCTGCAAACTATGGTGAAGGTAAATTCTATGGTAAAACACCTGAAGAATTTAAGGCTAGCATAGAAGCTGCAGGTATGACTGTGCTTTCATCTCATACAGGAAAAGGATTATCTAAACAAGAACTGGCTTCTAAAAACTTCTCTGAAGCAATGAAATGGTGGGATGAGTGTATTGCCGCACACAAAGCTGCAGGTATGAAATACATTGTCACTCCAGGAATGGAAGTTCCAAAAACACTTAAAGATCTACAGACTTATTGTGAATACTATAATGAAGTAGGTAAGAAATGTAAAGAAAACGGACTGAAATTCGGCTACCACAATCATGACTTTGAGCTTAAAAACAAGATTGAAGACAAAGTGATGTACGACTACATGATAGAAAATACAAACCCTGAATATGTATTCTTTGAAATGGATGTATACTGGATTGTAAGAGGTGGACAAAGCCCTGTTGACTATTTCAACAAATACAAAAACCGTTTCGAATTACTTCACATCAAAGACAATAAAGAGCTTGGACAAAGCGGTATGGTAGGATTTGATGCTATCTTCAAAAACACAGATGCTGCCGGAACAAAACACCTGGTGGTAGAAGTTGAACAATACAACTTTACTCCTGTAGAGAGTGTGAAGAAAAGCTTCGATTATCTAATAGATTGCCCATTAGTAAAAGCTAGCTATAGCAATTAAAATATAGATTAACTTGTCATATTGAACGGAGTGATAAATCTCTTATTGAGAGACTCTTCACTCCGTTCAGAATGACAAAACTACCCGTAAGTAATGAATGCAATAATGGCTGATAATGGCTCCTTCTATTATAATATACAAGGACAGGCGGAAGGAACAAGTTATAATATCATATATCAGGATAATCAAGACAGGGACTTTCAGCCGGAAATTGAAGCTTTATTAGCAGACTTTGAAAAATCATTATCGGTATATGATAGCAATTCCATCATATCACGGATAAACAGAAATGAAGATGTACAAATAGATGACTACTTCACAACAGTTTTTACCAGAGCAAAAGAAATAAGTGCCCGGACAAATAATTCCTTTGATATTTCAGCCGAACCTTTATTCAGAGCATGGGGATTCAGCTCTCAGGAAAAATACCCTCCCAATAATACCCAAATTGAAGAACTGAAGAAATATATTGGGATGGATAAGGTTAGAATAGAAAATAATCGTATAGTAAAAGAACATCCAAATGTTGTATTAAATGTAAATGCTATAGCTAAAGGCTATTCTGCAGACATTATCGCCTCTTTTCTTAACGAACATGGCTGTCAACATTACTTAGTAGAAATAGGCGGAGAAATTCATTTAAAAGGAGAAAATACCCAAGGTGAAGCCTGGCGTATAGGCATAGACCGTCCAGCCGAAAGTAACCCTATTCCGGGGCAAGACCTGCAAGTCATTTTACAGATTACCAATAAGGGGATTGCAACATCTGGAAATTATCGCCAGTTCTATATTGAGAATGGACAAAAGATCACTCATACTATTAATCCGGCAACAGGATATCCTGCAAAACATAATTTGCTCTCAACAACAGTTATTGCCGAAGATGCCCTCACTGCTGATGCGTTTGCCACTGCATTTATGGTGGTCGGATTAGAAAAAGCACATGAGTGGATTAATCAATTGCCCGGATTGGATGCAGTATTTATATGCGATGAGGATGGAGAATACAAAATGTATTGTACTCCTGCTTTAGAAGATAAAATCGTGCAAGAATACAGTTAATCGCTCATGCCTCTGTGTTAAAAAGAAATAAATATTAAAATATATCCGCTTTTTAGATATTATTTATATTATTTTGCTAACTGAAAGAACAATCTAATAATAATATCAGATAAAGCACTAAAAAAAGAACTCATGAATACATTATTATTTTTAGGTAACCTTGGAACAGGTGAAATCATTATCATAGCTATAGTTGTACTTTTACTTTTCGGTGGTCGTAAGATTCCTGAACTTATGAAAGGTCTGGGTAAAGGTATCAAAAACTTCAAAGAAGGAGTTAAAGGTATAGAAGACGACATAGAAGGGAATAACGACGAAACAACTAAAAAAGATTGAGATAGTACACTTCTATGGGAGAGACTACTAATGATGGAATGTCCTTTTGGGATCATCTGGAAGAACTTAGATGGACACTGGTAAGGTCTATCGTAGCTTTATTTGTTTTTGCAATACTTGGTTTTGCGGTAATGCCATATATATACGATACATGGATCATGGGACCTACACGGGCCGACTTTGTATTGTATAAATATCTGTGTTATGCTACCTCATCAATACCTTTTTTACCTGACTTTTGCGATAGTGCTTTTTATGTTAAGATTATAAATTATAACCTTACATCGCAATTCTTCAGACACATGACCACCTCTTTCTGGTTGGCGCTGATCCTTACTTTCCCATACCTCATATTCGAGATATGGCGCTTTATCAGTCCTGCATTGTACGCCAGCGAAAGGAAAAGTGCCCGATGGGTATTTCTGTTTGGTACCACCATGTTCTTTATAGGATGTGCAGTAGGATATTTCCTTGTATTCCCTATGACATTCCGGTTCCTTGCAACTTACCAGCTGAGTGAAATGATAGAGAATACTATTTCTCTTGATTCATACATGGACATGTTTTTGATGTTGGTATTTATTATGGGTGTTGTTTTTGAGTTACCTTTAGTATCATGGTTCTTATCACAACTAGGGTTATTAAACAGGTCATTCTTCAAGAAATTCAGGCGACATGCTATTGTAGGACTTCTTGTATTATCTGCGTTTATCACGCCATCCAGCGATCCGTTTACTCTATCTGTTGTCTTTATCCCTCTCTATATGCTCTTCGAATTAAGCCGGTTTATGGTTAAGCCTGCACCTCCTGAGACTGATGATGAAGACGAGGAGGAAAACGTATCGGAAGAGCCAATTGAAGAATCTCCTCAAGATTGATAATTACTGAAAAAGATATACAAATAAAAATCCCGGTTGTAAATTACAACCGGGATTTTTTATATACTATATTCCAATGGTTTCTCAAGATTCAGCCGTAGCATTATTGTTATCTCCATTAGCCTTTTGTATTGGTCTTTCGGGTCTTGGAGGGCGAGGAAGAAGAACTTTGCGTGACAGTTTGAATTTACCTGTTTTAGGGTCAATATCAATCAGTTTCACTTCTATTTCGTCACCTTCTTTCAGTCCGGCTTTTTCCATATCTTCTATGCGATCCCATGAGATCTCCGAGATATGAAGCAATCCATCCTTACCGGGCAGGAATTCACAGAATGCCCCGTATGGCATTAGAGAGCGAACCTTGGCAGTATATACCTCTCCTACTTCAGGTACGGCAACGATACCTTTTATCTTAGCCGTAGCATCATCAATCGATTTTCTGCTTGTTGCTGATATCTCCACACGTCCATAACCATCAATTTCTTCGATAGTAACAGTAGCTCCTGTTTCCTCCTGAATACCTTGAATAATTTTACCTCCAGGTCCTATTACTGCACCAATAAATTCTTTATTGATAATAATAACCTCGATACGCGGAGCATTTTCTTTAAAGTCTGCACGTGGTTCAGGTAATGTTTCAAGGACTTTACCCATGATATGTAAGCGTCCTTCACGAGCCTGATTTAATGCTTTTTCAAGTATTTCGTAAGACAGTCCGTCTACTTTGATGTCCATTTGGGTAGCAGTGATACCATCTTTTGTACCACAAACCTTAAAGTCCATATCTCCTAAGTGATCTTCGTCTCCTAAAATGTCTGAGAGTACAGCGAAGTTAGTTCCTTTCTTTTCAGAAATCAGTCCCATAGCTATGCCTGTCACAGGTTTCTTTATTTTCACCCCTGCATCCATCAATGCCAGCGTTCCGGCACAAACAGTAGCCATAGAAGACGAACCGTTAGATTCCAATATGTCGGAAACTACACGTATAACATACGGGTAATCGGCAGGGATCATTGGTTTCAATGCACGGTGTGCAAGGTTACCATGTCCTATTTCGCGGCGTCCTACACCACGCTGCGGCCTTGCATCCCCTGTAGAGAACGGAGGGAAGTTATAATGCAAAAGGAATCTGTCTTTTCCATTGTTCAGTACATCATCGATGATCTTCTCATCCAATTTTGTACCCAGTGTAACAGTTGTCAGTGACTGTGTCTCCCCACGTGTAAAGACTGCTGAACCGTGAGCTCCCGGCAGATAATCTACTTCGCTCCAGATAGGGCGTATTTCGGTAGTAGAACGCCCATCAAGGCGTTTGCCTTCATCGAGGATAGAACGGCGCATAGCTTCTTTCTCCACATCATGGTAATAACGGGAAATCAAAGAGCCTTTTTCAGCCAGTTCCTCTTCTGTAAGATTTGCTTTGTATTCATCAACAACCGCAGCAAAGTTATCGCCGCGTTCATGTTTATTTGTATTGCATGATGTAGCTACGGCATAAGCTTTGTCATAGCATTTTGCCCAAACGTCTTTTCTAAGGTCTTCGTCGTTTGTCTCATGGCTGTATTCACGTTTCACTGTTTTACCAACACTTTCCATCAACTCTATCTGAGCCTGGCACTGTACTTTGATAGCTTCGTGAGCGAATTTGATAGCTTCAAGCATTTCTGCTTCCGAAACCTCTTTCATCTCACCTTCAACCATCATAATATTATCGATAGTAGCACCCACCATAATATCCATATCAGCTTGTTCCAGCTGTTTGAATGTAGGGTTAAGCATAAATTGACCATCGATACGCGCTACTCTGACTTCCGATATCGGTCCGTTAAACGGAACATCAGATACAGCCAATGCTGCAGAAGCAGCCAAGCCTGCAAGTGCGTCCGGCATATCTTCTCCATCAGAAGAGAACAAAATAACATTCACAAAAACCTCAGCATGGTAATCGTCCGGAAACAATGGACGAAGTGCACGGTCTACCAAACGGCAAACCAATATTTCATAATCTGAAGCACGACCTTCTCTCCTCTGGAAACCTCCGGGGAAACGGCCATATGCAGCAAATTTTTCTTTATACTCCACTTGCAGTGGCATAAAATCAACGTCCGGTTTGGCATCTTTAGCAGCTGTAACTGTTGCCAGTAACATTGTGTTACCCATACGTAACATAACAGAACCATCTGCCTGCTTTGCTAATTTTCCGGTTTCAATGGTGATAGTCCTTCCATCACCTAAATCGATACTCTTTGTAATCGGATTCATCATAATTTTTTTTCTTAACATCTTAAAATCGCACAAAGGTAAGCAAAGTTTTTGAAAATTAGGGGGATGAGAGCCGTAAAACTCCATCTGAGATAAGAAATACAACTTGGAATAGTAAAGCTAGCAGAATAGTAAAGAGCAGAATTACTAAAGAATGAGCCTTCAACGAGCTACATCCATAAAATACTTGTTATAAGCATAATAAAAAGGTTCTTTCTTTTCCATGTTGAATGATAGGGTTGATCTTTTGTCATGATTTTTACATTTTTTCTTTCCGTTTTTTTTCATAGCTTTGTAATGCAAAAAGTAAAAACCAAGAATGGATAACTATATAGTTTCAGCAAGAAAATATCGCCCGATGACTTTCAATTCCGTTGTAGGTCAGAGGTCACTTACTACCACTCTCAAAAATGCAATTGCATCAGGAAAACTGGCACATGCATACTTGTTCTGCGGACCTCGTGGGGTTGGTAAAACCACGTGTGCACGTATTTTTGCAAAAACTATAAATTGTCTTACTCCTACAGCTGATGGTGAAGCATGTAACCAGTGTGAGTCGTGTGTGGCTTTCAATGAGCAACGCTCATTCAATATACATGAACTGGATGCGGCATCGAACAACTCTGTAGATGATATACGTTCTTTGATAGAACAGGTACGTATACCACCGCAGATCGGGAAATACAAGGTATATATAATTGATGAGGTACATATGCTTTCCCAAGCTGCCTTTAATGCTTTCCTTAAAACACTGGAAGAACCACCTCATCATGCCATTTTTATTTTGGCAACAACCGAAAAGCATAAAATTCTGCCAACTATACTCTCGCGCTGTCAGATTTATGACTTTAGCCGGATAACAATCAAAGATACTGTCGAACATTTGCAATATGTAGCTACTCAGGAAAATGTAAAAACCGAGCCTGAGGCCTTGAATGTGCTTGCACAAAAAGCTGATGGAGGAATGCGTGATGCATTGTCTATTTTCGATCAGGTAGTAAGTTTCACCGGAGGGAATGTTACATATAAAGCCGTCATTGAAAACCTGAATGTACTCGATTATGAATATTATTTCAGATTGACAGATTGTATTCTTACTAATAATGTAGTTGAAGGATTGCTTATACTGAATGAAATATTAAGTAAAGGGTTTGATGGAAATAATGTGATAACAGGAATAGCATCACATTTCAGAGACCTTCTATTATGTAAAGATCTGAAAACAGCAGAACTTTTTGAAGTCGGCGCCTCTATTCGCGAAAGATATATAGAGACAGCTAAGAGGTGTAGCAATGAATTCTTATATAAAGCAATTGAGCTGGTAAATGAAAGTGACCTCAATTATCGGTATAGCAGGAATAAGCGGTTACTCTCCGATTTAACTATTATCCGACTATGTCAATTATCTTCCCCTCAAGCAGGATCGGAAGATCAAAAAAAAAAGCAGGTAATTGATCCCATATTTTCTAAGCAGGAAGTTAGCGCTCAACCTACCGCAACCAAGCCTTCAACTCAACCGGCTTCGCCTCCTGATAATCAACAGCGCAAAGCTCCGGTAATACAAAAAGAACCTGTAACGAATCAACCCCAAATATCGGGTACACCGAATGTTACCCCCAAAGTCGGTGGTATGGGAGTATCTATATCAGCTTTCGGACAGAAAAAAGAAGAAACAGCAAAAGCTGAGATTACTATTGAGGTGCTCAATGACCGGTTTACCCCTCTTCAGCTCATTAATGAATGGAAAGCATACGCAGAATCATTAATAGAGGAACACCATCTGAAGAATACCATGCTAAATTGTCTTCCTAACCTCCTCGAAAATACAGTTTTTGAAGTTATTGTAAATAATCCGGTGCAGGAACAACGACTTCAGGATAGTGCGATGGATATATTATCGAAGCTAAGAGTGCAGCTCCGTAACACTCATCTGAGGATGGAAATCAGGATAAGTGAAAATAATGAGAAGAAACTTGCTTTTACACCTGCTGAAAAATTCAATCTGATGATGGAAGAAAATGAAAGTTTGCGGAGGCTGAAAGATGAATTTGGATTAGAGCTGTCATAGTAGTAATGTTTTCTGATGACGATTATGCATAATGTCTGGAAAATAATAGATAATCAGGTTGATCTTAACAAGGGAGCTAATCTTTTTCATGATGATTCTTTAGAATTCTCAGATTCATTTGTAGAAATGCTAAACTGTACTAAGGATATCTCTACCCCCGAAATCGAACCCCTTATTTCTTATGCAGTGAATAAAGTACTGCAAGAATTTTACAGAGTTAATCAATATTATAATTTTAATAAAGAAGCTCAGGATAGTTTAACCAGCCTATATCGAAATTTGCTTATAGAGTTAAGGCTTCAGTCAATCTCTTTAGAGCAATTATTAAAGAACCACTCTTCATACTTGAAAGAATGGTTGCAACACACAAATTCATTTGCATCAAAGATATATTCAGATAAAAACAGGAAAATAGATACTGTTCATTGTTTTGAATATAGTAGGGAATTACAGATGGATATTCTCCGGCTGGATATTTCTGATATAGTGGAACCTGTTTTGGATATTGGATGTGGAAAAGCTGCTACTCTGGTCAAATTCTTAAGGGAAAAGGGTGTTGAAGCAATCGGAATAGATCGGTTCCCGTCCGAATTTCCTTATCTACACAACATTGACTGGTTGGATTATGATTATGAAAAAAATAAATGGGGAACGATTATTAGTAATCTTGGATTCTCCAATCATTTTATTCATCACCACCTGCGAGAAGAAGGAAATTATTTGCAATATGCTAAAAAATATATACAAATACTTCATTCATTGAAACCCGGTGGCTCTTTTCATTATGCACCTGACCTCCCTTTTATAGAGCAATATTTGGATGAAAATATGTATGAAGTTGCCAAGAAGAGATTAGAAAAACAAGATCTTTCTTCTGTAATTGTTAAACGTGTGAAGGTAAAGAAACATAATTATCACTAATATTCATTTAGATATAATTTCTTTCATTTTTTTATATATATGATTTTCCCTATTTGCAATAAAATCATATTATCTTTGTATCCTCAAAAAATAAGGAGTTACTTTTATGACTGAGCCTTTAAAGCATGAATGCGGTATCGTTATGATACGCTTGCTGAAGCCGCTTGAATACTACCAACAAAAATATGGTACATGGCAGTATGGATTGAATAAACTATATCTGCTAATGGAGAAACAACACAATCGCGGGCAAGAAGGCGCCGGATTAGCAGTAGTCAAATTGGACTCCCCTCCGGGCAGTGAATTTATATTCAGAGAAAGAGCTACAGGTTCGGGTGCAATATCAGAAATCTTTTCGAATGTTTATCAACGATATGAGAAGATGCCATCGGATAAGTTAAATGATCCGGAATATGCCAATAAATATCTGCCTTTTGCCGGAGAATTGTTTCTGGGACATCTGCGTTATAGTACTACAGGTAAGAGTGGTATTTCATATGTCCATCCTTTTATGCGCCGCAACAACTGGCGTTCAAGAAATCTGGCTTTAGCCGGGAACTTCAATATGACCAATGTCGATGAGTTGTTTGAGGAACTTCTAGAACAGGGGCAACATCCGCGTGACTATGCCGATACATTTGTCTTACTGGAAGCCTTAGGGCATTATCTGGATCGCGAAATTCAGTATCAATACGATAAGTTTGGCAAAGACGCTAAAGGTGAAGAACTGAATGACCTTATTGAAAAGAACCTAGATATTCACTTTATGCTGAGTAAAGCCAGCGAAAAATGGGATGGTGGATATACAATAGGAGGGCTTATCGGTTGCGGAGACGGATTTGTATACAGGGATCCTTGTGGTATACGTCCGGCTTTCTATTACAATGATGATGAGATAGTTGTTGTTGCTTCCGAGCGTCCTGTAATCCAGACAGCGCTAGGTCTTGATGTTTCAGATATCAGAGAACTGGATCCAGGACAAGCCATTATTGTAAAGAAAGATGGCAGTGTAATATTTTCTCAAATTCAGGAACCAAGAAATGTTTCACCTTGCTCTTTTGAACGTATTTACTTTTCGCGTGGATCGGATGCAGATATTTACAATGAGCGTAAAAACCTAGGTAGATTTCTACTACCTCAGATATTGAAAGCCATCAATTCTGATATTCAGCATACTGTATTTTCCTTTATTCCCAATACAGCAGAAGTAGCCTTCTTTGGAATGACGGATGCCTTTAATAAGTATATGAATGAAGTTAAACTTCGTAAAATAACTGAAAAAGGACTTTCTATCACAGAAGAAGAATTAAAAAGAATCCTGTCGATGCGTGTACGTACCGAAAAAGTAGTTATCAAAGATATAAAGTTACGTACTTTTATTGCTCAGGACAACAATCGTGACGACCTGGCTGCCCATGTATACGATGTTACTTACGATTCTGTGCAGCCTGGTCAAGATAACCTTGTCGTAATTGATGATAGTATTGTACGGGGAACAACATTAAAGCAGAGCATTATAAAAATTCTCGATCGTATACACCCTAAAAAGATTGTTATTGTATCATCGTCTCCTCAGATACGTTATCCGGATTGCTATGGTATCGATATGTCGCGAATGAGTGAATTTGCGGCTTTTAGGGCTGCTATCGCACTACTTAAGGAGAGGGGAATGCAATCGGTCATTGATGAGGTATATCATAAATCACTGGCTCAAAAGGATAAGCCTAAAGAAGAAATAGTGAATTATGTAAAAGAAATTTATGCTCCTTTTACAGATGAAGAGATTTCTGTTAAAATGGCGCAGATGCTTACTCCTGAAGGTACCAAGGCTGAGATCGAAATTGTCTTTCAAAGTATAGAGAACCTTCATAAGGCCACTCCTAACCATAGAGGGGACTGGTATTTCTCCGGTAACTACCCTACTCCCGGAGGTAACAGAATGGTTAATACTGCTTTTCTGAATTATATTGAAGGAATAGATAAACGATCATATTAAAAAGATATAGATAAAATTTAGAAGGCTGGTTAATGAAGTGAACCCTAAAAGTTAGACAAACTTTTAGGGTTTATTTTATGTATAAAAAGAAACGTAACAAATTTAGTATTGCAGATCGCGAACGAGCGGTTCTGCTGGTTTTAAATGAAGG
>JAITVV010000062.1 GCA_031285625.1 Prevotella sp.
TCTTTGTTGTCATCCTGAGGAACGAAGGATCTCTTTCCTTTTTTCCTTGACAAATGGGTCGGGATGCTTCCTTCGTCAGCATGACAAAGCCATCTGTAAGTAAACATGAAAACAAAAAAGTGATAAAAGTGACATGTTTATGTCTATTTTTTATTGTTACCTTTTTATGTTATACTGTTATTATAATAGATAAATTTAGTGTAGGAATGTGAGTCTTTGCAGATAGTTACCATCTGAGTATAATACGTTCTCCAAGTTCCTTTGCCAGAATCTTTTTTATTTCTTCAAACTCTTTTATCTTTTGCATGAGTTCAATGGCGCCATCCCAGTCTCCGGCTTTTTGCTTCTGCTCCATCTCAGTTTTTATATCTTTTATCTGTTTTGAGATGTGTGCATCCTTTAGCTCGGTAACTGCACGTGGAACATTTTTCCACAAATGCTTTTCTTCTGCCAAAGGAGTATCTTCCTTTTTTATATTTTCACCAAACTGCTTTATATGCACTTTGCTCAACTCATATCTATCGCTCATAATCTCAGCAGCAAGTTTACTTACTTGTGCATCAGTATGGGCGAGGAAGTAGCGGCTGGGATTGAATGTCTCGTTAAGTGACTGCTCGATAGCTTCCTCCAGTATTGTCTTATATAGAGGGTTTGTAAACCAGAAACCATCCCGTTGGAGGTCAAATTTTACCCAGTCTATTACTGTTGTCGGCATATCTCCTGTTACAGTATTATTTTCTCCCCCTTCAAGCACAATCTCCATACCATAACGGATAATGAAATATAAGATGGCCAGTTCGAACTTATCGATATTTGTTCGTTTTACAATGGCTTTTTCTGATCTGATTATAGGTTGGGACAAATCAACATTGACTGCAGACATCTCCGGCGCTATTCTTTGTAGAGGTGCTTTTTCCAGGTGGGCCAGTCTTTTTTTATTAACTTCCTGTATCAGTATGCGTTCGTCAATATCCAATAATATACTGCAATCTTTGATATATACGCTACGGATAATATTGTCCGGTATAACTGATATACTACTTACAATATCTGTGATCAGGTTAGCCCGTTTGATTGGGTCATTACCTGCTTCATCCAGCAGTAGTTTTGTTTTGAAGCGAATAAAATCTACCTCATGTTCCTTGATATACTTTGTAAGAGATTCGGCATTCTGTTTGCGTGCAAATGAATCCGGATCTTCTCCGTCGGGAAGCAGGACAACTTTTATGTTCATACCGTCTTCCAGCAAAAGATCGATTCCTCTCAAAGCTGCTTTTATTCCGGCAGCGTCGCCATCATAAATAACGGTTACATTCTCTGTAAACCTGTGGATAAGTCTAATCTGTCCATGTGTGAGGGCCGTACCTGATGAAGCCACTACATTCTCTATCCCTGCCTGATGCATAGAGATCACATCGGTATATCCTTCGACTAGATAACAGCAATCGTTTTTTGTAATAGCTTGCTTGGCAAAATAGATACCATATAATTCATTCCCTTTGTGATATATTTCACTTTCCGGAGAATTGATATATTTTCCTGTATTTTCTGCTTTTTTTAAGATGCGACCACCAAAAGCAATAACTTTTCCTGATAAAGTATGCACTGGAAACATCACGCGCCCTCGAAAACGGTCGATCAGCGCATTGTTATGCTCACTTTTTATGGTGAGTCCTGTCTTTATCAGGTAATCTTCTTTGTAGCCATTCCTGATAGCTTCCTGACTGAATGCATCTTTTTGCTCGAGACTGTAGCCTAACTGGAATTTTTGGATAATGTCTTCTCTGAAACCTCTTTCCTTGAAGTAACTTAATCCGACCGATTTTCCTTCTATATGCTCATGCAGCATATTCATAAAGTGGGTACGGGCAAAGTCATTAAGGATAAAAAGACTCTCTCTCTCGTTGTAAGCATGTTTTTGCTCATCGGTAAGTTCCCGTTCCTGTATCTCTATATTGTATTTTTTTGCCAGATATTTTAATGCTTCATAATATGACAATTGTTCATGTTTCATTATGAAGTGTACGGCAGTGCCTCCTTCGCCACAGGCAAAACATTTACATATATTCTTTGCTGGCGAAACATAAAAAGAAGGAGTCTTATCTGTATGGAAAGGGCATAAACCGACATAATTTATCCCTCTGCGTTTGAGTGTAACATACTGGGATACCACATCAACTATTTGTGCGGCATCCATTATACGGTCTATGGTAAGTTGGTCTATCATTTTGCTACCACGAAAGTAATAAAAATATCTTGATACAGCTATTGGTTAACCTTTGTTGAATGGTTAAGAAAGGTTAGTGGCTTACATTAAGTGATTTCGGAATTCTATCAAAACTTATTAATTGATATTCCTAATTATTCAAAAAAGCCATATCCTTATTCACAATGTATACGCTCTTTTTCTTAACTTTGGCTTTCTTATTAAATAACCATCGATATAGATACTTTTTATGAAAAAAATAGTATTACTGATTCTATCACTTATTGCAATAACGGCGGTTCAGGCCCAGGAACCAACCTCATGGACAGTAAAACTGGTAGATAAAGGAAATAGTGAAGTAGAACTGACTGCTTCGTTTCGTATAGACCCTACATGGCATATATTTGATATTACTATCCCTGATAACGGGCCAATGCCAACTACTATTTCAATAGATAATCTGAAAGGGGCGACCAAAGTAGGGAATCTAAAAGTTGTAAATTCCAAGTTGAAGAGGAAATATGATGAAATATTTCAGATGGAATACGGCTATTATGAAAATCAGGCCACATTTGTTCAAACCCTTAAAATAACCGATAAGGCCGCATTTGTGCTCGAAGGAGACCTTCGTGGGCAGGTATGCAGTGAAATTGACGGGCAGTGTATTCCTATAAAAGTAGGTCTGGATTTTAAATCTAAAGATTTGCCTGCTACAGTAGTTGCTGCGGGTGGAACAGCAACAGAAAATATATCCGCAACAGATACTCCGGGTTTGATTGCTGTTGACTCTCTTGCATTATCAGCACCCGAAACGTCTGCAAATGTAAGTAATGAGACCCTTTGGACTCCGGTAGTAGACAAGATGAAACCATATGGCGCTGAAGATAATGCTTCAGAGTCTTTATTCTGGATTTTCCTTGGAGGATTTGGAGGTGGATTGATTGCTTTACTTACACCTTGTGTATGGCCTATGATTCCAATGACTGTAAGTTTCTTTTTGAAACGTAATAAGAAAAATAAAGGCAAAGCAATAAAGGATGCTGTAACATATGGTTTGGGAATTATATTGATATATGTTGCTTTAGGATTAATAATAACTGCCGTGTTTGGTGCAAGTGCGTTAAATGATTTGGCTACGAGTGCTATATTCAATTTATTGTTCTTTGCTTTACTGGTCGTATTTGCTATATCGTTTTTTGGTGCTTTTGAAATGGTATTACCATCATCCTGGACTAACAAGATGGACCAGAAAGCTGATTCTACTACAGGGATTATCAGTATTTTCTTTATGGCATTTACATTGGCTCTGGTGTCATTCTCCTGTACAGGGCCTATTATAGGTACACTATTAGTACAGGCAGCGGGGTCGGGTAGTATCGTTGCCCCTGCGATCGGGATGTTCGGATTTGCTGTTGCATTAGCTATACCATTCTCCCTGTTTGCAATTTTCCCATCCTGGCTCGAAAGTATGCCAAAATCCGGAGGATGGCTTAACTCGGTGAAGGTGGTATTAGGTTTCCTTGAGTTGGCTCTAGCCCTTAAATTCTTGTCTGTTGCCGATCTGGCTTATGGTTGGGGGATTTTAGACCGCGAAGTATTCCTTGTATTATGGATTGCTATTTTTACTCTGTTGGGTGTTTATCTGTTAGGAAAACTAAAATTGCCACATGATAGCGATTTAAAACATGTGTCAGTTCCGCGTTTGTTTATGGCAATTATATCATTTGCTTTTGCAATATATATGGTTCCTGGATTGTGGGGTGCACCGTTGAAAGCAATCAGTGCTTTTTCTCCACCTCTTAACACACAGGATTTTAATCTGTATAAAGGTGAGGTACATGCCAAGTTTGACGATTATGAGGCCGGAATGGAATATGCCCGTAAAAACAATAAGCCTGTGATGATAGATTTTTCCGGTTATGGTTGTGTAAACTGTAGGAAAATGGAAGCTGCAGTATGGACGGATGTTCGTGTGAAACAAATACTGGAAAATGACTATGTGCTGATTACTCTTATGGTAGATGATAAGAAAAGCCTGCCGGAAGTAATAGAAGTACAAGAAAATGGTAAAACATCAAAACTTAAAACCATAGGGGATAAGTGGAGTTATCTGCAACGGCATAAATTTGGTACTAATTCTCAGCCGTATTATGTATTGCTGGATAGTAAAGGAGAACCTATTGGTCCATACTATGTATATGATGAAGATGTACCTAAATATCTTGATTTTCTGAATATAGGTCTCAATAACTTTAAGAAAGTAAAAGAAGAAGTAAAATAAAAAAGAAAGCAGGTTAATCCCTGCTTTCTCTAAATAGTATAAGCGGTATGCATACAAAACAACAAAAGATGGAAGCCTTTGGACGGCTTCTTGATATAATGGATGAACTTCGAGTGAAATGTCCATGGGATGCTAAGCAAACAAACGAAAGCCTTAGAACAAATACGATAGAAGAAGTATATGAGCTCTGTGAGGCCATTATTCAGAATAGTGATGAGGCAATAAAGAAAGAACTTGGGGATGTACTCTTACATGTTGTTTTCTATTCAAAGATAGGAGAGGAGAAAAGTACTTTTGATGTTGCAGATGTATGTAATGCCCTTTGTGATAAATTGATATTTCGTCACCCGCATGTTTTTGGAGACGATGTTGCTAAGACAGCCGGGGAAGTGGAGAAATCATGGGAACAAATAAAACTGAAAGAAAAGGGAGGTAACAAAACTATTCTTGAGGGAGTGCCTGCATCCTTACCATCTATAGCAAAAGCTCACCGTATACAAGATAAGGCCCGTAATGCCGGATTTGACTGGGAAAAGAAGGAAGACGTATGGGATAAGGTTTCAGAAGAATTTCAGGAACTAAAAAGTGAAGTGTCAAAAATGGATGATGATAAGATGGAGGCTGAATTTGGCGATATGTTTTTTAGTCTGATCAATGCTGCCCGTTTATACAAGATCAATCCTGACAATGCATTGGAACGTACAAATCAAAAATTTATACGGAGGTTTAATTATATAGAGCAGGAAGCTAAAAAAGAGAATAAGAGCCTCAAAGATATGACTCTTTCAGAAATGGATGCTTTGTGGAATCAGGCTAAGAATATGGAGTGAGTATATCAAGCTATTTTCAGAAAATATTTTAATACCTGATTAAACTATTTCTATATATTCATGTCTGACTAATATAAACTAATCAAACAACATAAGGTTATGAAGTATATATTGACAATTATTATCCTGAGTACAATGATGTTTGTCTCCTGTGCATCAATGAGCAATCAGATGAATGCATCCAAAAACATGACTAAGGTCGAATTGAATATGACGAAGCAGGAGGTAACAAAGATTATGGGGAAAACATACGAAGTGGTTGGTAGCCGTAATACCCAGGAAGGATCGGAAGAAACGATCGGGTACCATGACGCTTATAATGATATCTATTTGCTTACATTCTTGAATGGAAAGTTAGTCGAATTTCACAAAGAGTGGTTGCCTAAAGGCACTCCTGTAAACTAAGACAAAGTATACCTGTAAACTAAGACAAAGTATAGAAATAAAAAAGAAGGGTTGTATACTTTTACACAACCCTTCTTTTTTTCATATATTTTTACTTGGTGGAATATATAGATCTTCAGGTTTAAGCTCACATTCTTTTATCATTTCTATTGAATATTCCATTTTTCCGATATTCGGATCTGCATTATTAGTGCCAAATGTGAATTTAACACCTGATGCTTTAGCTTGTTTTATAAGTCTGGCAGATGGTATTTTATATCGATTATTTATTTCAAGTGCTACATTGTGTTTAACACAGGCATCCACGATTCTTTGCATCCTTTCTGTAGTCCATAAAGCTTCATATTCGGGCATTAACCGGTCGGGAATAAAGGTCGGATTAACGAAGATATTGATAGGTTCGCTTGATATAATCGTTACAGCGCGATCTACAAGCATGTCCATAAATTGCTCTTTATCATCAACAAATGTTTCCTCATCTATCCATATGCGTTGTCTGCGACCTTTGTTGTCTGTCCATGTAAGGGCATCAGTAAAGCGATAGTCAAATTTACTCATTGCCTCTTCTGTGAATAGTGTTAACCATTCGCGTCCTTCAGCCTGCATAGGCAGTAGAAATGGCTGATGTTGCATTGTATCAAGGAATGTATATATGTCTGCATCTTTTGTAACAGGAAACTTTAACCCACAATTTGGGGCTATGCCATAAGTAATGCCATATTTACGCGAAACAGCAGCTGCCTGTGCTTTTGTCCAGCCCTCTTTGAGGTGTACATGGCTGTCTATAAGCGGGTAGTTTTCTTGCTGCAAACGGATTATATCATCATTCTGTTCATCAATATCAGTTGTGACTTTATTGTCTGCAGACAATGATTTTATACTGATGTTTCGGAACTCTATAGGTGAATCAGAGTAACTTATAAAAGCCAGATTGCCTTTACTTAAAAATCGCCTTGCATATTTTTCTGTCCGATATGGTTTTTCAGGTTCAACATATTCTGTTACCCAAACATTGTTAATCCAAACATTGATAAGGTTACCGGATACCTGAATTTTTACAGGAAACCAATTATTATTATCTGCTGTACGTTTGCCAAAATTACGGACAGCTGACAAACTACCCGATTTTCTCCATTCGGTGGGCTCTATATTGTTATTTATAAGTACTTCGTACCCTTTTGAACTTGGTTGGGAGCTATTGGTATGAAACCATATGCCAGCAATAGCACCATGGGAGGTATTGCACTCCAGTTCCAGTTCAAAATTTTTATATTCTTCATTATATCCGGCTACAGATTCATTGCCGGATAACAGTAAGACACTGTCTTTTATCTGTGCATTATTCGTGAAAGTCCAGTCGGACGATTTACTTAGTATGTTCTTTTCACCTGTATTATCACAAGATAATAATAAGAATGGCAGAACAAGGAGTAGAATTAAATTTTTCATTGTGTTCTTTTTGTGTGCATTTATTTGTTAAAGGTATAACTTTGAAATAAAAAAGCCAAATTTTTAATCTGGCTATCTGATAATCAAGTTAGTAAAAATAAAACAGTAAGCCTATAAGCCGGGTTCTGTACCCCGAAAGGTGTTTGTCATTTATCTACACCCGCTGTCACCAACGGGCTCTAGCGACCTACCCCCCGACATCGGACGAGCAGCCCTACATGCGCCGGTATACATGGTCTTACAACTTGCAAGTGGTACGGCTCTGTGTATTACTACACAGACCGGTGAGCTCTTACCTCACCTTTTCACCCTTACCCCGTTAGAGGCGGTTGTTTTCTGTTACCTTACTCTGCCCTCGCGAACAGCTTCCCATTAAGAAATACAATGCTCTGTGTTGCCCGGACTTTCCTCTTTCTGCCTTGCGACAGCCAGCGACAAACCGGCCTACTGTAATAGGTTGTAAAGATACGATTAAAATATATTTTTTCAATTTTATGCTTAAAATAAAAACGACAGGAATATTCTCCTGCCGCTCCTATCGTGTTTAAAAAAAGCAACTATTTAATATTTATAATAGTTTCAGTTGATTTCAACCATGGGGACGTAAATCTTACTTTTATTTTTCCTTGTTTACCTGTAGCCTGTATATATGCCAGTATACGGCCGTGGAAAACACGGTGTTTGTTATCAGTATAATCAGACATATCTTCATTGTTACTTGCTTCTAGTCCTAATAGCCTGGCAGGGCCTTGTATCTGACATGTTATTTCGTTATCAGATAACATAACAGGTATGCCGTTTTCATCAACTACCTGCATTACAATCTGGGCCAGCCCCTTGTCTTTACTTATTTCTTTATCAGAATTCAGTATGCTTAGAGCGTAAGGTTGTCTTGAAGATTGTATCGTATAGCGGGCCGTTTCTTTCCCGGTTTTGTCCATTCCTATAACCTCCAGTTTTCCATCCTGATAAGGAATATCCCAAAAGATAATACCTGTATTGTCATCATAATCTTTTGTTTGTCCTACTTCTTTCCCTTCCAGTAGTAATCGTGCTTTTTGCGTGTTTGTATAACATACTACACGGATGGATTGCCCTTCTTGATAATTCCATATCGACCATGCATCCATAGACGGTATTTTTTCTTCGTAGTTACTGCCTTCATTTTCAGCATTGAGTTGAGACCATACATCTTTTACCTGACTTTTGCTACCTCTGCCCGGAGTAGGGTAAGTTCCCAGATAGGCCATTGGTTTGTCTGACCAAAGTGACTGACGGAAATATCCTCTTGGCTTGATAAAGCCACCAAAATCAAGCAAGCCTGAATAGAACCCTCTGGAGGGCCATCTTCCCGATTCTCCCAAATAGTCAATACCGGTCCAAAGAAATTGCCCGAATACATGTTCATTGTCTCTTACTGCTTTCCATGCTGCAAGTTCATGACGGTTTTCACTACCATATATCACGCGGTTAGGATATTTTTTATGGTCATAATCATATCGGTTCTCAGTATAATTATATCCTGCAATATCTAAGGCTCCGGGATATTCTGTCTCATTCGACATAGCAACACCTGCTAAGCCTGCTGTTGTGGGGCGTGATCGGTCATATTTCTTTACAACAGCAACCAATCGTTTTGCTATATCTCCTAATCGCATTGCGTCAGGGGCATCTTTCTTATATCCGCCAAATGTAGCCTGAGTGAAACCTGTATTTTCTCCTCCATCCAAAACAGGATGGGAATATGGGTCATTTGGATAATCGACTTCATTTCCTATACTCCATGCAAATATTGAGAGATGATTCCTGTCGCGACGAATCAGATCAGCAAGATCTTTCTCTCCCCATTCTTCAAAGAAGCTGAAATTTCCCTGAAATCCCGGAGTACCTACATTCCATCCCTCGAGCCATTTTCGTTTGGGATATTCCCATTCATCATATGCTTCGTTGAGGACTAACAATCCCAACTCATCGCATAGGCTGTATAGGTCTGGGGCCTGTGGGTTGTGGCTGGTACGGATAGCATTTACACCAATTTCTTTTAAGGTAAGCAATCTACGTTTCCATACTTCATATGGAACGGCGGAGCCTAACACCCCTGCATCATGATGGATACATACCCCTTTCATCTTCATCCATTTGCCATTTAATGCAAATCCTTTATCCGGATCGAAAGTAAATGATCTGAAACCTGTTTTGGTTATTGTTGCATCTATCTCTTTTCCATCTTTAAATACAGTGGTTTTAAGACTATATAAGTCAGGATTGTTCAGATCCCATAAAATAGGATTATTTACTTTCAAATCTGTAGTAATTTTCCCGTTTTGATTTGCTGCAACTAATATTTTCTGGGTATTCTTCGCCACCATCTTATTGTCCGGACCTATCAGTTCATTTGTTATTGTCAGATTGGAATTATTAGTTGTATTATTTTCCAGTTCAATTTCGATATTTAATTTTCCAACTCCTTTTTCTATTTCAGGATATGCATATACACCCCATTGGGCTATGTGTATAGGATTAGCATAAACAAGCCATACGTTACGGTAGATGCCGGAGCCGGTATACCATCTTGAGTCGGCTGACT
The DNA here is from genome assembly GCA_031285625.1 of Prevotella sp. Classification (GTDB taxonomy): domain Bacteria; phylum Bacteroidota; class Bacteroidia; order Bacteroidales; family Dysgonomonadaceae; genus Dysgonomonas. The sequence goes on from JAITVV010000062.1 coordinate 9,759, forward strand.
GGCTGTGATCTACACGAACGGCTATTATATTGTCTTTTCCATATTCGATATATGGGGAAGCATCATACATGAAAGAAATATAACCATTCGGACGTTTGCCTAACGAATGTCCGTTAATAAACACTTCACTATGATTATATACTCCCTCAAAATAAATATATGTTTTTTCTCCTTGCTTTTCGTAGGGAATATTTATTGTTTTTCTGTACCAGCCGATACCTCCTGGAAGATAACCTGTGGCACTGGCTAAAGTAGGGCTGAGTTGTTCTTTTACACTCCAGTCATGTGGTATTTCTACCGACTTCCACATAGAATCGTCATAATCCTTTGATTTAGCCTCCGGAATATCGGATAAAGAGAACTTCCACGAAGAGTTAATTTTCTCGGGTTGACCAAAAGAAACTTGTCCCATTACAGATATGGATACTATGCATAGTACTGCGGTCAGAAATAACGTAGTAATTTTCATGATATAATAATTTGCATTTATTTATGGGCAAAAATATACTTTGTATGAGGATATGATAGAGCTTGTATCGAGCAAGTTTGGTTAGTAAATTCGTCATTTTACAGTTTGGCTATTTACTGTTCATTATTTGCTTTATATATTCTGAAGGTACCATACCAAACTCTTCTTTGAAGCATTGCCTGAAATAAGTGATGCTGTTTATTCCTACCATATATGATATTTCAGATATGGTATATTTTCCGGTTAGCAGTAATTGTTCTGCATTACGTATCCTTACCTTTCTTATGAATTCGTTTGCAGACATACCGGAAAGAGCTTTTATTTTCCTGTAAAGTGTAGAATGGCTCATATTCATCTTCTCTGCAATAAATGTGACGTCAATTTTATCCGAATCCAGATTCTGTTCGATAATAGAGGTTATCTTTTCTATAAATTCATTGTCTATCTTACTTAATGAATCTATTATTATAGCGTTTTTATTTACAGTATTGTTGTTTATCAGCTCTGCTACTTTTCGGCGGGCTTCCAGTAAATTTATAATGCGGCTTTGCAGCAATCCTGCACTGAACGGTTTTGTAATATAAGACTCTACACCGATATTGTAACCCTCTGTACGATCTTGTATAGAATCTTTTGCGGTGAGGAGTACAATCGGAATATGGCTTGTCCTTACATCCTCTTTTAAGATTTTACTTAACTCGAAGCCATCCATCTCGGGCATCATAATGTCACTTATGATTATATCGGGAATATGGGTGTAAGCTGCTTTTAGCCCTTGTTTGCCATTATTAGCTGTATAGACTTTATATTGTTCCGATAAAGAACTGTAGATATAATCCCTGATATCTTCATTGTCTTCTACTACCAGTATAATCTGTTTTGAATCGGATTTCTCTACATTTTCTGTTTCTATATCCTTTTCTGCAATGTCATCGCTAGTAGCATCAATATGTAAAGCATCCGGATATGCATTATCTGATAGTATCCTGAAATGGAAAGATGTACCTTCTCCCTGTTTGCTGTTCACGGATATAGTGCCTTGATGTATCGATACCAAATTTTGAACAAGAGCTAAGCCAATGCCTGTCCCTGATACTTGCTGGTCTCTTTCCGCTTGATAATACCTGTCAAATATTCTGGATATTGCTTCAGGAGAAATCCCCTTTCCTGTATCTTTTACTTCTATTTCCGTATAGTTTGCATTATTCTCTTCCACATTTCGCAATGTAAGCGTGATATTTCCTTTTTGTGTGTATTTAAATGCATTGGATAGAAGATTTTCAAGGATAGTGGTTATTATATCAGGGTCAAAATACAGATTAACGTTTGGAGTGTCTATTATAATATTGAACGAAATACGTTTGTTTGTATTAAGCTCTTTGTATTTTAATCCTACCTCCCGGATTAATTGGGATATATCGCTTTTATATACACAGAGCTTCTTATTCTGTGTTTCTGTTTTCCTAAATTCCAGTATCTGATTGATAAGATTTAGCAGACGTGTTGCACTCCTGTATATAACTGATACTTTAGAAGAATATTTTTCCTGCAGACCCGGGTCAGCTTGTAAATCCTCTAATGGTCCGAGTATTAAGGTCAAAGGAGTACGCAGTTCGTGGGTTATATTCGTGAAGAAACGAAGCCTTTCATTATTTAGCTCTTGTTCCTGCATATGATTCTTCTTTTCCAGCGTGAGTGTATTCTCCAGATCCAACTTACGTTTGTAAAACCGAAGTATAAGATAAATAATGGCTAATATAGCTAAAACATATAGCGCCTTTGCCCACCAGGTCAACCACAAAGGAGGGTTCACTACAATCTTCAGTGAGGTTATATTGTCAGACCATTCCTGATTTTTTACCCTCGATTTTATTAATAATTCATATGTGCCCGGAGGAATATTACGGAAAGTTATTGCATTTTCATCCTGAGTATTATACCACAGGTCTTCCAGCCCTTTAAGCATATATGCGTAATCAACTAGGTGATTGAGGGAATAATCAAGGACATTGAAGGATACATTAAATGTATTCTGATTGTAACTTAATTCGATGTCTGATGTCACAGGTTTAGTTATTTCATTATCGGGCATATTTATCTGACTGCCGTAAATACTGAATCCTGTAATGATTGTTGCAGGCAGGTCTATCTTGGTAGGTATCATTTCAGGATTGAAGTAGCATAGCCCGTTTTGTGATCCGAAAAATATTGTTCCTTTTGAGTCTTTTGTAACCGAACCACTCATGAAATCACCAGAAGGTATTCCACTATAATGATTGTAGTTGTAGAATTTATTTTGAGAAGGCATAAATCTATTTATACCTCCATTGGTGCTGATCCATATATCTCCCTGTTTATCTTCTGTAATTGCCCGGATATGGCTATTTAAAATTCCGTTTTGTTCATTAAATACAGTATATTCGTCGATTTTTTCCGGAGAACTGAAGCATACTAATCCTTCTCCCGTTGCAATCCACATTTGCCCCTTCGTGTCTTTGTATATATTGTCTACTGTATTGGATGGGAATCCTTTATCAGTCTTGAATGTCTTAACTATTTTGAGATCCTTGTCAAGGATGGTAAGTCCTTCTCCAAAAAAGCCAATCCATATCTGGCCTTTGTTATCTCTCGAAATAGCGCGGACAAGGTTGTCGGGTAGTTCGGAGTTATCTGTAGAATATAGCTTTCCTTGCCCGGTAGTAATATTATATTGATATAGACCATTGTTACAGCCTATCCACATGTTTTTTTCATTATCCTCGAAAAAGCATCTTATATCTTTACTTTTATCATCTATTGGAAGCTTTTTTAGAATATCTTTCTTGTGATCATATATATTCACCCCTCCATTGAATGTTCCAAACCATAGGTTATTTTCGGAATCTTTGATTGCTGCCAGAATTGCATCATCTGTAATCTTGTTTGTTTTCTTATCAAAGATTTGTACTCTCTTTCCATTTGCGAAAAGGTTAATTCCTCCACCATCAGTACCTACCCATATTTGATCATATTTGTCGGCACATGTACCCCATGCTATCGGGTTGTTAAGTGTATTATTCAATCCGGGTATTGGAGAATAGATCCATGTATTAAAAAATGGCGGGTGATGGCTGATAAAGTTTATACCCCCGCCATAAGTGCCAATCCATAAATTATTGAAGGAATCCTGATAGACACTTCGTATAGTGGGGTTAGACAAGCCTCTGTTCCCATCATTATATGTAATATTCTCAAAAGAGATATTTTGAGGAGTAAGAAACATATTTTGTTTCATATCCAGGATACTTATTCCCCCTTTTTCGGTACCTATCCATAGCTTACCATCGTCTACCTGATTTATTGTATAAACATAATTGGATATGAGTGATTGCTTGTTTTGTGGATCGTGGCTGAAAGTCGTAAACGATTCTTTATCACTGTTAAAGAGAGCCAGTCCATTATTAGTCCCTATCCATACATTATCATTCCTGTCTACATATATGGTTCTTACTTCATCACCGGGCAGGCTTTCCTTATTGCCTGACTCATGTCTGAAATTTTTTATTCTTTTGTCTTTTAAGGACAAAATACTCAGGCCTGACGATACATGCCCAATATACAAAAAACCTTTGTTATCTTCCATTACAGACCATACGCTATTACTTACCATATTTGGTATGGTGGTACGGTTGTAATGTGTAAATGTTCCATTTTTTTTATCAAAATAATCTACTCCCCGATGATATGTAGAAAGCCATAAATTACCATCTGCTGAGTTTGTTATATCAGTAATGTCATTTGTGACAATACCTGCCTCCCTATCGGGGGTATATTTGTAGTGGGTGAATGTTTCAGTATGACAATCAAACATATTCAGCCCTTCACGCTGAGTTGCGATCCATATTATATCTGCATATTTATCTGCATATACTTTATTAAGCTCATTTCCACTGATACTATTAGATTCTTGTGCTCCGTTCTTTTTATAAACTTTAAATCTGTTACCATCAAATCTGTTTAGTCCCGATTCGGTAGCAAACCACAGAAATCCTTTTTTGTCCTGAGTAACGCTTACTACATAATTACTGGAAATCCCATGCTCTATGCCCAGCTGTTTGATGTCATATAGCTGCGCTTTGATAGATATAAGAGGTATAAAAATAAAGATAAAGAAGAACTTCAGTTTCATGATATTTACATTGGTATACCAAATGTAGTCATATTTTGAAAATATAGATACTCAAATTAATCATTGACTGATTTGAACCCTATTAATGATTATTTTATACCCCCGGGTATTGTTGGTCAATACATACCTTTGCCTTGTAATTTATTTAATTGAGGTGCATCAACCGTATTGATGCATACTTTTCTAAGTTATATTATTTCATAAACTAAAATCTAATTTCATGAAAACAAGAAAGTATTTAAGCTTTATGCTTGTTCTTTTATTTTTCCTAGCTGGATGTAGTGACGATGATAAGTATTCCGATGTAGACGGATTGGCTCCTGTCATTGTTCTAGGTACATCTAATATTAAAACCGAACCCGGACGTGAATTTGTGATTAAAGCTAAGGTAGAAGATAAAGATGGACTTCGGTCTATAAATCTGAAAAATGCTGGTTTTAATCTGGATAAAACAATCGATTTAACATTGGATAGTATAATCTATTCGTTTGATTTAGATTATAAGTACAAAACGGTGAAAGATCTCGAAGGAGATAACTTTTCGGTAGAGATAACCGTAACAGACTTAGGTGGCCGTACAGTGAATGAAACTGTATTGGTGACTATGGATGGCGATTTTACCAATCCTGTGTTTACTGTTTCTCCTGATGAAGCTATTACGGTGCTTCTAAAAGCTGAGACAAGATTGAATGTTAAGTTTACAGTAGAGGATGATAAGGCACTGAATATGGTTACGATCAATATTCCTGAACTTAACTATTCGAAAGAGATAACAGAATTTACAAATGCCGGTAAGACTCTGGTGTTTAACGATCCTATTACCTTGCCATCTACAGTTGCAACTTATAATCTGGTGTTGCGTGCAATAGATAAGTCGGGACTGGAAGCTACAAAGAGCAGTGTTATTACAGTATCTGAAATGCCTGACTTTCCAAAAATGTATTTGACAGACGTTACAGATGCATCGTTGATGAATAGTGATATCTTCGGAATCCCAATGCTTATAGAACATGTCGGGGAATATACATATAAAGCGCGCTATTACTCAGAAGCAGCTGGTACGCAAATCCGTTTTGTGCCTCAGAAGACAGACTTTAGTCCGATTTGTTTCGGAGTTGATCCTGAAAATAATAGCTTATTGACTGATGATCCGGATGTTTCTCAACCTATTACTCTTCCGGGTAAAGGGTATTATGAAATCAATTTTAATGTAAAAACAGGAGCATATACAGTTACTTCTTACGTGCCGACAGATACCCCTGTTGCTATTGGAAGCCCAATGTATTTAAATGCCGGAGAGCCGGAAGCTGGAACTATTCCTTTGCAAATAGGCCTGGTAGGTAGCGGAGTTCCTGATTCAGGTAACTGGAGTCCTGCTGAACCATTAATCTTGAAACAAGATAATGAAAATAAATTCTTATTCTCTGTGGAAATGACCTTAGAAGCTGGTGCTGAAATCGAATTTATTATTCAAACCCAACACTCATGGGGCTGGTGGCCTGAGCCTTTCTGGCGCTGGGACAGAGGAGAAGATCCGGAATATAATGTTTCGAATGGAGGGGAAAATCCTGCAAAATGGAAAGTTCAGACTTCAGGAAAATATATATTCAAATTTGATTCACACCTGAAACGTTCAAGATTTTACCCTATTAACTAATATTATAAATAGAATACACATGAAAAAATATCTAATATTTCTACTCATGACCTTGCCTCTTTGCTCTTTTGCACAGAACAAGATAGCCATAACAGGAAAGGTTACATCAGCTATTGATAATGAACCTCTTATTGGAGTTACGGTTGTAGAGAAAGGTACGTCAAATGGCGTTATGACCGATTTTGATGGCAATTATAGTTTATCTGGTGTTTCTCAAGGCAGTACTGTCGTTTTTTCAATGATAGGATTTGTTCCGCAGGAAATAAAAGTCAGCCAGGGTGGTGTTATGAATATATCTATGGTGGATGACACCAAAATACTGGATGATGTAGTGGTTATTGGTTACGGGGTAGTAAAGAAAAGTGACCTTACAAGTTCCATAACAACAGTAAAAGGAGATGATCTGAAAAATATAACAACAGGAAATGCTTTATACTCACTTCAGGGTAAAGCAAACGGAGTACAGATCACAGGAGAGGGAGGCCCCGGTAGTGCACCTCAGGTTATTATACGTGGTGTTACAACTATCAATGGTTCTAACCCGCTCTATGTTGTGGATGGTGTGCCTATCGGTACCAATATTAATTTCCTGAATCAGGATGATATAGAAAGTATAGAAGTACTGAAAGATGCTTCGGCATCGGCAATCTATGGAACCAGAGGTTCGAACGGTGTTATTATGGTAACTACCAAAAAAGGTAGTGCCGGTAAGACCAGATTTCAGGCTAATGCATCTTTTGGTTTCCAAACATTGACAAAGCCCAAGATGGCAAATGCTGCAACCTACGAAAAAGTATTTAGAGAAAGATATACCAACGATGGAGGTGTCCCGGTTTGGAATACACCGGAAGGATCCGGTTATACCGATTGGTGGGATCAGACAATAAATGATTTTGCATATACTCAGAATTACAATATTAGTTTTCAGGGAGGTACCGAAAAGTTTACATATAGTGGTAGTTTAGGGTATTTTCGTCAGAACTCCCAGTATGATGTTGGCTACTGGGATAGAATAACAGGCCGCTTCAATACTGAATATAAATTCAGTGAATATGTAAAAGCCGGGATTGACTTTGCCCCTCGTTATGAAAGTTGGGACGATACTCCAAATCTATTTGGTGCTGCTATGAAGATGGACCCGACTACACCTGTGTATAGGGCTAAAGAAGATTGGACATCGAATCCATTGAATAATTATGCGCGTTCCTATAATAATCAGGAATGGAATCCGGTTGCTAATCTTGCTCGCCAGAATAAACACAGCAATGAATATGGACTAATGATGAACCCATATGTAAGTGTTGAACCGATAAAAGGTTTGATCTTCCGTACACAGTTCAGTGTGAATGCTCGTTTCAGAATGAGCGATGAGTTTACTCCAAAGTTTTTCATTGATAATCTGGAGCAGAATGCTGAGTCTAAAGCCGAGCGTAAATCATATAACTGGGTAGACTGGAACTGGACAAACACCCTCAGCTATATGAAAACATTTGAAGAAAAACATAACTTTAATTTCATGGCCGGATATACAATGGAACGATTTGCCGAATACAATCTGGTCGGTTCCCGCGAAGGTATTCCGAGTAATATCTCAGACTTGCAATATGTGAATGCCGGGACAATTAATCCGAAAGCCGAAGGTACTAATATCTATAGCTCGTTACTTTCCTATCTGGGTCGTGTAATGTATAACTATGACAATCGCTACTATGTGACGGGCTCTGTTCGTGTAGACGGGTCTTCTAAGTTCCCTTCGGGAAGTAAATATGCAACATTCCCTGCTGTATCAGTTGCCTGGAGAATATCAGAAGAAGCATTTATGAAGAATCAAAGTATTGTTTCCAACCTTAAATTAAGAGCAGGATGGGGACGTGTAGGGAATCAGAGCATCGACCCTAATGCTTATCTGAATCTGATAGGTGCGGGGGATTATGTTTTCGGCCCTAATGGAGACCGTTATGTGGGTACAGCAATCAGTTCGGTTGGAAATAATAAATTGAAATGGGAAACAGTAGAAGATTACAATTTGGGTATTGATGCCAGTTTCCTTGATAGCCGCCTTGATATTACAGCGGATGTTTTTTCAAAAAAATCAAAAGATATGCTTATGAAAAGACAGAATCTTCTAATTCTTGGATATCCGATGTGGAATGGTGAAATGTGGACAAATATAGGTAGTATGGAGGCTAAAGGTTGGGAACTGTCTATCAATTGGAGAGATAAGATAAGTGATTTTACTTATGAGGCAGGAATAAATCTATCCGGCGTGAAAAATAAGGCTAAAACGCTGGTAGATAATACACCTGTACTAAGAGGAGGCTTCTTCAATGATTATATTATACGCAATGTAGAAGGTGGAGAGATCAGCCGCTTCTATGGATATATTGCCGATGGAATATTCCAGAACCAGACAGAAATCAATAGTCATACAAGCAATACAGGTACCTTGCTTCAGCCGGATGCACAGCCAGGGGATATTCGTTTCAAGGATTTAAATAATGATGGAGTATTGGATGAAAATGATAAAACATATATTGGAAAAGCATTCCCTGATGTTATGATTGGTTTGAATATACGTTTAGGATATAAGAATTTCGATTTGGTTTCTAATTTCTATGGTACAATAGGTAATGATATATATAACAGTGCAATGGGAGGACTATATGCCGGAACTGACGGGCAAAATGTTTTCGCAGATGCATATGATAAAGCATGGAGAGGTGAAGGAACCAGCAATTTCTATCCCCGCCTTTCTGTTAACGATAAAAATCTGAATTATCGCCGTGTTTCCTCCTTCTTTGTTGAGGATGGTTCGTATTTCCGTTGCAAACTATTACAATTGGGATATACATTACCAAAGAAGATGACAAAAGGTATAGGCATTCGTTTATCTGCCTCAGCGCAGAACCTTTTCACAATTACAGGTTATTCGGGTATGGATCCTGAGAGAGCTGCAATGGGAGCAAATGTAGATGGAACTTATCAGGTACTGGAAGCTGGTATCGATAATCTGGGTTATCCTAATCCTCGTACATTCCTGTTTGGTGTTAACATTAACTTTTAATCAGTAGTAAAAATGAAAAATATAGTCAAAATATTCGTATTAGGAGCATTTGCATTATTATTCAGCAATTGTTCCGACTTCTTGGATGAACCTGTATTAGGGCAGGAGAATCTTGATACATATTATCAAACTGAAGAAGAGTGTCTGAAGCAATTAGCCGGATGTTATCAGGGTATATTCTGGGATGGTTGGTGGCAGATAGCTGCACCAAATGTAGGATTTGATATGGCTACAGATGATTTATGGATGGGTAATACAACTCAGTCTCAAAGTGATTGGCTTAGAATGACTCATTATGGAAATCCAAAACAAGATGGGCCTCTAAGCAATTATTGGCAATATCGTTACAAATCTATTTTGAGATGTAATATAGTGATCGATAAAGTAGCCACAGCTCCTATTACAAATGAAGACTTACGTAAAAGAATTATTGCGGAGGCTAAATTTTTGCGTGCATTCAATTATTTCGAATTAGTTAAGAATTATGGAGGAGTTCCTGTTATCACCGGAATGAAATTACCAAGCGAAATACAGGGTATACAGCGTGAAACTACAGAAGGTACGTATGCTGTAATTGAGCAAGACTTGAAGGATGCAATTACTGACCTGCCACTCAGAAGTGAGTACCCTTCGGCTGATTTAGGACGTGCCACACAGGGTGCAGCAATGGGATATTTAGGAAAAGCATATTTATATCAGGGTAAATACAGCGAGGCGTTCAAAATACTGGGAGAACTTATTAATACCCAAGAATATGATTTGTGTACTAATTTTAAAGATGTATGGTCTGTCGAAAATAACAATAATATAGAATCATTATTTGAGGTACAATATAGTTCCGATATCAGCTATAATCTGGGTGGACGCCTTCCTGTATTTACAGGCTCTCGTGACGATTCGGGATGGTCGTGGGGATTGCCTACCAGTAACTTGGAAAAAGCATTTATTGATGCGGGTGATACAGAGCGTCTTCGCTGGACAATTGTAAAACATGGTGATGATGTTCCCGGAGACGATACCGACGAAGCTAAGAATTATGTAATATCTCCTGATAAGCATAAATCGGCCCGTATAAACAGAAAGTTTTATATACCACACGATTTGCGTCCTTCACCTTACGATTCTGATCATAATAATCTGAATCACAGATTACTCCGCTTCGCTGATGTGCTTCTGATGTACGCTGAAGCTGCTAATGAAGAAGGTAATGATGGTGAGGCACGTAAGGCTCTTAAAAGAGTGAGAGACAGGGTCAGCTTGCCCGAAGTAACCGCATCGGGGAAAACATTACGTGATGCGATCAGATTGGAGAGAAGACTGGAACTGGCCCTTGAGTTTCAACGCTTATATGATATTCGCCGCTGGACAGATGATAATGGGAAAAAAGCAATATGCAACATCATGGGTGAAAACGGAACATTTGTCAGATATAATATGTATGAATCGACAGATGAATATGAAACAACAAACCAGAAAGAGAACAGTAATAAAGGTATAACATTTCAGGAGAACAGGGACTTACTGTTTCCTATACCTAACACGGAGGTTCTTCTTTCGGGTGGAAGTATTGCTCAGAATCCTAATTTCTAATTAGGGTGAAGAGGTATTTAGGCTCGGATAGTGTACCCAGAGGTGGGTGCACTATCTATAATTAATTAAAACATGATATTTATGAAAAAAGTACGATATATATTATTTGCTTGGCTGCTTGTTGCTGCCTTTTCCTGTAATGACGATCCTGATCCGACAATAGCTCCTGACAAAGGTTCCGGAAACGAGACTCCGGAAGGTTCCGAAAATGTAGTTATCAATATAAGCCAGACATACCAAACAATAGAAAGTTTCTCCGCATCCGATTGCTGGGCACCCAATTATATAGGTACGTATTGGGCTAATGAAGAGAAAGAAAGTATGGCTAAGTTGCTATTTTCCGGTGATATTACTGATGGACAACCTGAAGGTATCGGTTTGTCAGGATGGCGATTCAATTTGGGAGGAGGTACTGCACAACAAGGTGCTGCCAGTGGAATAGAGGATGCTGCCAGACGGGCTGAGTCTTTTATGAATCCTGTTGATGGCACATTGGACTGGACAAAACAAGCAGGACAGCAGTATTTTCTGGACAAGGCAAAACAATATGGTTGTGAACAGTTTGTTATGTTCAGTAATACACCTCCGGTATATCTGACCCGTAATGGTAAAGGATATTCTGAAATGGGCGCTTATTCAAATCTGAAAGAAGATTGTTATGATGATTTTGCAAGGTATATAACAAGTGTTCTGGAGTACTTCAGAACGAATAAAGCAATCAACTTTGCCTATATCAGCCCTGTCAACGAACCACAATACAATTGGGAAGGTGGCCAGGAAGGTTCCGGATGGCAAAATAGCGAAATAAAGAAACTATCCGTAGAAATAAATAAAGCAATAGAAGAGAAGGGGTTGGATACAAAAATATTATTAGCAGAAGCCGGAGCTTGGAATTATTTATATGAGGCAGATGGTGATGCCGGACGTAAGAATGTTATATATAACCTTTTTGATAATACTTCATCCAACTATGTAGGAGACCTGGCGCATGTGGCACCTGTTATAGCCGGACATAGTTATTGGACGGACGGTAGTTGGCAAAATATGGTGGATGTTAGGACACAGGTTGCATCAAAAGCGGGAGCGGCAGGACTGAAAGTGTATCAGACAGAGTGGAGCATGCTGGGCGATGGTTACAGTAATGAATTTATCGGTTTCGATGATGCTTCTTACATGGATATTGCTTTGTATATGTCTAAAGTTATACATTGCGACCTGGTTTATGCAAATGTTTCTTCCTGGTCTTATTGGACTAGTATCGACTTAGAGCGTTGGAGCCATAAAAACAGATTTCTGTTAATAAAAGTAACTCCGGCAGGTGGTGACTATGGAGATATTACACAGAGTGGTACACATGAGGCAACTAAAACTTTGTGGGTTTTGGGTAATTATAGCTTGTTTGTCCGCCCCGATTATAAACGTATCGGGCTGGATATGAAAAATACTTCTAAGGATCTGTTCGGAAGTGCATATATTTCACCTGATGGTAAAAAACTTGTTGCTGTATACACTAATCTGTCTTCAAGTCGCTACGATGTCAGAGCTGATATAGGAAGCGTTGAGATAAACTCAATAAAAACATATACTACGAGCCAAACCCAGGATTTGGCAGAAGCGACTGTTCAGAATGTAGAAAACTCCATATTTGTTAATCCGGCTTCTGTGTTGACAGTTGTATATGATTTAAAATAGGAGTATTGTGCGCTATTTATAGTATAAATAAAGACTAGAAAGTTTATCTATTTACAGAGCATTTGAATATGAAATAAAGGGGAAAAGTAACGTTTAAAAACTATGATAAAAGTGTTACTTTTGTTACCTTTTCTGATAAATGTGTTGATAATTAATTTGTTATGAAAAATGTAAAATTATTACTTGTTACCTTTTTGTCGATTATACCTTTTATTGTTTCCTCTCAGGAATATAAAGCCGGTATTGAAGAAAAAGACTATGTTGCTTATTTGTTTACATATTTTACCGGGAATCAGGTAGAAGAAGAAGCTATTCATTATGCAATCAGTGCAGATGGATATAGCTATTATACCTTAAACAATAATAAACCTGTTATCGATTCTAAGGTAATAAGTTCTACGGGAGGAGTGCGTGATCCTCATTTGTTGAGAACTGAAGATGGTAAATCCTTTTATATGGTAGTTACCGATATGACTTCATCAAAGGGGTGGGAGTCGAACAGGGCGATGATACTGATGAGGTCTGATGATTTGATACATTGGACATCAAATATAATCAACATCCAGGAAAAATATCCTGATCAGGAAAATCTGAAAAGAGTGTGGGCGCCGCAAACGGTCTATGATCCTGAGGCAGGCAAGTATATGGTGTACTGGTCTATGAAGCACGGCGATGGAGAGGATATTATCTATTATGCATATGCTAATAAAGAGTTCTCTGACTTGGAAGGTGAACCCAAACAATTATTTTCCCCTTCTAATGGTAAATCATGTATAGATGCGGATATTGTATTAAAAGATGGTGTCTTCTACATGTTCTATAAAACAGAAGGGCACGGAAATGGAATTAAACTGGCAACAACTACTTCTCTTACATCTGGTCAATGGATAGAACATGAAGGATATAAGCAGCAAACATCTGAGGCTGTTGAAGGGTCAAGCGTATTCAAATTGATAAATACCGATACTTATATTCTCATGTATGATGTGTATATGAAAGGAAAGTATCAGTTTTGTGAAAGTGCCAATCTGGAGGATTTTAAGGTTATAGATCATGAAATATCAATGAACTTTCACCCTCGTCATGGTTCTGTTGTTCCTATAACAAAAAAAGAATTGAAATCCTTAACAGATAAATGGGGGAAACCTGATGGTTATCCTGATATACCAAAAAATCCTGTGCTGACAGGTTATTATGCCGATCCGGATATTCTCTATTCAAATAAAACAGAAAAGTATTACATCTATCCTACCAGTGATGGTTTTGATGGTTGGGGCGGCTATTATTTCAAGGCTTTTTCTTCAGATAATTTGACGGATTGGAAAGATGAAGGTGTTATCCTTGATCTGAAGAAAGATGTTTCGTGGGCCGATGGGAATGCATGGGCACCTTGTATCATAGAGAAAAAAATAGGGGGAGACTATCAGTATTACTATTACTTTAGTGGAGGAAAAGACGGCGGTACTAAAAAGATAGGAGTGGCAGTGGCTGATAATCCTACCGGGCCATTTGTCGATTCAGGAAGTCCTCTTATAACTTTTAAACCCAAGGGCGTAAATGGAGGACAGGAGATAGACCCGGATGTATTTTGTGACCCTGAGACCGGGAAAAATTATATCTATTGGGGTAACGGCTATATGGGTGGAGCAGAGCTGAATGATGACATGATCTCTATAAAAAAGAATACTGTGAAAGAAATGACTCCGGATAATACATTCAGGGAGGCTGTCTATGTATTTTACCGTAAAGGACTTTATTATTTCTTATGGTCGGAAGACGATACGGGTAGTGTAAACTATAAAGTTCGTTATGCTACGGCAAAATCCCCACTTGGCCCGTTAGTAATCCCTACTGATAATATTGTGATAATGAAAGATGAATCAAAAGGGATTTTCGGTACGGGACATAATTCAGTCTTACAGATTCCGGGTAAAGATGAATGGTATATAGTCTATCATCGTATATCCCGTCCTGATGGTATTAAGAAAGTCTATCCCGGAACTTCACGTGAAGTGTGTATAGATCGACTTGAATTTGGAGAAGATGGAAGTATCAGACGAGTGATACCTTCTTTATAATATAAAAAAGCCAGTGAATATTCACTGGCTTTCTTCTTATACTTATTTGTCTATTAGATCCAACGTACAAAAGCAAAATCCTGACGATGCGCCATGTCAGAGTGTACAGGGTACACGCGATATGCAAAATTACATGCTCCAGGTATCTTAGCTACTGTGTTCAGTTCGAAATAAAGTTTAGATCCTTCTTTCTTGATCAGCTTAAACTCATCAGCAGACATAAACTTATCTTCTTTCTTTTCAGCATCATATTCTGTTAATACACAGTCAACTCCTAAGTCTCCGATCATATTCTTTTTGTCTATTACGATCTCTACTTTCATTTTCTCACCTTCAGTAAAGTTAGGCATAGCTAAAGCTGTACCATCTTTTATATCCTGACCGTTAAATGTAAGTTGTTCTACTGTAAACTTATCCCAGTTAGCTGCAGTATCCTCTTTCCATGCTGCCAATTCTTTAGCTTTAGCATAGTTATTTGCTGTAACTAGTTTAGTGCGGACCTGTTCAGGTTTATAGAAGTTCTTGATATAATCATCGATCATACGCTTTGTTGTATATTCTGGTGCGATATGAGCGATTGAATTTTTGATGTACTGTATCCATTCAGGAGAATATCCTTTTGAATTACGTGCATAGTATGTTGGCAGGATTTCATTTTCGAAAGTAGAATAGATCTCCGCTGCATCCAGTTCATCCTGATATGCCTGATTGGAGTATGTACGTTTATCAGTTAAGCACCAACCGGCATCTTTACGATAACCTTCATACCACCATCCGTCAAGTACAGAGAAGTTAAGAACTCCATTCATCTCAGCTTTTTCTCCTGAAGTTCCTGAAGCCTCTAACGGACGTGTAGGAGTATTTAACCAGATATCCACACCCGAAATAAGGCGTTTAGCCAGACGCATATCATAATTTTCAAGGAAGATGATCTTTCCGAGGAACTCAGGACGACGCGATATCTCTACGATTTGTTTGATCAAACCTTGTCCTGCACCATCAGCAGGGTGAGCTTTTCCTGTATACAGGAATTGAATCGGGTATTTTTCATTATTCACTAACTTAGCCAAACGATCTAAGTCTGTAAATAACAGATGTGCACGTTTATATGTTGCAAAACGACGGCCAAATCCAACTAAAAGAGCGTCAGGATTAATTTTGTCTACAATGTTGAATATTGCAGACGGAGCTTTTTGGCTTTTGATCCATCCCTCTTTCATTTGTTCCTGTACATAGCTTATAAGACGTTTTTTCAAGATAGAACGAATATTCCACAGGTCTTCATCTTTCACACTGTAGATATTATCCCATATTTCGTGATTAGACTGATCTTCGTAGAAGTTCTTGTCAAAAGTCTTTTCATACAGAACTTTCATCTCTTTAGCCGTCCATGTTGGCATATGCACACCATTGGTAACATGTCCTACATGCAGTTCTTCAGGGAAGTATGCTGGCCAAACAGGTTGGAACATATGACGGGAAACTATACCATGCAGGTAACTTACACCATTTGCTTCGAGACAAGTATTCAACGCGAAAACGCTCATACTGAATTTTTCTCCACTTCCGGGATGTTCACGTCCCATATCTACAAAGTCTTGCCATGAAATACCCAGACGAGCCGGATAGCTACCAAGGTATTTACCAAGAAGACCTTCATCGAAATAGTCATGTCCTGCAGGTACCGGAGTATGTACAGTATATAGTCCAGACGCACGAACAACTTCCAATGCCTGATTGAAAGTTAATCCTTCACCTTCGATAAGGTCGAGCAAGCGCTGAACGTTGATCAATGCTGCATGTCCTTCATTACAGTGATAGATTTCTTTCTTTATTCCCAGCTTGTTTAATAAGTGGATACCACCTATACCTAGCAGATATTCTTGTTTCAGACGGTTTTCCCAGTCTCCACCATATAGTTGATGTGTAATCGGCTTATCATATTCACTATTCAGATCGATATCGGTATCAAGTAGGTATAAGTTTATACGTCCTACACATACTTTCCATACATTTGCATACACATCTCTGTCTGGATAAGGAACAGCAAGGATCATTTGATTACCATCCTCATTCAGTACAGGTTCGATAGGTAATTCTCCGAAATTTTGTGATTCATAGACAGCAACTTGTTGTCCGTCAGGTGAAATTGATTGAGTGAAATATCCATAACGATAAAGGAAACCAACTCCGGTCAGATCGACATGGCTATCGCTGGCTTCTTTCAGGTAGTCACCTGCAAGGACACCAAGGCCTCCTGAATATATTTTCAATACATGAGTAAAACCATATTCCATGCTGAAATAGGCAATTGAAGGTTTTGATGTATCGAATTTCTTGGACATATAAGTATCAAAATTCTTAATAACGCTTTTTACCTTATTCATTAAGGTTGCATCCTTAAGGATTTCGTCGATTCTTTCGTAAGACAGTTTCTGTAATAAGACTACAGGATTATTTCCTGAATCTTTCCATAGTTGAGGATCAAATTCTGCAAAAAGATCTGTTGCATCGTTGTTCCATACCCACCATAAGTTGCGTGAGATTTTCTCTAACGGCAGCAGTTCTTTTGGTAAATTTACTTGTGTATGCGCACTTCTCCATGATGGAGTGTTCGAATAACTTGCTTTAATTCTCATAGATGTTAAATATTTAAACTTGTATAGATTTCTATCAATTATCGTATATCACAAGGTTACAAATATAACATATTTGATGATCCTTATGTTTGTATTCTGAAAATATAGTCTTCATAAAAATTGCAAACGTTTGCACAGAGTAAATTACTTTCTCTCAGATGCTTTGTTTAAAGCGATACTGTAAGCTTCTTCGTAATATTTAAAGAAGTGTGCCCAGTCGGCTAGTGCTGCGCGGTCAAGAGCGGCTTTGCGTAATAAACGTTCTTGTTCGGCACTTTTTGTAGTCATTTCAAAGACACGGTTGCATATATCTTCTGATACTTCTATGAAGTTGTAATCATCACGGGTTATTACCTCGGCGCCATCATCCATTCCTTTTTCATCTCCCATTTTGCGCATCCATAAACCAAATCCGGCAAGAGAGGAAGTTATGGTAGGTACAGAGAAAGCAATACTTTCATGTGGAGTATAGCCCCATGGCTCATAATATGAAGGAAAAACTGTAACGTCCATTCCTATCAGTAGATCATAGTATGGTACATTGAATATACCGTCATTGCCATTCAAATAAGACGGTACAAAAATAATTTTTACTTTATCTTCTTTCTTATTCAACATGCGTAGATATGAAATCTGATTCAGAATAGAATCATTATTCATATTTTTAATCCAGTGTGTTATATGTGGATGGCTAAGTGATGTATCAGGGGTTTTCTTCGTTTTTAGCCGTTCCTGTAGATCGGAGCGGGGAGAGTCTATCCATGCCGGAACCATAATAAATGCTATTACATCTTTTTCCAGCTGCTTTATTTGTTCCAGGCGGCTCATTGCATCTACAAAAACGTCGAGGCCTTTATTTCTGTATTCATAACGTCCGCTTGTAGCTACTAATAATGCATCTTCTTGTATATCGTAGCCCAAAAGCTTTTCTGTAACGTTAATTAATATTTTACGTGCATCTAGTCGTATTTTCTCATGGGCATCGCCTACAGGAATAAAGTCTTTTTCAAAACCATTGGGAGTAACCAGAGGTTCGCGATGAAGCAATTGTTTACATTCTTTTGCTGTAATATCACTTACAGTAGTAAAGCAATCCACTTGTTGGGCAGCTATTTTTTCTATTGAATGTTTTGCCTGCATATTCAATTCGCGAGCCATCTGGTCGCTGTCATATGCCGATAAATAATTGTATAAAGGTTTGCCATTTCCTGCGATAGAGCGTCCTATTGAAGTGGCATGTGTCGTAAATATTGTACCTATAGCCGGTAAACGGTCTTTTATATATAAGGCACCCATTCCCAGCATCCATTCGTTGAAGTGGGCGATAACTTTTTTATTTTCGAGATTGTGGAATTTGTAGAAACTTTCAATTACTGTACCTGTTGCATATGCAAACATACAGGCTTCATCGTAATCGCCATATGCATGAAGTGAGTCTACTCCAAACTTATTCCACATATAGCCATATATAGCATCTTTATGTAAAAAAGCCTGACTAAAATCGACCAATACAACGATTGGTCTACCTGGTACAAGCCACCTTCCTACCCGTATGTCGAGACGGTCAAAAACTGTTGCAGCCTTAACCCAATCAGCCAAAAGGCTTTTATCTTCTTCAAACCATGGGTTTTCTTTTTCTTTCCAGATATCAGGTCCGATAAAAATGGCTTTATCTTTATGTCGGTCCTGCATCGATTTAGCTTTGGTTGATAAAACAGTATAAATGCCTCCAACCTTATTACATACTTCCCAGCTGGTTTCAAAAATATAATTAGGTGTATTGGTTCGTTTTGCCATAAGTGATATTGGTGTTCTCAGTCTTTCTCCTAAACTTAAAAACTATTAAATATAGACGAATAAAGACTGTAATTTCTTTTTTTAGTACCTTTGCGCTCGTCAAACGGACGACAAAGATAAGAAAGAATATAAACTTATAAAAGATATTTTCATCGTGAGTAGCAGAAGAAATCTAAAAAAAAGCATAAATTCTACAATGGATTTGCTTTATACTGATTGCATTTTTTACAAAGTGTTTGTTGTAGATGCCGATAAGGAAGCGGCAGACAAAGTTATAATGCATATAGCTGAAACTCAGGCTGAGTTTTTAAAACGTGCAAATATCAGTGAAGGTAAAGAGGTGAAAGGCCGGGTTCGTGCTTACTATAAGAAGTTGAGAGCAGACTTTAAAACTCAAATAAATGCCATTGCTAAGGAAATTGAATCTTTGGGCTAATGGAAAAATTTTGTAGATTTATTCTTCGGTCTGTAGGATGGAAGATAGTAGGGCATACAAATTTGCCAAATAAATGTGTGATTTGTGTTGCTCCACATACCAGTAACTGGGACTTGCCTCTCGGACTGATTGTATATAAGGCAATGGGCAGAAAAGCCTCATTCCTTATAAAAAAAGAATGGTTCTTCTTTCCCATGAATTTATTATTTAAGGCTTTAGGGGGAATTCCTGTAGATCGTTCACGTAAGTCATCATTGACAGAGCAGATGGCCGAGATATATGCAAAAAAAGATAATTTCCAACTCGCTATTACTCCTGAGGCTACACGAAAAGCCAATGCCGAGTGGAAAAAAGGATTTTATTTTATAGCATTGGAAGCAGATGTACCTATTGTAGTAGCTGCTCTTAATTATGGGAAGAAAGAAGCTGATTTTAAAGAAATTGTAATGCCTACAGGTGATGTGGAAGGCGATATTGCCAGAATCAAAGACTGTTATAAAGGGGTAGTTGCCCGTCGCCCCGAATATTTCTCATTATAATATCATTATGGAAGATGTTGTACTAAGAGTAAGTCTCGTACAATATGACATTGTCTGGGAGAATAAGCGAGCTAATCTGGATTATGTGAAGACTAAGATTGAAGAACTTGCTGGTCATACGGATTTAGTTATATTACCGGAGATGTTTTCTACAGGCTTTACTATGAATAGCCATAATCTGGCCGAACCTATAAACGGACCAACAATATCGGCCCTGAAGCAATGGTCTCAGACTTATGACGTTGCTATTTGTGGTAGTTATATAGCTAACGATAATAATGAATATTATAATCGTGGCTTTTTCATTACTCCACAAAATGAATATTATTATGATAAACGTCATTTGTTTAGAATGGGAAGTGAACCTCAATCTTTTTCGGCAGGAGAAAAACGCTTGATTCTTGAACATAAAGGCTTCAATATCTGTTTACTTATTTGTTATGATCTCCGGTTTCCTGTGTGGTCAAGAAATGCGGATAATGAATACGACCTACTTATCTATTCTGCAAACTGGCCTGCTTCAAGATCAAAAGTCTGGAACGCATTATTAACAGCACGTGCATTAGAGAATATGACATATGTATGTGGTGTGAACAGAATCGGAACAGATGGTAATGGGTTGAATTACTCCGGAGAATCTAAATTGATAGATGCCAGAGGTAACGAGGTTTTGACTATTGGTGAGAATATAGAACAAACATATACGATATTGATATCTAAAACGGAACTTGATCAATTCAGAATTAAATTTCCGGTGTGGAAAGATGCTGATAAATTTGAAATAAAATAACCTATTTATAAAATATTGATTATGAAACTTTTTTTTAAATCTGCAACATTATTGATTGCAGTACTTACACTTACTTTTGCTACACAAAGCTGTAGTTCTGTAAAACCTGTTGAAAAATCTCAGCTAGAAGATGGTGCATGGGTTTTGAAATCACTCAAGGGCGAGGATGCTAAAACTGCATTTACAGGAAAAATGCCGGATCTGACTTTTGATTTTTCAAAAAACATGTTATCAGGAAATGGCGGTTGTAACCGTTATACCGGTAGCTTTACTTTGACTGAGGAAAATATCTTTTCAGCTCCAAATTTGGCTGCGACTATGATGGCTTGTTTACCTGGCAATAAGGAACCTCAATTCTTAGCAGCTTTGTCTTCACCAAACCTTGTTGTTTCACTTACTAAAGAGGGAGTCCTTACTTTCTCTGAGGGAAATAAGGTCGTTCTTGAATTTGAGAAATCTCAAGTTACGGCTAAATCAGCAGATGCGGATATCGTAAATGCTGAAAATTTGGCTGGTAAATGGAATCTTACCTCGATTTCGGGAGGTGATATCGCTACCTTATTTACAGATAAAGTGCCTACAATGGAAATATCAAATGATGGAAAAGTTTTTGGCAATGCCGGATGTAATACATATCGTACAGCTTATACACTGGCCGAAAATACAGTGACATTTGGTCCGGTTATGTCTACAAAGATGGCATGTTCCAGCCTGAAAGGAGAGGGCTTATTTACATCTTTTCTTTCTACTCCGCTTCAAGCCGGATTAAATGGTGATAAACTTACTTTCCTTAAAGAAGGAAATATTGTTCTTGAATTTACGAAGGTTATAGAATGATTTGAGAAAAAATAATAAATTTCAGGGTTGTATTTGTTTGAAATACAGCCCTTTTTGTTTTCAGTGATATTTTTTTATTTTTTGCTGTAACAAATTTTATAGCTGCTTCGTCTTAGTAATTGAAAGCAGATGATAGCACACATCAGACGATTTATTAACAATTATAAGAGAAGAGTTATGAAAAAGTATTTAATTTGTTTAATATTGGTGATTGCATTGAGCCAGACAGCATATAGTCAGAGTTTAGATAACCTATTGAACACTGTTTCAAAAACAGAGAATATTGAGAAAGTAAAAATTGGACGTTTTCTGATGTCTGTAGGAAAAACCTTTGGAGGAGTAGGCAATATGCCGGTTGCAAGAGGTGTACACTCAATGGAAGTCTATGATTTATCTGGCTGTGATTCGAACTTTAAACGTAATCTTGCAGAGCAGATTGATAAGCTGAAAGATGGTGATGGTTATGAAACATTGATATTAGCAAAAGATAAAGGTGATAATGTCAGGATCATGATGAAGAAGAAAAAAGATGTAATTAGTGATATGGTTATTTTATGTCTTAGCGATAACGACCCGGCAATCGTAAAATTTAAAGGAAAAATTAAAGAAGGTGATATCGCTGAATTGGTACAGAAATATAATAAATAATACTATAAATAAGTAAACACAATTAAAAGCAAAAATTATGAAAAGGTACATGTTCTTATTCGCATTAACTATTATGACAGTTCAGTTTACATTCGCTCAGGATTTAAACCAATTGATGAACGAATTGTCTAAAATTGAAGGAGCTCAACATCAGGTTGTAGATAAAGAAATGTTGAATACAACGATGAATGCTGCTATGGAAGCAGACTCTACCGGACAACTAAAGTCAAAGATGCCGGCGTTTATGCAAAAGTTGGAATCAATAGAAGTTGTTGCAATAGAAGAATATGCACCTGAGGTAAAAGAGCAGTTTCTGAATCAGATTAATAGTTTTAGTGATGGGAACGGGTATGAGACCTTGATGTTTGTAAAAGAGGAAGATAACAATGTACGCATAATATCATACAAAGACGGAGATCAGATACTAGGTGTTTTTATACTTGTTTTAGATGGGGAAGATGCTGTTATCGTAAAGATGTCCGGAAGTCTAAGTGAGTCGGATTTGACTGATATAATTAATGAGCAAAAGAAAAATAACAACTAAATAATGCAATCATGAAAAAAATACTATTTACATTTTTATTAGTTTTTGTAGGACAGGTTATCTATGCTCAGGATCTGAACAATCTAATGGATGAACTGGCAAAGGTTGAATCGGCTCAGAAACAGGTTGTAGATAAAGCTATGCTTGCACAGGCAATGAATGATGAGGACGAAGATGACAAAATGCCTGGGTTTATGAGTAAAGCTGATTCTGTGATTGCAGTTATTGTACGCAGCTGCCCTCAGGATATAAGTGAAAAGATATCTGCAGGAATTAATTCATCCGAAAAAAGCGGACAATATGAAACATTGATCTCTTTAAAAAAAGAGGATAAAATAATTTCGATGTTATCTGAAAAAAGGGAAGCCGACACCGACATATATGTTTATGTTGCGAGCGGAGACAATATTGTGTTCGTGAAGATAAAAGGACAATTTACGGCAGAGGATCTGCAAAATATGGTTAAAGAACAAATGGAGGGAGTAAACTGATAAATAAAAAATATGAAAAGAAATATTTTAATATTGTTTTTAATTTTTATTTCGGGCCAAGTAGCAACTGCTCAGGAACATATTCTTGATAGATTGATTAAAGACTATGCTAAAAAGGAGAATGCAATTCTTAGAGAGATGGATCGTACAATTCTTTTAGAACCGATAGAAAAAGCGATAAGAATGGATTCGACTAAATCAGATGCAGACATAGAGAAACTCTATACAGAATATCCATTTGATAAAGTAACAATATTGACGTTGAAAGAATCACCTAAAGATATCTGGTCCGAATTTGCAGAAGATGTGAAAGCATATAATGATGATGAGAATTACAAGACATTATTAAAAATAAAAAAGGATGGTTTAGTTAATATTATAACCAAAAAAGGCGAATCATTTGTATCTGAATTGTTTTTAATTATACAGAAAACCGATGATGTTGCAATTGTGAAGATCGAAGGATGGCTAAAAGAGTCAGATATAGAAGAACTTACTGAACAATATAAATAATATGGATACGGAAACTTTCAAAAAAGTCTTTCTTCCATACCATCAGAAATTATACAGGGTTGCTTACCGGATAGTACAAGATGCAGCTAATGCAGAGGACATAGTGCAGGATACATTTATCAAACTTTGGAATAAAAGAGACGAATTAGATAGCATAGATAATACAGAAGGGTTTGCTATTATTATACTTCGCAATACTTGTCTCGATTATCTGAGAAAAACAAAAAATGATTACCATACCTCCTATGAGGCAGATATACCGGAAAGCGTATCCTTATCAGCACAGATAGAATTACGGGATAATGCACAGTATGTGAAGAATTTGATAAATAAGCTGCCCGAACAACAGCGACAGGTACTGATGCTGAAACACTGGGATGGATATTCTGATGAAGAGATAGAAGGAATGACAGGACTAAGTCCGGGAAATATAAGGGTTATCCTTTCACGGGCAAGAAAAACAATAAAGGAACAATACAGTAAAATAGAACAAAGATGAATACAAATGAAATAAAAAAACTGATAGATGCTTTCTACAATGGTGAAACTTCAGTAGAAGAGGAACAACTATTACTGAATTATTTCAATGGTGGAGATATTGCAGAAGAGCTGCTTGAAGAAAAAGAAATTTTCCTTCAAATGTATAATGCAGCTCCGGCTGATGTTCCTGTGGGTCTGGAGTCAAAATTGAATAATCTGATTGATGAACTTGCATCGAAGGAGACTGTAAAGATTGAATTAAAACCTCAGTCAAACAAACGGCAGATGTGGGTGAAAATAGGAAGTGTTGCGGCAGGTGTAGCCTTACTGATTACGGCAGGTGTTTATTTTAATAAAAAAGCAGATCCGGTAACCCCTCCATTGGCTCAGGGGCAAACCGAAACCGTAAATGCAGAGGACGAACAAAAGATAAAAGAAGCTCAGGAGGCATTAGTGTTATTATCCTCAAAATTTAATAAAGGGATGGATCAGCTTGCTGTAGTTGAAACTAACTTGGATAAAACAAACGAAATAATAAATAAAACTTTCAACCGTAAAAAAGACAAGGAATTATGAAAATAAAAGGATTATTAATCGCAGTTGTGTTCATGCTCAGTGCAGTAGCTGTGCAGGCACAAGACAAGATGTTCGAGAAGTTTTCGGATAATAAGGACATAACAACTGTGTATATTTCAAAAGCATTGCTTTCGATGGTTCCCAATATGGATGCCGGAGGTGTAAATGTAAAAGGCCTGGCCAATAAACTGGAAAAGCTGGAAATATATACGAGTGAAAACAAAGGAGCTATGAAAACAATGGCATCAGAAGCTCAGGTAATGAAGAAGAACAAAGCTTATGAAACTCTGATGTCTGTAAAAGAAAAAGATCAGATTATTGATTTCTATGCGCAACAAGACAGCAATGGCAAATTTAAAGATCTGATCATGTTTGTTAATCAGCCGGATGAATGTACCGTTATACGTATAGTGGGGAGTTTTACAATGGATGATATACAAGGTGTAATGAATAGCGTTAAATAGTTTTAAAGATTAAATGGTAAATATGGCTTCGGATAATGTTATCCGAAGCCATATTATTTTGACAAAAAGAAATATCTGTCTATATTTAACAAATTTTGTAGGTATCAAAAAGAATCTAAATATGAAAAAGGCATTATTTTTTACTTTAAGTTTATTTATACTTATGTCGTGTACAACAAATAATAAAGGAGTATTTAAACAAGCTAACCCTCCTATAGCTGAAAAAAAGGAGCATCTGAGAATTATCCATGGTGATACAGTTCAGGATGATTATTACTGGATGTATGACTATTTTGGTAAAGGACCGGATAGTACACTTGTCGTTAATTACCTGAAAGCAGAAAATGCTTATCTGGATACAGTGATGAGTGAGACTGCCGGATTTCAGAAAGCTTTATTCAATGAAATGAAGGGGCGAATAAAAGAAACTGACGAGAGCGTCCCTGTATTTAAAAACGGCTATTATTACTACACCCGTACAGAAGAAGGTAAGGAATATTATAAATATTGTAGAAAGAAAGGAAGTCTCGAAGCACAGGAAGAAATATTACTCGATGTGGATAAAATGGCTGAAGGACACTCATATTATGCTATTGGCGGAGTGAGTATTAGCGAAGATAATAAATTGATGGCATATGGTGTTGATGAGATTAGCCGTAGACAATATACCATCTATTTCAAAAATTTGGAAACAGGAGAGATTTACAAAGAATCTATTCTAAATACCAGTGGTGGTTCTACATGGGCTGACGATAATAAGACTATTTTCTATACATCAAAAAATCCGGTAACTCTTCTCTCCGAAAAAATCAAACGTCATGTGTTGGGCACGGATGTATCTGCTGATGTTACCGTATATGAAGAAAAAGATAAAAGCAACTATATCGGCGTGGGTAAAACCAAAAACCGGAAATATATCTTTATTCAGTCTCAGGCAACTATGTCTTCTGAAACATTTTATATAGAGGCTGATAAACCAACCTCTGCATTCAAATCGTTTCAACCGAGAGTGAAAGATGTATTGTATGATATAACTCCTTTAGAAGATAAGTTTTTGATCACTACAAATATGGATGCGAAGAACTTTAAAGTGATGCAATGTCCCTTAGATAAAACCGGAGTTGAAAACTGGACTGAATACATACCTCACCGTGAGGATGTACTACTCGAAGGTATAGATGAATTTAAAGATTTTATTGTGATAGAAGAACGTAAGGAAGGTCTTATGCAGTTGCGTATCCGTCATTTGAGTGATGGAAAAGAACATTATATCGATTTTGGTGAACCAACATATATGGCATACACTTCTTCTAATCCTGAGTATGATAGCCAGGTTGTAAGATATGGTTATACATCACTTACTACTCCTAGCTCGACTTTCGATTATAATATGCAGGCACAGGAGAAAACTCTGATGAAAGAACGTGAAGTAGTAGGTGGTTATAATAAGGAAAACTATCAGACTGAAAGACTATATGCTACAGCTAAAGACGGGACCAAAGTGCCTATCTCATTAGTTTATAAGAAAGGATTTAAGAAAGATGGTACATCTCCACTACTACTTTATGGATATGGTAGTTATGGAGCCAGTATGGATGCTTCTTTCAGTAGTAACAGACTAAGCCTTTTGGATCGGGGTTTTGTGTATGCAATAGCCCATATACGTGGAGGGCAGGAGATGGGTCGCCAGTGGTATGAGGATGGCAAACTGCAGAAAAAGAAAAATACATTTACGGACTTTATTGATTGTGGAGAATTCTTAATTGCCGAAAAATATGCAGGCAAAGGACATTTATATGCTTCGGGTGGTAGTGCCGGAGGCTTATTAATTGGTGCTGTTATTAATATGAAGCCTGAGATATGGAATGGCGTAATTGCAGCTGTTCCTTTTGTAGATGTTGTAAATACAATGTTGGATGAAAGTATTCCTCTTACTACAAATGAATTTGATGAATGGGGAAATCCTAAAAATAAAGAGGCATATGATTATATGAAGAGTTATAGTCCTTACGAGAATGTGGAGAAAAAGAATTATCCGAATATACTTGTTACTACAGGTTTGCACGATAGTCAGGTGCAGTACTTCGAGCCTGCTAAATGGGTAGCAAAGTTAAGAGATATGAAAACTGATGATAATATACTGTTGCTAAAGACAAATATGGAATTCGGTCATGGAGGTGCTAGCGGACGTTTCGACTATTTGAATGATGTAGCTTTAGAATATGCTTTTCTGTTTACTCTGGAAGGTATTGATAAATAGAAATTTCGTGAAAATATTAGGCCTGTCCCATTATGAGACAGGCTTTTTTATTTACGGAAGTTTATATGCATAGGCAATGTAAAGTAGACATCAACTGCTTTCCCATTTTGTCGTCCGGGTATCCACTGAGGCATCTTTCTTACCATGCTGATTAGAGAATCGCATAAATGCCCTCCTCTGATAGCTTCTATATTTGTTATATTTCCGGTTTTGGTAACAACAAATCTGATTACTACTCTGCCAACAATCCCATTCTCTTCTGAAATAACGGGATATCTTAGATTATTAGCAATAAATTTATGCATCTCTGATTCTCCGCCGGGATAAGCAGGCATTTGTTCTACAGTCAGAAATGGTTTGATCGTATCGATAATCTCCAATTTAGTTATTTCAGTTGTATCAGGTGCAAAACGGTCTAAAACCTGTGCTACTACGGTATTTCCTAAGCAGAGCAGAATGAAAATTATATAAATACGAAAATGCATATACTAAATATTTAGTTAATAAACTTCTCCTATTCCTCCGATACATTCGACCTTATTATCCTTAATCTTTATCTCTATTCCATGTTCCCTGTCTAAGCCATAAAAAATAGGAATATGTATAACTCCCTCTTCTTGAATGCGGATATAATTTATAGCCTTAAGTGCTTCAAAATGCTTTTCTGGTGTATCTATATTTAATGGCTCTTGTCCGGATTTTGATTTATCCTCGTAATAGTATGCGTATAATCTATTATAACGATCAAAAGTTTGTTGTTTAATGGCCGGTACTATTTTCTCAATATTATGCAGGAAACTTTTAAAAGTTTCCTCGAAATCATCCAGTTGATCTGTAATGGGGATATTTATTTCCTCTTCTTCGTCATCCTCTCTTCCTAAATGTATTTTTATATCTTGGTCAAAATAGGGGATATAAAATTTATTGATAGTCACTAATTCATTCCAGCTTTCTGTAATTCCTCCCCAATATGGATGATTCATTATAATTGTAGGAGGTTCGGGTTCTTTGGTCACTATTAAATCTATCAACTCTTGGAATGAGTTAGCCATAAGTTGTTCTGTTTTTTTCCACCTTTCATAAAAATGAATACTTCCATCTTCACTATTAATACATAAGTATCCTGTCCTGCTGGTTGGTGATGCAAAGGCAAATGGTAACAGATTTCTCGGAATATTTCCTTTTTCACTATTCCATTCTTCTATTGTTCTGAAAGGTATACAGAAATCAGGATCATTAATAAAGTGGTTAGAATAAAGCATGGGAATAAAGCGGATATTGGATACTTCAAAGTCACCTCTTTTATTTGTCAAAAAAGAGTTTTCAATATTTCCCCCGTTATATTTCAGATAATGTTTTTTTAATATTTCCGGCAATTTTATACCTAGTTGGGCTTCTACTGTGGTCAACTCAGTTTCTGTTAACTTTCGGCTACATTTTATATACCTTAATTCCTGCATAGTATTTCTGTAAGTGTTGTTTTTACAAAGATAGAATTATATGATAAACTTTTCTCTTATTGATGAATTAACTGATAACTTTCCAGGTGGAATATACTGCTACTGAAGAAGGTGAGGATATTGCAGATATCTCTCTTGAGGCAAATGTTAATCTTCTTCCATTCATACTTGTATAGAAGGATTTGGTTAGAATAAAGGTGATTGTAGATTAGAATTTGTGAAATAAAAAAAGAGCTGCCTCATATAGGTAGCTCTTTCTTTATTATATAGATAATCTGATTATCCGTTTACTTTAGACATGTGAGAGATCAGGTCAAGCATTTTAGTTGAGAATCCCCACTCATTGTCATACCAGCTAACAACTTTAACGAAAGTTGGGCTTAATTGGATACCAGCTTTAGCATCGAAGATAGAAGTACGAGCATCTCCAATGAAGTCAGAAGAAACAACTGCATCTTCAGTATATCCAAGAACACCTTTCAATTCTCCTTCTGAAGCTTCTTTCATAGCTTTACAGATGTCATCGTAAGAAGTTTCTTTAGCAAGACGAGCAGTTAAGTCAACTACTGATACGTCTAGTGTAGGAACACGCATTGACATACCTGTAAGTTTTCCGTTCAATTCAGGGATAACTTTACCTACAGCTTTAGCAGCTCCTGTAGAAGAAGGGATGATATTACCTGCAGCAGCACGCCCACCTCTCCAGTCTTTAGCTGAAGGTCCGTCTACTGTTTTTTGAGTAGCAGTAGTAGCATGTACTGTAGTCATCAAAGCTTCTACGATACCGAATTTGTCATTCAATACTTTAGCGATAGGAGCAAGACAGTTTGTAGTACAAGAAGCGTTAGAAACAAATTGTTCACCTTTTTGGTAAGTCTTTTCATTTACACCACATACAAACATACGAGTATCATCTTTTGAAGGACCAGACATTACTACATATTTTGCACCAGCGTCGATATGTCCTTGTGCTTTTGGTTTTTCAAGGAAAAGACCAGTTGATTCAACGATATATTCTGCACCAACTTCATTCCATTTCAAATCTGCTGGATTTCTTTCAGCTGTTACGCGGATAGCATTTCCGTTTACGACTAATTTTCCGTCTTTAACTTCAACTGTACCGTTGAATTTGCCGTGAACTGTATCGTATTTAAGCATGTATGCCATGTATTCAACATCGATAAGGTCATTGATACCTACAACCTGAATGTCACTTCTGCTTTGTGCAGCACGGAATACCAAACGACCAATACGTCCAAAACCGTTAATACCTACTTTAATCATTTTGTTTTAATTTTTATAGTTAAAAAATTGAGTAATTCCTTTCTTGTAAAACACTTATGCACATGTTAATCCTTCTAAATATTTATGTTTTAAAACATAATTTATAAGGCAGAACAAAGGTAGCAAAAATATTTTTATTTGTCTTATAACTTAGCTTTTTTTAAAGACTAAATGCTGCTTTTTACTATTGATAATCACGTTTTTGCCTGTTTTGTAAAGTGGAGTTGTCTTTTTGCTGTTTTTAGCTGATTGCGTATTTCTTCTTTATTATTTTTGAGACCGTCCCCGAGGCGTTGCTTTTGTTTTT
Source organism: Prevotella sp. (assembly GCA_031285625.1). Taxonomy (GTDB): domain Bacteria; phylum Bacteroidota; class Bacteroidia; order Bacteroidales; family Dysgonomonadaceae; genus Dysgonomonas. The sequence continues at coordinate 40,542 of JAITVV010000062.1, forward strand.
CCTATTCGTTGTCCTGTTTTGTTTTCCTTCTGCTTGTTTGGTTTATTCCATTCTTTATTAGGCGTGTTTGCAGATTTACTTTTGAATTGATACGTTTTTGCCCCTTGAGGCTTTGCTTTTTTCTTTGATATATCAGTTTTTGTGGATGAAGCTGTTTTTTTTCGAAGGGTGTCCACTTCTTCTTGTGTGAGATTTTTCCATTGCCCTATTTTTATATTACCCAGCTTGATATGCATAATGCGTATGCGTTCCAGTCTGAGGACTTTATATCCCAGATATTCGCACATGCGGCGTATCTGCCTGTTCAACCCTTGTCGCAGTACTATGTTGAATGAATGGGTCCCTGTTTTTACAACTTCACATTTGCGGGTAACTACTCCTAATATTGGAACCCCGTTTTGCATCTTATTTACAAAATCCTCATTTATGAGTCTGTCTACAACAACAGAATATTCTTTTTCATGGTTGTTGTCGGCCCGTAGCATTTTATTTACGATGTCACCATCATTTGTTAGTATTATCAGTCCTTGTGAATCTTTATCAAGTCGTCCTATCGGAAAAATTCGTTCTTCATGACCGACCGCATCAAGTATATTACTCGGCTCATCAGGGTCAGTCGTGCTGACAATTCCAAGGGGCTTATTATAAGCTATAAAGATTGGTCGGTTATTATTAATGATTGTTTCTCCGTATATCTTTACTTCCTGTCCATCTAAAACCTGACTGCCAATTGTCGCTTTCTTACCGTTTATTGTCACATTTCCTTGTTCGATAAGCTTATCTGCTTCGCGACGTGAGCAGTAGCCGCTATCGCTTATGTATTTATTTATTCGCATATGTATATTTTATAGCCAGTTATTGTCTTTGTACCATTTTACTGATTCCTCTAGTCCTTTTCTCAAATTGTATTTTGGGGAGAAGCCTAAATCCTCTACTAGTGGAGTAATATCGCACTCCCAATTTCGCTGTTTCATTATTTTATATTTATCTCTGTTAAGGGTAGAGGGTTTCTTTGTTAATTTAGATATTTCTTCTGAAATAACAGATATACTTTTTAGTATCCATAGAGGAACTTTGATGCTGATAACATGCTTCTTCCCTATCACTTCTTTTACCATCTGTGTATATTCTTTGTCTGTATATACATCTCCATCCGCGACAAAATAACCTCTGTTTTTTATCGGACTTTCCAGTCCCAGGAAGGCAACATCCACAAGATCTTTTGCATATATGAAGGTCAGGTGTTGAGGTTTAAATCCTGCACCTACGTCGAGTCCTGATCTTACCGTTTTTATCATCAGAAAATAATCTTTTTCACGAGGACCATACACACCTGTGGGACGTAGTATTATATATGGGAAATCTTTAGCTGCCTCTAAATATTGTTCGGCTTTAAGTTTACTTTTTCCATACGCTGTATTTGGGTTGGGACTATCAGTCAGTTTGATGGGTGTATAGTTAATTTCATCTCCAAGCCCAAAAGAGCTTAGACTACTCATTAAAATAAATTTCTCAGGAACAGCATTGGCTTCAATCAGAGCATCAATAAAATTTGCCGTATTCTGGAAATTCACTTTGTCAAAGTCATCCGGGTTCAAGCATTTGGTGACTCCTGCATTATGGATAATAAAATCAAATTTGCCGTATGTGGAGACAAAATCCTGAATTTGGATGGTAAGCGATTGCTTGTTGCCAAAATTTAAATCGATAAATTGTATCAGGGGATTTTTCAGGTATTCACGGCTACTACTTTTTCTTATTCCTGCCCATGTCTCATAACCTCTCTCTAGGGCTTTTTCTACAAGAAAACTTCCTATAAATCCACTTGCTCCGGTGATTAAAATACGCTTTGCATTCATCTTACAAAGATATGAATTATTTACCTGCTTGAATAAGGCTATCTACCTGCATTTTGAATTGGCGGGTAAATCTTTCTACTTCATCTTTACCCAGATGTAGACCGTCCAGAGTCTGATATTCATCATATTCGGGCTTTGGAAGATATGTGTATTTATCAGGAGAGAAATACTCATTAAATGCTTTTCTTATGCTTTCTACTCTTGGAGAGTAGTACAATGTTTTATAAAGAGGCATTTCAAAGAATATGATTTCTGTATTATGGGACTCCAAGTCCAGAATGAAAGTATTGAGGTCGTCTAATTGGTTTTTCATATCCTGAGTGGAAGCTTCAACCTCGAATCCTTGGAACAATCCTATTCCGGGTGTAGGTTCTATCAGTTTTTTGAAAATAGCAGAATATTTATCTCTGTTCTGTTCTTCTATACTATGATTTACGGCACACTCTTCTGTTGCGCTAGCGGCAACTAATATGGGTTGTTTGCCATCTCTCAGTGCCGGAAGATATGTTCTAACCGGATATAGAATGGGATTGTATAGTACATCATAAAATAAGCCGTCTTTACTTTTACCTGCAGGGAAGTTTGTTTCTATAAAAATCCTTTTAGGGTATTTCCCTTTTTCTTTCATTAGTTCCAGTCCCTTAATGTAATTCTCGCCTAGTAAAGATAAATTGCAGAATCCCGGAAGACTATCGGTTGGTATCCGGAACGACATCGAACTACCGACTATTATATTCTCGGCATCATCACACACATCGGTATATAGATAATTCTGTGCCTTTACCTGATTGTCTTGCCAAAATCCTTGAGGGGATATGAACCCAGGGTTCCAAAAGTATAAAACCAGATTATACAGGAGGAAAAGAATCAGTGTATATATCAATGCCTTCTTTATCATATTTTAAAATTGAAAATAGATAAAAGAACCCGATGTTCCGCTATTTGTAATTATAAGGAATAACATGACTGCATAAAAAATATATTCTGTGCGTTTTATCTGTGGCCAGTACTTCTTATCCTTATATAGATATATGGCATGGTAAAGAATGACTGGTAAGGAGTACATCAATGTGAAAGTGATCAGGTGAATATCCAGAACGCTGAGGCTCTTGGTCAGGTTCTCCCATGCATAGTACACAAATAATTTTACACCATCGGGTGTTAGCCTGAACAATATCCATGCGGCTGAAACAAATAAGAAGACAAATATACCTTTTATTATAGTCCCCAAACGATTAAGTTTAAGTGTTGTATTATCGTTTATATATCGTTCTATGGCCAATGCTGCACCATGAGTGAACCCCCATAGGGCATAAGTCCATGCTGCGCCATGCCATAGACCGCCGAGAGTCATCGTTAATAACAGATTAAAATATGTTCGTACTTTGCCTTTTCTGTTGCCACCTAATGAGAAATAAAGATATTCCATTAAGAACGTAGATAGCGATATATGCCAACGTTTCCAGAACTCTTTGAATGACGTGGATATATAAGGAAAATTGAAGTTTATATTGAAATTGTAGACGAATAATTTAGCAAGTCCGATAGCTATCAGGGAATATCCTGCAAAATCGGCAAATATTTGGAATGAATATCCCAGAACTAATATAAAGAGAGTTATAGAGCTTAAATAGTAAGGCTCAGCCATCAGATGGGTGAAATCTTTAAGGTTATCAGCAATTACCATCTTGAGGAAATATCCTGTTACCAGATTTTTGAATGCAGCCTCCCATTGTATGTCTCTAAAATATTTTTCTTTTATTTGAGGGAAGAATTCATGTGCTTTTAGTATGGGTCCTGCGATCAGATGAGGAAAAAACGAAATGAAGAATAATGTATGCTGAGCATGTTTCGCTAATGACTTTGGTACTATTTGCTTGTTATCAACATACTTTTCTTTCCATACATCCATTAGTAGGCTAATGCCTTCGAACGTAAAAAATGATATACCTATTGGTAGCGGTATATGTAGAAGGAAATTCCCTATAGAATCGCTGGGGTCGAGAAATGTTTTGGAAATAAGCGGACTGTATTTAAAGAAAGCCAAAGCACATAAATTGACAATAACACCTGTTAATGCCAATGCCTTCTTCCTTTTTACGTTTCCATACACAACATAATAGCTTGTCAGTATATTCACTCCGGCAGAAAAAAGCAATAAGAGAACAAATTCTAATTGGTCGTACGAATAGAATACTAAACTTGCTATGATTAATATTAAAACCTGAAATCTACCTAGTTTGGGTATGTAATACAACCCAAAGGTAATGACCAATAAGAGAATGAAAATGTAGCTATTAAAAAGCATTTACAGGTTTGATATTAATCGGTTTTAAAGATACGCTTTACAAACGAAAGGGCAAAAATAATGAAAAATGAGCAATTTAAGACACTTTCGGTTTTCTTTGTTGTTCAATTCAAAAATAATTAGAACTTTAACCATTTAAATATTTGTAGGTTTGAAAAATATAACTAAATTTGCATCCCGATTTTGCACATGAATATAGAAAAATAAACATATAAATTAACAATAGCGATGTCCAAAATTTGTCAAATTACAGGAAAAAAAGCTATGGTTGGCAACAATGTTTCTCACTCGAATAAAAAGACAAAGAGAAAATTTAATGTCAATCTTTTTAGAAAGAAGTTCTACTGGGTAGAAGAAGATTGTTGGATCAGTCTGAATGTATCTGCAGCCGGTCTTCGTACAATTAATAAAATAGGTTTGGATGCTGCGCTGAAAAGAGCGGCTACAGATGGGTATTTGAACGCATAATAATAAGGAGACCTAAGAAATGGCTAAGAAAGCAAAAGGAAATAGAATTCAAGTGATATTAGAGTGCACAGAGCACAAGGCTAGTGGTATGCCAGGCACATCACGTTACATCACTACTAAAAACAGGAAGAATACAACTGAGAGACTTGAGTTGAAAAAATACAACCCGGTTCTTAGAAAGATGACTGTTCATAAAGAAATAAAATAAAAATAAGAATAAACCATGGCAAAGAAAGCAGTAGCAGGTTATCGTGATGCATCTTCTAAAGATGGTCGTAACTATGCAAAAGTAATCAAAATGGTAAAGTCTCCTAAAACGGGCGCTTACACATTTAAAGAAGAAATGGTTCCAAACGAATCAGTAAAAGATTATTTCGCAAAATAGTCTTGTTAAAAATATTTAAAACGCCTCCTTCATTCTTATGCAGGGAGGTTTTTTATTATCCATTTCGTAGCTTTGCAGAAGGTAAAAATACCGGGCAGCCCCAAGGCTTAAGAGATTGATTTATTTTTATCTATATAATCAGAAGAATAAAATCTATGGGATTATTTGATTTCTTTTCGAAACAAAAAAAGGAAACGCTTGATAAAGGATTGGAAAAGACTAAAGAGTCAATGTTTTCCAAACTATCACGTGTTATTGCCGGAAAATCGAAAGTAGACGATGATGTACTCGATCAACTCGAAGAAGTGTTGATCATGTCCGATGTAGGGGTAAACACTACATTGAAGATTATCGAACGTATCGAAAAACGGGCAGCAAAGGATAAGTATGTAGACGACAAAGAGTTGAAAAATATACTGCGGGAAGAAATCGCTGATTTATTGACTGAAAATAATGCCGTAGATAATGATGATTTCTCTGTTCCGGAAACAGCAAAACCATATGTAATAATGGTTGTCGGAGTTAATGGTGTTGGTAAAACAACTACAATCGGCAAGCTGGCAAATCAGTTCAAGAAAGCAGGCAAGTCCGTCTACCTTGGTGCAGCCGATACATTCCGCGCCGCAGCCGTTGAGCAACTGGTTATCTGGGGCGAGCGTGTAGGTGTTCCGGTCATAAAACAGGCAATGGGTTCCGATCCGGCTTCTGTGGCTTTTGATACATTAAGTTCTGCTAAATCGAACAATGCCGATGTTGTAATAATAGATACAGCAGGACGACTCCACAACAAAATCGGTTTGATGAACGAGCTTTCAAAAATAAAGAAAGTGATGGATAAGATAGTTCCGGGAGCACCGCATGAGGTACTACTTGTACTCGACGGCTCTACCGGACAGAACGCGTTCGAACAGGCTACACAGTTTACTGCTGCTACCGACGTTACAGCTTTGGCTATTACCAAACTGGACGGTACGGCAAAAGGAGGTGTCGTAATCGGTATTTCCGATCAGTTCAAGATACCGGTAAAATATATAGGTTTAGGAGAGGGTATTGACGATCTTCAGGTATTTCGCCGTCGCGAGTTTGTCAACAGTCTCTTTGGAGAATAAGAAATGAAGAAAAACAGAATAGATGTCATCACGCTTGGTTGTTCTAAAAATCTGGTAGACTCCGAGTTATTGATGAAACAATTGTTGGCAAACGGCTACACCGTAAAACATGATCCGGATAAGTCGGAAGGAGAAATCGTAGTTATAAATACATGTGGCTTTATAGGTGATGCAAAGGAAGAATCTATCAATATGATTCTTGAGTTTGCAGAGGCTAAAAAAGAGCGAAAACTGAATAAGTTGTTTGTAATGGGCTGCCTTACCGACAGGTATATGGAGGAATTGAAGGCCGAAATACCCGAAGTAGACAGCTTTTACGGGAAATTTGGATGGAAAGCCCTCATCTCTGATTTGGGTAAATCATATCATAAGGAGTTGGCGCTGGAACGCAACATAACCA
>JAITVV010000095.1 GCA_031285625.1 Prevotella sp.
AACATAGCACAGGTTGCCGAAGTCGTCATACACATACAGGGTATTCAGGTGCTGGATGGTTTTGTCCGGTAGTACATTGATCGCACGGGTTAACAGTACCTGTCCCAGCTTGTCCTTAAACTCATATACCCTGTTGCCGTCTTCATCGGTCATACGGGTAACATAAAGCTGGGCGGCTTCGTATCCGCCGCCTGAATAGGTCAGTTTGGTTGTCAGCCCTGATCCTGAAACAGCATATTTACGGCAGGAGAGCGCTCCATTGTCAACCGGGTCTGTACCGTTGGTCAGATAGTCCGTCTTTACGGCTTTGCCCTTAGCCGCAGTATAATCCCCGTGCCAGGCTGTCCCGGGGCCGTATTGCTGCAGGATACGGTTCAGGGGTGATGCTTCGTAGACAGGCAGGGAGTATGGCTTCTGGTCGTTACCGTTACTGCCGACAGCCCCTGTCTTAATCGTTGAAGGCGTAACGTATGCCCCGTTGTTATTTGCAATAACGGCCGGTAGCCAGCTGTTACTCTCCCGCCCGAAAGCATCGTATTCCTGCAGGGTGACAAGGTCTGCCGTATTGGGGGTGATTCCGCGTTGTACGGTCTGCACAGGGCGTCCCAGCCCGTCGAAGTACCGGATAGCTTCCATATAACGGCTGCCGTTATCGGTGGTATAGGTCCTGGTACGGATATAGTTCTGGTTGGAGCTGGCCGAAGATGCCTGTCCTGCAAAAGGGTCGCAGGTGGAAGGGTTGACCCTCAGGGTAAGGCTACCGTTGGCCGTATTGGTAGCTTTGAAGCTAAAGCCGGGCTTCAATGTAATACTCTGGCAGGCAGTTTCGGTGCCTCCTGCCGTGCGGGGGCTATTCAGGCTGATGGTTGCCTGGCCAAACAGCCCGGTGCTGCACAATAGCAGGAATATGTGGTATAATAATTTTTTCATGGTCAATCGTTTTTAAGTTTTCTGTTCTCTTCTTCCAACGAGCGGATACGTGATTCTTGTCTCTCGTTTTCCTCTTTCAAGTCTTTTACTTGTTTATCCTGATTGATTACATACAAAGTCAGTTCTTCGATTTTCTGCAACAGTTTGATCTGCATCTCATTTACATTTAATCCATCTTCTTGCATCTGCTTCTCGGAGGGTATCTCGGGAAGGTGTTTATTCTCTCTGACAAAGGTTTCAACCTCGGAGAGAGGCTTTAAAGCATAATCAGGTTCGAAGACGAAATCAGCGCCGGCATTGACTGTTATATTGACTTCCCGGGTGTTGATCGTTCCGGCAATGTCAAGGGCTGTCCCTTTTATTTTACCGTTGACATCCAGCTTAGCTTTGGGAACTGTACCAATGCCTATATTGCCATTATTGTCCGTATAGTATATGTTCATGAACCGGGCTTTACTTGTAATATCTGTATTTGACCCTACACTGTAAGGTTTTATTTCCTGAACAGTATTTTGTGTCACACCATCTGAGCCGGCATTAGATAAGTATGCCTGAACAAAAATAGCAGCGTAACCAGCCAGCGTTTCTATTACAAAATCATATCCGGTTGTTGTTTCATATACTTTTAAGGCATAATTACTTGTTAAACCTCCCCGTTGTTCCTGGGTAATCATTATTGGATTACTCGTATTGTCGCTTCTACTGGAAATTGAATAGGTGCGGTACCCCATAGTCCAGTCATTCCAGGTACCGCCATAAAGATCTATCTTTAGCTTATGGTAATTGCTATTATTATTTTTTGGTAATGATGCTATGTAGAATTTATTACCGCTTGTATTCCCTGTCCTTATAAATGAACCCTGTGCACATAAGTTCATTGTAATAAAAGTCAGGAACGCTACTAAAACTGCTTTTTTCATGCTTTTTCCGTATTAATTGTTCTGTTGATTTTGTAGTTCCTGAATAGTCCTGTTTTGTTTCTCTATTTTTTTGTCCTGTTCGATAACATATAATGTCAGTTCCTCTATTTTCTGTAAAAGCTTTGCCTGCATATCTACTACATTGACACCGTTTTCCAGAACTTCTTTCTCGGAGGGGATACCGGGCAGGTGCTGTTTCTCGTTTATATGTTTTTCTACTTCCGAAAGTTCCGGTAAGTCATAGCTTTTATCAAAGACAAAATCTGCCCATCCTGAGGCTTCCAGCTTTACTTCTTTGGCGCGGACGGTACCGTTGACTTCTAGTTTGGATTGGGGGTTGGTAACGCCGATGCCGACATTGCCGTTCGTATTGACAATCAAGCGATCTCCGTTCGGCCCGACATGGAATATCCCGTCTGTGCGCATTACTCCGGTATTGTGGTAAAAACTCTTATTGCCATAAGTCCTTATCCATGTGGCATCTGTCATATTGAAGCCGCCGCCCCAGGACTGAAAATAAAACCCTTTATTTCCGTTCGCCCGATACCAGCCTGTGGTATATACTTCTCCCTCCACATGGAGCTTATACTGAGGACTGTTAGTGCCAATGCCGATATTTCCTTCCGGAGTGATGCGCATCCGTTCTACCAAGTCTGTAGTACCGGCATTGATTCCTAAGGGATTTGTATAAAATGCTAATCCTGTTTTCTGTACTAACGCATTATTTTCTAAATGGCGGTTGTACCTTAATGCGGCAATACGGGCGCCTGTCTGGTCTGCGGCCACATCCCTGTAACCGGTAAAGTCAAGATTGTATTGAGCAGCCAGGCCTCCTACAGGAACGGCTTTATTTCCGATATCTCCGATTTTGCCTATGCGTAAACTACCTCCGGAAATATTGGACACATGGAGATTGCCATTAATAGTCTGGTTTTGTGCAAAAGCTAGTGCTGTTACTGCAAGTAAAGCGATTATTAATAAAGTTATTTTTCTCATAGTAGTATGTAGTATTTTATTGATTTTGGTAATGGTAATCGTATGTCCGGATATTCTTCTCTGTTGTACCTTCTTTTATATAAGTGCGTTTCAACCTGTTAAATGAGTCATATTCATAACAGGTGGTAATGCCTGCAGGGTCGGTAGCTGAAAGCATACCTACAAGTGGTTTGTAGGTGTAGGTGGTAACATGAGCACCAGATAAACTAGTCCGTAAACTATTAACCTTTGCCTTATCCGTATCTGAAAGAACAATACTTTTGGCAATGTTATCAACAATCGTTTGTCCGCCCAGTATATCCCGAACTTGTGCGTAAGTCGCATTTTTGATCTCGGCAATAGGATATTGACCACCGTAAGACCAAAGGTAGACTGTGCTGATGCTGTCTTTCGTAGTCAGTTGCTGTATATTGCCTTTAGTATCATAGACATTATAGGTAAGATCGGTATTAAATGTTCCGTTTCCTGTCTTGGACTGTTCTGAAGCAGATTTATAGAAGCTGCCGAATTTCGCAAAATTTCTTTTCTGTGTGGAAATGTGAGTATTACCTGATTTCGTTGTATGTTCAAGTGATACATTAATCATATTTCGAGCAACCATTTCTTTTGAAACGGCATCGGTAAAATCCTGCGCATATTTATACTCATGGCCAATGATCCTGTCGTGTATAATCTCCTGCCTCTTTGTTAATTGTATATTATTGGTTTTGGCAAGGTCAACTTTTCCATAGGTGTAATCCGTTTTGAGGCTAACCCCGTCTTTTATTTCTTCAGTTCCTTCCAATTTATAAAATCCGGTCTCGTACTCTTCCCAAAAATAATCAAAGAGAGCGCTGGCGCTTGCCAGTGGCCTTGGCGGGTCATAATTAAAAATATACCTTTCACTGGCATGTTTTCCTATTGTGATTCTTTTTTTATGCCCGACTGTGTATATGTAATTTATACTTTTAACCGGTTTACTTTCACCTTCTTTATAAAAGTCTTCCCTTTCCAACTTTCCCATTACCCACGACTGCAGGTTTTCAATGTAAGGATACCTGGGTGTTGCAAATGTCTGCCCTATCGCCGGATTTGCAGTAATAACCTGCCTGTAAACGTATGGAGCGCTATAGGTATATTCTGTTTTGCCTTGCCCTTCTTCAGTCTTTATGACTTTCCGGTAAATAATGGGGCTACCCTGATGAAAGAATAATCCCGAAAAAGGTTCTTCCGTATAATAATACCTGCAATGATTGGTAAATTGATTCGTCCCCGAGCCCCGGAGACCTATAAATATCCTGTATTTATATAAATCATAATCCTCATTATCATTAATCAGCTTTATGTAAAGCGGATTTTCATACTTATAAAGGGTTGTGACCGGGGTTGAGCCTGTATCGGGTTTTGATATTATTTTAGCCAGCCTGAGGCCACCTGCAATTTTGTTATCTTTATCCTTGTTGGCTTCCGTAAAGAATTCGCTAAAACCGCCTGTCGGATAGTTTATCTTCTTTAGCGTCCATGCTTTCATATGATGCTCAGACGGGTTTCTATTTGCTAAATTATTGTTCAAAAAGGTGTATGCCTCCCTGTCGGTTCGAGATATTTTCCCTACTAAATGGGCATTGGAAGTAACCCCGTTATAATAACCCCAGAAATCCTGTCCTAACGAAACAGATGAGCCTTTGTCCGACCATCGGGGAGGTAATGACGGTGTTTCGTTGTAATGAAATGTATATCTAAGGGGAGAGCCTCCATCATTACCCCTGATTTCTATGGATTCAAGTTTAAGCCTGTAATCAGTATCCTTCGCCGGATTCGTCGAACTTTGGAAATAGGAGTAATTAAACCCAATCCTTTTAATCACAGCCCCCTGCTTATCTTTGACTACTATTGCACTTAAACTGTAGTGGCCTCCTTTGTCTTTCCTCTGGGTAGAAGTTAAAATAAAGTCGATAGAGCCATTGTCAAAGTCTATCCTTGTTAAATTCCTTTCGTAAAATTCCGTATAAGACCCGTTGAGATCACGCTCATTTGTCTGGCTGCCGCTCCCGTCCGCATTATAGCCCACACTTAAAGTCCCCGAACGGTTAAAAACTTTATATACGGCAGGATCACTGTAAGTAAATTTGATCGAATTCGAAGAACCCGGTGAAACTATCGTTGACACTTTCCAGTTTGAGGCAGCCGTTAGCCCCCTTTTCGCTCTTTTGGTCGGGATATATATATCTTCTTTATCCGAAAAAGTATATATGATTCCGCCCGGGTCCGTAATCTTAAAAGAATTATTTATTTGGTCCCTGTCGATCCTGTTGTTTGAATAAGGTATATTTACCAGATTCCTGTCCATATCATATACAAAAGACCCGGAAAGGCCATTTATACTGTAACTGTAAATATCTGACCCCATATCGTAGGTCTCACTGATAAGTTCCTTGAAATACCATTCAATGTTTCCAAAACCATCTAGATCATAATCGTTTAGACTATTAAATTCTTTTTCTTTAATTGGTACTTTGACTTTTATACTTCCTCCTGTTCTTGTCCGGAGTGACAACTCCGGGCTATTAAGGAAACCGGAACTTTTATCTTCATCATTAATTCCCTTGATCTCACGGCTGATCATCCCTCCTACATTCAGGTTCCATCCTAATCCGACCCAGGTCGCAATATCATTTACCTTATTTCCCCCAAGGTGATAAGATAAACTGATGGGTAATTTTAAATCTCCTGCTTCGATCGTATATACAGGTATACTGATATCCGGAATGCCGACACAGTTGCTTACAGGATAATTTTGGAAGCGGTCCAGCATTGTTGCCTCCGGCGTTTTTGTTAATTGAGCCTGCATGCTTAACTCCCTGTTCCAATCCTGGGCATAACCACAAACAGAAGAGATACTCACCATAACTATAGCTAATATTTTTTTCATCGCTCTAATTCGTTTACTTCTTAATAATAATTTCATTGACAAATGCTCCGTTAGCCGTAATCCTCAATACATAGTTCTTCGGGTACAGACCTGAGCAATCCAGCGTTTCATTGTATATACCTTTGGATTTAGCTTTCGGTACTATCTTCCTGACAGGCATGCCATCCAAAGAATATAGTTCAAAGGAGACTTTAGCATCTTCTTTGAGTTCATATTCCATGTTCAGTAGTGATTCCACAGGGTTAGGATACAGCTTGCAGGACATAATATCTTCCAATGCCACTATTTTTACCGCAGGGTCATCCTTTGGCTCTTTCTTATCCATATCCCACAGTTCATCCAGCAAAGCCTGGTTGTCAGGATCGGTATCCAGGTACAGGTGGTCCTGTGGCGGAAAGAAAAAGGCTGTTTTAAATATTTCCGCGCTGTCTGAAAGATTAATATTCCTGACCGTCTCGAAAACAGGGTAACGATAGCCTTTGCTGTACCAACGACAGGTTTCCAACTGTTTGCCTGCGTTATCTGTTTCTTCCGTGGTATAACTGTCTTCATCCGGTATGTCAAATATCGTCTGTATAGTTTTAACTCTCAGTACAGGACTAAGTGTATCCCCCGACGGCAGTATCATTTTTCCGTAGGCATCGGCTGTGGTTGTCATTGTCCCCTGCGTATGGATATCCACCGTGCCGGAGTAAAGGCCTTCCGACTGATAATTGGATAGTGTTGTCTGCCCGTAGTTCAGTGGAAAGCGCATCAGTACCATCGGGGAGGTATAGGCCAGTTTTACCGAGGGGTTTTCATGTCCCGTCTGCAACAGGCTGTCATGTGTTAAACGGTAGTAATACATCGTATTATGCTCGGTTCCGACAATCAGTTCGCTGTCTTTTATATCCGCTTTCTCATAGCGGTTGTCGCCCAGGATATAGATGCTGTCCCCTTCCAGCGGAGGCATATCATAACGCAGGGTATATTCATCATTAACGGATTTGAGTTTGCTGAAGTCCCAGAGCCTGTTTGCTCCGGATTCCCCGGGACTGATGTATTCGACCTGTTGCTTGATTAACACATCACCGGGCCGGTAATGGTTGTGCAGGGTATTCAATTACCCGCAGACAGGCAATACAAAGCCTGCGGACATTAATAAAATTAATGCGGTTGTTTTCACTAAATTTAATATTATGGTTTATTTATGTTAATATTTTTCAGGCAGCAAAGATAAGTTTCTTTTCTTAATTTGATATATTGCATGTTAATTTTTTGATAAAATATTTTAAAATAAACAGGATGAATAGATTCCCTAATCCTGTAATCTTTTTCTCGCAGGTTTATCTATGTACTGTATGGGATGTATAAGCAAGGCATACATTCTAATTTGTAATAGTATTAATCATTAAAAAAAACAAAACGAAATGGCGTTGAAGTATGTTGTAACAAAACAAGTGTTTGGCTTTGATAAAAGCAGAGCCGAAAAATATGTAGCCCGTCAGGTGGTTTCCGGGCAGGTTAATTTTAGCAAGTTATGTACACAGGTAGGGCAGATCTGCGGTGCGCACCGGGGAACGGTGCAACTGGTTATTGCGGGATTGGTGGATGCCCTGATAAACAATCTGGACGATGGGAAAAGTGTACAGTTGGGTGAGTTTGGCATATTCCGTCCCGGTATCCGGGCAAAAGCGGCATCCGCCGAAGCGGATGTGTCTGCGGAAAATATCTATCGCAAACGTATTATTTTCACGCCGGGCACAGCCTTGAAGGATGTGATGAACAAAGTGAGCGTTACCCATTTTACAACTCCGGATACGGATTACACGAAATCTAATTCCAGTACTGGTGACGGGAACGAAGAAGATGAATATATAGATCCTTCAGCTTAATCACAATAGTTTTTAAGGATGGATAACAATCATTCATCAAGTTAGAGAAAATCAAATTATCAAAGAACTTAAATCATTTTACTATTTCGACATCAGTACAAAACAGATATAAAAATCCCGCTTATATTCAAAATATAGCGGGATTTTATCTTTCGGCATCTCTATTGACTAATTTCCTCCTCCGTTACCATCTCCCGGCTCTCCTTGCATTCCGGTAGGATCAATATACTTCACCGGATTCACGTCCCAACCGGCCGATAGCGTTTTCCCGCGTATAGCCGTTCATATCGCGTGTGGTGAGCGGGATAGCATAACGGTAGTTATAATGTTCATTTCACTTCTGTAACCAAAGGCGTCTTCCACTCTCCACATACATGTTGTAGTCACGGTCGTACAGATATTTGTACCTCAATGAAATCCTGAATATTTATTAAATTTAACTATATTTATGTCGGAAATATGGATTTATATATTTTTTTTGTATTTAAAAAATAAACAAGTATTTGAAAACTAAACAAACTTTATGTCAGGACTGAATACGGTTGAAACAACAGTAATTGTAGCGGGAAAGCGGGTACATTTTGTCCGTTTGCACCTTTTCCAGAAATTCAACACCCACCACCATGTAGAAATTGAAATCGACTACGAGGAATTTGGTGACAAATGGATGGAAAACCCGGTGAAACTGATTAATTATATCGGGGAGAGCATCAACATCACGATGAAGCACAAACAGACAGGAGAAGAGAATCTGTTTATGGGAATTGTTACCAATGTTTCGTTTTCCGGTTATCACGGCAACCAGAATTCGATAATCATCACCGGAGCGTCTACAACGATCAAACTGGACGGTAAGCCCGCAATGGATTCGTTCATGGATCTGTCCCTGCAACTGATAGTGCAGGAGGCTGTTTCCAATTCCGGCAACGGCGGCTCGGTTATTGCCAAGCCCAAATTCAGTTCAACACTGGACTACATCTGCCAGTACAACGAAAGTTGCTGGGATTTCCTGAACCGTTTGTCGTGGCAGTTCGGAGAATGGCTTTTTTATGACGGTCTGAACTGCTATTTCGGTCTCAAATACGGTGATGACACAAAACTGGAATACGACAGGGAAATGACTTATTTTGACTTGAACGCCAATCTTTCGCCTCAGAAGTTTACCCGTTACCAGTACCTGCACCACGATGGCAAGGAGATTGAGGAAAACGACCCTTTGGATGTTCCGGGTGTTCGCGGTTACCTGAAAGCATCGAAAGGGCGTTCCGAATCCGTCTATACCTCTGATGTCAAAATACCGTTGATGCCTGATGTGAATACCCAAAAAGACCTTGACGATCTGGTCAAGGCTGAAAAAAGCCGTGCGGTGGGCGAAATGCTTGTCGTCCGGGGCAAAACGCAGACCTGCAAGGTGAAGATTGGCGGTGTTGTTACCGTCCGGATGCCCGAAAGGATGGGAATACTGACAAGTGTTGACCGATTTCTGGTAACTGAAATCACGCATATTGTCGATCAGAAGGGGCATTACAGCAACTCTTTTTCCGGTATTGTAGACGGAATAGAGGCTATCCCTATGGTGGAGCCAAAGATACCGGTAGCCCTGCCGCAGATAGCGACAGTAATGAGCAATGATGACGAAAGGAGACACGGTCGTGTAAAGGTGCAGACACAGTGGCAGAAATCCAAACACAAGACAACCAACTGGATACGGGTTCAGACACCCGATGCGGGAAGTAGCGACAAGGTTCCGAATAATCGCGGACTGGTTACAATTCCCGAAAAGGACGATCTGGTAATGCTCGGTTTTGAGTACGGCGACCCGAGCCGCCCCTACGTTGCGGGAAGTATCTTTTCGGAACGGATAAGTCAGGGAGGTGGTACGGGTAACAGTGTAAAAAGCATGACAACACGGAGCGGCAGTACGGTTACTTTTGATGACGGTAAAGGGAGTGTTCTCATTAAGGATAAAGCAGGGTCGGAAAGCAAGATAATACTGGATGGTGAAAAAAACATTCAAGTAGAATCCGATAAGTCGGTAGATGTGAATGTTGGAAAAGGGAAATGCATTTTACATTTGCAAGATGATGGAACAACAACAATAACTGCCGAAAATAAAATAGAATTTAAGGTAGGAGGAAATATTTTCACCATGACTCCGGATTCTACATCATTAAATACACCAACATCTGTTTCTATAAAAAGTGCCAATAACTCTATCACCGGAAAGAATCACATCACCGGTGGTAATACAAAAATAGATGGCGGTGATGTGTTTGTAAATTAAACGGATATGAGGATTTTTGATAAAAAACGGATAGAGTTTAAAAAGCCGTTCGTTGAAAAATACCGGTTAACAATTACTTCCGATATTCAAACGGGTAATATGCCGATTCAGAGTAAAGCCGTCATCCGGTGGGAAGTGAAAGTAAAATCAGTTGATGAAAATCATATCAACATCGAAATCATTATGCTTGATAATGAATTGATTGAATACAACAACCCACTGGTTAAAAGCATGGCGGATATGAATAAAGTTCTTTCTGGCATGTGGTCTGAACTTGACTTGGTTCTTGACAAGAGATACAAGTTAGTGAAAGTAAATAATTTGGAATTGCTCAAAGAAAAATGGGAATGGATAAAATCCGAAATGAAAAATCTGTTAAGTGAAGAGCCGGAATTGATTTCAAGAATCATTGACCTGAATGATAGAAATTTTGAAAATCAGGATGTGGTTGTTAACCTTATCCAAAACAGTGAATTTTTCCTTATTTACTTTCATCATGTATTTGGAAGCAGTTACAATTCGGTAAGTGACAGGGTAAAAAATAAAAATATCTTTAATACGGCTTTAATAGACTGGTCATATAGAGTTGATAGAGTTAATACGAGCGACGACATATATCTGTTCAATGTGGAGGGGTATGTAGAAACAAGCCTGAACCGAAACTGGGTGAAGGAATCCTACAAAGCCTTTACCCATCTTGATTTGGACAGGATTCAACCTGTAATGACCGAAGAAGGCGAATACCGGATAGATGAGGAAACCGGAAAAATAGTTACGGCATATCTGAAAAAAAAGGAAATTGCCCATCCGAAAATACTGCATGGCACCATTCGTTATGAATTGCAGTTGGAAGAATCCGAAAAAAAGGAACAGGTATTTAATCAGACTCAAGCCGGACGGGAAATAACTGTAGAAAAGCCCAAAGGGGATAATCCATCCCATTCATTTATTATTGACGACTAAAAACTGAAAAACAGGATGGGAAACAAAATAATTACAGAGGATGACTTTTTCCAGTGTTCCGGCGGAATGTTGCCGTCCCCTTTTCAATCCAGGCAGTCAATTGTAAAAAAGGCGGATTCGGCGAAGTATATCACAAAAATGGATATAAGTACCGTTAGTTGGGTAGATTTTGGCTGTAAAAAACTTATGTTACTTTATGCTGTGGTAGCGGCGGTAGCGGCGCTTGTGGCGGCATTATGTGTTGCTACTGGAGGAGCGGCTTTGATAGCCATTTGTGCCATTGCCGGTGCAGCGGGTGCGATTTTCGGAGCTGTAGTGGGGTCGCTGATTTGTGGCCAACTAGTTGCCCCCACGCGCCAGTGGATTGGAAGCAAAAGCAATTTCCAGATACTGGGAATAGATACAATTACAGGCGACCATTTTATGAGATGCGATGCTTTTGTAATGTTGGGTATGAATCCCGAATTCATTACCTTTGCACCGAATATCAAAAGTTGGGGGCAGGCAATAGCATTGGGGGCTGCCAATTTTATCGGCAAGGTCTTTGAGGGAATGATGGCAGGCGCTTTAATAGGTACTGCGGGAGCAGCGTTCAGCGGACTGGTGGGAGCAGGTGCAGCCGGAGGATGGTCGGGTGTCGGCAGGGTGGTTTTACAGTTTGTCAAATCAATACCTAAAAATTTTATCGGTAACATTGTCGAAAGTTTTTCCGCTTTTGGTTTGGGAATGCGAGGCGTAATGAGCGCACAAAATGTGCTTGCCACCTATGGCGAAACGGGCGAAATGAGTGCAGAAACCTTTAATCAATCTGTGAAAGACGGTTTTTGGAGTATGGAAACCGGTGCAATAGAAAGTGTGACAAGTGTATGTTCCGGTCAGGGTACATGGCAGGATATTGGCGGCATCGTTTTGATGTTTTCACCTGTCGGTAAGGGGAAAAGAGACCTTGAAGACGGTCTGTCGGGTAAAGCCGATGATATGGCAAACAGGGCGGACGATGCAGACGGACGAACCAAAGACGGCGATGAGATTACAGCAAAACGGCAGACAGATGCGGAAACCTCTTCTAAAAAAGAAGATGGCGATGCGTATGAAATGGGAAGTACGAGTAAGAAGCCTTCCTATCAACATGGGCAAAGTGATGGAGGTCCCGGTACATGGGAACATAGAACAACACCTGATAAAAATGGCAGTGCTGCATATCAAGAAAAAGTAACCGGATCCCCGAAAGATACTGAATATGTGGTAACGACGGACAAAATGTCAAGTGGTGAAAAGAAATTTGATGGTTATGATCCTGAAACAAATACATTGATAGATGCTAAGAAATGGGATGATTTTCCACCAGAAGGACAAAAATGGGCAGAAGATAAAATAGTAAAAGAAGCTCGAAATGATGCCGAAATTGCTGGAGAAGCAGGATGTGATTTAGAATGGCATGTACCGACGAAAGAAAGGGCAACTCAGTTGGAAAAAATATTTAGAAAAAATAAGATAGAAGGAATAGACGTGAAAGTAACACCCAAATAAATTATAAAAATGGAAGAAATAGATATTTTAACAAGATTCCCTAATAGGGAAATGACGGCAAGAGAATATCTTATGTTCTCAAAAAATATACTGTTGCAATTAAAATCATTTAGTAGTGATTTTAATGCGTTATATGCATGGGGCTCGGAAACAAATATGGGAAGGTATCTAAAAGATGATTTAAGTGACTTTGAATCAGTTGTTTTTAATCAATTAAAGGATGATAATATTGCTTATTCAAATCCAGACAAATCAAATAAAAAATTCACATTGGACTCTAAATGCTTTATAGGGTACAATAACTCTTATTCGACAAATGATAATTATAAGCAAAGTCAAATAACTGTAACCATAGGAGCAGGTAAAGAAAACCCGAGCAATGATGATGTGGGAATATTAAATTTTGAATTTTCGGAAATTTTGCAATCTAAACTGAATTTGCCAAACTTGATACAACTACTTGAGTTTAGTATAAATTTGGTCAATCCTTATTACGGCACTATTTCATCTTTTGAATTTGGTAAAAAAACAAATAAAAAGAAAGATAATATAGAAATAGGATGGATTACTTATATTTTCAATAAAGAAGTCTTTAAATTATTGCCAAAAAATGTAGGAAAAAAGATTTTATCAAATGGTGGAGTTATTTTTTGGTTGTCGGAAGAAAGACCATTAAGTACAAATGAAAGAGCTGTGCAAAAAGCAATTGAAATAAGAAATATTTTAGCGGAGCATGAATTTTTGAATAATGGTTTTGAATAATTTACAGACGGACGAACCAAAGACGGCGATGAGATTACAGCAAAACGGCAGACAGATGCGGAAACCTCTTCTAAAAAAGAAGATGGCGATGCGTATGAAATGGGATTAGGTAAGTTTGAAGGGGATCCTGCCAGAGATTATTATGGAAGTGGAATAGAATCTCATCCTGTTGAATGGCAGATGATAATTAATGATTTAAAAACAAAAGGTGTTGAAATTAAGTATAATAGTGAAGGGCAATTAGCGTATGCACCTAATTTTGAAAGCGGATATCCTGGACAAATACATTTAGATCCCAATGCTTCATATAGTGCATTAATTCATGAGTATCAACATTTTTTAGACGACATGGACAATGGATATCCCGGATTTAGTGAATCTCTAAGAAATTCAGATTACCGGGCACAAATGGAAATTGATGCCTACAATAAAGAGATTGAATTAGCAAATACTAATGGAAATGGTGAGCTTGCCATAGAATTAGAGCAATTAAAACAAAATGAAATAAATCGTATTTATGGAAGATAATAAAAATATTTTTGGGAAGAAACGTTCTTTTTGTGATGGTATTCCGGATTATCATCAACTAAGTATTGTTGAATTAGAAGAAAAATTATCAAATAATTCAGGATACATAAAATCGCAAGTCCTGATAGAGCTTGCAAATAGAAATCAGTTTGATTATTTACACCGTGCAATTATCAATAAAGAGTATCAGCAACTGAAAGCATTATCTATTTTTAATGTTGCTCAAATAGCCGGTTTAGCAATCATTGATTATGGAACAAAGGCAGATATAATAAAGTTAAGAAATGAACTAAAAACATGGTCGGAATATCAAATAGAGACTTTTGATAATTATCTAAAAAAAAGTGGAGTAAATATATTTGAATTTGAATAAAAAATACAAAGTAGTAACTTCAATTTGCGAAAATAACAAAGATATAGATTGTACTTTATCATATTCATTAGAAGAGTCTATATATATCATGAAAAAGTCGAGAAAAACAATCAATAGACATCGCCTAATTGATCCGGATTGATACACATATATGCAAAACAATGAGGCATATCAGCAAGAACTGCGGGACAGAATAAATCACACTCAAAAATTTATTCAGGAGAGGATTGTCTCGTTAGAAAATTTATGGAATGTATGGCTTTCCGGCTCTTTGGGAGATGATGAGGATATGTTACGCATGATTTTGGAGCTGTTGCTGCTTGCCTCTCAAATTCCAGAAGGAAAGTCATTATTCATCAGTGCATTGGAACATTCAAAAAAGAATCATCCACAGTTAGCCGACGAACTGTGGGAGGCATTCGATGATTGGGATAAAATTCATAAAACAGATTTTTTTTGGCTTGAGTAAAATAATCACGCCAGTCAACTTGCATTTACATCCTCCGTCCCCTTTTCTTTTGCATCTTCTTCCTCTGCGCTGCTCCTGCTCACGAACAAAGTTTTCTTCTTCAAAATCGTTGCATTGGATGGATTCATATCCAAAAGACCGAACACCGAACCACCGTCTGAACCTTGATTTTTGTGATTCTCATAATTGGAAAATTCGGTCGTATTTTTCATATTATTCTTATATTCAGACAAATTACCTTCTTGATTGAATAAATCATAAAATACGTTTACCGAAAACTCCTTGCTCAACCGTGAACTGTTCAGCATGGTACGGTATTCTCCGTAAGCCACCCGTCAAGTGCATGTTTTTTAGTCCACTTGTGGTCTTTAGCTTTAACAATCTCCCCCGCACAGAATGAATGAACTGGCGGGAGTAATTCATATAGAAAGACTATCCTCAAGGCGGAACTTCTGTTGTTAATTCCAACGTAGATAAAGCTTAGGCTGAACAAGGAGAGGTGTGTAACATTAAATATCTGCATTCTCAATTATGGCTTTTTCGATCCAATCTTCATTCATGTGTTTCAAAATATTATTATATCTAATTTTATTATCCTCTAAGACTAGTTCAAAGTCTTGTTCCCAATCCCCTAAAGCATATATCTGCTGGTAAATATAAAATATATCAGCATTTGAGAATCTTATAAAAAAGGCTATTGTTTCATCTTCTTTTATTTCTTGGATATATACATTTGATATTAAGAGTTTAGGGTACTCAATTTTATTCCATTTGTATAACCTGGGTACATTCTCTTGTTTTGAGAAAATAAATTTTGAAGAATCGAACAATAAATATTCTTTATTTTTTCTATCATCTATTATAATGTTATTTGCTCCAATTTTTAACAGCAGTGCCTGTTGCTTACCTCCAACTCATAAAACCATGTGCAATTTGCCTAAAACAAACAATAAAAAAACAAACACGAGGTCTTCCCCCGCAAATATACCAAATAATTGAACCACTGAAAAATATATCGAAAATACTATTTTGATTCTTCAATAATACCCCCATTTCTCCTCTCACCCTACCACTGGAGTGCCAAGCACTACCACTCCTTTAAAAATCAATCATTTCCTCATTTTTCTCCTCTACATTCGCTCTCGGTTACATCAATGTCGATGTAATTTAAAACATTTTTATATGGATCAAGATTTGAAAGACCGGGAAGTATTACTGGTCGTAGAAAAAGACGGCAACGAACTGAAAGCCGTTACAGGACTGAACAAGGACGGCACGCCCAAGACCGTCAAGCCCGAAGCGAAAAATGAGCCGGAGTTCCTGAAAGTGGACAAGCACGGCGATATGCTGGAGAACTTCTTCGAGAATTTTATGCGTCAGGTGAAGGAACCGACCCATTTTCACTTCTTCAAAGTACCGCTGGAGAAAATGGAAAAGATGGTGATAGGCTTGCAGGAGTTGTTGAAGAACCCCGACAATCCAACGAATAAACAGATGCTGGACGAGCACAGGCTTATGCCGGAGAACTTAGCCCCCAAACCCTATCAGGCGATAGACGAATCCCGCATCGACTGGGAACAGCTAAAAAGTATCGGCGTTACCCGTGAGCAACTTGTTAAAAGTGGTTCTTTAGACAAGATGCTCAACTGGCAGAAGTCCCCCGTGCTGTTTCCCATCGAAGGAAACCTGCACGGTGTTCATATCCAGACCGATGCCCGTTTGTCTCTCCGTGAGAATGTCGCAGGCGAATTGAGCCTGCGCGTACACTCCGTCCGCCAGCATCCCGAACTGGATAAGGGCCTGTATGCTTCCCAACTCACCGAAGAGGACAAAAAGAACCTGCTGGAAAAAGGGCATGCCGGACGCCTGATTGAATTTACCATTGGTAAGGATAATGCCGGCAACGACAAGGCTATCAACGCTTATGCCTCGATAGATAAGATGACCAATGAACTGGTCATCTTAAATGCCGAAAAGATTAAAATTCCCGATGAACTCAAAGGCGTGAAGCTCTCCGAACAGCAGAAGCAGGAACTTCGGGAAGGCAAGGGCGTGTATATTGAAAACATGCTATCCAAAAATCTCAAGCCATTCAATGCCACCGTACAGGTGAGTGCAGAAAAACGGGGGCTGGAGTTTGATTTTCCCGATACGCAGCGACAGGCTCAGACCCAAAACGATAGAATCAAGCAGGGAGAAGCCCCCGATACGTTTCGCAGAGTCAAGCTGAGCGAAGACCAGAAAACAAGCCTCAAAGACGGCTATGCAGTGTATGTCTCCGGCATGGTGGATAAGAAAGGGCGGAATTACAGCGGGTATATGACGATGGACAGGGAAAAGGGCGAAATCAACTTCATGTTTCCCGGTTTGTACAAGGATGCCCTGAAAAATGGTCTTGTCGTTCCCGACAGCCGCCACAAGGTGCAAGTAGCCGCCAATAACGAAGGAGCGAAAACCGAAGTGAACAAAAAGGTGGACGAACCGATGAAGCAGGGGCAATCCCAGCCGACCGAAAAACAGATGAAGAACCTGTCGAATGACAAGGAGAAACTGCAATTCATAGCCACGTTTGGATATGATGGGGTAGCCAATCACCTCGATAGCAATAAAGTATTCAATCGTTCATTTATGGAAAAATACAATCTCAAAAAGGATTATGACATGGCACATACCATAGCTTACAATTCCACCTTTGCCGATACCGTAGCAGGAGAGGAATCCAGTTTGAAAGAAAGCAGAAAGTATGGAGAGAAAATGCAAGAAACAGCTACCAAAGAGTTGTCTAAACAGGAACAAAAGCAGGAACAATCCGCTCCGAAAGCATCAAAAGGACGCAAAATATAGCGACTCTTTCCAATTCCATTATCCACAAATTAATTCAAAGTATAAATGAGGGAAATAGCTATATTTTGCGAAGACAGGATATAGCTCATCTTGATAATATAAAACAAGTTTTTTATTATGCTCAATTTACGCTATATTTGCCACAGATTCTACAAGAAGCATAAAACTGTTTATACGGGTTTGGCTTTGAGTTAATTTGTGGATAAGGCATTCGGGCGTGAATAACCCGGATGCCGTTTTCGTTTTTTCCTCTTATATACAATCAATCAAAGGTATTTCCCCGCCAGACACATTTGCTTTCAGTTGGTGCAGGAGACGTTCCGTCTTTTCCTTTCCCTGAAACCAAACAAGTCTTTTCAGCGGTGAATACCCCTGCTGTTCCTTATCCGCAAGAGAAGCCTGTTGCCACACTTGCGTATGAAAGCCAAAGGAACAGTATCCTATTTTCAATTTTATCCACACATTAATTCAAAAGTCATACAATGAAGAAAAAAGATAAACAGGAATTATCCTACTATGGACTCCTATTGCTCTCGTACCTGAAAGAGAGCCACCCCCAATTAACGACTGATGATGATTTTATCCGGCTTCGCTCCGAATCAGCCGCCGAAAGTTACGCCGATGCTATTGCCAACGGATATTCTCACCCATCAGCAGAAGAAATAGCTTCCTCCATATTATATGAAGGACTGCTGTTCTCCCGCTACGATACCATCCGCAATGTCCTTATCAATGAATTTACGATCGTTCCGGCAGAAAGGATAGACAGCCTTGCATTGGAACTGATTGTGCCCTGCGAAGAAGTTTTTGCTGAATACCCTATCAGCGACACATTCGCTTCCTCTCCCGAATATACCACACTGTACACCGAACTGGTTGGATTTATAGATATATGGAGGGAAGAAAATGAGCTATAACAAAAAGGCTCATTTACGAGCCAATATAGATGCTATCAAAATCGCCCTGATACTTGATAGAGAAAACCGTCCGGCAACGGATGCGGAAATACAGGTGTTGCAGCAGTACAGCGGATTCGGAGGACTGAAATGTGTGTTGAATCCTGCCTCCACCCTTGCCGATACCGATGCGTGGGCAAAGTCGGAACTGGAACTCTTTCCCCTTGTTTCCGAATTGCACAGTGTGATTCGGGAACATACAAACAGTGAGCGGGAATACCGCAGTTGTATGTCGAGCATTCAAAACTCCGTACTATCTGCGTTCTACACACCACCGGAAGTTATACATAGTATCAACGATGCTTTGCAGGAGAATGGGATAGCCATCAATCGTTTCCTTGACCCATCGGCAGGCATCGGCGCTTTCCCGTCCCAATTCAAATTGGCGGAGGGAACAGAGAGTATTTGTTTTGAAAAAGACCTGCTGACCGGAAAGATACTTTCCGCCCTGCATCCCGGAAGCAATGTATATACAGAAGGCTTTGAACGCATCGAGGGACGCTACACTAATTATTTCGATGTGGTAGCCTCCAATATTCCATTCGGGGAGATGAAAGTCTTCGACCCTGTTCTTTCTAAAAGCAAGGATACCGCCGTACAGCAATCGACCAAAGCCATTCACAACTATTTCTTTGTCAAGGGCATGGAATCCTTACGCGAGGGTGGTGTGATGGCTTTTATCACCTCACAGGGAGTAATGAACACTCCAAATAACGAACCCATCCGCAAGTGGCTGATGGAAAACGCCAATCTGGTATCGGCTATCCGTCTGCCCAATAACCTGTTTACCGAGAGTGCAGGAACAGAAGTCGGCAGCGATTTGATTGTCCTGCAAAAGAATACGGGAAAGGATAAGCCATTGAATATCTGGGAGGAATATTTTATCACCAGTTCCAAATCGGAAGAAACAGAAAGTTTCAAGAATGATTATTTCTATAACAATGGAAGGGTTGTCCATACGAAAACCTTTATGGGTACAGACCCGTATGGAAAACCGGCACAGGTATTCCTGCACGAGGGAAGTATGGCGGAAATAGCCGATACGATGGGGCAGATGCTCCGAAGCGATTTGAACGCCAATATGGATATGAAACTGTACCGTAGCCATTCCCTGAAGCAGCACATTAGCGAAGAGATGCCGACAGAGAAAGACCTGCAAGAGATGGCGGCACACTTTGAGAATTTGGATAAGAAGTTTTTCGAGCAGCATCCGCCCACTCCCGAAGATTACGAAGTGAAAGAAACGGGAGAGGAAAAGCCGGAAGTATCACCCACAACCAATGACCTTAATCCTCTTTGGCAGGCAGGTGACCTCGACTCCTTTTGGCAAGCCATCGAAGACGACTGGTTCCCGGCCGAAAAAGCATTTTGGGAAAAGGAAAGCCAAACTGTTGCTAAAACGCCAACACCACAAGTCGCATCAGTGCCAACAGAGCAACCAACAGTGGAGATAAAGCCACAATCAAAACCGGAAACTGTAACACAGGAACCACTTATGAGTCTCTATGACCTGTTTGGCTTTTCGGAAGAAGAACGCACACAAGTCAAACCGAAGCGAGGACAGAAGAAAAGTAGCCCCCTAAATCCCCCAAAGGGGACTTCTGCTACTCCTCCCCGTGAAAATAGAGAAGGACAATATCCTGTAACAGATGCCCGAAAGGAAGAACAACAGGAAATGTTACGGGAAGAAGAACGAAAGAAAACGTTTGAGGTTCGCCCATTTGCAGGAGAACTCAAAGAGTACCACAAACGCGGCTCATTAGTAGAAGACAAGGGGCAGGTCGGTTTTCTGAAAGAACGCTACCGGGACGGAGCCGAGTTTCAGGCATTGGATTTGACTTTCGACCAACGGGCGAAAATTGGCAGATATATTGAAATACGGGATACCTATCACAGCCTGTATAATCATGAAGCCGGGCATCTGACCGAACATGCCTCGCTGCGTGGCAATCTGAATCTATACTATGATTCATTTGTACGCAGATACGGCAATCTGAATGATAAAAAGAATCTGGATGTTATAAAAATGGATGCAGGGGCAACCGCTATACTTACTTTGGAACGGAGTATCAACGGTGAGATGGTAAAAGCGGATATTTTCGACCATCCCGTAGCCTTCAATCCCAACGAAATAACAGCAGTCAATACATCGGAGGAAGCCCTGATAGCTTCCCTGAACAAGCACGGCGAGTTTCAAATAGACTATATGCTTTCCCTGTTGGAGAATAAAACACCCGAAGAACTCATTAACGACCTTGAAGGGAGAGTCTATTTCAATCCCATGATTCAGAACTTTGAGATACGGGACAAGTTCATTGCCGGAAATGTAGTCGAAAAAGCGGAGCGGATAGAACGCTACTTAGCCAACCACTCCGAAGACCTGCATTCGCAAAAATCCTTAGCTGCCCTGCACGATGCGAAGCCCCAGCCTATCCGCTATGAAGAACTGGACTTCAACTTCGGGGAACGCTGGATACCCATGAATGTATATGAAGAGTATGCCTCTAAATTGTTCGAGACCCCTGTCCAGATAGATTATTATGCCTCACGGGACGACTTCAATGTATCGGCCAAGCATCACAACCTTATCATTTACGAAAAGTTTGGCGTCAAAAGCGAATCACAGCTGTTCAACGGCATTCACCTGATGAAGAATGCTTTGCTGAACACCACGCCCAACATTACCAAAACGGTGGATGTACTGGACAAGACAACAGGGGAAATGAAAAAAGCAAAAGTCCCCGATGCCGAAGCCATCCAATTAGCCAACAGCAAGATTGACGAGATACGGAATGGCTTTTCCGACTGGCTGGACGACCAACCAAAGGAGTATAAGGACAATCTGACGGACTTGTACAATCGCAAGTTCAACTGCTTTGTCCGTCCACAGTACGATGGTTCACACCAGACATTCCCCGGTTTGGACTTGAAAGGATTGGGTATCCCTGACTTGTACCAATCACAAAAAGACTGTATCTGGATGCAGAAGCTGCTGGGCGGGGGCATAGCCGACCATGAAGTCGGGGGCGGTAAAACCCTTATCATGTGTGTATCGGCGTATGAGATGAAGCGCTTGGGTATCGCCAACAAGCCGATGATTATAGGACTGAAAGCCAACGTGCATGAAATCGCCCATACCTTTAAGACCGCCTATCCCCATGCGAAGATACTCTATCCCGGCAAGGAGGATTTTACACCGCAGAACCGGCAGAAGATTTTCAACCAAATCAAAAACAACGATTGGGATTGCGTGATTCTCACCCACGACCAGTTCGGCAAGATACCCCAGTCCCCCGAAATACAACAGGAAATATTTTTGGAAGAACTGGATAGTGTAGAAGAAAACCTTCGCATACTGGAAAACCAGACAGGCAAAGCCGCATCCAAACGGATGAGACGAGGATTGGAAGTGCGGAAAAACAATCTGGAAGTGAAACTTTCAACCCTTTCCGAGCAAATAAAGAACCGTACCGATGATACGGTCGATTTCAGATTAATGGGCATTGACCATTTGTTCGTAGATGAGAGCCACCAGTTCAAGAACCTGATGTTCACCACCCGCCACGACAGGGTAGCGGGCTTGGGAAATCCCGAAGGCAGCCAGCGGGCGATGAACATGCTTTTTGCCCTGCGTACCATGCAGGAACGGAAAGACAAAGACCTGTGCGCCACCTTCCTGTCGGGGACGACTATCTCCAATTCGCTGACGGAACTCTACCTCTTGTTCAAATACCTGCGCCCAAAAGAGTTGGAAAAACAGGAAATCCGTTCCTTTGACGCATGGGCAGCTATCTTTGCCAAGAAGACAACCGACTTCGAGTTCTCCGTTACCAACCAGATTGTAGCCAAAGAAAGGTTCAGGTATTTTATCAAAGTACCGGAGCTGGCTGCCTTCTACAATGAGATAACGGATTACCGTACCGCCAAAGACATCGGTATCGACCGACCCGAAAAGAACGAGATACTGCATAACATCCCGCCTACACCACAGCAGGAAGTCTTTATCCAAAAACTGATGCAGTTTGCCCAAACCGGAGATGCTACCATCTTAGGCAGAGAGCCGCTCAATGAAAAAGAAGACAAAGCCAAGATGCTGATTGCTACCGACTATGCCCGTAAAATGGCGTTGGATATGCGGATGATAGACCCGGCATACGATGACCACATAGACAACAAGGCATCCCATTGCGCCGCTAAGGTAGCGGAGTATTACAATAAGTATAATGAACAGAAAGGGACACAGTTTATCTTTTCCGATCTGGGGACATATAAGCCCAATGAATGGAATCCCTATTCGGAGATAAAGCGCAAGCTGGTGGAAGATCACGGTATCCCCGCCCATGAGATACGCTTTATACAGGAAGCCAAGACAGAGAACTCCCGAAAGGCGATGATTGAAGCTATGAACGAGGGGCGGATACGCGTTTTGTTCGGCTCTACCTCCATGTTAGGAACAGGTGTCAATGCGCAAAAGAGGGCTGTTGCCCTCCATCATTGTGATATTCCGTGGCGGCCATCGGATTTGGCCCAGCGCGATGGAAGGGCAGTCCGCAAGGGGAATGAAGTAGCCAAAGCATTCGCAGGGGATAAGGTGGATATTATCATTTATGCTGTTGAGAAATCACTGGACTCCTACAAGTTCAACCTGCTGCAGAACAAGCAGACCTTTATCAACCAGCTAAAGACAAATACGCTCGGTAGCCGTACCATAGACGAAGGAAGTATGGACGAGGGAAGCGGTATGAACTTTTCGGAGTATGTGGCTATTCTTTCCGGCAATACCGACTTGTTGGAGAAAGCCAAATTAGAGAAAAAAATCAATACGTTGGAATCCGAAAGGCGTTCTTTTGAGAAAGGCAAATCTTCGGCTATCTACAAATTGGACGACAGCAACCGCCAGTTGGACAGCAATAAAGAGTTCATTTCCCGTATGACACAGGACTGGGATATTTTCACTTCACGGGTACAGAAAGACAGGGAAGGCAATTACCTGAATCCAATCAAGTTGGATAATTTCGACAATACAGATCCGAAAGCTATCGGTAAAAGGCTGAATGAGATTGCGGATAATGCCCGCACCAATATGGAATACTTCAATATTGGGGAACTGTATGGCTTTAAGATTGCGGTCAAGTCGGAACCCAGCCAAAAGGAAGGCGTACTTTTCAATGACAACCGTTTCTTTATCATTGGGGACAGTGGTGTAAAGTATAACTATAACAACGGGCATCTGGCTGTCGATCCTCTGACTGCTTCCAAAAACTTTATCAATGCGTTGGATAAGATTCCTTCAATGCTGGAGCAGTACGAAGAAAAGAACAAAAGGATAGAGGCGGATATTCCTGTCTTGAAAGAGGTTGTCGAATCTTCATGGAAGAAAGAGCCGGAACTCAGAGAGTTGAAATCGCAACTATCGGCTTTGGAACGGAATATCCAATTAACACTTAGTACCAAACCGGAGACTGTTGATGGGGAGATTGTCAGCAAAGAGGACATGCAGAAAACCATAGAGCGGGAAGATACTGTTCCGGTAAATAACGCCACTACTATACAACCCTTTTCCTCCGGTAATGTCGATAATATACGTTCTTCTCAACCACAATCGGTTAAAGAAATCATCGAATCGGCAGGTAATCGGTTGATTATAGCAGGCATGAAGGAGCGGGAAAGTAAGAACGAGGTTTCCGAACCGTCAAAGGAAGAAATTACCATACAGCCACCTGTACAGCAATCCCGCCGATTCAAACTGTAGATGCACAAACACTACCTGCTTTGTTAAACAAAAATATATTTTTGTTTAACAAACGGAATGTTAATGATGCACACGATTCGGATAACAGAAAAAGCCTCTGCATTCAACTTGATGCAGAGGCTTTTGTCTTCATGTACGACAGGGGCGGTTAGCCCGCGAAGTCGTCCCGTCCGGTGGTGTCTTTCGACAGGTGTTCCCTGACGAACGTTTTTACATCGGACTCGTAGTACAGGGTTTTCTGTCCAACCTGAATGTATTTCAATGCCCCGATGCTGCGGTAACGTTGCAGGCTTCGCTTGCTCAGTTTCAGCATCAGGCATAAATCCTGATTGTCATACAACCTCTCCCCATTCAGGATATTCCGTGTTTTTACGCACGAAAGAACCTCGTCCAGTCTTCCCAGTATGGAAGACACGGCAGTGTCAAACTTCTTTTCATCTATTTCCATTTGTGTTACTTAAAAATATGATGCAAAGGTCTGATGTTGAGATATGTTTTATTCCACAGTGGGGTGAAGTATTTTTAGTATTCAGTTGTAATGCGCTGATAAACAACAAGGATGAAGTCGCTGATGGAGAGGCTGGGGAAGAGGAAACTGGGGTGTTGATTGACCTCGTTTTAGTTTTCCCGATTACGCCCATTGCTTTTACATTTGCAATTGATTCGAAGTGTGGCTGAATATCGGTAATATTCGCTTCTTTTTCGTACACCAGCATGTGTCTATTTTTCACTCTTTCGGGCCAAATGCACCTTTATAATATTGATAGCTTTCCTCTATGTTTTCTGCCGTATCAGCATCCAACGCATAGAGTATTTCGCGGCAAAACTCCAATTGTGATGTTCCGCCGGCGGTAACAATATTTCCATCTCTTACAGCCCGCTTGTTGATATACAGGTCTTCGCCGGTGTATTTATCTCCAGCATATTGCTTTATATAATCCAGCCCGTTACTCGTATGTTTTATGTTGTTGAGAAAACCATGCCTGCCCAGAAAGACCGAAGCGTTGCATATTCCGGCAACTAATTTGCTTTCCTCGATTGCTTTCTCAACCAAAGGGACAAGCTGTTCGGCTTCAGGGGTAAAACAACTCATTCCGCCAACCAGTACTAATCCGGCATGATTGTCGGGCAGCGTATTCATATCATAGTCGGGTAGAACCTTAAACCCGCCAATGGACATAACCGGTTCTTTACTTACCGACATCGTCTTTACCGTAAATGGAACCGGACTGCCGGGTTTCACTCCCTGATTCAGGCAAATGGCGATATGTGCTCCTTCCCAGTCGGCAAAACCATCGAGAAGTATAAAAATGATTTCTTTTTTGTTCATTGTGTATTATTTAAATTATTGCTTAAGTTCTAATTCAAACAGTTTGAATTTTCGTTTAAACTGAATTGGAAACAGAACCACTAACAGCCAAAGGTTTCCGGTTTATCTTCATAAAGAAAAAGCGTGAACCCACACTGCTCCATCGCGTGGTACTGGCATACCCGAAAACGAAACAGGCAAGTCCACGCCATACTGATGTATAGCACGAACATTGCACGGTTCGTCTCGTTTCCTGTTGAAAAGTGCCAGTTTTCGCGATGAGACGTTCAGTGAACGTTATGTTATTATATATAAGGTGGCCTCATTCTAAATGAAAGCCATCTTTGTGATCCTTGTCAGTGACAAAGATAGTTCATTTTTTTCGGTCTGCCTCCTCCATGCGGTCATTTAAGACTTTTATGAGCCTGTCAAGGAAAGCGGTACTATTTTTCCGGTTGCGTATTTCCATAAACGTATGGTAATAATCGCCCAAGTCTACATTGAGCATGACTTCAATACAGACTACGATTTCCTTGATGGTGGCATGCCCGTGGTTGAAACAGCCCGCTGCGTCCAGAGCATAGATCAGCTCGACCAATTCGACTTTGCTGCCTGTCCAGGTCAGTCTTACTTTCGGAAGTGAAAGCAGAGCTTCTTCTTCTGTATCAGCGAGATTTCTTCTTTTGTACAGGGCAAGCAACTTGTTTCCGGGGAAAGGATACTTACTTTCGGAAACAGATTTAGGCTTGCTGTCAGGCGCATTGATCCGCCATTCCAGCACCTGCATACCTAATTCCAGCAGGTACATGGATTTGAAGGCTGTTGTCAGGGCATTTTTTTCCCTGCTCGCCGGAAAAGTGTTCACATAGCCCGGCAAGTTTCAAATGAACGAATCCAAAACTGTAATAGAGTTCCGCCGGGTTGGTTTCCGACTGTATCCTTGCCAAAACGTTCAAGGCAAATTCTTCATAAGACTCTTCTAACTGTGAAGCATGAGCTTCATTCTGTGGGGCTTCCGACAATATGCGGAACAACCCCGATTGCATTAAATGTTGCATAATCGTTAATTTTAATGTTACCAATAATCTTTAATTGACTATACATCAGTATTTTCTTGATCTTGATCTTGTCCATATTATATATGTAATTTTATGATGTTCAGGTTATGTTCGACAATCATTATCGTATTTTCCGCATCTGCTAATGATTGTGGTGCAAATATATTCAAAGAGTATTAGTCGGCTTTTATCTTTCTTGCAAAATTCGCTTCGTATATTGTATAATATCATCCTTATCACCCTGACGCCCTACCACTCGACTGCCAACTTATACCACCGGTATTGCATTCCTTGATTTTTCCGATAAATTTCGCTTTTCTTTGCATTTCCAAATAAAATACAGGAAAAGAGTATATGGAAATACGCATGATTGAAGGAAAGACTTTCGAGAAGCTAAAAATGTGTGTTGCCGACCTGCTGGCGCAAATCGACACCTTACATGCCGAGCCAGAGAATGGCTGGTTGGATAACCAGGCGGTTTGCCGGATTCTGGGTATCAGTAAACGCTCGCTCCAGACATTCCGGGATAAGGGGTTGATTCCCTATTCCCAGATCGGGCATAAATGCTTTTACAAACAGGAGGACGTGATGGAATTTCTCGAAAAGAACCGTGTTGAACGACTAAAAAAGCAGGAATAATGAATATAGATGATGTTTTGGATTCCCGTTCACCGGAAATAAACGGATTGCTTGCCACTATACGCATAGCTACTAACAAGGTTTTCAAGTACAAGCAATTACGGAAACCTACCTTGCTGGGCGAAACTTTCCTGACCAACAGGGAGGTTTGCAAGACGTTGGGCTTGGGTCTCCGTACTTTACAGGATTACAGGGAGCGGGGACATCTTGCCTACTACAAGATTGAGGGCAAGATCCTGTATAAGCTGTCGGATGTGCTACAAATGCTTGAAAATAATTATTTTGATGTGTGGAAGAGGAAGCGGGTGTGAACAGGTAAGAGGGAATGAATTTCAGTCCAATTTGAAATTTCACTATATCGAAAAACGGTAAGAAATAAGATTCTAAATTCTTGGGGGCATCAAAATTATTACATATATTTGTAATTCAGGCGGTAGACAGGTCGATGGTACTTGTAAAGGGGATGGTGGTTTGCCCACTATCTCTGCCTGTTTTAATACGATGTTCAGATTTGGTCATATAATATACACAAAGCTCTTTCAAGTTTACGACTACAATGGAGAGTTTAATCTTGGAGGTATGAGAAGTGCTTTCAAACCGCTGTTTTCGAAAGAATACAACCCTAAAGTTCGTTTATTTTATCATGGTATTGAGGGTGGACCGAAAAAATGTTTCTTTTCCTATTCTGAGCATTTTCCATTCATAAAAAAACTCGGTGCTTTAAAACTGCATATTTCCGGACAAGCATCGAGAGAAACTTGGGGCCAGGATGGTCGGCATCATTTTTTTCAGGAAGAAAAAAAGATTAAACACGGTGATTCAAAGATTTGTTTTGGCAGGATACCTGCAATTGAGGAATATGCCGGATATCGAGATGTAGCGGAAGATCAGCGTTTCTCTTTTATGTGTTATTCATTGGACAAGCCTTTATATTTATCAGCTCATTATAAAAGCAAATATGCCTCCAAAGAAATTTGTGTTGCTACGGCTCGGATTTTTATACATGTATACTCTAGTGGATTTGTGGCTATTAGTGTTGCTGTAAATCCTCAAAAAGGAGAATTCTATAAGTCATTGGATGATTTTTTGGGGAAATTTGATTCTAATTATATTAACCCATGGGATGAGCATTCTGAATTTTCTTATTGGAAATCAAGAGTAGCTAATGGCTCTTTGGGTAAGATAGTAAAGACGGTTGTTAGTTTATTGTCCGATTCGATTTTTGAAAATGAATCATTCGTAGAGGAAAGTAAATTAAGTAAGTCTGCTAAGGGTGGGTGGCATAAATCCATCATGTTGCATTGCGATGAACCGGCGGAAACGATAATCAGCCGTTTCAATCTCAAAAATCCCATAAAAATTGGGGAACTGTGCAAGTTCGTTTTCGAGGCAGAGGAGTGGCGTAAAAAACAGGGCTATGAAGATGAGCAAGGTGATTGGGGGATGTGCAATCGTATGCCGGAAAAAGATAAATCGTTCAATTATTACTTATTTGACAAGGATATAGACTTGCTCAATTACTCAGGTAGGCTGAGAAACACATTTGTACGGCATAGATTTTGGTTGAGTCATGGGATTTTAGAAAAAACGATGATCCAAAAAGCTATTTTGGAATTATATGCAAAACATTTTCGTGAAGAAATTTCTAATCTTCAAAAATGGCAATTATCCAAGGACGCACAACTGATTGAAGGACGTTTTTTACAATTATCGGTATTTCACAAGACCATATACGAACACATCAAATACCTCAAGTCTTTTGTTAGAGATATGATACCTTTTGAGAGGAATCTTCATTCAAAATATGGTGAAACAATCGGTTTGAACAAAATTTTTGAGGATATTGATACACTGCTCCCGTTGTGGATGGAAGAATGTAGAGTTTACAAGGCATTGGGTATAAGGTATGTTGATGATGTTATATCCTGTTGTGAAAAAATTAAAAAAGTAATCCCGTTATTATCGTTATTATGAAGAAAGAATCTTACCCAAGTTGCCTATAAATTTTCGATATTCTTCAACAACTTTAATGTATAGAAGAAGTGATGATTGTAAACAAAAAGCCGAAAAAATGTTTCTCTTTCTCCGGCTTTTTGTTCGGTATAATGTACCTGTTCAATTCCACCATGCATTCTGACTTACATCTACCAACATCGCATCCAAAGACTTTATCTTAGCAATTTGTTCCACGAACCACATTCTCAGCGTTCTTGATTCGGGAGTATCCAACCGGAAAGCCATTGTGATAATCACAACCAGATTTACTTCCGTTATATCATAACTGACACGCCTGCTTCCGGCTATAATGTGATATTTGCAGGTTTCCTCCACTTTCAGCATGTTCTTTTCAAACAATTCTTTGATGCACAGGTCAATATCTTGCATGTAACATCCGAAGAGTTCGCAAAGTTCGTTCCTGTCCATCCAAACAGTCCCGCTTACGGGCTGGAAGACTACGCTCATCTTATTGTTGCAGGTAATCCTGATGGATAACAGCCCCTTGTTGTTACCAGTTCTCTTTTTCATATCGCTTCCTCCAGTTCTAATTGGTTTCGTTTTACAAATTCAGTATTATCTCTCTCAAATTCAAGTAAATCAGCCGTTTGGTTTTCTTTGGTATCATTAGCGCCATTCTTCGGCAATTGATACTTGTTTCCAATTCGGCTTTCCAGTAACTTCATGTCTTCATCCATCTTCATATTGGTCACTTCCGCATAAATCTGGGTAGTCTTTATGCTCCGGTGTCCCATCGTCCGGCTCAGTGTTTCAATCGGAACACCGTTCGACAGGCAAATGGTCGTTGCCCAGCTATGACGGGCTGTGTGGTAGTCCAAAGGCTTTTTGAGGTTGTAGAACTTGCTGAGTTCCGCCAAGTGATTGTTCATTGTTGTGTAACAGAAGAAATCAAAAACCTTGTCGGTGTTCTTCTTTCCCTTGAATTTTTCTATAATAGATAAGGGGATATCCAACAGTGGAATACAGCATTCTGTTGTGGTCTTCGTCCTATCCTTGAATATCCACGTATGACCATCCTTATCGGTCTTAATATCACTCCATTTCAGGTTACATACATCTGCATAAGCCAATCCTGTAAAAGTTGAAAAAATGAACAGATTCCTTACTTTGTTTATATTCTTCTTGGGATGTGGAGTAGCCAGTATCGTATGCAAATCTTCCCTCGAAATCCAGCGGCGGGAGGATTTCCTGCCATCGGCATAGAACCTACGAACAGGATTACGATAGATAATCTCCTTATTGACCGCCCGCTCAATGGTATGTTTCAGAAAGCGGACATAGTTCTGAATGGTATATGTGGCAAAATTGCGGACGGTCAGCAGATAAAAATGATAATCTTCCATAAACTGCTTGTTGATCCGGGAGAACTCGATATCATCTACGCCGTATTTATATTTAAGGAAATCACGGATAACATTATAGGCGTTCCCATACCTGTAATAGGTCTTTTGAGCATGGGTAATCCCAATGCTGTTTTTTATTTCCTCTTTCATCAGGGCAAATTCTTTCAGGAGCGTAATTTCGTTTGTACCTATCCCCTGAATGGCATTTTTGATGCCCTCGGCTGTAACATATCCGCTTCGCTCGATGTCCCGCTGGTAATACTGTTCAATATCTCTTTTCAGTTCTTCCAACCGGAGGTTAATACGTTTGCTGTCCTTCCCTTTTCCGGTACAGCATCCTTCTTCGGGATTCCAAAACTTGGGTTCTATTTCTTCTTTAGTGCTGTACTGAACGGCTTTTCCGTCCACAGTGATTCTTCCGAGTATGGGGCATTTGCCGTTCTTCTTTATCTTCTGCCTGTTGATGTAAAACAGGATGCTGAAAGTGCTGCGTATATTTTTTGTTGTCATGGTTCTATTTTTTTTATTGGTAAATTTTATTGATAACTATTTTTGTTACGGTTGTTATTCTAATTGATCAGAACATACTTGCCGTTGATTTTCTCAGACAATACCATTATATCTTTCAGGATTTTGTCGGTGGACACTTCGGCATACGTCTGTGTCGTTTTAATACTCTGATGTCCGAGCATTTTACTGACCGTTTCTATCGGAACTCCCTCTGACAGTGTGATTAAGGAAGCGAATGTATGGCGACTTTGATGATACGAAAGATTCCGTCCGAGACCGCATTGCTTATCAATCTTTTTCAAATGATTGAGGGTATTCTGATATTCAGGAACGGGAAATACTTTTCCGCTTGCATTGCTGTCAGTATTTTGATTGGAATCTCGGTTTCTGTACTTCTCAATCAAAGAGAGGGGAATATCCATCAATCGGATATTGGAGGCGTTTCCCGTCTTTTGGCGGTGCGTCATAATCCAGTAGCTGCCGTCTTCCTGCCTGACGATATTATCGTAAGTCAGGTTCTTTACATCAATGTAAGCCAGTCCGCAGAAAGTGGAAAAAACAAACAAGTCGCGGACAATGGCTGTGGTCTCGCTGGTAAATTCCGCCGCCATTATCTTTTCCAAATCCTCCCGGCTGATGTTCCGGTGTTTGACTTCGGGGGCTTCCAGTTCGTAGGAGAAGAACGGGTCTTTGCCGATGATGCCCTCGTCAATGGCATCGGAAATAACTTCCCGCATTCTGCCCACAACATTGGCAGTGGTACTTACTGCTAATTTTCGGGTTACACGCAGATAATGAACATATTCTTCGATAAAGGAATAGTTCAGGGCTTTGAAAGAAATGTCTCCTAATTTGTATTTTGCCTGAATGAACTCCGCTAACAGGGAGTGGGCATACTTAAATCCGGTTAAAGTGGCAATAGCTCTGTCTTTGCCTACTCGGGCTGAAAACCGCTCAATGATGGTCTCCATGTATGAGCGGAGGGATTCCTGCGCATTGGCGATTCCCTGTACAAGGACTTTCAAATCGAATGCGGAAAAATTCCGACCCAACCGCAAGGCTTCGTTGTAGCGGGAATAGATCAGCAAGTTTACCTTTTCAATCTGCTTGTTCACTTCAATCGCAAACAGGCTTTTACCTTTCAGCCGTCCGGCTTTGGCATCCCACAGTTTGACATCGGCATCAATCTTCAGGCTGAACTGAGCCATCGTTTTGCCGACATGGATTCGCCCCATGACGGGACATAGACCGTTTTTCCTGCTCTGATTCTTTTTGAGGTAGAATAACACCTTCAACTCATTTGTCATAACGCTCATTTTTTAGTTTTAAAATTACTTCCAAATGAGTTAATTGAGCTATGAAAAATGAGCGGTCGGCTATCAATGTGCCACGGATAGAAGTTATTTTAGCACGAATCGCTTCGGATTGCACAACCGGCTAAAATACAATCTCATAGATAGCATTCAGCTGTGTTTTGCCTCACGAAAAACAGGTAACGGGTAAGTAACGGAAGTCCAACGAGAACAACCTGATTTTGCGTTTTTCGACCTGAGACAACATCGGACAACCTGTACATATCGGGCTAAATATCAACGGGTTCATCCTTTTTCGCTTGAAATCACTTTTTTGCAGATTCTTTGATACAAAGTTAGAAAAAGATATTTTTATCCACTACTTTTGATGTTCTATTTCATTATTCTACTTAACCTTCCAATATGATAAGTGATTTCTTTCTGGATAAAATAAAGCAAAATTTTCCTTTTGAGCCTACAAGCCAGCAGCAAATAGCTTTGGAAAAGATTGTTCATTTTCTGTTTTTACAGAAAGAAGAGACTTTATTTTTATTGCGGGGATATGCCGGTACGGGTAAGTCTTCACTGCTTGGAGCATTGGTAAAGACAATGACTGAGTTTAAACAAAAGACAGTTTTACTGGCACCTACAGGTCGAGCTGCAAAAGTGTTCTCATCTTATGCCAATCATCCGGCCTTTACCATCCACAAGAAAATATACAGGCAACAAAAGTTCGCAGGTGACTTTGGTAGTTTCGGATTGATGGACAATCTGCATAAAGATACTTTGTTCATTGTCGATGAAGCTTCTATGATCAGCAATAATGGCCTCGACTCTTCATTCTTTGGTACCGGAAGATTACTTGACGATCTGATCCATTATATTTATTCAGGCGAAAATTGCCGACTCTTATTAATTGGAGACTCTGCTCAGTTGCCTCCTGTAATGGAAGAAGATAGTCCTGCCTTGCAGACAGCAATCCTTGAAGGATATGGATTGGAGATACATGAGGCTATGTTGTCCCAGATAGTGCGTCAGGCTGAGAGTTCGGGTATATTATTCAATGCCACTAATATACGTAATGCCCTCAATGAGGGAGAGACAGAGGCTTACCCCAAACTCAAATTAAACGACTTTTCCGATATCGTTCGTATTAGTGGCGAAGATCTGATAGATGAAATATCCTCAGCATACAATCGTGAAGGAATAGAAAATACAATGATTATCTCACGATCTAATAAACGATCCAACATATACAATCAAGGTGTGCGCAACCGCATCTTATACAGGGAAGAGGAATTGTCTACCGGAGATATGTTGATGATCACCAAAAACAACTACTACTGGACAGAAAATATAGAAGGAATAGATTTCCTTGCCAACGGAGAGATTGTAGAAGTGCTTCGTATCCGTGGCGAGCAGCAGCTTTACGGCTTTCGTTTCAGGGACGTTTTGGTACGTAGCGTAGACTATGATATCGAACTGGAGATAAAAATACTAATGGACACATTGTATTCGGATGCCGCAGGACTTACGCGTGAACGTTCCGAGGAACTGTTTTTGAATGTATTGGAGGATTATGCTGATATCCCAAACAAACCTGCTAAGATGAAAAAATTAAAGGTTGATCCATACTTTAATGCTGTTCAGGTAAAGTTTGCATACGCTGTTACCTGCCACAAAGCTCAGGGAGGCGAATGGGATATAGTCTTTCTCGATCTGGGTTATATTTCGGAAGAACATTTAGGTATAGGCTTCTATCGCTGGCTGTATACGGCAATTACCCGTGCAGGAAAGAAATTATATTTGGTAAACCTTCCGGATGAGTTTGTCTGATTAATTCCCGGAATTAGCCTTAATATAATCCTCTATCTGAAAATCCTTCTTCATTATCGGTTTACCGATCTGTTTAACCACTGTGTTTATCATCAGTTGTTTCTTATCTAAAACCAATCTGTCTATAAAGATATTTATTTCATCCAGATTGTCAACCATTGGATCATTGGCTATTTCGTGAGCGGCATCTTCTATTTTGTGAAAGAAGTATGGATAATTCAGGCTGTCAAATTGTTCTGCAATATGTTTCGATCCATAGAATCCAATATTATACATCTCAATCTTATCATAAGGGACATTGCTATCAGCGTCGCCATGAAACATTTGTATAGGTGCAGGCGCATCTTTCCATTTCAGATCGCCATCCATACTGAATATAGCTCCGGCAAACGAGATCACTCCTGCATAGTTAAAATCCCCGGGTAGCACCTGGGCAAGTTTTGTCTTGTTACTGATGTTATACGCTCCCTGCAATACAGAGATTGCCCCGGCACTCGATCCATTTGCTATTATTACATTTTTGTCAATACCCCATTCATCAGCATGTTCTATAACAAATAATGTAGCATCGAACAGATCTTCCACCGCCATTGATATACTATTATTCAATGTTACTACAGAACGCATCAGGTCCGTTTGTAGGCCTGCATTCTTCATCCCAAGACGATAATCAATAGATACTACTATGTACCCTTTGTTGACTAGTTTATTAAAATACTCTACATAGTAATTATCATCCCTTTTCCCATTTGCAAATCCACCACCAAACATAAAAATAATACAAGGTTTAGCTTCATTTACAGTCTCATTCTTTAAACTATACTTATCAAGCTGCAATGTATTGCCATCCTTCACCGAATAAGTAAATATCTGCTTGTCTATTCCACCATTGGCAGATATACCAATACATACAAAAAGAGAAAGAAATAAAATTATCATCTTTGTTCTCATGGCAAATTATATTAAGTGAATTAATGGGTTATTTTGTATAGTAGCTCTTTCAACAGTTCTCCATCACGGGTTGAGGTATTGTCCACACCTTTCGATTTTGCATCATAAGTTCGTAACAAACTGATGATTTCCATACATTTAAAAGCATTGTAATTCTTTAGCGCAACAACATAGTCTTTAGCCTGGTACGGGTTTCTGAATCCCAATTCAGTTGCTATACCCTGTTCTGTCTTGTTTTTCGCCCAATAACAGATCATCAGGTTACTGAAAAAGTTGAAGAGTATCGACATCGTCATTATCATCGGGTTATTCTTCGGGTTTTTCTCGAAGTAATCTGCGATCTGGTTTACCTTAAAGATATTCTTATTAATAATAGCATTCAGTAGTTCAAAATTGTTGAAATCTTTACTGATACCTATATTTTCTTCTATCAGCTCTGCTGTTATTTGTCTCTGGTTTGGCGGAATTGCTATCAGTAGTTTAGCTACTTCATTCGTTATTTTGCTCAGGTCGTTACCCAGATAATCAGATAGCATTTGTGCAGATTTCTGGTCTATACTCAGGTTCTTTGATTGAATATACGATGAGATAAAAGCGGGGATTTTATAATCTGGAATCTTCTTTGATTCCATAATTACTCCTTGCTTATCTATTTCGGCATATAACTTTTTCCGTTTATCAAGCGATCCGTTTTTATAATTGAGAACCAGTATCGTTGTATTGAGCGGATTCTTAACATATATTTCCAGCTCCTCTATCTTACTCAGGTTCTGAGCTTCCTTTATTACAATAAGCTGATAGTCTGACATCATCGGATAACTGCGTGCCAATGTGATCACGGTTCTCACATCTGTCTCCATTCCATAGAGGATATTCTGATTAAAATCCCTCTCTTCTTCCGGTAGTACGTAACTTGTCAGCATTTCTGTCAACTCGTCTATATAATAAGGCTCATCGCCCATAAGTAGATATACAGGCTTATATTTTCGCGCTTTTATGTCGGCTTTTATTTGTTCAAAAGTCATAGTTATTCAAAACGCAGATGTTTAACTGTTTCTCCGTTATTAATTAATGTTCTTAAAGCTTCTATACCTACCATTACATGTTCTTCAACAAAGTTTTTTGTGACTATGCTGTCGCTCTTTTCGGTCTTCACTCCATCGGATATCATAGGTTGATCCGAAACGAGCAGCAAAGCTCCTGTAGGGATCTGATTGGCAAATCCGCATGTAAACAGAGTTGCGGTTTCCATATCTACAGCCATTGTACGTATTCTTCTCAGATAGTCTTTAAAGACCTCGTCATATTCCCATACTCGACGATTCGTGGTATATACAGTTCCAGTCCAATAGTCACGATTATGGTTACGTATGGTCGATGATACTGATCTCAGCAGACTAAATGCCGGTAGCGATGGCACCTCGGGCGGAAAGTAGTCATTAGATGTACCCTCTCCCCTGATAGCAGCAATAGGCAGAATGTAATCTCCCAGATTATTATGTTTCTTTATACCTCCGCATTTACCTAAAAAGAGTACGGCTTCGGGCTCAATAGCACTTAGTAAGTCCATTATGGTGGCAGCATTGGCACTACCCATACCAAAGTTTATAATAGTGATACCTTCAGCCGAAGCATTCGGCATATTACCATCCCGTCCTACTATGGGTACATTAAAATGGTTGGCAAATACTTCTACATATTTGGCAAAGTTGGTTAATAGTATATGTTTAGTAAATTGCTCCAGCGGTCTTTTCGTGTAACGTGGAAGCCAATTATCTACAATTTCTTGCTTTGTTTTCATATTAGTTCTACTTTTGTTTTGTATAAAACAAGTATTTTCTCTTTATTGTTTGATACAGATTTAACAAAGGTAACAAATGTTGAACTTAAATTTACCCCCTTTCAATATAAATGTAAAAAAAACAGATGGGAAGTTATCCGTTTGGGATCCGTTGCGGCGTAAGTTTGTTGCCCTCACGCCTGAGGAGTGGGTAAGACAGCATTTCGTGAATTTTCTGTTAACGGAAAAAGGATATCCTTCTGCACTTGTAGCCAACGAAATCCAGATCAACCTGAATAATCAGAAGAGGCGTTGCGACTCTGTTATTTATGACCGCAATCTGACTCCGTTGATGATAATAGAATACAAGGCTCCTGATGTAAATATTACCCAGTCGGTATTTGATCAGATCGTGAGATATAACATTGTACTGAAGGTAAAATACCTGATAGTATCAAACGGAATGAACCATTTCTGCTGTGAAATGAATTATGTAGATCAGACCTTTTGTTATTTACCGGATATACCTTTATATACGGATTTATAAAAAGTAACAAAAGTGACAGGTTTATATATATTTTTCATGTTACTTTTTTTCTATATCAAAGCTCTCTTTATATAAGATAATTATTAAAGATAGAGGTAACTATTTTTATTAGTGCGACACATCAAAAGGTCTAGTTTTTCTAATTCTTCCTGTCATCCTGAACAAAGTGAAGGATCTCTTAACACCTTTCCATTAAATGGGTCGAGATGTTCCTCAGCATGACAAAAGGTTGTTTAAGAATTTTAATTTTCAAATATTCTGCTGCGTGCCAGCATACAGGCCCCAACAACCCCAGCTTTGTCTTTCAATTTAGAAACGACCATTTTCGAATCTTTATTTACCAGATTCAAAGAATACTTGCGTACTGCCGATTTGATTGGTTCCATGATATAATCGCCTACTACAGAGACTGTACCCCCTATGATAACCATCTCAGGGTTGAAGATATTAATAAGCCCGGCAATGCTTTCTCCCAGTTTTTGTCCGATCTCTTCCACCAGGCCAATACAAAGCACATCTTCTTTCGATACGGCATCTATAATGTCATCTAAAGTTATTTGCTTATTATCAATCGCCCGTTGCGAAAGCAGGGAAGTTCCCCCTTCATTCACCAGTTCGAGCAAACGCCTGTGCATGGCCAGTCCTGATGCTTCGGTCTCAAGGCAACCTTTCTTTCCACAATGACACAATATTTCATTATTATAGGTTTTTACATGGCCAAATTCACCGGAGAATCCGGATTTTCCGGTATATATCTTCCCGTCTATTATAATACCAATAGCAAGCCCCCAACTGAGGTT
This sequence comes from Prevotella sp., assembly GCA_031285625.1. GTDB lineage: Bacteria > Bacteroidota > Bacteroidia > Bacteroidales > Dysgonomonadaceae > Dysgonomonas. The sequence goes on from JAITVV010000095.1 coordinate 38,174, forward strand.
TACAAAAATGACATTTTTTTCGTCATTTACACATCCTGCCATATATTCGCCATAAGTCATAGCCCGCGTATCATTATCTATGGTTACCGGGTATCCCAGTTTCTCTCTTAATACCTCAGGTAGTGGTTTTTCATTAAAATGAAATACACTGTGACTATATCCGGTTTCAGGGTTTACGCGCCCAAATATATTTATATCTATATTCAGAATTTTACTTTTATCAATAGTTTGTGAATCGATAAAATCTTTAATGATCTTGCACAGGTTATTTAATGCTTGGGGAGTATTCTGAAAGTGATAATCGACACTCATGCAGAGGTCTATCATTTCTCCCTTAAAGTTAATAATGGCAATATTAACACTCGATTGTCTCATGTCAACACCTACAAAATAGCATGCATCCGGATTCAGTCCGTATAAGTTAGGATATCGCCCTTCTGTTGTTTCCAGTTTCCCATAGTCAGTGATGAAACCTTCTTCACACATTTCCCCGATAAACTTGGTGACAGTAGGGATACTAAGATCAATATCCTTAGATAGTTCAGTAAGGGTAGAGCCACCATTGTGTATATAATGGTTTATGATCTTCTTTTTCACAAGAGCACTTTTTACTCCCTTTCCAACTTCGTCTAATAGTTTTCTATTCATAATGCAGACTATCTTATACATTACAAAATTACGTCAATATTTTATTATCCCAAGCTAATAATTAGATTATATTTTATATTCATCGAAATAAATAAAATATTTTTTATGTATATTGGTCTTATATAATAAATTATTTTCTAAAATTAAAAATTTAAATCCTCAACAAAATATACATATAAATAACTATTTATAAGATATATAAACCACAAAATTATCATTTTCATATTTAATTATTTTGTTAAAATAAGATCTATATAATAAAATATTTAATTAAGTCTTTGGTGTTTAAATAAAACATTACAATATTTGTAATCGTAAAAGGTATTTGCATAATACCCTATACTATGAAAAGCATATTAATGTCCAGTAAAAACAGAAGATCGTAGAAGGTTTTTGAAAACGGCAGCTTCAGCTGTAACAATCCCCAGCTTGCAATAGCAATAGCCAGCCTCATCCGGATGAATCAGCCTGTGGCTTACTATCAGGGTAGCGATGCATGGCTCAAGATGTCTGTAAGTAAAGATTCTGAAATGCAAAAAATGGTAAAAACATTGGGGGACATCTTAGTAAAAAGAAATGGAAAGTTTTCTGTAATAGATAAATAGTTTATGCTGTTTAGCTGTAAATATTAAATTTATAGATTTTCTCACCCCCCCTTTTTTATATTTTTCCTATCTTTAATGACTTAAATTGTAATACTTTATTTGTGCCTTTTATAACTTGACTAATGCCCAAATAATTCAGAATAATTATCAAAATGTTATGAGTAAAAAGAACCTAATCGACAGGCGGAATTTTTTGAAAACATCTCTATTTTCAATGGCCGCCCTAACCATTGTCCCCCGCCACGTGTTGGGCAATGGTTACCTAGCTCCAAGTGATCAGCTTACCAAAGGTATTATTGGTACCGGTAGTATGGGACGCGGACACCTCAATTATGCAGGTACACGCCTTGTAGCTGTTTGCGATGTAGACAAAAATCACCTTGAACTCGGAAAACGTCTGGTACATGATAACATTGCTGCTTATCACGATTTCCGGGATCTCATCCTTGACAAAAATGTAGATATTGTGCATATTGCCACACCTCCTCATTGGCATGGTATAATGTCTGTGGAAGCAGCTAAAGCCGGCAAAGACATATGGTGTGAAAAGCCGATGACACGTACTATCGGCGAAGGAAAACGAGTAATGGAAGCAGTGAAACAATACGGCACCAAATTCCGCCTTAACACATGGTTTCGTTTCACTGATAACTTCTATGGTTTGGGCACGCCTGTAAAACCATTAAAAAAACTGGTGCAGAGCGGAATGCTCGGCTGGCCGTTAAAAGTAACAATAAGCAAACATACAGGTTTCGACTGGAAATTCTTCTGGGTCGGCAAAGAATACCTGGAACCGCAACGCGTTCCATCTGAGCTGGACTACGATATGTGGTTAGGCCCGGCTCCATACAAACCATACAACATACACCGTGTACATCAGACCTTCCGCGGATACTGGGATTACGATGGCGGAGGACTTGGCGATATGGGACAACACTATATAGACCCTGTACAATACTTCTTGGGAAAAGATCATACTAGTCCGGTGAAAATAGAAGTGGATGCACCGCAACAACACCCTGATGCTATCGGCACATGGCGTTCCATAACATATACATATGATGATGGTTGCCAGATCGTACTATGGGGAGGTGATTATGGTGACCCTAATACTCCATATATATCAGGTCCAAACGGAAATGTATATAAAAATTTCGTTTGTGATATCCCGGATTGGGAGAAAAAACTAGCCGATTACCCTGAACCTGAGACTCAGGTTACAGATTTTCTGGAAAGTGTGAAAACACGCAAACAATTTGCATTGAACGAACAGAACGGATTCCGCTCTGCTACAATTGTCAACCAAGGTATTGTAGCCCTTAGGCTCAACCGGACATTGCATTTCGATCCTGTGAAATTGGAGTTTATTAATGATGATGCTGCTAATCGTTTACTCGATCAGCCAATGCGTGCGCCTTGGAATATTTAAAAAATTAATGAAAAAAATTATGAAAAAAATATATTCATTGATAAGCCTCTTTTTGTTCATTTCGGTATTTGTATCGGCTCAGACACATATCAACCGCACAGCTAAAACAATTGTAGCTGATGTCTTAGCACAAATGCCCGCACAAAAAAGCGAATCATATAATAACCAACTTAAGGATTTGAGTTCTACCGGCGAAGAAGGAGTTTTACAACTTATAAAGATGATGAACACTCCGGGAAACGGAAGTAATTCCGAGGTAGAATATGCATTAAGCGGATTATCTCATTATGTATCTGCACAAGGACAAGAGGCATTAAGGCTGACTACATCAAATGCATACATCAAAGCACTTGATATGGTTACCGATCGCGAAATCAAAGCCTTTATTATCAGGCAGCTTGAAGTAATAGGTAAGGACGAAGCTGTAGCTAAACTCTCATCGTATCTGGATAATGAATCTTTGAGTGGGCCGGCTGCACGTGCCCTATCGTTAATTAACACATCTGCATCGCAGAAAGCTTTGTTGAATGCTTTGAGCTCTGTAACAGATGAAGAATCAAAACAAGATGTAATTCTCGCAGTTGCACGTTTAAAGATTACAGATTCAGAAAATATACTGAGAAGAATGCTTGGCAACAGTAATATAAATATGCAAAAAACGGTTGTTTATGCATTAAGTCAGGTTGGGACTAAAGCATCATTGCAAGATCTGGCTGTAGCAGCGAAAAAAGATAATTTTACAATGCAGAAAGTAGGTGCTAACGAGGCTTATATTACATTGATAAAGCGTGTACTTGCTCAAGGCGATGTGAAGGAAGCCGAGAAAGCAGCGAATGACCTGATGAAGGAAGCTGAAAAAGCCGGACAAACACAGACCCGTGAAGCTGTATTGGAAATATTGATGGCTGCTAAACCTGTAACTGTTCCCAAATTGTTGCAAAAAGCATTAAAGGATTCGAGTGATAAATATCGTTTTAGTGCATTATCATTTGCTTCTGATTATGCTGATAGCAATCTTTACAGTGAACTTATAAAATCCTTAAAGAAATATAAACCAGAGGCTCAGGCCGATATACTTAATTGGTTAAATCAGGAATGCGAAGATGTTCAGAAACGACAATCTATAGGTTCTTTAGGGACTAAAACGATAATTGATCTGCTAATCTTTGGTAGCTCGGAAACTAAAACTGCTGCTGCAGAGATATTGTCTAAGACCGGTAGCCGTGAAGGTATTGTGGCCCTTGCGTCTCTACTGAATGATGCTGATGTAAAAACTGTAAGTATCGGAAAAGAAGCTCTGTCTACCACCAAAGGTGATATTTCTTCTGCCGTAGCCCCGGTGATAACCACTGCAAATACAGCAGGAAAAGTTGCCGGTCTACAATTATTAGCCAGCCGTAAATCTTCTGCAAATATGAATGTGGTACTGGAGAACCTGTATGCGAGCTCTTCAGATGTAAGAACTGCAGCATATACTGCACTCAAGGATGTAGTAAGTGAGGGCAACCTGGAAGAATTATATTTCCTTTTGGAAGGTACTCATGCCGAATATGTAGCCCCTGTTCAGCAAGCAATAGTTTCGGCAATGAAATCATATTCGAAAGAAAAACAATTGGAAACAATTGTTGCAAGGATGGATAACGTAAGCCCTAATAAGCAATATTTGTACTATCCTATACTTTCTGCTACTGGCGAAAGTAAGGCCCTCGGTATGATTGTAGATAGATTTGCACAAGAAACTGGAAAAGGCAAGGATGCAGCTTTTCAGGCGTTGCTGGATTGGAAAGGCCTGGATGCAGCCGAGGAATTATATACAATATGCAAAGATGCCTCGGTTCCCACATATTTTGACCGGGCTCTTGAAAGATATATTCAGTTGGTTTCAACGCCAAAACTGACAGGCGAGAATCGCCGTTTGCTACTAACCAAAGCTATGGAGATAGCTAAGATGAACGCTCAGAAGAATGCTATTTTAAGGCAATTAGGCAATACCGGAACCTACTTGGGTATGTTGTTGGCCGGACAGTATCTTGATGAAAAGCCTATAGCTCAGGAAGCGGCCGGAGCTGTAATGAACATAGCATTGGCAAATAAGAACTATACGGGTAAGAATGTAGAAGAATTGCTAAACAAAGTAATTGATGTCCTCGATAATCCTGATGCTGAATATCAACGTCAGGCTATTCGTAAGCATCTTGCCGAAATACCAAAAGAAGAAGGCTTCGTTTCTATCTTTAATGGTAAAGATCTTACAGGCTGGAAAGGCATTGTTGAGAATCCGATAACCCGTGCTAAAATGAGACCAGCTATACTTGCTAAGAAGCAGGAAGCTGCTGATAAGATCGCACACAAACACTGGATTCCTGAAAATGGTATCCTCATGTTTGATGGTGTGGGAGGTGAAAATCTCTGTACAGAAAAGAAATATGGTGATTTTGAGATGTACATAGACTGGAATCTTGATCCTGCAGGACCAGAAGCAGATGCAGGTATTTATCTGAGAGGAACTCCTCAGGTACAGATATGGGATATTTCGCGCGTAAATGTGGGAGCACAGGTTGGTTCCGGCGGATTATACAATAATCAGAAGAACCCTAGCCAGCCACTCAAACTTGCCGATAATAAACTGGGAGAATGGAATACATTCTATATAAAAATGGTAGGCGACCGTGTAACTGTGAAATTGAATGGTGAACTCGTTGTGGATAATGTTATTCTTGAAAACTTCTGGGATCGCAGCAAACCTATACCTGCATTAGAGCAACTGGAACTACAAGCTCATGGCAGCAAGGTGTATTATCGCAATATATATGTAAAAGAACTTGAAAGCTTCAAACCGTTTGAACTATCTGCAGAAGAAAAGAAAGAAGGTTTCAAAGTGTTGTTTGACGGAACTAACATGCATGAATGGACAGGCAATACTGTTGATTATGTAATAGAAGATGGTTGTATCTCACTCGATCCTAAAGGTGGACATGGAGGGAACCTGTATACTAAAAGTGAGTTTGCCAACTTTGTATACCGTTTTGAGTTCCAACTGACACCTGCAGCGAATAATGGTATTGGAATCCGCGCACCAATGGAAGGTGATGCAGCTTATATGGGTATGGAAATTCAGGTGCTTGACCATGATCATCCGGCTTATAAAGACATTACCCCATTGCAGGTACATGGATCTGTATACGGTATAATAGGTGCCAGAAGAGCAAAATTGAAACCTATTGGAGAATGGAATCAGGAAGAGATTATAGCTAATGGCAATAATATCAAAGTTACTCTGAATGGTGAAGTCATACTTGATGGCAACATAAAAGAAGCTACTAAAAATGGTACGGCTGATGGTCAAGAACATCCGGGTTTATTTAATAAAAAAGGACATATCGGATTTTTAGGGCATGGATCTCCTGTCAAGTTTAAAAATATCAGGATCAAAGAACTGAAGAGATAATCAAATACTATATATGGAAAGGCCGTAAAAGTAATTTTTACGGCCTTTTTGTTTTATCAGCAAGACAGAACATGTATATTTATAAAATGGAACGATATTTGTAATATTAGACTTTAATGGTAAAATTTGGATAGTAGCAAAATAAATGAAAATCAAAGAATGAGGAGCCCTCTCTGTTTTATTGTTTTCATACTGTTATTTCATACAAATATTGTATTATCTCAGACCTTGAGAGGTATCGTATATGATACTTCTGAAGCCCCTGTATCCGGTGCATCCGTTTTTATTAAAGAGTTAAATTTGGGTCTGATAACAAATAATGAGGGAAAGTTTCAGGTAAACCTTGAAAAAGGACAATATTCTCTTATTTGTAAATCTATTGGCTATAATGAGGCACATCATGTACAAATTGTGCAAGATGGAGATATTTCTGCAAAAATTATACTCACTCCAAATGAGGTCTTCGAATATAGCAGAGTACTAAAGAAAGATACTATTGCAGAAAAGATCATAAGAAAGGCTATCAGAACAAGACCTGAATATAAATATTATAAGGCAAGTTCGTATATTAAAGGCGACCTCGTCATGACCCAGATCTCCCAATTAACCAATAAGCTGGTTGAGAAGATAGAAAAGATCAATATACTTGATTGGCAGAATAAGCCGATACATCAGGAAATATATAGTGATGTAGAATTTCAGGCTCCCAATATATATAATATACAAGTAACAGGATATTCCGGAAATATATCCGATGAATTGAATCAGAGAGCGGCAGTCGGCCTTTTGGATGAATCATTATACTCAGAAAGGTACAACAACTGTATATCTCCTCTCAATCCGAGAGCATTTTCATATTACAGATATTACTGCACCGATACTTATATACATAATAATCAGAAATGCTATATAGTAAAGGTAAAATCGAAGAAAAATGATCCGGAGTTATTAAATGGTGAATTACATATTATGGAAGATGGCAATGTTAACTACTCCCGTTTGACCAGAAGCCTGCAAGGAGTTGATTTTACGACTACCACTACTTATTACAATATCGATGATGAATATAATATTCCTATTACACACCGGATAAATTTACATATGCATGCCTTTGGCAACAGTGGTAAAGTAACTTATCTGACCTCGCTAAAATATAAATCTATAGGAAAGAATGTAATTCCGAAAGATGTACTGGAAGAGAAAGGTATAAAATATAATATAACTGCAGTTGAAGATTCTATTTTTTGGAACGAGGTAAGAACTCTCCCTGCAAGTCCTCCTGATACGATTAAATTTGAGCACTTCAATATAAAGAAATATAATTCAAAGCCATGGTTTGGCAAAATCCTGATGGGTGACTATATATATGGTGGCGACTCAAGTAAATGGTCTGTTGGATATGGTGGGGTGAAAATGATATTCAGAGACTATAACTATGTAGATGGCTTCTGGCTAGGACAACGATTTTATATCAAATCGAAACTTGATTACGGGAAAACATTAGAGATAAGTCCTTTCTTATATTATACTACCGCAAGGCATCGGATGATAGGTGGCAGTGACCTGACATATAATTACCTGCCGGCAAAGGATGGAAAATTGACATTTGCCGTTGGCTCACATACAGCTGATTTCAATAATCTGAGCATTACCCGGTATAATAACTATTTTAGCTCCCTGTTCTTAGGTAAAAACTATAATTCTTTTTATCAGAGAGATTATGTAACAGTTAGCAATAATATAGATCTCACAAAAAGACTAAAGTTGTCGGCTAGCCTGGGAGTAGAAAGGCGCGCAGGGCTTAACAACAATACTGATTTTACACTTGTCAAGGTGAAGAGGCATAGGATCATTCCCAATATATATCCGGATAAACGTTTTGACAGAACATTTTATTCCATGGGACTATCATTTTCGCCATACGCTAATTACACAATAGAAAACAATGAGCCTCCCCTTGTTTTCCATCTCGAATTTGAACAAGGCTTTTCAGCATGGCAAACAAATAATTCGAGGTATAAAAAACTAAAAGGAGGCGTAGTTCAGAATATACGATTAAATTATTTTGATAAAATAGATTATAAAATAGAGGGCGGTGCGTTTATAGGCTCAAGAAAAAATCTGCACTTTGCCGACTATCAGTTTTACGGATCACCCGACTTGGTATTTAATCTGGGCTCATTATTCGACTCTTTCCTGTTGCTTGATAATTATGAGCTGCAAGCAAATCATTACTGGATCAATTTATCACTTAATTATTCCGGAAAGTATGTTTTGCTTAAGCGCCTTCCATTTCTGCAGGGTAAGCCTTTTTTTGAGGGACTGCATTTCAAAACACTGTACACTCCGGATATAAAGTTTTATTCAGAAGTCGGATATTCTTTAAATATCACAAGATTATTCGGTATAGGAGTATTTTCTTCATTTAATAATTTTGATTATAAAAATGCAGGCGTGAGGTTCTCTCTGAATCTTCAATCTCTGAAGATATTAAAAGAACAGGACTAAACTGGTTAATTAATTTCTTCGTTTCCTTTCAGATATTGATTATATTTGTCAACAACACAAATTATATTTTAGCAGATGAGTAAATACGACGATGCAATCAAAATTATGGAAGAACGTTGTGGAAATGGCAAAGAAGAAGTTATTGCCCTTGCTACAATATCACTTTCCCCGAACGCTAATGGTAATCCCCGCCCCGCAGTCCGCATGGTATGCGCTTATTATGAAGAAGGTGTATTCTATGTTTCAACAGATGCAAAAAAGAATAAAACATTGCAAATTGAGAAAAACAATGAAGTTTCCGTATGTGGCTTCGAATGGTATGCTTTTCATGGTACTGCTGAAAATCTAGGCTGGGTTAAGAACGAAAAAAATGCAGAAATCAGGGCGAAATTTAAAAAAGTATTTAATTGGTTCGAGGAAGTTGGTGATGAAGATAATCCCGACTCTATCGTTCTACGCATTACCCTTACTGAAGGCACAATTATTGATAACGAAAGGAAATACGGTGAACAGCAGTATGAAATTGATTTTGTTAATAAAACAGTGAAATGATTCTATCCGGCAGTTATTACTTACACTATATACTTAGTAAAAGTAAAAAAGAGAGTTACATAATGTAACTCTCTTTTTGCTCTTCCTCTTGGACTTGAACCAAGGACCCTCTGATTAACAGTCAGATGCTCTAACCGACTGAGCTAAGGAAGAATTTACTTTCAAGAGAATTACTTTTTTATTTTGCTCTTCCTCTTGGACTTGAACCAAGGACCCTCTGATTAACAGTCAGATGCTCTAACCGACTGAGCTAAGGAAGAGTATTTTTCTCTCAAAAGTGACGCAAAAATAGGCCTTATTTCTGAATTATGCAATATCTTTGCACAAAAAAATAAAATAAGAATGACAAAAGTATTGGGAATGGGTAATGCCCTGGTAGACGTATTAGCCATCATAGAAGATGATAAAATGCTCGAACTGCTTGAACTTCCGAAAGGTAGCATGCAATTGATCGATAATAAAAAGTTTGAGACCTTAACTAAGGAATTAAATAAATTAAATAAGAGCATTGTATCGGGAGGTTCTGCAGCAAATACAATTATCGGTTTAACCCGCTTAGGCATTGATGCCGGTTTTATCGGTCGTATTGGAAAAGACTCTTTTGGAGAGTATTTCAAAAACGATCTGGAAAAGTATCATGTGAAATCACATCTTACAGAAGTCGATGAGATTTCGGGAGTTGCATCCACCTTTATATCCAAAGATGGAGAACGTACTTTTGGTACATTTCTGGGAGCAGCGGCACTATTGCGTGCAGAAGAACTGCATAAAGAGGATTTCCTTGGCTACAGCTACTTTTATATAGAAGGCTATCTTGTGCAAAGTCATGCCCTTATCAGAAGGGCGATAGAACTGGCCAAAGAGGCCGGAGCCAAAGTGATATTAGATTTAGCCAGTTATAATGTAGTAGTAGAAAATAAAGACTTCCTGCTGGATATTATTCCTCAGTATGCGGACATTGTCTTTGCTAATGAAGAGGAGGCTAAATCTTTGCTTGATACAGATGCTGAAAAAGCGGTGTCCAAGCTAGCCAAGCAAACGGAGATTGCGGTAGTAAAGGTTGGCGAAAAAGGATCATGGATACAGCGAGGTAACGAGAAAGAATTTGTCCCTGCCTATAAAGTTGATTGTGTAGATTCTACAGGTGCCGGAGACTTATATGCTGCCGGATTTATCTATGGTTTAATCAATAACTGTCCTTTATCGGTAAGTGGTCAGATAGGGACACTGTTAGCTGCTCATGTCATCCAAAGGATAGGAGCTAAAGTTGATGATAATAATTGGGAGCAAATCGCTCAAGAGGTAAGGAAAATAAGAAAATAAAGTATAAAATAATAAAGAACCTTATCCGGGTGAATAAGGTCCTTTTTATATATTAGAAACAGATCATTTTAATAATTCTGCTACTTTTTCAGAAGCTTCTTCTGCGTCTAATCCTCTGGCTATGATTTTACCGTCCTTATCTAATAACATAAGGTGAGGTATAGAAGATATCCCATAGGTTGTAGCACCTTCACTATCCCAGAATTTAAGATCAGAAACCTGCGGCCATGTGATGTTCAGATTTTTGATACCATTTTTCCAGTCATCATTAGTCCTGTCAAGAGAGATTCCCACAATTTCGAAGTCTTTGTCTTTATAAGCTTTGTAAAGCTCTACAAGCTTAGGCATTTCTGCACGGCATGGAGGACACCACGATGCCCAGAAATCAACCAATACATATTTACCTTTGCCTGCGTAATCTGACAGTGAGGCATCCTTTCCTTCCGGGGTCTTTCCTTTTACATCGGAAAAAGTTTGTCCTACAGCAGTAGCTTCTAAAGCTGGAACAAGAGTCTCAACTTTTTTCACTCTGGCAATCGATTTATATTCGTCTTTTATTGCAGGTACAAGCTCTTTCAGCTGATCCAAAGAGAATCTATAGTAGTTTCTTGTCAGGTAATACACACCCATCTGATTTTGTATATTCTCTTTTACAAAGTTGAATGTTTCTCTGTTTGATTGATCATTCTTTTCTTTATATTGCTTTTTCAAATCAGCTTGCAATTGTACATTAGCCGTATCTTTTTTTGCTTTTTCAGCAATGGCTTTTATCTCGCTGTTTATAGCATTCACCTTAGTCATATATGCCTGATAGCTGTTGTTAGAGGAAGTTCCTTTAACACTAGATACGCTATCCAAGGTCATTTCTATCTGCCCGGGTTCTACTACTACAGGTACAGGCCTGTTCATATAATCAGGAGCATCATCCAACGATACAAAATGCAGAATAGAGCCTTCTTTTGCCAGACCCTTAAATACAAATTCCCCGTCCACCACATTCACTGTGTCGATGGTTACCATATCTTTCCAATTCTCATCTAATGTTTTCAGATAAACTTGTTGCCCGTCATAAGTTCCGTTTGGAAGCTTCCCTTTGATTGTAAATGCATCCTTTTCGCCACATGATGTAGCAAAAATTGCTATAGCAGCCAGAAATAATATAATTTTTTTCATTCTAAGTAAAATATTGTAGTTAATATATTAAAGTATAATTTCAAAATGTTTCACTCTAGGAATTAAAACAAATATGATACTCTATTGTTTATCTACTTCAATTATTTCAATATCTCATCAATCTTATCATCAAGCGCTTTTCCTCTCAGGTTTTTCGCTACAACGATACCATTCTGGTCTATTAAAACAGTGTGAGGAATAGAAGCTACTTCATATAGCTGAGAAGCCATTGTACTGGCATCAGCGAGTTGTACCCAGCTCATTTTGTATGTTTTTACAGCATTTAGCCATTTCGATTTGTCATCGTCTACAGATATACCGACAATCTCTAGTCCTTTAGATTTATATTGATTGTAAGTTTTTATAAGATTAGGCATTTCCTGTATGCATGGCTGACACCATGAGGCCCAGAAATCTATTAATACGAGTTTATTCTTACCTACATAATCCGATAAAGATACTGGCATTCCTTCCTGATTTACCAACTGGACATCACTGAACGGATTGCCGACCTCTGGTCTTACTCTATCCAGTTGTTTTAGCAGTTCTTGTATTTCTGGCCTGCTACGGAAAGTGCTATCGCTAGCAGAAATAAGCTCTTTAAGCTGTTCTTTTGTAAACGTTTTTGCAGAGGAATAGAAGAGGAATTCCCCGGCTTTGTTGTCTATATTTGCTTTAGAAAAATCGAATGTCGCTTTCTGCAATTCTTCCTGTAAATCATTTACTTTCTTACCCACTTCAGGATTGTTTGCATCCTGAGGATTGATCTTAGAGATCATATCGGTAAGTTTGTTCATTACAGCATGTATATTATTGAACTCATCATTTTTAGGCGTTCCGGCTAAAGTAATATTCGTCTTATCAAACGAAATTTTAATATTCCCTGCTTCAAGAATAAGGGTACCTACGGGAGTGTCCGGATCTGCAGCTTCAAACTTACCAACGGAAACAAAACCCATAACAGGGGCTTCTGTTACTCCTTTAAGATTGAATTTTCCATCTTTTATAGCGGCCGAGTCTATAACAGTTAAGGATTCGGATTGTAAACTGTCCATCTTTTGAAGGTATACCATTTTACCATCATACGCATTATCTGCGAAGTTTCCCTCGATGGTATATGCACCTTTATCCTTGCATGAAGCAAATACTATTGCCAGGATAAATAAGAGTAATGTGATTTTTTTCATCAATAAAGTATTTAATAATATCGTGCAAAGATAAGTAAATACTTCATACTCTTATGTGTTCAGCTATCAATACTTTTATTACCTTCGAAATAAAGAGTCTGAGTAGGAAAGGCAAAATTCAAGCCGGCAGTATTAAAGGCAGAGAGAATCTCCATATTTACATCAGAAGTGGTTTTTCCTATATCGCCTTTCTTTTCTATAAAATAAATAAATGTGATAGTAAGTGCTGAATCGGTAAAATCGGTAAAATTAACAACCAAGTCTTTAGTAGCAACAAATTCAACTTTAGAGGGCATATCTTTTAATATATTCATCGCCTCATTCATCTTCTCGGGTGTGGTATCATAAGTCAGTCCAAGCTTAGTAACTACACGTCTCATCGGTTCGGCCGATATATTGATTATCGAAGCATCTGCTATTTTATAATTAGGAAAGGTTATAACTCTTTTATCATAGTTTCTCATCTTAGTGCTACGGGCTCCCACATCTATTATCGTTCCCTCAAAATTGTCGATACGAATAACGTCTCCTATACTGAAAGGCCTGTCGGCAAATATAGTAAAGGCTCCGAAGATATTTTTAATTGTGTCTTGTGCTGCCAAGGCAAAAGCAATCCCCCCAATACCCAATGTTCCAAGAAGTGCACTTATATTTACCCCAACATTACTCAAAGCCATCACAATACCGATAAGCCATATAATTACAAGAGCCGTTCTTTTTATTACGGGCATCATGCGACTGGCATGCTTTTGTGTCCTCTGGGAATTATCTGCCCTGTTTACCCAGTATACTTCCAGTAAACTATTCACCAAACGCACAATAAACCAAGTCATATTCAATACAACTAATATCTTATATGCGTTGTCTACCGCCCTAACAAGACCATCCGGAGCAATTAACCGATGAATAGCAATCCACAGACCTAATAAGGCTATACCAAATAAAATAGGAGACTCTATGGCATCGTATACAATGTCATCGAGACGATTAGCTGTCTTTTTAGTAAATGCCTTAATTACTCTCTTATTAAAGAGTGAAATAAGTTTTATGATAATGATAACAGCTACAATAATTATTATTGATATTCCCCAACTTTCTATCGAATTACCCCAGATTTCTTTTTCTAACATTATTATTAATATTTAGTATTCGGTATATAAACGTTAAAAATAAGTATTTTGTTTATATGATTTCCCGTTGCTAAAATACATACTTTGTACAAGAAGTGCTATAAGGAAAGAGAATAATTGATATATTATGATCTTTTATAAAAAAGAAAAAGGTTGTCATCGCGACAACCAATCTTCATTGTTAACCTTAAATCTAATACCATGAAAAACACAGTACAAAGATATAACTTTTTTATGTTATACAACATATTTGATCGATTTTATTATGTTATTTAGCATATTTTAACCCATTTTCGTTCATATTATTTGTTAATAAGCAGGGTATATCTCCCTGAAGGGATTGAGAATGAAGTAGTTCCATCAACTATCTTTTCATCTTTCACGCTTGATTTTTGTCCCTTTTTTAGAGCCATACCTTTAGGTAACAATACATCTGCCGAAGTATTAGCAGGTATCTCTATTTTCCATTCAATCTCTTCGTCACCCTTTCTCCATTCACTAGCGATCTTTCCGTATGCAGACTCATAAGATGCGTTTATGTAATCTAATCCATCAGGAAATATAGGACTCATATTTATTTTCTTAAATCCCACAATATCTTTATCTGTACTTATTCCTGCCAGGCATTCATAATACCAGATTAAGAGATCACCAAGCAACATAACATGATTATGAGAATTCATTGCGGGATCAGCAGTATTTCCGTTCCACAGTTCCCAAATAGTAGTTGCTCCATTTTCAACCATATAGCCCCAACTTGGATAAGTACGATTTGTAGCAATCGTATAAGCAAGATCCGGCCTGCCATATTTTGTTAAACCCCGCATAAGATATCCAATCCCGACCAATCCTGTACTAACATGACTATTAAAATCATCTTCTGTTTTTCTAATAACATTGGCAAAGACTTTTTCCTGGTATTCAGGAGGAGTAAGCCCAAGCATCAGCGATAATATATTAGCTGTCACTGTATTATTTCCATATTGCCCTGTTTCTTTATTCAGGTATTTATCATTATATGCACTCTTCATCTTGAGTGCGAGATTTTCAAACTCTTTTTGATCTGCAGTATTACCATTCAATGCTGCAAATTTGCTCATAATATGTAACAAACGATAAAAAAAAGTTGTACTTAGTATAGCACCATCGGTCTTGCGCGAAGGATCTTCCGAATGTATCAACTCCTGCCTTTCGGGAGGCATACACCAGTCACCAAAGTTATCTTTTGTCAGGATATAATCAGTCATATAATTTGAAGTCATATGATTTATCCATTTCTTCATAGACTCATAATGTTGCCTTACTGGCCGTACATCACCATATTGCTCATATAACATATTTATAGCGAAAATATATGCAGATGGCCAAGTAACATTTTCGGTACGTATATCCCAATAGTCCGGCGCAACATCCGGAATACTACCACCTTCAAGTTGTGCATCCTCGATATCTTGTATCCATTTATCGTATAACAAAGCATTATCAAGCAAGAAGCTTTCTCCATAGCAACCTGTAGCACGGTCTCCCAACCACCCCATTCTTTCGTCACGCTGTGGACAGTCGGTTGGCATACTCCGGTAGTTTCCTATTATACCCCAATATGCATTATGAAATATTTGATTCAACATTGTATTTGAAGAATCGAAAGTACCTACGTCGCTCATTTTATCGTAAATAACCTTTCCTGTGAAGTCTCTCTTCTGAGGTTCATAATTCAAACCTGAAATTTCGACAAACCGAAATCCATGATACGTGAAACGGGGTTCCCATACAAATTCTCCATTTGCAGCAGGTGTATAAATATCAGTTACTTTTGCCGAACGCAGATTATCCAGGTAAAGATCACCATTATCTTTCAGGCTCTCGGCAAATACCATTTTTATAGGCTTACCTTTTTCTCCTTTTAGATTAATCGCAAGCCATCCTACCATATTCTGACCCATATCGAGTATATAAGTTCCTTGCGAAGTTTTAGTTACTGATACAGGTTTGATCTCTTTCATTATCCGGATATTAGGATTACGCTGTGCGAGGAGTTTTCCACCCGGTTCATCAACGCGTGAGGCTAGTATCCAACTGCTATCATTAAAGCCATTCGTTGCCCATCCTTTAAGTTCTAGATTCGCATCATACTCTTCACCGTCAAATTCGCTATTGGCCTTGATAGGGCCTTGAGTAGTCATCTTCCATGTTTCATCACTTACTATTGTCGTCTTTTCCCCGTTTTTTCCTTCCACTTCCAGTTGCACGAGCATTTTAGGATATCCAAAATTACGTACACCTTCGTTGCGCATGCTAAAATAACGCCCATTACCAAGAATTACCCCTATTGTATTCTCTCCTTCAGATAGTAAATCTGACACATCATAAGTATTATAATTTACATGTTTTGTATAATCAGTTGCTGTTGGAGCAAAGACATCATCCCCTACCTTGTGTCCATTAATATAACATTCGTAAAAACCAAGCCCTGTAATATAAATTTTTGCTTTGGTAATATTTGATGGAATATTGAACTCCTTACGCAAATACCGTGCGGCCAGACGGGTATCACCTTCTAAGCGATCACTTTCATTCATAGATTTATCCAATCCAATCCATTTAGCTTTCCAATCATTATCAGTAAGCGCCATTGTCCAGCTATTGATTTCACTCCATGCTGACTCTCCTTTATTAGTCCATACCTTTACTTTCCAGTAATAGGTCTTACGTGACTCTAAAGGTTTTCCCTGATATCTAATGAATATAGAATTATCTGAAGATGTTTTACCCGAGTTCCATAACAGTTTTTGCTGATTATTGAGATCAGTTACAGATTCAGCTACTATTATTTGGTAAGCACTCTGTCTTATATCGGACATATCAGTATCAATTTGCCACATGAAACGAGGTTGCTGGATATCTATCCCGAATGGATTAACTTTCATTTCTGTACGCAGCTTTTTAAGATGTATTCCTGATGAAGCATTTATAGCTATACATGATACAAATAAAAAAATGGTGATGTAGATTAATTTTCTCATGGACTTAATAATATAAGGTTATTCTTAAAGGATATCGATTCTTAAACCGAAAGCATAAAAATATCCTTTATTATGTTCAATTATAATGAACTATTTGATAAGATTAATTGAGAAAATGATTTTTTTCAACTGAAATGTCAAAACATTATTACTTTTTGGTGAAACTGAACTTATATAAAAAAGAAAAAGGTTGTCATCGCGACAACCAATCTTCATTGTTAACCTTAAATCTAATACCATGAAAAACACAGTACAAAGATATAACTTTTTTTATGTTATACAACATGTTTCAATGCTTTTATATTTAATTTTAATATAATTTAACTAATTAATCACTATCCGGTAAGTCTTTTTGAGCTTTAATTCCCAGTTCCTTAAGCATTTCGGCTTGACGTATCAGATTCCCATTTCCATCTTTCAGTTGAGAAAAAGCTTTTTCGTATGCTTTCTGCGAACGGTCAATATTTTTTCCTACATCCTGCAAAGTTTCTACAAATCCGGCAAACTTATCATAGAGCGCTGCTCCTCGTTTCGCTATTTCAAGAGCATTGCGGCTCTGGTATTCACGCTTCCATAAGTCAGCTACAACTTTTAGCGATGCTATCAGATTAGTAGGACTTATCAATAAAATACGCTTTCTGTATGCATAATCCCATAAAGTAGAGTCCAGCTGCATAGCTAAGATGTATGCCGGTTCGTTAGGTATAAACATCATTACAAAATCCAGGGATTCAATATAATCCTGATATGATTTCGCACTCAGCTCATCAATATGTTGCTTTACAGATATAATATGCTCTTTCTCTGCTACTATTTTCTGTTCATCTGTCTCTGACTCCACATATCTTACATATGCACTTAAAGACACTTTAGAATCAATAATTATCTTACGTCCACCAGGATAAACAATAATAACATCAGGTTGCATATATTTATTCTCATCATTCAATATACGCTTACCATTGATATCTGTCAGAAAATCCTGTGTAAAATACTCCTCCCCCTTCTTTAATCCCGATTTTTCAAGGATGGATTCAAGTATCATTTCACCCCAGTTACCCTGAATTTTGCTATTTCCTTTCAATGCTTTCGTCAGATTATTAGCATCCTCACTTATCTGATTATTTAGTGCGACAAGATCTTTGATACGTTCTTCCAATGAAAAACGCTGTTTTGACTCTTTATCATAGGTTTCTTCTACTTTCGCCTTAAACTCTACCAACTTTTCATTCAATGGCTTGAGTATAGCTTCAATATTAGATTTATTTATATCAGTAAAACGAAGAGTCTTTTCTTCGAGAATCTGATTAGCCAGAATTTGAAAATCTTTATTCAATTGGTTTCGTGTGTTCAGCAATTCCTCTTGTTGAACATGCAACTGATCTTCTTTTGATTGAACCAAAGCTTCTAATTGAGCTATTTCACGGATGGCTTTTATTTGAATTTGTTGCAAGGTTTGTTTTTCTGAAGATAGACGATTGATTGTATCCTTTAAATCACCCTCCTTCTGTTTACTTGACTTTTGAATAAAAGAGATGACAACAATAGCCAGAACCAGCATGATACCAGCATAAACTAATTCCATATAGATTTGTTTTAAAAGAAATGGAAAGTTATTTAAAAATATCACCTTTAACAAAATTTGCCAGAAAAAACTTGTGAACATTCGTACTCAAAGATATTTTTACCAAATAATTTCAGACAGTGAAGATAATATATAGTAAGAACTTTCCACCTAAAGAATTTGGAGCCATCAATCTGTTTGGTCTAATAATTGTACGCAAGGATTATGGTGGACTTACAGATGCTGAGAAGAATCATGAACTCATCCATACCAGACAAATGCTGGAAATGCTTATTATATTCTTTTATCTAAGTTACGTAATAGAATGGTTGATTCGTCTGATGCAATATAAGAATAGGTTAAAAGCATATGAGAATATATCATATGAAAGGGAAGCGTATAGTTGTATGTATGATCCTACTTATTTAAAGAATAGAAATATATTTGCTTTCAGGCATTATTATAAAGAAAGGAAAGAAAAATGAAGCAATTAATGTATATACTTTGTATTGCCCTGATGAGTATATCATGTGCGCAAAGTCAAAATAAACCTAAACAAGAAAATATGAAATATAATCAACTTACACCCGAAGAAGAACGGGTAATCCTGCATAAAGGGACAGAAGCTCCATACACAGGGGAATATACCAATAATAAAAGAAGTGGTACATATGTCTGCAAAAGGTGCAATGCACCACTATATAAGTCATCAGATAAATTTGATTCACATTGTGGATGGCCATCTTTCGATGATGAAATTAAAGGAGCTGTCAAACGGGTTCCTGATGCAGATGGCAGGCGTACTGAAATTATTTGTGCCAACTGTGGTGCACATTTAGGTCACGTATTCTTAGACGAGGGATTTACTGCTAAAGAAACCCGTCATTGCGTTAATTCAATATCTTTAAAATTTATACCAGAAGAAAATAAAATGATTAAGAAAGCTTATTTTGCCTCAGGCTGCTTTTGGGGCACAGAATACTATTTTATGAAAGCCGCAGGAATAGCCCACACAGCCGTAGGTTTTATGGGTGGACATGTCGATCATCCTACTTATGAACAAGTATGTCAGAAAAATACCGGCCATCTGGAAACTACAGAAGTAGAGTATGACACTTCTAAAACATCCTATGAGGAATTAGTCAAACTTTTCTTCGAAACGCACGATTTTACGCAAACAAACGGTCAAGGCCCAGATATAGGTCCCCAATATTTATCTTGCATATTTTATTCTGATGAAACTGAAAAAGAAATAGCTCAGAAGTATATCTCTATATTACAGAGCAAAGGATATAAGGTAGCAACCATGCTAAAACCCATATCTACATTTTGGAAGGCTGAAGACTATCACCAACAGTATTATGAGCACAAAGGTACAACTCCTTATTGCCATGTATATAAAAAGATATTTGATTAGCAGAATTAACTGTATCAGTACCTATTATTAAAATAAGTATAATTTAAAGAGAATTAATTATCATATTTAAGGTATTCATACTATTTTTGTGCCTTAACTAAAAAAATAATAAGTATCAAACTAAATTGATTTTTTATGCTTAAAACAATTTTATCTGTTTCAGGTAAGCCAGGTCTTTACAAATTAATTTCGAATAGTAAGAATATGGTAATTGTAGAGTCTGTAGTAGACAGTAAAAAAGTGCCTATACATGCACGAGATAAAGTCGTTTCTCTTGGTGATATCTCCATATATACAGAAACTGATGATATTCCTCTCAGGGAAATCCTAATCTCCATCAAAAATAAGGAGAATGGAGCCAAAGCGTCAATCAACACAAGTGCAAAACCTGAGGAACTAAAAAAATACTTTCAAGAAATACTTCCTGATTTCGACAGAGACCGTGTATACCCAACGGATATTAAGAAAATAATAAGCTGGTACAATATCTTAACTGAAGCCGGGCTTGACTACGAAAAGGAAGAAGTGAGTAATGAAGAAATAAAAGAGGCAGAATAAACCGGATACAATAAAGAAAAAGCTGGACATTATTAAATGTCCAGCTTTTTTATTTCGCTATTAATTCAGCTATTTTATTTTAAAGAGTGTTTTATAAAAAAGAGTGGAATGAATCCACTCTTTCCTATTTCAACAGCTGATATTATTCAGCAAAGAAGATTGCAACACGGTTCCATGCATTTTCAGCATATGGTTGTTCAGTATCACCTTTCCATTCAACTTTAACGCGATTGCTGTTAATGTTGTATTTGTTGATCAACGCATTAGCAACATTTTTAGCACGTTTTTCAGAAAGTTTCTGGTTGATAGAAGCTGTACCAGTTTTCTTGTCAGCATAACCTACGATCTTAACATTTTTGCTAGGATTATCTTGTAGATATTTAGCTGTGTTGAAAATGCTAACTTCTTGGTTTTTGTCAATAACTGCACTACCTAAACGGAAGAATACTACGTTAGAAACAAATGTTTTAGCTTCAACCTTTTGTGGTTCTGGACACTTAGGACAATCTGGACATTTAGGTTGGTCAACTTTTCTGTTTCTCAAAGCTTCATTTTCTTGACGAAGTTTGTTGATCTGACCATTAAGATCATCAAGAAGACCTTGATCCATCAACAATGCTTCAGAGAAGTCAGTTTTGCTACCTAGTTTGAATACTAAACTAGCAGAAGCACCAACTAAACCATCATAAGTTCCACTACCGCTATGGTTGAATCCTTCTTTAAGCAAAGCTGCAGATAGATCGATATCCAAAGCTACTCTGCTAGAGATTCTGAATTTGTTAATCAAACCACCATTAATAGTGAAGTTTCTTTGTTTTCCACCAGGATGAGTTGCACCATTCATCTTATAGTCCCATCCAAAGCCAAATCCAACTCCTAAATAAGGGATTAAGCTATAAACACGAGTTTCGCTATATTTTCCAAGATAGTTAGTAACATCAAACATTGCATCAACTTCACCCATTACATATTTGTTATGTAACATGCTAGCAGCATCTTTAGTAAAATTGTGTAATGATCCACCTTGTACTTTCAAACGAGCTCCTAAGTACGGATTGTACCATTTACCAACTTGTACAGTTGGAGCAACAGTCATACGGTTTAGGAAATCTGCATCTCCATTTTTATCTCCGATAACCATGTTAGCGCCGGCACCGACTCCAACAAACCAGTTATCCCAAAAACCGTTACGCGCAAAAGTTGCATTACGACCTTCTCTTGTACTAAATCCGCTTGTTTGAGCGAATGTAGTCATAGCCGCAAAAACTAAAACTAAAAGTAAACTTACTTTTTTCATAATCAATCTTTTAAATTATAATTAAACACTCTCTTTTATTCTTACTTATATTCAGTATACCATGTATACATCTTTTTTAAACCATCTTCTATATTGATACTGTGTTTCCAGCCTAAAGAATTAAGTTTCGACACATCAGATAATTTTCGCATAGTACCATCAGGTTTATCTGTATTAAACCATAATTGCCCAGAAAATCCAACTATTTCCTTAATCAAATCAGCAACATTTTTTATCGAAATTTCAATACCAGTACCAATATTAATGTGGGTATTGCGAATTTCCTTATCTTGTATAACATCAGTTAAGTCCAAAAAGTTTACTGATTCCATCACAAAAACGGTTGCATCACCCATTTCCTGACTCCACAGGAATTCTCTCATCGGTTTTCCAGATCCCCATAATTCAACCTGAACTGTGTCCCCTAACTTTTTCACTCCATATTTACTAAGTACATCAAGTATCTGGGATTCGGAAGAATTACCTGAAACATCCTCAATAGGACGAACATTTAGATCTTTCTTAATAATATTCCATGCATTCGTTTCTAAACATTTTCCTAAATGAATTTTACGAAGCATCGCGGGCAATACATGCGAAGTTTCCAGGTTGAAATTATCATTTGGGCCATATAAATTTGTCGGCATTACAGCTATAAAATTAGTCCCATACTGGAGATTATAGCTCTCACACATTTTCAGACCTGAAATTTTTGCTATCGCATAAGGCTCGTTTGTATATTCTAAAGGCCCTGTCAACAAAGCATTTTCATTCATTGGCTGAGGTGCCTCTTTAGGGTATATACAAGAACTCCCCAAAAATACTAATTTTTTCACTTTATTCACATATGATTGATGAATAACATTGCTTTGTATCATCAAATTCTCATATATAAATTGTCCTCTATATGTATTATTAGCCACAATACCACCAACCTTTGCTGCTGCAAGAAATACATATTCCGGCTTTTCTTTTTCAAAAAAATCAGCAACAGCCACTTGATCCATAAGGTCAAGTTCTTTGTGGGTTCTTAATACAAAATTCGAATACCCTTTATCCTCAAGACTTTTAAGAATCGCAGAACCAACCAAACCTCTGTGGCCAGCTATAAATATTTTAGCGTCCTTTTTTATCATTAATTTTTAATCTCCTTACTCAAAATAGTTAAGAATCCGATAACCTCCGTTTTTAAGGAATTCTTCTTTCTTCATCAACTCAACATCGTGAATAACCATATCATTACATAGTGCTTTCAGATCATATGTTGGTTCCCATCCTAGTTTTGTTCTGGCTTTTGTATTATCTCCTATCAGAATATCAACTTCTGTTGGGCGGAAATAAGCAGGATCTACACCTACTACAGCTTCCCCTATCCTTTTCTTCAAATCCGGAAAATGCTCAGAACCTACAACTTTAGAGAATATTTCTTCATTTACTGAAGATATGAAACCTTGTTCATTTTCATTCTCACCTTTAAACTCAACATCAACTCCAACTTCTGCAAATGACATTTTTATAAAATCACGGATAGTTGTAGTCACTCCTGTTGATATAACATAATCATCAGGTGTTTCTTGCTGTAAGACAAGGTACATTGCCTTTATATAGTCTTTTGCATGCCCCCAGTCTCTTTTACTAGAGAGGTTACCCATAAAGACTTTATCTTGTAATCCAAGTGCAATACGAGCAACAGCTCTTGTTACTTTTCTGGTTACAAATGTCTCCCCTCTTAATGGAGATTCATGATTAAACAATATTCCATTGCTTGCATGCATACCATATGCTTCCCTATAATTAACTGTTATCCAGTAAGCATACAATTTTGCTACAGCATAAGGACTTCTCGGATAAAATGGAGTGGTTTCTTTTTGAGGAATCTCTTGTACCAATCCATATAATTCAGAAGTCGAAGCCTGATATATTCTGGTTTTCTTTGTTAAATTTAACAAACGTACAGCCTCAAGCACACGGAGCGTGCCTATACCATCAGCATTAGCAGTATACTCAGGTGTATCAAAGCTAACCTTTACATGGCTCATTGCAGCCAAATTATATATTTCGTCTGGCTGAACATCCCCTATTATACGCGTCAAGTTCATACTATCTGTCATATCTCCATAATGAAGAATCATATTCCTATTTTCATCATGTGGATCTTGATATAAATGATCTATACGGTCTGTGTTAAACAATGATGATCTTCTCTTCAGACCATGTACCGTATATCCTTTTTTTATCAAATATTCAGACAGATAAGCTCCATCTTGTCCTGTAACGCCTGTGATGAGTGCTATTTTACTCATAAATTCACTTAATAAAACCTTATTAAGATTTAATGTTAGTTATATTTATTT
The DNA here is from genome assembly GCA_031285625.1 of Prevotella sp. Taxonomy (GTDB): domain Bacteria; phylum Bacteroidota; class Bacteroidia; order Bacteroidales; family Dysgonomonadaceae; genus Dysgonomonas. The sequence goes on from JAITVV010000095.1 coordinate 62,390, forward strand.
ACATCCATTCTTGTCCTCTACTTACCGAGTTTACCCTAGTAAGCCAATGAACAGAATAAGCCACAAAGATATATTTTTTTTAACTAAAACAAATAAAAATCTCTTTAAATTAGCGTTTTCCACTGCATTTTTCTCTATAATACTGCATTTGAAAGCATTAATTCTGAAATCTGTGCAAATCGCCTGAGAACTTTCCCTTTTTTATCCAATAGAAAGAATGTTGGAGTCCCCATTATTCCATAATTCATGAAATTTTTACCAGAATAGCCATTAAAGTCACAAAGCTTATCCATCCATGGAAAATTTTTCAAATCCTGTTCGAAAACCTCATTATCATCTCCACCTGATATAGAAATAACTCTAATTTTTTCACTTTCCAATTTGGAATATTCATTTATTAACTGTTTTAACTGAATATGACAATTCTCACAATCAGGCTGATAAAATACAATCAGCGCCTTTTCTTCTCCGGCTTCTCCTATAGATTTAGACAATCCCTCAATCTTTGGAGCCTCCATTCCCTTTCGCACTTTTGCCAAAATAAAAGCTGTATATATTTTATCTTGCGGAACCGGGATTCTTCCAGATTGTTCAACATAAGGTATAATTATATCAAAGGCATCATCCCAACCATATTGCTCTGTTATGGTTATCAAATTATCAACAAGATGCACATAGACTTCATCCGACCTTATTTTTTCTAAAAGTTTAGTCATGTATTCACCTAATGCTTGCTGATCTCCATTGAGTTTCACTAAAGCATCAATTATATTATACCAGAGGCTACTCGTATACAGAGTTTCAAAACTCAGATCATTTAATGCGTAAGAACGGATAGCTCCTTTTTCTTTCAAGTTGGGAAACCTTTGTGATATAACTTTATTTAAAGCCTGATTATATCTGATTAATTGAATAAAACGGGATGCGTATAAAGTTGTATCCTCTTCAGGTATGATTCTGTCCTGAATAATAGAATATAAATACTTATTTTCAGCTGAATTATTAAAAATATACTTTCCATCAGCACCTTGTTCTACCGAAAAATCTTCATGATTAACAATCATATTAAAGGCTGATATGTCTTTAATAATCAATCCCCCCATGCCAGCATAATCCTTGTAAGTATCCGAAATCCGAACATCTATTTTACCGGTAAAAGGCAAAACGCCCTTTTGGATTGTATCTTGATTTATTCCTTTATGTAAAACAAATACATATTCTTTATTTACATGTTGTGGAAGTGTTATAGTAATCTTTTGGGCATTTAGTATAAATGGTATCATTAGTACCGATACCATAAATAACAATCTCTTACTGCTCATTTTTTTGTCTATAATTATAATAATGGTGAAAACAAACGCATAACCGATTCTTTAAATTTTTCAATTCTTGATCGCTTATCCCATTCTTCAACAGATAATAACGAAGATTGTTTCATATCCCTGAAAAATATTTCCTGTGCCTTTCTACAGGTTTCTTCACTATAGATAAAAGCATCGATCTCAAAATTATGCTCAAAACTACGCATATCCATATTTGCAGAGCCTGTTATTGTCAGTGAATTATCAATAGTCATTAATTTGGAGTGTAGAAAACCTGCTTCGAAGAAATAAACATTCACTTTTGCATCCAAAACTTCTTTAAGAAAAGACATCGAGGCAATATGAACGAATGTAGTATCCGAATCGCGAGGTAGCATCAGTCGCACATCAACTCCTCTCATTGCCGCCATTTGTAAAACCTGTAAAAGAGAATCTGTCGGGACAAAATAGGGGGTCTGAATATACACACTCTCTTTTGCATTGGAGATGGCCTGCAAAATACCCAAATGTATATCTTTAAACTGTCCGACCGGACCACTTGTTACCAGCTGCATCAGATTATCGCCTTTGTTCTCCAATATAGGATAATAGGTATCTGAAGCCAGAAACTCTTTCCGGGATGAATACCAGTCAATAAGAAAGGACGTTTGTAACCCTGCAACCCCTTTCCCTTCTATCTTAATATGACTATCACGCCACACTCCTGATTTCACACCATTGATATATCTGTCTGCAACATTCATTCCTCCTACAAAACCAACCTTACCATCAATAACGACAATTTTCCGGTGATTTCTGTAATTTACCCGGCTGGTTAAGAACTTGAATGCAACTTTCAGGAAAGGTTGCACCTCAACGCCCCTAGCCTGCATATCCTTAAAAAAACGACGCTTAGCTTTCCATGAACCAACATCATCATATATGAGACGAACTTCGATTCCCTCTGCAGCTTTACGGACTAAGATATCACGGGTTTTACATCCGATTTCGTCATCTAAAAAAATATAGTATTGGATATGAATATGTTTTTGAGCTTTTTCTAATTCTTCAAAAAGGGCTTCGAATTTTTCCTTTCCTGTGGAATAAAATGTTACGTTACTTCCTCCATACAGGGGTGATGCTTTCAGTCGGTTCAACAAGTTGACTAACCCCTTATATTCAACCGGAGGGTTTAATGTCTCAAGTAATTCGCGTCTGCCGATAGACCGGCGATTGAGTTTTTTATACATCTTATGTGAGATAAGACGTTGCTTACGATTATCTTCACCAAAGAAATAATAGATAATAAGCCCCACCAGAGGCAGCAACAGCAATATCAGTACCCATGAAATAGTCTTCAAGGGATTCCTGTTTTCCGAGATAACAATAACCATTGTTCCTAAAGCCGTAACGACATAAAGAATCTGGAAAATAAGGATTAAATGTCCTGTTGCTTCTGAAGCTTCCACCTAAAAATTTAATTTTCTCAAAGTTATAATAAAATCTGTGTAGAAGATTATTTTGTTAAATAAATTTAAATTCCCTCATCTAAGCGATGGAGTAAATCTTCTCTTAAAACTGTTCTTTCCCATGAATAGGTAGTATCGGCGTTCTGAATATATTCTATAATATCAAGAGCTTTTACCAAATTCCCCCTATCTTTTTTATTGGTAATATCATATTCTATCATCAACAACTTAGCATATTGTTCAAGAAGGTCATTATCGTTTATTTTCTCCATAAGGAGATGGACTTCATTGTTTTGTGTAACCTCAAAATTAGTATGAAAAAATTCAAAACATTCATCCAGTACCGATTTCCTTTCAGCATCTGTTAAGAGTTTATTCTCATCGATAACCTGCTGCAACCTCTTAAAGAACTCTTCGATAAGGCGTTGTAAATAATCTTTTTTACGCTGTTGTAACATCCGGTTATTTCCTTTCTCTATCAATTAAATAGCAGATTGCACCACCAATTGTATAACAAACAATATCCCACCAGCTAAAGGATGATCCTATAATGGTTCGCATTACTTTATTACCCTGTAATCCTAATACTTCAACCAGCCTGAGGTACTGTCCGAATTCGACAAGATACGCAAAAAGCAAAACAGCCACAACCAGATAAATAGTTTTTGTTTCAATAAACGATTTTAGAAAATAATATATCAGTATAACCACTAAAATATCACCACCATAGGGACGAATAAAAGAATCGTCTACAAATAAGGCTATTAAAACTTCGATTAAGAAAATGATAAGACAGATAACAAACGACTTTAAGTCAAATCTCCACTTCATAGATAATTAAGATTATTTTCTGTATTTTTCGCCGATTTCATCTTCCATCATATTCAAGTAAGATTTATAACGGCTTTCGCTTATATAATGTTTATCTACTGCTTCACGCACTGCACAACCCGGTTCGTTTATATGTATACAGTTATTGAACCTGCAATCTTTGGAGAACTTAAAAATATCTGGAAAGAAGTGAAATATTTCATTCCGTTCCATATCCACAGTACCAAATCCTTTTATACCCGGGGTATCAATTATAAAACCACCTTGGGGCAATTCAATCATTTCCGAGAAAGTAGTAGTATGCATTCCTTTTCCATGATAATCGGAAATAGCTCCTGTTTTTAGTTTTGTATCAGGGATAAGAGTATTTATCAGTGTGGACTTTCCCACCCCCGAATGCCCGGAAAATAAGGTTATTTTCCCTTGTATTTTTTCTTGTAGAATATCTAATCCTATGTTTTGCAAAGCTGAAATTTTCAATCCCGGATAGCCAATATAATCATACATACTGATTAGTGCATCCATGTATTCCCTTTCATCTTCCGAATAAATATCAGCCTTATTGAATATCAGATTGACTGGCACACGGTAGGCTTCTGCCGATGCAAGAAAACGATCGATAAAAACAGTTGATGTTACAGGGTGATTTATGGTTACAATGAGAAAACAGAGATCTATATTAGCTGCTATAATGTGAGACTGTTTTGATAAATTTGACGAACGGCGGATAATATAATTTTTACGGTCTTCTATTTCTGTAATCAGAGCTGTTCCTTCATTATTTTCGATAATAGAAACTCTGTCACCCACCGCAATAGGATTTGTGCTTCGTATACCTTTCAGACGAAAATTTCCTTTGATCTTACATTCGATATTACGTCCATCTTCTGTACGAACCAGGTACCAACTACCCGTATTTTTAATTACAAGACCATTCATCTATACATTCGGAAATTAGCAAATTCGGAAATTAGCAAATGAACTGATAGTAGTAAAAACATTCGCTAATTTCCGAATTCCCAAATATGCTAATTGTTTATACTGTCAATATCTCTTTTTCTTTAAGAGCAAAGACTTCATCTATTTTTTTTATATATTTATCATGAAGCTTTTGCATGTCATTTTCAGCATCTTTGGCTACATCTTCTGCAACACCTTCTTTTACAGATTTTTTGATAGTATCAATTGCATCACGACGTGCATTACGAATACTTACTTTTGCATCTTCAGCTTCTTGTTTTGCTTGTTTTACCAATGCTTTACGACGTTCCTCTGTTAATGGAGGTATAGACAGGCGAATAATCTCACCATTATTGTCAGGAGTAATACCCACATCAGAATTCAAAATTGCTTTCTCTACTTCTTTCAGCATTTGCTTTTCCCATGGTTGAACTATAATGGTTCTTGCATCAGGAGTGTTGATAGCTGCCACACCGCTTAGTGCAGTAAGTGTGCCGTAATAATCGAGCTTAATGCCATCAAGAATACGAGGATTTGCTTTCCCCGCACGGATATGAGCTAAAGTTTCATCTAAGAATTCAACTGAAGATTGCATTTTAGCTTCTGCTTTCTGTTGGATTTGTTTTAGGTCTGCTGCCATAGCTTTATATATTTTTATTAATATTTTAGTCCAGATTATGCCCTTTGGGTAATTGTGTAAGTCCAATTATAAACTGTGCAATACCTGCAAGAATTAGCAACGATGGAAATACGATATGCGCTGTTATGGTTATAAAAGCACCTACTGCACATATCAGACAGCCCAGAAAAATATTCCGTTTAGCTGTTTTCATATTTTCCTTATCTACCGAGGTAATTATATCATTCAACATAGCATATGCATCATCTTCGTTCAGCCCCCGTTCAATAAGAAATATTTTAACTTTTTCAGGATTCTCCCTTTTTCGTATCAAGGATACTGCCTGATCATGTAATTGATTATTCAAAATCACTTTGTTCATTTTTATGCGTGTACGTATGTACCTATTTTTTCACCTTTAATCAGTTTTTCAAGATTGCCCGGAGTGTCCATATCGAAGACGACAATCGGGAGATTATTCTCCTTACACATTACAGTCGCTGTCATATCCATTACTTTGAGTCCACGGCTGTATACCTCATCATAAGATATGGTATCGAATTTTGTTGCTGTAGGGTCTTTTTCGGGATCAGCTGTATAAACACCGTCAACACGTGTCCCCTTCAGCATTACATCGGCCTCTATTTCTATTCCCCGGAGAGATGAACCTGTATCTGTAGTAAAGAAAGGATTGCCCGTGCCACATGATAAAATAACAACTTCACCATTCTCCATTGATTCTATAGCTTTCCATTTGCTATATATTTCACCAATAGGTTCCATGCGAATAGCAGTCAGTACCCGTGCCTTTTGCCCGATAGCCACCAATGCCGAACTCAGCGCTAAGCTATTGATTACAGTTGCCAGCATTCCCATCTGATCACCTTTTACGCGATCGAATCCGTCAGATGCGCCACTTAGTCCGCGGAAGATGTTGCCCCCCCCGATAACTATACTGATCTGAACACCCATATCTGCAACTGCCTTTATTTGTGCGGCATATTCATTCAAACGGTTAACATCAATACCATATTGTTGCTCTCCCATGAGAGACTCCCCGCTTAATTTGAGGAGTATTCTTTCATATTTTACCATTCTTTTCACTTATGTTAGTGCAAATCTAGTACAATTTGTGAAATTACGAAAACCTATTTCACCTGTTAGTTTTTATTAATTAATCAAAATATGTTTTTTTTATATCCATTCCTAAGAAAAACATTGTAAACCATATCTATATAATACAGTAAAACGATAAAACCAAGATACATAAATTAACAACCAACGATAAGAAAATATATTATCTTTGGCTATATTATTTTTTCTAAATATGTTTTCTCAGGTTTGGATTTTATTTGTTGCAGGCTTACTGATGGTATTTTTTATGCTTATTGCCATTGTGTGGACAATCATGAAATGGAATAATAAGCAAAACCGCAGTGTTGGATGCGCTATCATTTTTCTACTTTTTATAGTAATAATTGGTTGTGGTACTATTGTCACAATAAAAACTCTAAACTTCTTTAAGAATGCCACACCGGCAAGTGTAGAAAAAGGGATGGAAATCTTTTCCGAAATAGCTACTGTGAGACATTCCGATTCCAACTTTATGGATAGTATAAAATCGTTGCAACCAGTTGACAGAATAATACCTGAAACCTACTTTACGTATGCCGGCTTACGGGATTATTACCGCATGCCTCTTGTTTATCCTTTTTCCATGTCTACTATTGATGTACTTGATTATGGCACAATTAACGACGAGAGTGGTATAAAGCATATAGCAAAAGATGCAGACAAAGGAAAACAATTGTTTGGCGGAATTACTTCCTTTACATTTGATAAAAGGCTATTAATGGCCAAGGTCGAATCATATTCCGGAAATGAAATAAAATATATTCTGCTTGATTTTAATACCGGACAAAAAGAAGAATTTTATACAGAGCCTGAACTAAAAGAAAAAGCAGCGGCACTTGGTTTTGATATATCAAAGGCCTGGATGACTGTAAAAGAATATTATTATAAATTCTAATATGAAAACTAAAAGGAGCATGGATTATCCATGCTCCTTATAACTATGTAAATCAACACTATTACTACCTGTCAAGCCCTTTAAAATTTCCGTTAGAATCAAAAATCAATTCCAATTCAGGATAGCCTGACAACTCTACTTTAAATCCTATCGTTTTCTTTTCGTATTCTTCAATCTTTTTATCCGGATAATTTGTCTTCACATATGATAAGATTGCTCCTAAGACCACACTATCGGGAACACTGTTGCCCGGTAATACCTCAACACTCTTCATATCACCTTTAATATAGAAATCAACTTTTGTTCCATTTGCAAGCTTCACTTCATATTCATCATCATCCTGTTCTGCATAAAGAAAAGTAGTGGCAGTCAGGAAATGCTCTGTAAGATATAACTGAACAGCCTGTGGCAATGCAGAGAATTGTAAACGCTGTCCATTATTATTATTGTTATTATTACCATTCGAATTCCAAAGATTACCTTCTTTATCAAATACGAGGTCAATGTCTCCATTCAGTTCAACTTCATATGTACTAATTTTATTCTTTATACTTTCCACTTTCTTTGATGAAAAATTCGAGGAAATATAATCCTGTATTTTCTGAGGGAGCAAAGCAATAACAGTCTGAGGCATCTGATCTTTTTCTACTTCTACTTTATACCAGTTCCCTAACAGATCAAATTCCACATCTGTATCGTTAGCATACTTTACATCGTAACCATCATTATCTTTTTTTACCTTAGAAGGAGTTAGCCCTTTAAAATGAGTATTCAAAAATGTCTGAGAAGACTCCGGTAAATTTCCAAATTCAATAACCACATCGTCGTCGTCGTCATTATCCGCAGCTAAAAACTCGCCATTATAATCAAATTTCAGTTCTACGTCCAATTTTCCTGTCAAATCAATTTTGTAACCATAAGTTTCTTTCTTAATCTCAGTTATCCCTCTTCCCTGGTAATTTTGACTAACATATGATAAAATACTCCTAGGAATAAGCGCCAGTACATTATCGGGCAGAACTGCATCGTTTCGTCCTTCTATCTCGATCCATTCGCCCTGACGGTCAAATTCGATCTCATAGCCTCCTGAAGCAGTACTTTTAGTTTTCTTACTTAATGAAACGGTATAACTACTGGCAAGTTGAACAGTCTTTGTAATATCATAATCTGCAAAATGGTCTGTTATAAACTGTTTGGATTCGGCTGGAAGGTTGTCATACGGGATAACCGTGTTGTCGTTGTCATCATCACTACTACATGCACTGAAAGCCAAAGCTATAGTAAATAGTGCAATCATTAAAAAATTCTTTTTCATTTCCTTAAAGTTAAAGTTTAGTATTTAGTATTGTATAGTCCGACAAATATAGAAGGGTAAATCTGAAAAGAATCTGAAATATCCGGGGACAACTTTATTATTTTAAAATAAATCCTTAAAAAACATTATCTTTGCCTGATCCGTAAAAGAACAACAGTATGAAAAAATTATCGTTTGTTATTCTAATTTTATTATTCACCATGTGTAGCAATAAACCGAAAGAACCAATAGTAGTTATACAAACAAGTTATGGCAATATAAAAGTAAAACTCTACAACGAAACACCCGGACACAGAGACAATTTTCTGAAACTTGCAGAAGAAGGCTTTTATAAGAATCTCACCTTTCACCGTGTGATAAAAGACTTTATGATACAGGGAGGTGATCCAAAAACCAGGAACAGCACAGATACTACAACTATTGCAGAAGAGAAGACACTGGGAGACACAATTCCCGCTGAGATAAAATTCCCTCAGTATTTTCACAAGCGTGGAGCTCTGGCTGCTGCACGATGGGGAGATCTGGAAAATCCGACAAAGGCATCGGATGCCTCACAATTTTATATTGTAGCAGGTGAACTTTGCTCTGATAATAAGCTATCGGAAATAGAGAAGGAGCGTTACGAGCGGCTAAAACAAAAGATATACAAAGAAATACAATCTGCTAATATGGATGCATTAAAATCCCTGCTGAAGAGTGGAGATAGCACAGCTGCATCCTCTATGCGTGCCGACTGGCTAAAACAGGCCGAAGAACAGGCAAAAACCCGCGAAAAGGAAATACTGTACACAGAAGAGCAACGTGAGTTCTATAAAACAAGAGGTGGTGTACCTCGGTTGGATAATGAATATACTGTATTTGGGGAAGTACTGGAAGGAATGGACGTTGTAGATAAAATACAGAATGTAAGAACAAATGAAAAGGATAAACCACTGAAAAATATTTTGATGAATGTGGTCATATTAGAAAAGGAATAGCAATGAAGCAAAGTAAGGAATTCATATTAAATAATGGCACTCAAATAGAAATAGTAGCACCTGGAACCACTCGTCAGATATTAGGCTATGACGAGAATATTATGCTTGTTAAAGTTAGCTTTGAGACTGGAGCAATTGGCGAAATGCACAGCCATCCTCATGTGCAAAGCTCATATATAGACAGTGGCAAATTTGAAGTTACCATCGACGGAAAAAAACAAGTATTAAGAAAAGGAGATGGGTTCTTCGTTCCTTCCGGAAAGATTCATGGATTAATCTGTCTGGAAGCAGGAGCTGTCATCGATGCCTTTACCCCGGCAAGGGAAGATTTCTTATAAGGTCGCATCAAATACTTCTTTTACTTAATAACTCAAAATAAAATAATGAATACAGCAAACGATAAAAAATGGAAGGTTATAAATAGTGAGTATCTCTTCCGCGAACCATGGCTTACAGTACGCCGCGACCATGTAGAACTACCCAATGGGAATCAGATACCACAGTATTATGTTTTGGAATATCCGAATTGGGTAAATACAATTGCAATTACCAAAGATCAGAAGTTTATCTTTGTGCGCCAATACAGACATGGTTTACAATGCACTTCTATGGAATTGTGTGCAGGGGTAACAGAAAAAGAAGACGATTCACCAATGATATCCGCCCAACGTGAACTATTGGAAGAAACAGGATATGGCAATGGGAACTGGGTAAAATTTATGGAAACATCAGCCAACCCCGGAACACATACAAATATGACTTTTTGTTATCTGGCTACAGATGTAGAAAAGGTATCTGGTCAGAATCTGGAGCCAACTGAAGATATTTCTGTGCATCTGTTATCCCTAGAGGAAGTAAAAGAGCTTTTGCTCAACGATAAGATTGTACAGTCGATGCATGCCGCTCCATTATGGAAGTATCTTGCTATAAACCATCTGATATAATCAGAACTCAAGTTTATCTTTATAATTGCGAGAATTCGGATGCGGTACACCAAAAACCTTAGTAGAGATAGTATCTATTTCTACTTTCCATACCCGTACATTATTTACTGCCGGATCCGAATAAGTAAAGCTACGGTTTGAATAGTGCTTCATGATGATGTCCAAAGCTTTTACTTTTTCATCAAAGTCTTTCTCAAACATCACCTTACCGCGACAGATTACGCTACTGCCTTTCATCCGGTAACTGCAGGCTACCTCTTTATTCTGATACGTCAGGGTCGATTCCGTACAAAAAGTAATGCACACATTCGGATTTCTTTCTAAAGCATCTATACTACTTCCTTCCTGTGCCGAATGCAGATAAATCACATCATCTTTATATCCAAAATTCATGGGTATCACATAGGGTAACCCATCAACATCCGTCATACCAACGTAGCAAATCGTATTTTTAGAAATAATCTCCTCAATCAGGTGGCGTTCTTCAATAGTAACTGTCATCATAATGCAAAACTTTTTTCTTTAGAACAAATATAACAAAAAGAGCTGCATCATAAATGTCCGATACAGCTCTTTTATATTTTCAGTATATATCAGCCTACTTTTGCTTCAATAAGCTATTATATAATTTATCATCTTTGATAATCTCATACCCTTTCTTAAATGTTTCACTGTCTTCGTTAAACACACGAACCATTGTCTGGGTATCATACACATCTCGCCCTATATAAGCCTTGATCTGCCTCATAATGATATCTTTCGATTTATTAAATCCTTCCTCATCATATTCTACATTTTCCTCCTCGCCTGCAGCAATCAATTTATCGATTATAGACTGAGGTACAGTATATTTGTGATAAAAATCGTTTGAAGTTGGATATTTCTTATGAATATCACTACGATGATTGTCAACTTCACTATATGCCACTTTCAATGTCAGATTTTTAATCCAAAGTTTTTTATAGTAATCGGAGACAAATGAAGTATCTGCAGGTACGAAATAATCTGGCATAATACCTCCACCACCATACACAATGCGGTGATTAACCAATGTTGTATATTTCAGAGAGTCCGGAAAATGAATGCTATCGGCATGCATCATCTCACCTTTATTGTATCGTTCTATCACATCCAGATTATATGATGACAGGTCACCCTTAGTATAAGGCTTCTGTATAGAGCGCCCGGTCGGTGTATAGTAACGGGCAACAGTCAGTCTTATCATCGATTCGTCCGGCAACGGTATTTGTCTCTGCACAAGGCCTTTTCCGAAGCTACGACGTCCCACAATGATACCTCTGTCCCAGTCCTGAATAGCACCTGATAAAATCTCGCTAGCTGAGGCCGAACCTTCATTGATAAGTACTACGAGCTTCCCTTTTTCGAAGACGCCTTTCTCTGTAGCCAATTCATCTCTGCGCGGCTGACGGCTGCCTTCGGTATATACGATAAGCTTGCCTCTATCCAAAAAGTCGTCTGCCAGATCAATAGCGGGAGCCATGTATCCACCACCATTATATTCTAAGTCAAGAATAAGGTTTTCCAACCCTTCTTTCTTCAACTTAAGTAAGGTTTCGCGGAATTCTTTCGTTGTAGTAGCTCCAAAGCGTATAATACGGATATAGCCTGTATTGTTATCTACCATATAATTGGCATCGATACTATAAATAGGAATTTTATCGCGTACTATTTTGAAATCCAATAATTCGGAATTTCCTTTGCGTAATACTTTTATATTTACTGTAGTACCTTTAGGGCCTTTCAGCTTAGACATTACATCTTTTGTAGGCATCTTTACCCCGGCAATAAGCGTATCATCAACATACATGATTTTATCCCCGGCTCTAAGCCCTATCTTCTCAGATGGCCCCCCGGATAATGCCTCAATTACATAAAGTGTATCAGTAACCATATTAAAAGAAATACCGATACCATCGAAGTTCCCTTCTAACGGATCGTTCATATCTTTTACCTCATCAGGACTGATATATGTAGAATGTGGATCTAATTTTTCAAGTAACGACTTTACGGCATCCTCTGCCAATTTATCATCGTCTACTTTATCAACATACATGTTCTCTATGATTGCCATCGTTGTAGCCACTTTCTTAGATCCTTCACTCATTTTGAACTGAGCTGACGAAGTAAGAACAATCGCAAAGAGACACAGAGTTGATATAATAACTCTTTTCATATTAAATATATTTATTAGCAACCAAGTTGCCGCGTTTACATCATTAATCCAGATTTATACCCTCCGGTATAAATTGGCTGACATCATGTCCGAACCGCAATAATTCACGGACAATAGTAGAACTGATATGTGTTAGGTTTGGTTCAGTGAATAATATAAAAGTTTCTATTCCTGATATATTCCGGTTCATATCGGCAATCGTTTTTTCATATTCGAAATCGTTTACCGACCGAATGCCACGTACAATAAAAGCGGCACCTGTCTCTTTTGCATAATCTACAGTAAGGCTGTTATACGATCCAACAGATACCCGATCATCATCTTTGTATAAAGACCGGATCATTTCTATACGTTTTTCAAGGGAGAAGTAGCTTCTTTTAGCTTCATTCACACCAATAGCAATAACGATCTCGTCTACCAATTCGAGAGATCGTTTTACCAGTGAATGATGCCCTATAGTGAAGGGATCAAAAGTCCCCGGGAAGATAGCTTTTTTCTTCATTCGTTAATTTGCCATATCAGATATAAACTTAATCCGTACCAGACGGATTTCGTCTTCGGAATACTCTCCCAATTCATTAATGGCTTCTTCCAAATCATCTGATTCGGCTTCCTGGAAATATTGGAATATATCATCCAGATGGTCTTCGTCTATTACTTCGCGGAGGAAGTAATCAATATTTATTTTTGTACCTGAGTATACTATAGCTTCCACTTCATTAAGTAACTCTACAAAGTCGATTCCTTTAGACTCGGCCAAGTCGTCTAAAGCTACTTTGCGGTCAATACCCTGTACAATGGCGACTTTCAGTTTCGACTTATTAGCTACGGTCCTTACGCGTAAATCTTCAGGACGCTCTATTTCATTCTCTTCTACATGTTTCTTTATTATTTGAAGGAATTCTGTCCCGTATCTTTTGGCTTTTCCGGCTCCTACTCCAGGGATATTTTGCAGTTCATCCATCGTAATAGGATAGATGGTAGCCATCGCCTCTAACGATGGATCCTGAAAGATAACATAAGGAGGAACATTGTTATTTTTAGCCATTTTCTTGCGCAGATCCTTCATGATAGAGAATAACACAGGGTCTACAGCAGAACCGCCCCCACCGCCTTTTACAACGACATCATCGATATTATCATCATCATCCAAATCTTCTTCATCAGCTGTTGTAATCTTAAATGATGAAGGTTTCTTCAGAAAGTCCTTACCTTTTTTTGTTACTCTAAGCAGACCGTAATTCTCGATATCTTTATCGAAATATCCTGCTATTAATGCTTGACGGATAACAGCATTCCATGTATCTTCATCTGCATCATCACCTGAGCCAAATACTTCGAGATCTTGATGCCCATAAGTTTCGATCTCAGAGGTTTCTTTTCCTCTCAGGATATTGATAACATAATCCGTTTTAAATTTTTCTTTTAACGCAACTACAGCTTCCAGAGCCGTTAATAATAAATCTTTAGCTTCCACTTGTTTTTTAGGATTTACACAATTGTCACAGTTCCCACAATTTCTTTCTTTATATTCTTCTCCAAAATAATGGAGCAATACTTTTTTTCTACAAAGGGCAGTTTCAGCATAAGCTGCAGTCTCAAGCAGGAGTTGTTTTCCAATCTCTTGTTCTGCGACAGGCTTTCCCTGCATAAATTTCTCCAATTTTTGCAAGTCTTTGAAAGAATAGAATGCAATACACTTTCCTTCTCCGCCATCACGTCCTGCACGCCCTGTCTCCTGATAATATCCTTCCAGACTCTTTGGCATATCATAATGTATGACGTACCTCACATCGGGCTTATCTATCCCCATACCAAAGGCTATTGTTGCAACAATCACATTCACCTGTTCCATCAGGAATGCATCCTGATTGGCAGATCGTGTATGAGCATCTAATCCTGCATGATAAGGTAATGCATTTATATTGTTTGTTTGTAATATCTCAGCAAACTCCTCCACCTTTTTACGGCTCAAACAATAAATAATTCCAGACTTGTTACCCTGAGACTTTATATATTTTATAATGTCTTTATCTACATTATTGGTCTTGGCACGAACTTCATAAAAAAGATTATCACGGTTGAATGAAGCTTTAAAGACATCAGCCTCAACCATACCCAGATTTTTTTGTATATCCAATTGCACTTTTGGAGTAGCAGTTGCAGTAAGTGCAATTATCGGATGTTTCCCTATTTCGCCCACAATAGGACGAATTCGTCTGTATTCCGGTCTGAAATCATGCCCCCATTCAGAAATACAATGCGCTTCATCAATCGCATAAAATGATATTTGAATCTGGCGCAAAAAATCTATATTATCCTCTTTTGTAAGAGATTCGGGTGCTACATATAACAGCTTTGTCTTTCCTGACAGTATGTCTCCTTTGACCTGCTCAATAGCAGCTTTATTTAGCGATGAATTTATAAAGTGAGCCACGCCGTCATCTTCACTAAAATTACGCATGGCGTCCACCTGGTTCTTCATCAGGGCTATCAGTGGTGAAATAATAACAGCTGTACCATCCATCAATAATGCTGGCAGCTGGTAGCAAAGGGACTTTCCACCTCCCGTAGGCATCAACACAAAGGTATCCTTTTCATCCAATACATTTTGGATGATAGCTTCTTGGTTCCCTTTAAATTTGTCAAAGCCAAAATGCTCCTTTAAAGCATGTGTTAGTATATCGTCTCTTTTCGGCATATTTCTAAAAAATAGACTATTGTATTTATTACGAAGATAAATTCCTTAATTTAATTCTCCAACTTAAAATAGACTATTTTTTGTCAAAAAAACAAACTTTATTGCGAATTTCTCAATTTAATTATCTGGGAGTTCTCGAGCTGCTCTACCGCATACTCTTTAGTAACGTGCAATTCGGTCTCTTTGGTTGATGGAATATTGAACATCGCATCCATCATTATTGTTTCCACAATAGACCTCAGCCCCCTGGCTCCTAATTTGTATTCAACAGCCTTGTCTACAATATATTCATATACGTCCTCTGCAAATGTAAGCGTTACATCATCCATTTTGAACAGTTTTACATATTGCTTGATGATAGAATTCTTTGGTTCTGTTAATATTCTTCTTAATGCGCTTCTATCTAATGCATCCAGATATGTCAGTATTGGCAAACGTCCAATAATCTCAGGTATAAGTCCAAATGACTTCAAATCCTGAGGTGCTACATATTGTAATAAGTTTTCACGGTCTACCTGTGCATTATTCTTCGATGAAGCATACCCCACAACCATAGTATTTAAACGTTGTGCTATCTTACGTTCGATCCCGTCGAAAGCACCACCACAGACAAATAATATATTTTTTGTATCCACTGCTATCATTTTCTGATCAGGATGTTTACGCCCCCCCTGAGGCGGTACATTTACAACAGATCCTTCAAGCAGCTTTAGCAACCCCTGTTGAACTCCCTCTCCGCTTACATCGCGTGTAATGGAAGGATTATCACTCTTACGGGCGATCTTATCTATTTCATCTATAAATACAATACCTCGTTCTGCAGCAGCAACATCATAATCGGATGCCTGCAACAGGCGGGTAAGGATGCTTTCAATATCTTCACCTACATATCCGGCCTCAGTTAATACTGTAGCATCTACTATGGCAAACGGCACATGAAGGAGTTTTGCTATTGTACGGGCTAATAATGTTTTGCCTGTACCGGTAGGACCTACAAGTATAATATTCGATTTTTCAATCTCGATATCATCATCTTTTCCTTGCAGCAGTCGCTTGTAGTGGTTATAAACGGCTACAGACAGATAGCGCTTTGCGCTATCTTGTCCTATAATGTATCCGTCAAGATATTCTTTGATAGTTCTGGGATCAGGTAGTTGATCTTTGTCTATTCCCAGAGCTGTTTTTTTAGCTTCAACGCTATCTTTTACTATTTGATATGCTTGTTCAGCACAGCTATCACAAATATCGGCTGACATACCGGAGATAAGCATGTTCACATCTTTTTCCCCACGTCCACAGAAACTGCAATAACTGTTAGTATCTTTTTTTGACATTTATCCTTTTTGTGAGTAAATGATTATTTGTTTTTTGTTAATACTTCATCTACCATACCATATTCTTTTGCTTCGGCTGAAGTCATCCAGTAGTCACGGTCTGAATCTTGTGCCACTTTGTCAAAAGGCTGACCTGAATGATCGGATATAATAGTGTAAAGTTCTTTTTTGATCTTACCGATCTCACGTGCTGTGATCTCGATATCTGAAGCCTGCCCCTGAGCTCCACCAAGCGGCTGGTGAATCATCACGCGTGAATGCTTCAATGCAAAACGCTTTCCTTTTTGGCCTGCGACAAGCAATACAGCAGCCATAGATGCAGCTATACCTGTACAGATAGTAGATACATCGCTGTTTATAAACTGCATTGTATCATATATTCCATAACCGGCATACACTGATCCTCCAGGAGAATTGATATAAATAGATATATCTTTTCCCGAATCGGCAGAATCAAGATATAATAATTGAGCCTGAATTACATTAGCTGTATAATCATCAACCTGTGTACCCAAAAAGATAATCCTATCCATCATCAAACGGGAGAAAACATCCATTTGAGCCACATTTAATTGGCGTTCTTCAATTATAGTAGGTGATATATAACTACTTGTTATATCAATATATTTATCAAGAGCTAATCCGTTTAAGCCTAAATGCTTTGTAGCATATTTTTTAAATTCATTGTTCATAACATTTCCTTTTTAATTTAATAATGTATTAGCATTGTTATATAAACAATTATCATGCCAGTCATAAAGGCATAAAAAAAAGGCTAATAAAACAGCCTCATTTGATGCAAACAAAGTTATAAATAAAAAACTGAAAACCCGAAATAATATTTATAGTATTTTCCATTATTTATATAAAAACAAACGGGTAGTAAGAGTTTTCCTCTTTACTACCCGTATTTATCTGATACATCTTCAATTATGCTTCTGTTTCCGCCTTATCCTCTTCTTTTTCGAAGAATTTACGGAATTCGTCCAGTGAGATAACTTTTTCTTCTACTCCCAGTTTTGTTTTCAGAACATCGATAATCTTGTTTTCCATCGCACGGTCTAACAGATTGCGTGCATTATCTTTGTTCTTCAACATATCGTTGGCATAGTTTTCTACCATTTCTTCAGGAAGATTCATCATTCCATATTGTGCAAACTGAGCTCTTGCAGCCTGCATAGCAATGATCTTCATATCTTCATTTTCGATCTTAACATCAAAATCTTTAGCTATCTGCTCTTTGATCAGGTGGAATCTCAGGTCGGCAAGGATTTTTGGATAATCGTTTTCTACCGACTCTGCAGTCCTTTCTTCACCTGAGGCAATCAGCCATCTTTTAAGGAAAGCATCCGGGAACTGCAGATCACCAACTTTCTTCTCCAACAATTCTTTTGCATCAAGAAGGAATTTGTAATCGCTATCCGGAACAAACTGATCTGAAATAGTTTCTTTTACTTTTTCTCTGAAGTCAGCTTCTGTTGTAATGACTCCTTCTCCAAAAACCTTGTTAAACAAATCCTGATCAAGTTCGGCTTCTTTATAGCGAGTTATTTCAGTAATTGCAAACTGGAATTCAGGAGCAATTGCTTCAACAGCATTTTTGTCGATATGAAGCATAGAAGATATTTCTGCCTCATTTCCATCATACGCTTTACCCGGATTAAATACGATCACATCGCCGGCTTTTGCTCCTACAAATTTAGCCTGTTCAGTTTCGTCTTTCATATATGATGGCATCACAATACCGTCTTCAACAAAGATGCCGCCTTCTTTTACTTTTCCATCTTCAAGCTCAGAGATTTTACCTCTTATAAGGTCTGTTTCTTTAGCGCCTTCTTCTACTTTATCATATTTGCCATAATTAGCCTTATATGAATCTATTTGTTTCTCAACAAGTTCTTCATTCACTTCGATAGCATAATATGTGATTTTATCTTTTTTAGATAAAGCTAGTTTCATTTCCGGAGCAAGAGCCAGATCGAAAAAGAAGTCGTAATCGCCTTCAACAGAAAAATCTATTGGTTGTTGTTTTTCCTCGTTAGGAAGCGGCTCTCCTAAAACATTCAACTTATTCTCCTGAATATAATTATATAGATTTTCTCCTACCAGCTTATTTATTTCTTCTGCCAGCACCGATTTACCATACATTTTTTTCACCATACCCATAGGCACAGTCCCAGGACGGAAACCCGGTATATTTGCTTTTTTGCGGAAAGTTTTTAGGGCGTTATCAAGTTTTTCCTGATAGTCTGCTTTAGCTACAGTAATTTGCAGAATAGCATTAACGCTATCTACATTTGTTAGAGATACGTTCATCTTAACGAGTTTATTTAGTTATTGTTACAAATTTCAATCGAAATGTAAGAAAGGAATATCGTACTCCTTTTTTAGTGGTGCAAAAATAGTCTTATTATTGTAATATTCAAAGCGAAATAATAATTTATTCGACTGGGTTAGTTAATAAAAAAACAAAGAAATGCGTTAAAAATATGTTTTGCAACATGTTTTATCACAAAAATTATATAACTTTGCTAATAAGATATTTTACATTATCAGTTTTGTATGGTGGCAGATAGTAGTAATGTTATTAGTTTGTCGGAAAGCATTCCTGAAATATGGAATCTATTAAATGACAAAGAACAGTCCATGGTTGCGTCAAATGCAAGAATCATGGAGTTCAAAAAGAATGAGGTTATATATAGGGAAGAAGAGATTCCTATGGATTTGATGTGCCTGTGTAAAGGCAAAGTGAAAATATACAAAGACGGTGTCGGGGGGCGAAGTCAGATTATAAGAATGATACGACCAACCCAGTATTTCGGTTACCGGGCTTTTTTTGCCAACCAACCGTATGTTACCGCAGCATCAGCCTTTGAGCCTTCTACCATTTGCTTCATACCGATGAACCTCATCAACGAAATCGTCTCTACCAATTCAAAACTCGGATCATTTTTCATACGCGAACTATCTACTGATTTAGGTATTGCAGACGAAAGAGTTGTAAACCTTACCCAAAAACACATCCGCGGACGACTAGCTGAATCACTGATTTTCCTTATCGAAAATTACGGGCTCGAAGAAGATGGAGCCACCATCAGTATCTACCTGTCGCGTGAAGATCTGGCCAACCTGTCAAATATGACAACCTCAAATGCCATCCGTACACTATCAACATTTGTTGACGAACACATCATAACGCTGGACGGACGAAAAATTAAAATCATAGACGAAGAAAAGCTCAGGAAAATAAGTAAAATCGGATGATAACCCGAATTGCTCACAAATATCTGGACTATCAGTACAAAGAGGTAGACAGATTTATAAACAATCCTATAGAAACACAAGAGAAGATATTGAAATATCTGCTCAAAAACGGTGAGCAAACTTACTTCGGGCAACAATTTGATTTTTCCGCAATAAAGAATAGAGACGATTTCAGGAAACAGGTACCTGTATTTCACTATGAAGACCTACGCCCTTATCTTGATAAAATCTTAGTTGATAAACAACAAAATGTACTCTGGAACAAGCCTGTAAAATGGTTTGCCATGTCGTCGGGTACTACAGAAGATAAAAGTAAATATATACCTGTCACTCAGGAATCCCTGACCAAAGGGCACTATAAATGTGGTGAACAAATGCTCGCCATTTATGGCAGAGCAAACAGGAATGCCAGATTCTTTTTTGGTAAAACACTTGTACTGGGAGGTAGCAAACAGATAAATAATATTGGCGACGGCATTTTCACAGGAGATATATCAGCCATTCTTATAAAGAATCTGTATTTCTGGGCTAAATTTAGCCGCACACCCGAAAGCATATCTCTCCTACCCGACTGGGAAACTAAGCTTCAGGCTCTAACAGATTATGCTGTAAAGAATGATGTGCGCGCCTTTATGGGTGTTCCGTCATGGCTATTGGTCTTACTGAAAAAGATAAAAGCAGACACAGGGCGGGAACTAACGGATATATGGCCCAATCTGGAAGTGTTCTTCCATGGCGGTGTTAGTTTTACCCCTTTCGAAGAGCAGTATAAGAAAATGATACAAAAACCTGAGATGTGGTATTGGGAAACCTATAATGCTTCGGAGGGTTTCTTTGGTGTACAATTTGAGGAAGGCTCTAAAGAGATGCTGCTGATGCTGGACAGCTGTATTTACTACGAATTTGTCCCGATGAGTGAATGGGATAAAGAAAATCCAAGAACACTAACACTTGATGAAGTAGAAACAGGACAGAACTATGCCATCATAATTTCGACCAATGGAGGGCTGTGGCGATATATGATCGGTGATACAATTGAGTTCACCTCAACAACCCCTTATTTGTTCCACATAACAGGCCGTACCAAGAATTTTATCAACGCATTCGGTGAGGAAATCATCATAGATAATGCCGAAAAAGCCTTATCCGAGGCATGCAAAGCAACAGGTGCGCAAATCACCGAATATACAGCTGCCCCTGTCTACTTCGACGATAATAATAATGGCGCTCACGAATGGCTGATAGAATTTGCTGTAGAACCTAACAGTCTTGATAAGTTTATCGAGACACTGGATGAAGCTTTGAAGAAGGTAAATTCAGACTATGAGGCAAAACGGTCGTACAACCTTTCGTTGAATATGCCTATTGTAAGAAGTTTGCCTAAGGGTACCTTCAATGAATGGCTGAAATCTATCGGAAAGTTAGGCGGGCAAAATAAAGTACCACGACTGTCTAATAACAGGGATTATGTGGATAGATTGTTGAGGTTTATAAAGGGATAGTAGAATATAAATAAAAATGGAGCTAGTAAAATTAGCTCCATTTTTATTATATATACTGAAAAGTTACTCTGCGCTGAATCGTATATTCTTAAATTAAAATTTGTGTTAGCGGGGCAAATGTAATGCTTTGTAAATTGAGTTCGTAGGGATTTCAATATTAACTAATAGAAATTAAACCTTTTGGTATTAGAGGTATCCAATACGTAACAACCTATTAAAATTACAGCCATGAAAAAAGTTATAGTATTTATTGTATGTAGTATAGCCTTTTCTTTGAATTGCTTCTCTCAAAGCTATACAGCTGACGATCTGAAAAATGCAGCAAAGGCACTTACTAATAATGATGAATGGTATATTGATCAGATAAAAGATGCTGATCTGAGAAATGCCACAAAGGCCCAGCTAAAGAATGATGAATGGTATATTGACCAGATAAAAGATAGTGACCTAAAGAATGCGACAAAAGCTAAGGTTAAAAAAGATGAATGGTATATCGACCAAATTAAAGATGAAGACCTGAAAAATTCAACAAAGGCAGAAGTAAAAGAGGACGAGTGGTATATTGATCAAATTAGAAGTGATCAAATCAAAAATTCGACAAAAGCCAAAGTCAAAAATGATAAATGGTACATTGACCAAATAAAAGATGAGTAATTAAACTGAAAGCCTGTCCAGGAGATTCGGACAGGCTTTATTATTTATAACAAACTCGCCGCATCACTATCTAAAAACCAGTACAAATATCCTTTCTTAGGATTTACTTTTGCAGCCGGATATTTATTGAGGAATTGATCTCTGTTTTTTATAACATCTCTCACCTTTTCAGCCTTATTTTTTCCTGTAGCCAGAAATACGACATACTGAGCATTGTTGACCACCTGCCCGCTAAGACTTATGCGCTTCATCTTACTTTCAGGATGCTCGCCAATAACACAAAACTCCTTGCTATCCCACAGAGATATCTGATCAGGAAAAATAGACACTGTATGTCCATCATCTCCTAAGCCCAACATAATAATCTCGAAACATGGGGTGTTGCGTCGCTGCATAACGCGTGTTTCCAGTATTTTACTGTACCACTCGGCTTCTTCTTCAGGCTCGTTCTCTCCATGTATGCGATAAATGTTATTATTGGGTATATTAGGAACCTTGTCAAACAAATGGTCCTTAGTCATACCAAAGTTATTCATCACATTTTCGGGTGGCACACACCGTTCGTCACCCCAAAAGAAAAACAGGCGGCTCCAGTCTATAGTGTCTTTACAGTTTTCGGCCCAATAGTCAAATATAACTTTAGGCGTAGTCCCTCCTGAAAGAGCAATATTAACACGCGGATATACATCCATCAACTTCTTTAAGAATGCGGTAAATCCCTCACTAAGGGCTGATGCATCCTGATAAATTTCAATTTCTTCTTTTATCATAATTCACAATATATGCCATCATCGGATAGATTCTTACAAGGATATCGCCATGTAAGGTTTTTCTCTTCAATCAAATCATCTGCACAGTTGGGTCCCCACGAGCCTGCCGGATAGCCATGCAAAGGAGCATCAGGATTCTTTTCCCAGAAATCGATCAACGGTTGAACAAATTTCCAGGTAGCCTCTAAAGCGTCACCACGTATATACAACGTGGAATCACCGATCATACAGTCAAGTAAAAGACGCTCATAAGCTTCAGGTAAATAAGTATCCTGTAATTGTGAGTAATGGAAATCCATGTTCACATTCTTCACCTGGTAACCACTGCCGGGAACTTTCATTTTCGTTTTCAGCAAAATACCTTCATCCGGCTGAATACGAATTACCAACTGGTTATCGTCATTTCTCAAATCCGTACTTTCGGGAAATAATTTTTGCGGAGCAGGTTTGAAATGTATTACCACCTCTGATACCCTTGTTGGCAAGCGTTTCCCTGTTCTCACATAAAACGGAACATCTCCCCACCGCCAGTTATCGATAAAAAGTTTCATGGCAACATATGTTTCTGTACGGGAATCAGGATTTACATCCTTTTCCTCCCGGTAGCCTTTCGCATATTTACCTTTTATATTGGCTGCTGTGTATTGTCCACGAATAACATTCTTAAACAGATCGTCGTCAGACATAGGACGTAATGCCTGAAAAACTTTCAACTTCTCATTACGTATAGAAACCGAATCGATAGACATCGGAGGTTCCATAGCTACTAAAGCTACCAGCTGAAGCAAGTGATTCTGAACCATATCACGCAATGCTCCGGAATGGTCGTAATAACTGCCACGGTTTTCTACACCAATACTTTCGGCAGCGGTAATCTCTACATGATGTATGTAATTTCTGTTCCACAATGGCTCATAAATACCATTAGCAAAACGCGTTACCAGCATATTTTGCACAGTTTCCTTCCCTAAGTAATGGTCGATTCTATATATCTGATCTTCATCATAGTCTTCCTGAAGAGATGCATTCAGCTCAACAGCAGACTTAAGATCCGTACCAAAAGGCTTCTCTATAATAATCCGTCTGAAATTGCCATCTTCTTTATTTAATCCCTGTGCCGCCAAAAATTTAGGAACAAGAGGGTATAAAGAAGGGGGTGTAGACAGGTAGAATATATAGTTACCTGCTGTATTTTCCTCTTTGTCTAATTGTTGAAGACGATCTTTCAGTTTTGAATATTCCTTACTATCATCTGTATTTATCGACAGGTAGTGAAGTTTCTGACAAAATAGATTCAGTTCTTCATCTGAAGCATCTTTGGCTGTTGCAAATTGCCTGATGCCATCTTTCATCTTATCGCGGAAGGTATCATCTGTAAACGGACTACGGGCAACCCCCAGCACCGCAAAATTCTTAGGAAGTGAATTTTGTTTGTGAAGGTCAAATATAGCCGGAATCAGCTTCCTGTATGTTAAATCACCAGAGGCTCCGAAAATGATCAGAGCCTGGTCTTGCGTTGGTTTTGATTTCATATTTTATAGTTAGTTACTTATATCTGTGGATATTCCACAACAGTTATTCATAACCGATATCAATCAATCTTTCTTTATCTCGTGCCCCCCAAACTGATTACGCATGGCAGCCAGCAGTTTCATCGCATATGAAGATTCCTGTCTCGATTCGAAGCGTGTAAAGAGTGAAGCTGTGATAACATGTGCGGGAACATCAAAGTCCATAGCTGTCTGTACAGTCCAACGACCTTCGCCACTATCTGCGACATAGTCTTTAATTCCATCCAGATTTTCATTTCCTTCCAATGCATTCCCTATAAGTTCTAGTAACCATGAACGAACTACTGAACCTTGCATCCAAATTTTCGATACCTTTTCAAGGTCTACATTATAAGGAGAATTCTTCATTATTTCGAATCCTTCAGCATATGCCTGCATCATGCCATACTCTATACCATTGTGAACCATTTTCACCATATGTCCGGCACCACTCTCACCACAACGCATATACCCGTTTTCAGGAGCAAGGCTCTTGAAGATAGGCTCCGCAAAGTCACAGGCTTCTTTGTCTCCGCCATACATCAGACAGTAACCATTCTGAAGCCCCCATACACCTCCACTGGTACCACAGTCAAGATAATGCACTCCTTTTTCTTTTACTTTTTTACCACGTTCTACAGTTTCTCTCCAATAGCTGTTTCCTCCGTCTACAATTATATCATTCGGATTGAGTAAAGTCAGTAATTCCGCAATATTTTCCTCCACGGGCTTACCTGCAGGAACCATAAGCCATACAAGTTTACGACCTTCAAGTTTACTTACCAGATCTTTCAGGCTCGATGCTGCTATAGCACCTTTCGAAGCTGCTTCATCAACCTCTTTCTGGGTAAGATTATAAACTACAACTTCATGTCCGTGATTCAAAAGGCGCTCTACCATTTTACCGCCCATCTTTCCCAATCCTACAAATCCAATTTTCATATTATAAGTTTTATTGTTTATGATTTTATTAATAAACAAGCTAGTGCTTGAAAAGTTAAATATTTAGACAATGCTAAGTTAACATTTTTATATTTAACATAATCTGAAAGTAATCATTAATATATTTATATTTACATATTAACATTGTATATCAAATAGTTAAATCATCAATATATCACATCAATATATTCTATAAATATATATTTAATATTTAATATATCTATTAATAAATTCAAAAAAGTGGCAAAAGTAACACATAATTGATGTTTTTTAATTGTTACTTTAGTTGTACTCAAGGAATATAGTTTTAATGAAAAATATTCGAGATCTCTATACAATAGATAAATAATTTATAAAATAACAAATCCTGATTTAGATATACTAAATCAGGATTTTGAATTTAAAGGTCAATTGATCTTAAATAATTTTCACTGTCTTAATCTCCATAAGTGACGGTGCTTCATTCACATGTGGCAATGGTTTATGAATAATCACCAATGAGTTGTAGCTAAGAGAATCTGGTCTGACAACTTTAGACTCACACAAAAAAGCATAATTGGTTCCAGCTACTACCTGAGTCGCCACTGCCAATGGTAAATAATCGACTCCAACAATCGGATCAAGTATTTTCACGAAAAGTTCTTTTTCTTCCGACGTGAACAATCTAAAGGCAGTAAAACCTCCACACATAACATTTTCCATAATTATTATTATTTTAAGTTGAATAAATAGATTATAAAAAAACTAAAAGAGCAATTTATAATCTTGAATTTTATATACTTAACTTGGTTTTTTACTTTAATAAATTCTCATTTACTTTCACTGTAGATTTTAACGATATGGGCATGGGTATAACAAACATATATGTTTTTGACAAAAACAATGTGGTACAAACTTTATTTTACAATAAAAGTTTACACCACACTATTTATACATATATGAATCAATCAATTATATATAAATTAATTTCTCATTTTAAGATTTTCTTTCCGCCAATTTTTAGGAGATAAGCCAACCATTCCTCTAAATTTTTTCTGAAAATTACTACGATCTGTTATACCAACTATACATCCAACTTTAGAGATGGATAAATCGGGATATTTTATAAGGAGCTCTTTAGCTTCTTCAATCCTTAATTGTGTCCTCCAAACCCTAAACTCAATTTTCATACGATTGTGAAAGAAATAAGTAAGGAAATTCCGATCGGTTCCAAGACCTTTAGCTATGTCATCACGACTCACATCAGCATATTGATATTGTTTTTCTTCTACCCATTTATCAATAGCATATTGTAGTTTTTGCTCTTTTTCAGATAAAGGAAGAAGTTCTGCCTCACTAATATCAGATTCAAGGGTTATAGGCAAAGTAGCCTCACGAGCATAAACTGCAGATATGATATAGTGAAAGTCTAAAGGATAATTACTGTATTTTATTGCAAAAAAGATATAGAATATAATAATTGCCGAAATAAAACAGCCGACATATTGTAATGGTAGATACGACATAAACAATGCCAGAACCCCAATACATAATGCCATATAAAAAGATACCTTTACCCACCTGAGACGGTTATCTTCATCTTCATCATAATAATCATCGAGTTGTTTTAAATACTGTGCATACTTCTTTCTAAATAATAGAATATAGTATACCATAAAAATAATTGTAAATTACAGAGGAAACATTGTGCAGCAGCACTAATAAAATAGCCAAAACAAAGGAGATTATTCCGAACTGATAAGAAACTCTTCTGACCGAAACATAGGCAGGCTGTATCAACATCAATAATGCAAATGTGAATAACAATGCCTGATATGATGCAGAAACTAAAGTTAATGTTCGGATTAAATTCAAATCGATGCTGTATATTGAAGATATAATTGTCTTATAACAATTAAAAATACCGACAATTAAATATGCCAATGCTAATGCACGACGGGCAATATTGTAGCGTTTCATATTCTCATCGCTGGGAATACGAATAGAAAACAACATTATACTAAATATAATTGTTGAAATAGATAATAGAAAACTCAGCAATAAATAAAATTCGAATCGGGCATTTCTAATAATATAACACAAATTAAAATGTTAATTTTTAACTATGCAAACATTTAATAGTATTAATTACAAATACGATTGGGATTATCTATTTACAGCATATTATATATAATAAAAGAGGCGGTTATTTAAAATAACCACCTCTTTTATTATATATAATTTCAGAATTACTCAGAAACTACTTCAAAAGGTATTTCAACAGAAACTTCTTTATGAAGTTTTGCTATTGCTTTATAGCTTCCTACTTCTTTTACTGCATCTTTGATAAGGATCAGTTTTCTATCTACATTGTAACCTAATTTCTCAAGAGCTTCAGCGACCTGAATATTAGTCACAGAACCGAAAATAGTTCCTGTAGAACTTGTTTTTGCGCCGATAGTAAGTGATACACCTTCCAACTTTGCAGCCATAGCCTGAGCATCTTGTTTGATTTTCTCAAGCTTATGAGCACGTTGTTTCATGTTTTCAGCTAATACTTTCTTTGCAGATTCTGTTGCGATAACAGCTTTACCTTGGGGAAGAAGGTAGTTACGTCCATAACCGTCTTTAACAGTTACGACTTCATCTTTATATCCTAAGTTAAGGATGTCTTCTTTTAATATAACTTGCATTTCTTTCTCCTCCTTGTTTTATTTCATTAAGTCTGTTACGTAAGGAAGCAAAGCCAAATGGCGAGCTCTCTTTACAGCTTGTGCAACACGACGTTGGAATTTTAGTGATGTTCCTGTGATACGGCGAGGAAGTATTTTTCCTTGCTCGTTAAGGAATTTCTTTAAAAACTCAGGATCTTTGTAATCAATATACTTAATACCGTTCTTTTTGAAACGGCAGTATTTCTTTTTCTTTACATCCACTGAAGGCGGAGTCAAATATCTGATTTCTGATTGCTGTGCCATAAATTAATTCTCCTTTACTTCTTCTTTTTTAGATGATTTAAGATTTCTTCTCTTCAATGCATAAGCATGAGCAAATTTATCCTGACGGAAAGTCAAGAAACGGATCACACGCTCGTCGCGGCGGAATTGAATTTCTAGTTTAGCGATAACAGAAGGGTCAGCTTCGAACTCTAACATCGCATAAAAACCGGTAGATTTCTTCTGAATTGGGTATGCCAATTTGCGAAGTCCCCAGTTCTCTTCATTTGCTATTGTTGCCCCTTCATTGGTCAAAATAGCTTTGAATTTTTCTACCGCTTCCTTCATCTGCACATCAGACAAAACGGGAGTCAAAATGAAAACGGTTTCGTAATTGTTCATAAATTAATTAATTATAAATTAAACATATCATTTTTTACAAATGAGCGGCAAAGATAAGGTTTTTTATTAAAATAACAAATGCTAAACCTTCAAAAAAGATTGTAGATACAAACTTCTTGTCTTATTTTTGTAATAGCAAAGTAATAAAAGAAGTATCTACACATGAAAAATGAAGAAGTATTAAATTTAAATCAAGATTTGGACCTAATATTCCCGATCATAAATGGAAAGGTGTCGATGGCCATCAACCGGATGATGTATCGTAACTTCAGAAGAGAAGGACTGGATATCACTCCGGAACAGTGGACTGTACTGGCTTTCCTGTGGCGCGAGGACGGAGTTACCCAACAAACCTTATGCAACTCCACATTCAAAGATAAACCTAGTATGACACGCCTTCTGGACAACCTCGCCAAGCAGAATCTGGTATACAGAAATGCCTCAACAAGTGACCGGCGTTCCAACCTTATTTATCTGACCGACGCAGGTAAGGCTATAAAAGAAAAGGCGAACAAGGCTGTATATGAAACGATGGATTCGGCTCTTGCCGGAATTGATGAGGAAGGACTAAAACAAGTCCGTACACTATTAGCTGCCGTATTTGGTAATATTAGCGAAGCTTTAAGCGAAAAGGCCTAATAACCAATATGCAAATCCATATAGATGGGTAGATGATCGCTATATCCACCCAGAT
Source organism: Prevotella sp. (assembly GCA_031285625.1). Classification (GTDB taxonomy): domain Bacteria; phylum Bacteroidota; class Bacteroidia; order Bacteroidales; family Dysgonomonadaceae; genus Dysgonomonas. The sequence goes on from JAITVV010000095.1 coordinate 91,757, forward strand.
ATCGAAATCCGGAATATGTTCTGAAAGGTTTTTGGCCGCCATATTTTTCATTATCATTTTCTAATAAGAAATCAGAAGAATAAACGTAAGCAGATTTATTCTCGATGAACACTCTTCCGGACTTCACTAATAAATCACCACTGACTACGAACTGATCCAGAAAATTCCATTTCCCCCTGTATTTATACGATCCGGCATTTTTCTCTTTCGTTTTGTGGTAAAACATATTATATAGGTTATGCGACGAGATATCGGACTCTATATGCTGAGCCCTGAGAATCTCTGCCATACTTATATCATGCGGGTAGTCATTAAAGTCTCCCATAATGATAATATTAGCTTTCTTACGGATAAGAGAAACGCTATCGCATTTCTGTTTCAGTAGCTCTGCACATTTGATACGGTGAGGTCTTGTCTTTTTAATACCTTCATTACGCGATGGAAAATGACAAACAAATAAATCGAGAATCTTACCATTCACTAACCTGCCCGTTACATGCAGGATATCGCGGGTGGTCCGTATTGAATCGCCTAACAATGGCCTGTACGATTCTTTACTTAATATCTTAATCTGATCTCTCTGATACAGAAGGGCGACATTGGAACCGCGCCAATCTTCAGAGGTGGTTATAACATATTCATATTTATGCCTTTGTAGTGCTGCTTTCTTTGTCAGATCGAAAAGTACTGAATCATTTTCCACCTCGCACAGCCCAACTAATGCCGGAGGATAACCTTCTCCTACCGAAGATATTACTTTACTGATATTATTTAGCTTCTGCCAATATCTGTAATTTGTCCAGTGCAGCTTGCCATCTGGTGTAAGATCATCGTCATATGTATCGGGATTATCTTTCGTATCATACATATTTTCAACATTATAGAATACGACACGAAAATTTTCCTGTGCAGCCACAGGCAACAGTCCCCATAGAAGAGCAAATAAGATGTATTTACTTAGTCCATTCATAGCAACCCATGTCAGGGTTAGAATCTCCTAACCTGGAACGGCCTTTGAGATCAAAGGGCACCTGCTGAGAATACGCTTTATCAGCTTTGCCTATTGCAGGCGAAGTCTCTTGCAGTTCAAAGCTGTAAGAGTAAATGCCTCCTGTATTGAGGTCGGCAAATAGCGGATCGGCATTCCATATTATATCTACAAAATGATCGCTAACCAACTCGGGTGTCTTTATCAAACAGTTATGGAACAAATAATTAAATGCAACCGATCCTGTCCCACTCAGATACAATTCATCCATAGCCGAACCATATATGATCGAGTTTATAAAATCACATTTTGTAAGGGCATATGAATTGCCCAATACCAGGCATTCCGCCTGACGTGAGGCCCAGCGATAATAGTTTGCCAATGTGCAATGTACAAAAGAGTATTCTCCCCCCGACAATGTAAGTGCGGCGCCTTTCGAATTAGCAAATAAACAATTCTCAGCATTGATTTTGCAATTAACGGCCATTACACCATATTCGGAAGTATTCTGAACAATCGTATTTTTAAAAGTGGCTTTTACATTCTGTGTATCAGAAGCAGAAAAAGTCATACCCCGAATAGCATTCCTTACTATAGCATTCTCGAATACATTATCAAAGCTTTCGGGATGAAAGACAATACCTGTCCACTGTCCGGGAGCATTATCAAATGGAATATCACCCTCAATATTATCAAAGCGGCTTCCCCTGAAAACTACAGGTTCATCTACACTGCCTTGTGCAATCAAAGCGCCATAAACATCTAGCCCTGCATTATTTCTCATAAAGAAGGTAGTACCCTTCTGCACATTCAGCTTCACCCCCTTATTTATGGTAAGTGTATTATATATAAGAAGTGGCTTATCTCCGGTAACTACAGAGTCTTTAGTAATCACCTTATCTTTCCATATATATACATCCTGCCCTACAGCTTCCAGTTGTATATACTGGGTATTACCATTTACAGTAAAGCGTATAGAATCTCTTATCAATAGAGGATTCTTACTGTTAGTAGGATCTACTGTTACTTCCACAAAGCCATAAAGGCTATCCTTTTTCAGGATATCTACATTGCTGAGTTTTGTACCTTTCTCTCCGTCAATATTCATACGGAAGCCACTTTTTGCAGCATTCATCAATTCGATAGATTCTATGGTCAGGGAACTTTCATTCCTGTTATAAATCTTAAACTGCCTGGTAGCCGACCCGATAGTAGTAAATACCGTATCGAAACTGATAACATCGGCTGAGAATGTCAATGACAAATTCTTATCAGACGAAAAATCATCGCTATCCTGACATGCAGTGAATACCGAAATACAAAGAATAAACAAGTATATAATTTTCTTCACAGTAACATCCTTTTGTGATTAAGTAACTTCAATAAGATTAAAAAGTGACAAAAGTAACAGTATATCTTCTGTTTTTCTTGTTACTTTTCTGCTCTTGCTAAAAAGTAACAAAGGTAACAACTTTTTCATTGTCTTTATCTGTTACTTTTTAGGCATTGTTTTCACCATTGATTTGTGTTTAAAATAGTAATCCAGCACTTCCCGAAAAGTATTTCCGCATTTGCTCCACTCGCCGGAAGGATGTCCATGCCCTACAACTTCACCGTTCTCGCAAATAGTTTTGCTATACATTCTAATTTTAGTACAGTAAGAATCACCTTGAGGAATTACATGCATTTTATATCTACCTGATATACTTAAATTACGAGACTTGCTTTCATTATATACCTGAAATTCAAGGAAAAAGTCATCCCCTTTATTAGCACTATTCTCTCTTGTAATCTCCACTAAATACTGTATATTTTCTTCAGTCTCCTCTAATATATAAGGAAACTGTCCTTTCGTATTAACTTGTCCTGTACAAATCATTGGAAATAATAATATAATTATTGCAATAGTATATTTTCTCATGTAAAGTTCTGTTAAGGTTTTCTACTCTGTTAAAAAGTAACAAAGGTAACAGCTTTGTTATTGTTTCTATCTGTTACTTTTTCTCTCAGAATAAAGCTTATTTTCTATTAGACAATCTATCTTTAATTACTTTGTCATCCTGAGGAACGAAGGATCTCTTTTCTTCTTTACATACGCTACGCTCCTGTGACCGTTCGTCAGCATGACAAGGAGAATATGCTTTGCTCTAGCATAATTTCATAGAGCGTTTCTATACCAAGCCACTAATTAACATAAGATCAGCATATTATCATCAGCTACATACTCCGTCTATCGAACAGGATTGTCCTGTTATTATTTCTCCTTTTTCGGAAGATACTCCGTTCTGTTCCCATTCAGTATAAGCCTCGTTCAATACTTTCAGATAATCTTCGGAAGCAATGGAGCCTTGTACGATCTGCTTACCATTGAAGACATAGAAAGGAATATATTCAAGATTCAATTCGTTTTCACTATACTCTACATCTTTCTTTATATCTGCCAGATATTTATCACTATCCAACATTGCTGATATATCTGTTTCTTTCAGCCCTATCTTTGTTCCAAGTTCTATCAGTACATTCCGGGCACTGATATCCCACCCTTTTACAAAGTATGCATCAAACAACACCTCTTCCGCTTCGGTAGCCAAACCGGATTCATTAGCCAGTTTCACAAGGCGCAATGCATCGGAAGTATTAGCCACAATCAGTTTATCAAAGTCATAGTTCAAACCAACCTCTTTTGCCAGTTTGGCTACCTTTGCCTGCGTAATACGAGCCTCATCCTCTGTCATATCATACTTCTTTGCAAAGTAGCTGTAAATAGACTGATTAGTGGCTTGTTCAAGCAAATCAGGATCTAATTCATAACTATGCCATACGAGCTCTACACTCTTCCGGTGAGGAAACTGCTCCAAAGCTTTTTCCAGTTTTCTTTTTCCTATATAACAATATGGGCAGGCTATATCTGACCATATTTCTATTTTCATTTTACTCATACTTTTGTCTTATTATTCAAAAAAAGTAATAAAAGTGACAAGAGTAACACTTATCGAAATGTTACCTCTTTGTCACCTTATATATTTCATCGTCTATCGAATAGATAAACAACTTTTATTTGGCTGGAATATTCTTTAATGTTTCCAATAAGAAATTCCACCATTTCTCAACAGAAGCTATTTCGATCTGTTCTTCCGGTGAATGCGCATTTCTGATTGTTGGGCCACAGGAAATCATATCCAAATGCGGATATTTTTCGAGGAACAAGCCACACTCAAGCCCTGCATGAATCGCCATAATTTCTGCCTCTTTCCCAAAAAGGTCTTTGTAAGCTTTCTTAGCTACTGCCAACACTTTAGAATCCGGATTTGGTTTCCATCCCGGATATCCGGCCGAGTGTTCAACTTTTGCTTTTGCCAGTGTAAATACAGCATTCACAATATTTCCGGCATCATCTTTCAGTGAGTTAGTCGAACTTCTCTGACTTGTCATGATCACAATCTTATCACCTTCCTTCATCTTCACGGAAGCCAGATTAGTAGAAGTCTCCACAAGCCCCGGAATCTCATGGCTCATAGCTAATACTCCATGAGGACAAGCATAAATTCCGTTCAATAAATTACTTGTCGTATCCTTATCGATAACAAATGCAGGAGTATCTGTGGATGAAACTGTCATTTTCAAATTAGGATCGACAGCTTTCAATTCAGCTTCAATATCAGGAGCCAATGTATTCAGTTCTACTATCACATCCTCTTTGTGGCTGTATGGAATACCTGCAATAGCATATGCCTCACGGGCAATGGCATTATGCAAGTTGCCACCATCTATTTCAGCAAGAGCCAGGTCAAATTTTCTACTCAAAGCCCACAGATAACGGTTTAGTATCTTATTCGCATTACCCAGGCCTTTGTGAATCTCCGAACCGGAGTGACCGCCATTGAGTCCATTCACTTGTACCCTGAACCAAAAATAATTTGCCGGTATATCTTGTTTCTTATAATCAAATGTTACTGTTGTTATTTTTCCACCGGCACATCCGATATAGATTTCACCCTCCTCTTCTGTATCCAGATTGATAAGAATATCTCCATTCAGAAAATCTTTACCTAAGGCATAAGCACCTGTAAGCCCGGTTTCTTCGTCTACTGTAAACAAGCACTCCAATTTTCCATGTTCTATTGTATCCGAAGCCAGGATAGTCAGGGCAGCAGCTACACCCATACCGTTATCGGCACCAAGCGTAGTTCCTTTGGCTTTCAGCCATTCTCCGTCCACATATGTTTCTATAGGATCATTATCGAAATCATGTTTTGTACCGCTATTTTTTTCACATACCATATCCACATGGCCTTGCAAAATTACTGTCGGAAGATTTTCTTTGCCTTTGGTAGCAGGTTTGGTGATAAGGACATTCCCTGCATCATCTTTCTTGACCTCCAGATTGTATTTTTTTGCGAATTCTAAAAGATAAGCGATTATTTTTTCCTCTTTTTTCGAAGGACGTGGAATTTGAGTTATTTCATAAAAATAATTCCATATCCCACTTGGTTTTAAATCTTTAATTGTCATTTTTTATATTTTAATTATTACTTACATTCTCATAATAACTTCTAAAATTATACAGATATAGCTTAAAAAGCAATTTTTTTACAACTTTTAAAGGTTTAAATGTGGTGTTGTTTTAACATAAAGATATATCTTTGCCAAGTCGTTTTAAAACAAGCGTGTATTTATAACATGCTTGTTGTTATATTTGCTATAGGAAAGATTAACTAAATGTATTATTAAATGAAGAATATTTCTTACATTATTAATGGCGTTCTTGCGGTTGCAATAATTGTCCTTTTTATTTTATTTTTCACATCTAATAAGGGAAACACAGAAAACGGAGGCACCTCTCTAAAATTTGCGGAAGGAGACTCCACCGGAGTATTGCCTATAGCTTATGTTAATGTAGATTCACTATTAATAAACTACAATTATGCTAAAGATGCAAACGATGCATTGATGAAAAAGTATAATAGTTCGAATGCTACACTTACTCAAAAACAGAGACAACTGGAGTCTGAAGCAGCAGAATTTCAGAGAAAAGTGCAAAACAATGCATTTCTAAGTCAGGAAAGAGCTCAACAGGAAGCTGCCCGCATTCAAAAACTGGAAGCCGACCTACACACTATGGCTCAGAGACTGCAGGAAGATTATGTAAGAGAACAACAAAAAGTAAATGTTCAGATGGCTGATTCAGTGAGACTAATCCTTAAAGAACTAAACAAAACAGCTAAATATCAGATGATATTCAGCAACACAGGATTAGACAATATACTTTTAGCAAAAGACGGATATGATATCACTGGTACCGTGATTACTCTTTTGAATAATCGCTACAAACCGGAAGCTGCAAAATAATTAAGAAAAAAATATAGAAATAGGGTAACACTAATCGGAGTTATCCTATTTTTTTGTAATATAGGGAAAAATTAAGGTCGCAGACCTATTTATTACTTTTGTATGTATAACAGCTATAGGAAGTTGCAATTAAAAAATATATCATTAAATACTTTCTTTTACTTACAGATGAAAAGGCTTATTTTTCTTGCTATCGCACTAGTTTCTATGAATATATCATTCGCCCAGACGATGCCGGATTCAGGATTGCTACCCATTGCATATGTAGATATAGACTCATTGCTAACGAACTATAACTTTGCAAAAGATGCAAATGACACCTTGATAAAGCAATTCAACAATTCGAAAACGGCAATTGCTCAAAAACAAAAACAACTGGAGGCTGATGTTGCAGAATTCCAGAGAAAGATACAGGATAATGCCTTCTTAAGTGCAGAAAGAGCCGAACAGGAAGCTACACGCATACGGAAACTCGAAACAGATATCCAAATGATGACTCTAAAGTCGCAGGAAGACTTTACAATAGAACAACAAAGAATAAATAAACAGATTACTGACTCTGTAAAACATATCCTGAAAGAGATAAACAAGACTTCTAACTATGAGATGATATTCACTAACGCAGGGTTAGATAATATATTGCTGGCTAAAGACGGGTATAACATTACCCAAAAAGTAACAGACCTTCTGAACAGCCGCTTCAAACGGAAAATATCAGAATAATCAAAAACATTGCATTATGGATACTTACGGAATAATTGGATACCCCCTGAAACATTCTTTTTCTAAAAAGTACTTCACAGAAAAATTTGAGAAAGAAAGAATTGATGCACAATATTTAAATTTTGAGATCGCCGATATTTCACTTTTCCCGGATATCCTTCTCTCTCACCCTACTATGAAAGGATTTAATGTGACTATTCCTTATAAAGAGAAAATAATTCCTTATCTGACCGAACTCGACCCCAGAACAAAAGAAATAGGTGCCGTGAATGTGATAAAAGTCACCCGTAATAATGGCGATGTCAAGCTAATAGGCTATAATTCCGACATCATTGGCTTCCAACATTCAATCGGACCGCTAATCAATAAAGAAATACATCATAAAGCTCTTATATTAGGTACCGGCGGGGCATCAAAAGCTGTACAGGGAGGATTGCAAAATCTGGGTATAGAATGGATGTATGTGTCACGCACCCCTAAAGAAGGTCAGATATCATACAAAGATATCGATCAAAATGTATTGGATGAATATACTATCATTATTAATGCTTCACCACTTGGTACTTTTCCTGATATAGAAAATGCTCCTGATATACCATACCAATTGCTTTCATCCAAGCACCTCTTATATGATCTGGTTTATAATCCTGCGGAAACAAAATTCTTAAGACTCGGCAAAGAAAATGGTACTACCATAAAAAATGGAGCAGAGATGTTGGAGTTGCAGGCTATTGCCGCCTGGAAAATATGGAATAGTTAATTATTTTCATATTGTTTAATCTATAAATTTGAAAGAAAACTTATACCTTTAAAGCCAAAATACCAATATGGAAATAATAAATCTCTCAGAGCAAAACACTATTCTCAATCGTTTTGTCAGCGAATTGCGTGATGTAGAAATCCAAAAAGACAGTATGCGTTTCAGACGAAATGTTGAACGCATAGGGGAAATAATGGCGTATGAAATAAGCAAATCTTTGAATTATGCTCCCCTTGAGACTCAAACGCCATTAGGCACATCCGTTACGAATGTACCAACAGACTCCCTTGTGATAGGCACTATACTCAGGGCTGGGCTTATCTACCATCACGGATTTTTGCAATTTTTTGATAAAGCTGAAAATGCTTTTGTTTCTGCATACCGAAAATACAGGGAAAATCATCAAAGTTTCCACATACATATCGAATATATCGCTTCCCCCAAAATAGACAATAAGGTACTGATATTAACAGATCCGATGCTTGCCACAGGAGGTAGTATGGATCTATCATACCAGGCTCTGTTAACCAAAGGGGAACCGAGCCATATCCATATTGCTACAATCATATCCAGCCAACAGGCTATAGAGTATTGTGCTCAAAACTTTCCTCAAGAGAAAACAACAATATGGGCAGCAGCTATCGATCCCGGGCTGAATGAATTTGCGTATATCGTACCAGGATTGGGTGATGCCGGAGATCTGGCATATGGAGAAAAAGAGTAATCAAAATAACTAGAATAAAAAAGCCTGGAAATCCCAGGCTTTATTTTTATAATATAAGAATATATCTTCCTTAGTTTCGTTTCGAATACAACCAGGCTGTACTGTATTGCGGATTTTCTCTTCGGAAAACCTCAAGGAAGGATTCACCTTCCGTCTTATCCGTAAAAGAAGCCACATAAATCCTATAGCGGTCAGATTGTACTATCGAAGCATTCTTTAGTCCGTTATTTCTCACCTTCTCTAGCAATCGGTCAGCCTGAGATTTTGAATCCTCACCTCCAACTATGATATAATATGTACGGAGAGAAACTTGTTTATCTACATCTGGCTTTTCCACATCTTCGTTTTGCACACTTTGCTCAAGCACAGGCTTCAACGATGTAGACAATGAAGATACAAATCCGGCCTGTTGGCTATATTTTTGAATCGAATTATCCTTAATATTTATAGATGGTACGGCAAACAAGAACAATGCAATCGCTGCTGCAGCTACCCCACCCAAGGTATGCCGGAGAGAAAAACGACTTGTACTAACCTCGCTTACTCTTTCTATATTGATCAAACGCCTCAATTCTACTTGTTTCAATCCGTAAGAATCCGGGAATATCAAAAACTTATTAGCCGTAAAAACAGTTTTATTATTTTCATCAACCGAGAGATAACCAAAGCGGCCACAATTTACAGCTTTACCCGCCAATAGTTCTCTTTTCAGTTCTTTGACAGACTCTTTTAACCGTTGTGATGCAACATTATAAGATAAATTACCATCTTTCTTATAGAGGTTAATCAGAATTCCATCATCATGTTTCAAATCGGGATTAAAGACAACCGAAAATCTGGGAGGTACCAGCCCGTTGACTAATAAAGATGCCGGTTCAGAGTTCAATATAAATCCTCCAAAGTCAGGTATAATCACGCAATTATGTACAGGTAGCGAGAATTCTAAATATTTAAATAATTCATCATTCATAAAACAAAGATAGCTATATGTTGCCAATATTTTTATTAAATATAGAAAGATTTTTTAGTCTATTTTATATATATAATCGACACTAAGTATAAAAAAAGTCTGATTATTAATAAGAAAAGCCTAATTTTGTAATCCAAATAAAGAACCTCTACGATGAATATAGAAGAAACGATTATTGATCAGATAAAAAAGTCTATTTCTGTCAAAGAAAGCATACTCACCAGCCCTTCGGTCTTACAAAGTATATACGATGCTGCAACAATGGTAACATCTGCATATAAAAACGGATCGAAAACACTGTTGGCGGGTAACGGAGGAAGCGCCGCTGATGCTCAACACATAGCAGGTGAATTCGTCAGCCGTTTTTATTTCGACCGTCCGGGCTTACCTTCAATAGCACTTTCAACAGACACATCCATACTTACAGCAATAGGAAATGATTATGGGTTTGACCGCCTCTTTGAACGACAGGTCCAGGCTCAGGGAAACGAAGGGGATATATTCATTGGACTTACTACTTCTGGAAATTCCGAAAACATCATTAAAGCACTATCTGCCTGTAAAACAAAAAAAATAAAAAGCATAGTCTTAACTGGAGAAACAGGAGGTGCGGTTTCAGACATGTGTGACATCTGCATCAAGGTGCCTTCCGCAGAGACACCCAGGATACAAGAATCACACATACTCATCGCACATATAATTTGCTGCATTGTCGAAGAAGAACTCTTTGGTTACATGAAAAGCTAATCCTGTAAAATCGTAATAATTAAACTTGTTTTAAGCTAAAAAATAGCTACATTTGTAACGCTAAAAAAAATGAAGGTTAGAAGTTTTCATATGCTTTATAAAAAGCTGATAAATAAAGCCTTACAAAAGTGCCTCCATTAATACAGATTCTATATAAATAAAAGATTTTTCAATAACATATATTATATGAAAAGACTCCTTTATATTTTTATCCTCTTCCTATTTTCAATAAATGTATTGTTTGCTCAAATGTCAGATAATCAAATCATCGACTATGTTAAGACTGAAGCAGCAAAGGGAACATCACAACAAGCAATAGCCACAGAATTATTGAAAAGGGGTGTTACTAAAGACCAACTGGAAAGAGTAAAAGTACAAGTAGAGAGACAAAATCAGCAAAATCAGCAAAATCAAAAAAATCTGAAATCTCTAACACCAGGAGAACTAGACCCTTCGTTGCGAACAAATGTAACAGATGAAAGAATCATCGAAGAAGATTCTTTAAAACTAAAATTAAGAACCGATATATTTGGGCGAAACATATTTAACCAAAAAAATCTCACATTCGCTCCAAACGTGAATATTGCGACACCTGATGACTATAAATTAGGCCCTGGAGACGAAGTTGTAATAGACATATGGGGGGCTTCACAAAATTCACTCCGACAAACTATCTCACCGGAAGGGAGTATTGTTGTTGAAAGGCTAGGTCCGATTTATTTAAACGGAATGACTGTAAAAGAGGCAAACAGCTATGTACAACAGAAATTTGCCAGCCTATATTCCGGTATCGGTAATTATGAAGGAGCATCACAAATCAGGCTTACATTAGGTAAGATTAGAACTATCCAGGTTAATGTAATGGGAGAAGTCGTCATGCCCGGTACTTATTCCATTTCCTCATTATCATCGGTAATGAATGCCCTGTACAATGCCGGAGGGGTTAATGATATTGGATCATTAAGGTTAGTACAATTATACAGAAAAGGCAAACTCATTGAGACAGTAGATATTTATCAATACTTAATAAATGGAAAATCAAGCAGTGATGTCCGTCTAACGGATGGAGATATTATCATTGTTCCGCCATACATTTCACTGGTTAATATTACTGGAAAGATAAAACGTCCGATGTTTTATGAAATGACATTCATAGAGACCTTTGCTGACCTACTAAAATACTCAGGAGGATTCACCGGGGATGCTTATAAAGAAAAAGTGAATCTGGTACGAAAGACAGGCGAATACAACAAAGTTTTCACTATTTCATCTGAAAACTACAATAATTTTATCTTAGAAGATGGGGATAGTATAACAGTAAGTACAGGACTGAATCTTTATGATAACAGGGCTGAAATAAAAGGGGCGGTCTATAGGCCTGGATTTTATGAAGTTGGAGACAATATTAGTACAGTAAAACAGCTGATAGATAAAGCCGGAGGTCTGAAGGGGAATGCATTTTTGGATAGAGCTGTATTAACCAGAGAGCGCGATGACTTAACTTTCGAAAATCTCCCAATTAATCTAAGATCTTTATTATCCGGAAATGGGAATGATATATCGCTGAGAAAAAATGATATGCTCTTTATCGCCTCAGATAGTGCATTGGTTCAGCTGGGTGACTTTACAATATACGGAGATGTACAAATGCCCGGATCATACCAATATGCTGACGATACGAGCATTGAAGATTTAATACTACAAGCCGGAGGGCTATTAAATTCAGCATCAATGGCTAAAGTGGATGTTGCAAGAAGAATCGTCGATCCTTTTAGTACAGAGAGCAACAATACAATAGCCGAAACTTTCGAATTTAAGATAAAAGACGGTTTGATCGTAGATGGTAAATCTGATTTCATACTTAAACCTTATGATCAGATTTATATCCGCCGAAGCCCTGGGTATATTGAGCAGCGAAATATAAGAATAGAAGGGGAGGTTTTATTCCCTGGCGAATACGCCCTAAAAGAAAAAACAGAGAGACTTTCTGATATTGTAAAACGGGCAGGAAATATTACAGCTCATGCATATTCAGAGGGAGCGAGGTTATTAAGACAAAAAACAGATAAAGAAATGGCAGAAGAAAAAAAATCAATGCTATCTCTTTCCGGAGGCCTAAAAGACTCAATACCTGAAGAATTGCTTAATATTGAGAGGTTTTATGCCGTTGGGATAGAACTAGACAAGGCAATCTCTAATCCTCGGTCTGAATATGACCTTGTATTAAAAGAAGGGGATCAACTGTTTATACCAGAATATGACAATACTGTCAAAATTAATGGAGCAGTCATGTATCCTAATACTATCTTATATAAAAAAGGACAGAAAGTATCATATTATATCGATCAGGCCGGTGGATATAGTGATCTCGCAGAAAAGAAAAGAGCTTATATCGTTTTCATGAATGGAACTGTAACAAAAGCTAAAGGCTCAAGCAGAGATGTCATCCAACCCGGTTGTAATATTATAGTACCAACTAAAGAGCAAAAAGAGAAAATGTCTCTGGCACAAATCATAAGCTTGGGATCAAGCGTAACATCTATGGCAGCAACTGTAGCTCTATTGATAAATAATCTGACGAAATAAGATAAGAATGGAGGAAAAAGAAACTTCTACAGAAATAGAAATTGATTTTGTATCACTTTTTAATAGATTGTGGCATAAAAAGAAATTTATTATTAAATTTATTATTGCTGGATTTCTATTAGGCATTATTGTTGCGTACAGCATGCCTAAAGAATATACAACAACTGTCCTGTTAACACCCGATTCTCAAGCTAATAACTCCGGAACAATGGGCTCTCTGGCAGCTCTAACAGGAATCAATATTGGCAATAACCAAGTGGATGCATTAACCTCACCTAATCTATACCCAACAATTCTTAACTCCACGACTTTTATTCAAGGATTATTTGATATACCTGTAAAAGACAAAAGAGTGAATACAACACTGTATACCTATATAAAGGAATACCAGAAAGTTCCTTGGTGGAATTATATTTTAGGTGCTCCGACTCGCATTAAGAATCTTTTCTCCTCTGATAACCCTGTGGATTCTATAGATACTGCCAATGGACAAAGAATATCGAGGGGAGATATGTTTGTAATCGAAACATTAAGAAATATGTTAACTGTAAATTCGGAGAAAAAAACAGGAATTACAGCCATTGAAGTTACTATGCAAAGTCCTGAAATATCTTCTTTTATAGCAGATACACTTGCATCTTACCTTCAGTCATATATAATCGAATATCGGACTCAGAAAGCCAGATTAGATTTAGAATATTCCGAAAGACTATATTTGGAGTCAAAAGAAAATTATTATAAAGCTCAAGCAGAATTAGCTTCATTTACAGATGGTAATATGAATGTTGTATCAGCCACATACAGGACTACTCAAGAAAGGCTGCAAAACGAAGCAACTCTGACTTATTCTATTTATAATCAAACAGCCCAACAATTACAAATAGCTAAAGTAAAGGTGCAAAATACAACACCTGTATTTACAATAATACAGCCCGCTATAGAACCATTGTATGCATCAAAGCCTAGAAAGAAAATAATAATTATTGGTTTTCTATTCGTTGCATTCGTTGCATCGGCTGCATATATTTTAGGTAAAGACATCTGGGTAGAAATAAAAAAACAAATAAAATAAGAATATGCAAAAAGTATTAGTTACTGGAGCCGATGGCTTTATAGGATCTCATCTGACTGAAATGCTTTTAGAAAAAGGATACACAGTAGTGGCTTTAACGTACTATAATTCATTTAATGACTGGGGATGGCTAGAAGGTAGTAATAATCCAAATTTAACTGTCATTAATGGAGATATACGTGATCCTCACTTTTGCAAGCATATAACTAAAGATATTGATATCATTTTTCATTTAGCAGCACTCATCGCAATACCTTATTCATATGTAGCACCTGACAGCTATGTAGATACGAACATAAAAGGTACATTAAATATTTGTCAGGCAGCTAAGGAAAATAATGTAAAAAAAATTTTAGTAACATCTACCTCAGAAGTTTACGGAACGGCAAAGTATGTTCCTATTGATGAAGATCACCCCAAACAGCCACAATCGCCCTATTCTGCCACAAAAATTGGCGCTGATGCAATAGCTCTTAGTTTCTATAATGCTTTCGAACTTCCAGTAGTTATAGTCAGACCATTCAACACATATGGACCACGACAATCAGCAAGGGCTATTATTCCTACCATCATATCTCAAATAGCGAGTGGAATCAGAGAAATCAAACTAGGCGATCTTACCCCCACTCGAGATTTCAATTTCGTCAAAGATACTTGCAAAGGATTTATTGATTTGGCAAAATGCGATGCAGCTATCGGACAAGAAGTAAATATAGCGAGCAATTACGAAATATCAATGAGAGATACATTGGAATTAATAGCCCAAATAATGGGAGCCGATGTAAAATTTATAGAAGATAAACAACGTTTACGTCCCAAAAGCTCAGAAGTATTTAGACTATGGGGAGATAATACAAAGATAAAAGAGCTGACTGGTTTCACCCCTGAATATGACATTGAAAGAGGCCTCAAAGAAACCATTGAATGGTTTACTCAACCTGAAAATTTAAAAAAATATAAAGCAAATATATACAATGTATAATGACTTTATCAAATATGTAAGAAAGATATATAGTACCCATGATTTTATACCTCTCCATGCTCCGTATTTTTCTGGAAATGAAAAGGTATATCTGGAAGAGTGTATTGATACTACATTTGTATCTAGTGTAGGTAAGTTTGTTGATCGCTTTGAAGAAATGGTTAAAGCATATACCAATACCAAACGAGCCGTTGTTTGTGTTAATGGAACAAATGCGCTTCATCTTGCATTACTACTGGTAGGAGTTGAACGCGAAGACGAAGTCTTAACTCAAGCACTAACATTTATTGCTACAGCTAATGCTATCAGTTATGCAGGTGCGGCACCTGTTTTTATTGATGTTGATAAAGATACTATGGGTCTTTCGCCTGATAAAGTCAGAGATTGGCTCGTAAAGAATACTGAAATGCATTCAGGAGCATGCTACAATAAAAAAACGGGACGTAGAGTCAAAGCATGTATACCAATGCATACCTTTGGGCATCCAGTTAAGATAGATCAGTTAGCTAGTATATGTAGAGAGTATAATATAGAGTTAGTTGAAGATGCTGCAGAAAGCCTAGGCAGCTTTTATAAAGGTCAACATACTGGTACTTTTGGGAAGATTGGAATTCTAAGCTTCAATGGAAATAAAACCATTACAACAGGTGGTGGCGGGATGTTGCTTTTTCAGGATGAAAAGTTAGGTGATTATGCCAAACATATCACAACTCAGGCCAAGGTTTCTCACCAATGGGAATTTGTACACGACCATATTGGTTATAATTATCGGATGCCAAACATAAATGCAGCCATAGGCTGTGCACAAATGGAAAATCTAGATACAATACTGGCTAATAAAAGAGAAACAGCTTCAATGTACAAAGAGTATTTCCAAAGTATAAATGATATATCTTTTTTCACCGAGCCTGAAGATTCTAGATCTAACTATTGGCTAAATGCAATCTTATTAAAAGATAAAGACTCCCGAGATAACTTTCTGAAATATACGAACGATAATGGTGTAATGACTCGCCCTATATGGACATTAATGAGCAAATTACCCATGTTTAAAGATTGCGAAACTGATGATTTAACAAACACAATCTGGTTTGAAGAAAGAGTAGTTAATATACCAAGTAGTGTGAGAATATGACAAAAAATTTAATTCTCGTTGGTGGTGGAGGGCACTGTAAATCTGTTATAGATGCAGCTTGTAGTGCAGGATTCCATATTTTAGGAGTTCTGGATACTCTGGAGAATATAGGTAAGTCTATTCTTGATGTAAAAATTATCGGTGACGACTCTTTAATAAATGAGTATATCGGTTCTGCTATGTTTGTAGTAACTGTTGGCTCCATAAAAAAAACTGCTCTGAGAATAAAACTACATAACATGATTATTGATGCTGGAGGAAGGCTTGCAACCATAGTAGCCTCTACTGCTCATGTATCGAAATATGCCACAATAGATGAAGGATCAGTTATATTACACAATACATGTATTAATGCTGATGCCAGAATTGGTAAGAGTTGTATTATAAATACCTTTGCTAATATCGAACATGAAGCTGAAATTGGAGATTTCTCACATATTTCAACAGGAGCTATGGTTAATGGAGCCTGTAAAATTGGAAAATCGGTTTTCATAGGAAGCCAGAGTGTCTTAGCCCAATGTGTATCTGTAGCTGATTATGCAATAGTTAGCGCAGGTACCTTTGTTAGTAAGAATATTCAGGAGAAGGGGATATATGCAGGAAATCCTATGCGTAAATTTTAATAATTAAAATGAATAGAACAATCATTATTGCAGAAGCAGGAGTTAACCATAATGGATCAATTGATTTAGCAAAAGAATTAATTGATGCAGCTGTTGAAGCAGACGTTGATTATATTAAGTTTCAAACCTTCAAGGCAAAAAAACTCGCTTCAAAAACTGCTCAAAAAGCGGAATATCAAGATCGCAATACAAGCTCGGCTAATAATGAATCTCAACAAGAGATGTTATCTAAACTGGAACTAAGTGTAGATGACCATAATGAGTTGATTGCCTATTGCCAGAAAAAGAATATCCGTTTTTTCTCAACAGCCTTCGATCTAGAGAGTGTGGATTTTTTAGCTAGCCTCAATTTAGGATTATGGAAGATACCCTCCGGAGAAATAACTAACTATCCATATATCAGACGTATTGCACAAACAAAAGAACCGATTATATTGTCAACTGGCATGTCAGATATGGATGATATAAAAGCGGCGATACAAGTACTCGTTGAGAATGGGGTTAACAAACAAGAGATAACTGTTTTACACTGTAATACAGAATATCCTACACCTATGAAAGACGTAAATCTGAAAGCAATGAACCATATTGCAAAAGAACTAGGTGTAAGAATAGGATATTCGGATCACACATTGGGAATAGAAGTTCCCATTGCTGCTGTAGCTTTGGGTGCGACTATCATTGAGAAGCACTTTACGTTGGATCGAGAGATGAAGGGGCCAGACCACAAAGCATCCCTAGAACCCAATGAATTAAAGGCGATGGTAAAAGCCATCAGAAATATAGAAGAAGCTTTAGGTATTGAAGATAAAAAGGTCTCAGAATCAGAACAAAAGAATATAGCAATTGCCCGAAAAAGTATTGTAGCAGCACTACCCATAAAAAAAGGAGAGATTCTTACGGAAGAAAATATCACGGTAAAAAGACCAGGAACAGGGATATCTCCGATGAAGTGGGAAACTGTGGTAGGACAAAAAGCTATACGTGATTTTGAAGAAGACGAGTTGATAGAGTTATGAGCCATGCGTAAAATATGTGTTATTACAGGAACCAGAGCTGAGTATGGTATATTAAGCCATTTGATGCAGTTAATTCAGAGTAGTACTACTCTGAAGCTACAGATTATTGCAACCAATATGCATCTCTCACCCCAATTTGGACTTACTTATAAAGAAATTGAAAACGATGGTTTCTTTATAGACAAAAAAGTTCAAATGCTTCTTTCTGCAGATACAGCAAATGCAACAGTAAAATCTGTAGGCTTAGCTACAATTGGCTTTGCTGATGCTTTTGAAGAATTACAACCTGACCTTATTCTTATATTAGGTGATCGGTATGAGATGCTTGCAACAGCAACAGCAGCATTGTTGTATAAAATCCCGGTTGCTCATCTTCATGGAGGAGAGATCACCGAAGGCGCCTATGATGATGCTATACGCCATGCTATCACAAAGCTGAGCCATCTTCATTTTACATCGACAGAAGAATATCGAAAAAGGGTTATTCAGTTAGGAGAGAATCCGGATAGAGTTTTTAATGTTGGAGCGTTAGGTGTAGAAAATGTACTCAACACACCATTGATGAGAAAGACAGAATTGGAAACCAGTATGAGTTTTAATTTAGGAGAAAAATGTTTATTGGTAACATTTCATCCAGTTACTCTGGAAAGCAGTTCTTCTCTAAAACAATTTCAAGATTTATTGGCTGTTTTGGAAGAATATACGGATTATAAGATTGTTTTTACAATGCCAAATTCGGACACCGAAGGTCATTCAATAATGACTCTTATAGATGATTTTGTCCAAAATCATAATAATTCGATTTCATATACTTCATTAGGTAAACTAAGATATTTATCTTTATTGCAATTTGTGGATGCTGTTGTGGGAAACTCGTCCAGTGGTATTATCGAAGTACCCAGTATGGGTATACCAACGTTAAATATAGGAAACAGACAGAAAGGGCGAATTCAAGGAGCAGGCATCATTAATTGTGAACCTGATTATGCTAGTATCAAAGAAGGAATGACCAAAGTACTTTCACCTGAGATAAAAGAAATAGCAAAAAAAAGAATAAATCCTTACATGAAAGAAGGGACATCTAGTACTATCCTAAATATTCTCCAAGAAATTAATTTGGATAGAATGGTCAACAAAACTTTTTATGATTTGAGAGAATGACAGAATATTCTAAATATATAATATCAAATAAAGCTTCTATCCAAAAAGCCCTATTATCATTGAATCAATTATCAAGTGAGGCTCTTACTCTATTTGTTATCGACGAAAATGAAGTAATGATTGGAACATTAACTGATGGTGATACTAGAAGGAAATTGATAGAAGGCTGTAACCTGTCAGATTCTGTACTATCTGTAATGAATCCAAATTTTCATTATGTACGAAAGAATGATATAAATGTTCAAAAAATTAAACTTATCAAAGAGAAAGGAATAGTCTTGATTCCGGTATTAGATGAGAAAAACCGGATTTGTCAAATATTTAATTTAAAGAAGAAAAAATCCATCCTCCCGCTTGATGTAGTTCTCATGGCAGGGGGAAAGGGAGAAAGGCTTAGACCTTTAACTGAAAATATGCCAAAGCCTCTTTTGCTAGTTGGAGATAAGTGTATTATCGATCATAATATAGACCGTTTGATCGAATTTGGCATTAATAATATAAACGTAACCGTTAATTACCTGAAAGAGCAAATAATAGATCATTTCAGAAAACCTCGGAATGAGACCCGAATAAACTGCATCACTGAGCCATGTTATTTAGGGACAATCGGATCGGTAAAGTTTATCGAAACTTTTCATAATGATTATATCTTAGTAATGAATTCTGATTTGTTCACTAATATAAATTATGAAGATTTATTCTTACATTTTATAAACAATAATGCAGATATGTCAGTGGTAGCTGTACCTTATACTGTATCTATTCCATATGGGGTATTCGACCTTGATGGACGAAATATTAAAGGTATTCAGGAAAAACCGGTATTTAACTATTATGCAAATGCAGGTATTTACCTGTTCAAGAAGGAGCTATTAAAACATATACCAGACAATGAGTTTTTTAATGCTACTGATTTTATCGATGTATTAGTAGAGAAAGGATATAATGTTATCCGGTTTCCGTTAACTGGTTATTGGATAGATATAGGTAAACATGAGGAATATAAAAAAGCTCAAGAGTTAGTAAAACATATGTAATATGAAGATATTAATAACAATCTGTGCTAGAGGCGGTTCGAAAGGTATTCCGGGTAAGAATATAAAGGCTATAGGGAATAAACCTCTTATTGCATATACAATTGATATTGCAAACCGATTTAAGAAAAAGTATTCTCAGACAACTATAGCATTATCTACTGACTCTGAGGAGATCAGAAAAATTTCCTCTGAATATGGACTTGAATCTGAATATTTAAGACCCGATTTTTTAGCAGGAGATAAGGTTGGAAAGATTGATGCAATTAATGATGTTCTTTTTTTCTATGAGAAGAAATACAAGACCAAGTATGATTACATTCTGGATATGGATGTTACTTCTCCATTAAGAAATTTGGAAGATATAGAAAATGCCCTAGCAATTATCCAAGATGACTTACAGGCTGTAAATCTATTCTCAGTTAGTGATCCTGATCGGAATCCCTATTTCAATATGGTAGAAAAAAAAGCAGATGGATACTATTCATTAGTAAAAAATGTTGATAATACTGTTCTCACACGTCAGTCTGCACCTGAGGTATATTCTCTCAATGCTTCTTTTTATATCTATAGGCGCTGCTTTTTCGACTTAGGCTATAAAGGAGCAATAACAGATAAGAGTTTGATATACAAGATCCCTCATATATGTTTCGATTTAGATCATCCAATTGACTTCGATTTTATGACCTACCTTATTGATATGGGTAAACTAGATTTCAATTTATGAATATATTGATTATGGGATTAGGTTCCATTGCACGAAAACATATTGATGCACTTAAATTGCTCAATATAGAATATACCCTGTATGCATTGAGGTCTTCAGTTAGTGCACTAGAAGAGGCTGGAATAAAGAATGTATATTCTTTAAAAGAAATTGAAGAAATAAAAATTTCATTTGCAATAATTTCCAATCCCACATCAAATCACAAAGACACAATACTAAACCTATTAGATCTTAATTGTCCTCTATTTATAGAAAAACCCTTATATCATAAATTAGATGTGGATGAGATCCTAGCCGATGTAAACAAAAGAAATATATTAACCTATGTTGCGTGTAATCTCAGATTTTTAGATTCACTATTGTTTGTAAAAGACGAAATTATTCAAAATAGGAAAAGACTAAACGAGGTAAATGTATATTGCGGGTCATATTTACCATCATGGAGAGATACAGATTATAAAATATCTTATAGTGCAATACCATCCTTAGGAGGCGGGGTACATATCGATTTAATTCATGAACTGGATTATTTATATTGGATATTTGGAATCCCGAATATGGTTCATTCTGTATTTAGGAATGTGTCAAGCTTGAATATAGATGCTTATGATTACGCTAACTATAATCTAATTTATGACCAATTCTGTGCTAATGTTATACTAAATTATTTTAGAAAAGATTATAAACGAACATTTGAATTAGTATTTGAAAATGAAACATGGCTAGTCGATTTAGCCTGTAATACTGTATCTTTGAACGGGAATATAATATATAAATCCAATCAAAAGATAATTGATACATATGCTTCTCAAATGAATTATTTTTTGGATTTGATAAGAACGAACAAGAATTCGTCAATAAATACTATTAATGATGCATATGATGTATTAAAAATATGTTTAAATAAACCAGAATAATTATGAAATTAAGTTGCAACACAGAAAAAGATCAGTTAATAGAAATGTTGATCAGACAGTTGTCTAATTTTTTTATAATTAGTGAAAAAGAAATTGATATATTATGGAAAGAATTTGATCAGGTTTGGCTACGATTATATAAATGTATTAAATTAGTTGATAACAAATACTTTATCATAGACGGAATTCCGGTCATTAATCCATATCACTCAGGACAATATCTAATATATTTATACTTTTATAGTAATATATGTTCAAGCAACAACGAAAAACAATTGGCTGATAAAATATATTACTTAAACAAAATAATGCACTCTTGTGATATTTATCATGAAGTAAGTCTGCCTGAGTCTTTTTTCCTCGAACATCCTGTAGGAACAGTACTAGGTAGAGCTAAATATGGAAATAGATTCTTTGCTATGCAAAATTGCACCATAGGTGGAAACAAAGGGCACTATCCTATAATAGGAAACAATGTAAGACTCTATTCAGGAGCTAAAGTCTTAGGAAATTCTATTATTGGCGATAATGTTACAGTAGCAGCTAATACCTATATTAAAGATACAAATATACCCGATAATGCTACAGTTTTTGGAACTTCACCGCATTTGACTATAAAATATTTATAAAAGCCATGATACTAAAAGACAAAGTCATTATAGTTACCGGAGGTTCTGGTTTAATAGGAAAAGCAATCTTGGAAGATATTTGCAAGAAAGGAGGTCTTGCCATAAATGCAGATATAAACGTACAATCAGATTTAGAAAAAAAAGTAATCAATGTTGATATAACCAATCAAGAATCAATTGTCGATGCAATAAATCAAATTAATAAATACTTCGGAAAAATAGATGGACTTGTGAATAATGCTTATCCTCGGACAAAGGATTGGGGTGCTAAATTTGAAGATATTAGTTTTACGTCTTGGCAAGAAAATGTAGATATTCAAATGAACAGTACATTTTATTTCTGCCAGCAAGCCTTAGCTGTAATGACTAACCAATCCTTCGGTTCAATTGTAAATATTGGATCAATCTATGGTGTAGTAGGTAATGACTTCACTTTATATGAAGACTACGGAGGCACCTCACCTGCAGCATATGCAGCAATAAAAGGAGGAATAATAAATTTAACTAGATATTTAGCTTCATATTATGGGCCACATAATATAAGGATCAATTGTGTATCACCTGGAGGAATACTAGATGAAAAGAATCAACATCCATCCTTTATATCAAAATATAATAGGAAAGTACCTATGAGGAGAATGGGAAGCCCTGACGATATTGCTCCTGCTGTATCTTTCATGCTCTCTGATGAAGCAAAATATATTACAGGCCAAAATTTAATTGTAGACGGAGGTTGGACAACTATATAATTATTAAAACAAATAATATGAACAAAATATTAATTCTCTTTATTTCTTTGTTTTTTCTTTCTTGTTCAGCACAAGAAGATAATCTTGATGCATTAGATATAAAAAGTTTTAACAGCCAAAATGTAAATAAGATAACCGAAACCAAAATATTCGACTCCAATGATATTGCAGGAAAACCTTATTCAAGAATTCCAACTATAATAATAGCCAATAATGGCAACATACTAGCTGCTTGTGAAAAAAGAAAAGACGAACATGATAAAGGAGAAATTGATATACTACTTGCCTTAAGCGAAGATGGAGGTAAAACTTATTTTAAAACAGTCTTATTCGAGTACGAGGCAGAACATGGAAGAAAAATGAACCCTTGCTTTGTTATTGATAGAAATGGTACTCATGGTAAAACTGGACGCATATATTGTTTTGTCATATCGAGTGTACCGACATGGAAACTATCTTATGAACTTGAGAAAGGGGAAGCAAATACTCTTTATCGATATTCTGATGACGATGGATTAACCTGGAGCGAAACCTTAACTCTTGAGCATAAAATACCTAAAGAATGTACAATATTTGGTCCATCCCCTTCGAACGGTATTCAATTAGAAAACGGCACATTAGTTATCCCGGCCTTCATAACTCTTACTGATCGATCATCCCGAACAGGAATTATATTTAAAACTCCTAATGGAAAGTGGGAGTTTAACTATATAAACCTACAGCAAAGCAAAGAGGAAAATGAATCTACAATAATAGCACTAGGGGAAGGAAATCAAATTCTGCTAAATACCAGAACAGAAAAATATAATAAGGACAGACATATATATTATAGTAATAATATAGAAGAAGGAATGACAGGGAAAGAGATAACATGGAATATTCATTCTTCAAACTCCAAATTTAGAATATCGGGGCCATGCCAAGGGAGTTTAGAGGTAACATTGAGCGATTTACGACCGGTTTATCTGTTTTCTCATCCATATAATGATAATCCTCGAAGGAGAATATGTATTTGGAAGTCTTTCGATTTAGAACAATGGACTCCGACATACCTTTTAACAACTGGTCGCTCTGCAGGCTATTCTGTGCTCACATATTACAAAGATAAACTACTGGCTATATATGAGAGTGATCCTAATGTTTTTGAATGTACAATTCAAGATTTATCACCATTGTTGCCACTTTTGACGAATGATGAATATAAATGAATTTATAAAGAGAGAGGATGACGCAAATCTTTTTTCTATAAAGTATAAAAATATTCCGTTATGGGAATTAGTACGTTTCGATATATTCAATGCATATATTGATCGATGCCAAGTATCTGATTGGAAGATATCTGAGCGTCTAAGAAATTGGCTAAGAACAATCTGTGGCCTTATTTTTTCCAATCCATTATTTTTCTTGTCAAAGAAGAAAACATTGATAATAAGAGCCAGTAGAAAGAACATAGATGACAAAAAGCTCGTAGACCCATATACTATTGATATAGAAGAAGATATTTTAAATCGACCTTTGGGGGCTTACGAGTCACATACTGACTTTATTTTCAAAAAACTATTTACTCCGAACATCATTATCCTCGATATTATTACTAAATACATATCGAAGATTTTATTAAAAGTGAGAAAGAAGAGTTTTTTTAATGATGAGCTAAACGACCAAATAAAATTCATATGTAGTATATTCCCTGAAAAAGAATTTTCAACTCTTATAGAAAATAAAATAATGGAGTTCTATATAGAGCAAAAGCTTTATTCTTTTATCCTTAAATATCGAAAACCTGAAAAAATTTATTTGACAAATTATATATATAAGCAAGCCCTAATTTATTCTGCGAAGTTGCTTGATATTCAAGTAATAGAGATACAACATGGCTTTATATCACCTCTTCTTGCCGATTATCATTTTCCAAAAGTAAAGAAAGACAGCTTACTATTATTTCCAGATGAATTCTACTACTTGAGTGAATACCTGAAATATAAAGTTGATTTACCATTGTCTGAAATCTCAATAAAACCCTTTGAAGGTAATTTTTTTCGAAAAAAATTAAAAATGAGTAAATCAATGGATAAGAATCCAAATTCTTTATTATTTGTATCAACAAACACTAAAGAATTTACCTCTTTTATGGAGAATTTCTGTAAAATATCTAAAGAGAATAAATCCGGATTCAAAATCTATTTTAAACCACATCCTTTTGAGTATGCCTTAATAGATACGGCTTATATAAATTCATTAAAAGAGAATTATAACATAATTTTTATTGAGAAAGATGAAGACATCTATCAATATATAGGGAAGATAAAATATGTTATCAGCACATATTCAACTTTACTATTTGAAGCATTAGAGTTTGGCAATGCTATTTACACCGTAAAACTAAACGGACATGAATCGATTATGCCTTTTGTAGAAAATAATTTAATGAACTTAGTTAACAGTCCTCAAGAATTATATGATTCAATAATTTACGATAATAAGATGTAGTTTTTGGTTGGAAATAAAAATAATGATATCTAGATATTTAAATAATAAACTATTCCGAAATGGAGTAATATTTTCATTCTTCTCATTCTTCAATAGTGGTGTGAGTTTTTTTCTTATTATAATTTTAGCCAAATATTTTTCCCCTGCAGAATATGGATATTTAAATCTTTTCACTACAATCACGACTATCTTAAATCTTCTAATGACATTAAATACTTCTGGATATTTTTCCATCTCATTCTTTAAATTAGAGAAAGAAGATTTACAAAGAATTTTGAGTGGTGTAGTCCTAGTTATTTTTAGTGTTTCAACATTTCTCACCTTACTAATTTTTATTTTCTCTGATATATCTGTAAAATATATTGGACTGGAATCTAAATATCAGTTTCTAGCATTACTTGTTTGCTTCTTTCAAGCTTTTATAACACTAAGACTAGAAATCTGGAGACTGGAGGAGAAACCGATAATATATGGAGTCTTCTCTTCGCTTTTTAGTCTCTTGAGCTTTGGTATTACACTTCTGTTTGTTATATATTTTAATTCTGGTTGGGTAGGACGGGTAGATTCTTTTGTTATTGTAACCACCTTTTTCTCTTTAATATCCATTATAATGTTAATTAGAGACAGGTATACAATAAAAATCAAACCTCGAAAAAAAATCTTATATAACGCATTATCTTATGGTCTTCCCTTGATACCTCATTCTATCTCCACATGGGTACGCCAAGGGGGAGACAGATACCTGATTAATTATTTTCTAGGAATTAATCAATTAGGCTATTTTAGCTTTGCCTTCAATGTATACAATATAATTCTAATACTTGGATCCGCATTTAATGCTACATATTCTGTTAACTTATTTAAGATCCTATCAGAAAATGAAAAAACAGGCGTAATAATACTTCGTAAACAAATAAAGATAATGTGCATGTTTTTTACGATTGCATCCCTTCTTATTTTCTTATTTGTATACTTTCTTATTCCTATCTTCTTTCCAAAATATGAACCATCGACTCAATACTTGTTCCCTCTAGTAATGGCCGGTCTTTTCCAATGCTTATACTTATGCTTCGTAAATTTTTTATTCTTTTACAAAAAGACACGAATTCTTATGTATATAACTGTCTCTATTTCATTCCTTCATTTTATTTTATCCTTTGCATTAACAAGGTACGGAATGATATATACAGCTTATATCACAATGTTCACCAATTTTTTAATTTTCTTAATAGTTGCTATATACTCAAATAAATATATTAACTTTAAAATTCTTTCCAGAAAAAATATTTCATAATATATGAACTATTCTAAAATATCAATAATAACCGTAGTCTACAATATGGCAGATAAGATAGAAAGTACAATCTTATCAGTTCTAAATCAGACATATCCAAATATTGAATATATTATTATTGATGGGGGTAGTACAGACGGGACAGTCGACATTATTAAAAAATATGAAAGTCAGTTAGCATATTGGATCAGCGAACCTGATAAAGGGATATATAACGCTATGAATAAAGGAGTTATAAAAGCAACTGGCGTTTATTGTAATTTTATGAATGTAGGAGATAAATTCTATGATAACGAGGTACTCAACAATGTTTTTTCAGTAAACAGACGTGAAGATATTCTACATGGTATAACCGTTACTGATAATGGAACTATAACCCTTCCAATATCACCTGAGAGATTATCTCTGTCATTTTTTTACAAGACAAGCTTGGGACATCAGGCAACATTTATAAACAGGGAATTATTAAAAGAATATCCTTATGATGAAAGCTATAAAATAGTAGCAGACGCCAAGTTTTTCATTGTGACTTTAATTATAAATAATAAAACATATGCAACACTACCATTCAAGATTTGTTTATATGATACAAAAGGGGTAAGTAGCAATTTAGAGAACACAGATATGGAATTGAAGCTGATTTTCAGAGATTTATTTCCACCCAGAATTGTAAAAGATTATGAACTAATGGAAAATTATCTCAACCCTTTGTTCCGTATATTATATCCCATAACTCAAAGTTTCCTATTTCAAAAATATCTCTTTCCTATATCAAAAAAAATAAAAAAGATAGTAGGTTAATATAAATTCACATAGACAATGAAGAAAATATTATTTATAAACACTCTATATCATCCTAATATAGGAGGAGGAGCCGAAATTGTCTTACAGGCTCAAGCTGAAGGCTTGAAGTCTAAAGGTTATGATATTGTAATATTAGCGACCAAAGAAAAAGGAGATATTACTTTTGATTTTATAAATGAAATAAAAGTATATAGAGCTGGTATAAAAAACCTATATTGGCCTCATAAAAAAGAGAGTCACAATCCAATATCAAAACTTTTTTGGCATTTGAAAGATCGCTATAATCCTGAAATGATGGAATATTTGCGTTATGTAATAAATCTTGAAAAACCAGATCTGGTTATGTGCCACAATTTGACAGGATGGACGATTGCCACATGGGAAGAAGTCAAAAAATTTAACATTCCGGTATTCCAAATCCTGCATGACCAATATTTGCTATGTTTGAATTCCAGCATGTACAAAAAAAGCAAGATATGCCAGAAACAATGTTTTCTATGTAATTTCATGCGTCAAAAATTTGCGTCAAAAACAACTAATGTTGATGTGGTTATAGGTGTTAGCCGGTATATACTTAATAAATTTGTAGATAATGGCTATTTCTCAATTTCTCGCCAAGAAGTAATACATAACAGACTATATATGAGTAACAAAAGACCATTGCCTACATCTACAATATTACACACTCCATTACGAATTGGTTTTATTGGGACACTAAGTGTTGTCAAAGGAATAGATATATTAATAAAAGCATTCAAAAAAACTGATATTAATGCTACCCTTGTTATTGCAGGAAAAGGAGAGGTCAATTACGAAAACTATTTACGAGAACTAGCCTTAGGAGATAACCGAATTCAATTTATTGGCTATGTTGACTCCAACTCGTTCTATTCTAGCATAGACCTATTAATAGTACCTTCTTTGTGGAACGATACTTTTCCAGGCGTCGCTATAGAAGCGTGTGCTAATAATCTTGCTGTCATAGCTAGTAAAAGAGGTGGACTACCGGAGATCATAAAAGATGAGATAAATGGAATTCTCATTGAACCAACTGAAGAATCTATTCATTATTCTATTTTGTTTTATTACGACAATCCATCTATATTAGAATTTCATAAGCAAAATAGTAGAAAATCTGTTGAAAATCTACTTAATTTCAATGATATGATACAAGAGTATATAGATTTAATAGAATCTTATGTGTAGTTTCTAAATTAATTAAAATCATTAAATATTTTATGAAAAAGATTTTACCTAATCTTTTTTTTATGTTTTTATCAGCTCCAATATTATCTCCATATATTGGAGGAATGACTATTTACCTATATGCAATTATAGCTATTCTTGACATTAATTTTTTAAACTGGGCGCTAAAAACGTTTAGTATCAAACTTATGCTATCTGTATCTACCTGGATATTAGGCATATCAATAATTGGATTACACTTTGTTTTATTTTTTAAAATAATGATGATTGTTGTAACAGTTGCCTATCTCTTCTACTGCTATCAACAAGGGTATATGCATATATTCTATCGTTATGTCATTTTTAGTATTCTGTTTGCTTTCGTACAATTTATATTACTATTCTATAATCCAGTATTCGCGTTATTGTTAGGGCCAACAAGCATTTCTAAATTTATATTAGGAGATTATGCTACCGCAACATACACTAATTTTCATTCAATAGGTTTTCTGCCTAGAGTCTCTGGACTTTGTAGAGAAGGAGGTTTCTTTAGCTCATTCTTAACAGTAGGACTATTTATCGTATATCTGGACAAAACCCTTTCTAAAAAAAGAAAAAAAATATTATATTCTCTCTTTATTGCGGGTATTGTTATTTCATTATCCAAAACAGCCATAATCCTTGTTTTCATACCCCTTGCCTTATTGATCAAAAAGTATTTGAATCGGGCTAATCTTATACTTACCGGGATTAGTGTTTCAGTTATCATATCTTTTATTGCTCTTCTTATAAGATACAATACAGATTTATTTTTCTATTTAGAGAATGAAACTTATATACATCGATTAGCCGGCTATGCTTTTATAGACGAAATAAATTTGAAAGGTATTTTATTTGGAACAACAGTGAAAGACCTCTTTGCATCAACAGGTAATTTTATTATTACAAGTATAGGCAATACTTTGGCAGACAAATCTCTCAATGAATTTTGTAGTTTCCCTGGTATCTACCTTAATTTTGGTTTTCCTACATTCTTAGTCTTTCTTCTATTTCTTAAAAAAATTTGTTTCACAACAACCAACCTTATACTTATTTTCTTATTCACGGCAAGTGTGACTCCATTTACGTGTGACAATTTTGTCGTAATGGCTTGGTTCTTATGTTTTTTGTTATTATATAACGAAAAACAGAAAAAAGTAACGGAAGTAAAAAATCTAAATAGCCCCAAGAATCATGATATATACTAATGCTCGCTTTCTAACCCAGCCTATAACAGGAGTACAGCGTTTTGCCATAGAAATATCAAAACAGTTAAAGATATTAATGGGAGACGAAATAAAGTTTATATCCCCTTCAAACATTCTCCATACAGAAATAGCTGATTACCTGAATGTCGAAGTTGTAGGAAAAAGAAAAGGACATCTCTGGGAGCAAATGGATTTACCATTATATTTAAAAAAAAGAAATAACCCTTTTTTACTGAACTTATGTAGTACAGCCCCGGCGACTTATTCAAATCAATTTGTGACACATCATGATATAACCTATGTAAGGTATCCAGAAAGTTTCTCTTTAAGTTTCAGAATATGGTATAAACTACTAATACCTCAAATACTAAAACATTCTAAGGGGTTAATAACTGTAAGTAACTTTTCTAAAAGAGAAATATCAGAATACTATAAATATTCATTAGATAAAATACACGTTATTTCAAATGCTGTTAATAAAGAGTTTGCTAATATAAAATCCAATCTTATTGAAATAGACAATAACTCTTCTAATAAGTATTTACTAGCAGTATCATCAAATAATTATCACAAAAATTTTAAAAGACTGATTGAAGCTTTTTCTCTATTACCAAAAGAAATTGATATAAAGTTATTAATAGTAGGCAACTATAATAGCAATAGCTTTAGCCATATCAAACTAAGCAATTTAGATGACAGAATAAGATTCTTAGGACGAGTCTCTGATAGCGAACTGATCAAATTATACCAATCAGCAGAAGCTTTCGTCTTTCCATCATTATATGAAGGCTTTGGAATTCCGCCATTAGAAGCCCAAGCATGTGGATGCCCCGTTCTTGCAGCCAAGACAGCAAGTATTCCAGAAGTATTGGGCAACAGTTCACTCTTCTTTGATCCAACTGATATACAATCAATCAATCTTGCCATAATTAAAATCCTTAGAACACCTGGTCTCAAAAGGGAATTAAAAGAAAAGGGAATGGAAAACCTGAAAAAATATTCGTGGAAATCTTCTGCTGAAAAGATTATAAAGATTATAGGAATCTAAAAAGTTATTGTTATGAAGAATAAAATAAAGTTGTTATATATAACGCAATCTTTCGGTGGAGTAGAAATTTACATTCGTCAAATTATAGAATATATTGATTATACGAAATTTGAACTAACAATTATTGCCCCCCCTAATAGAACCTTTTCTGAATACTGTAAAGAAAAAGGTATAGAGTATTTAGCCATACATATGGTTAGAGGCCTAAACGTATGGTTAGATATAAAATCTTTTTTTCAAATAAGAAGGATTATAAAACGCTTAGGACCGGATATAATCCATCTACACAGTTCCAAAGCCGGAGTTATTGGAAGAATTGCATCTAAACAATTGAAAAAGAAAAGTATTTTCACACCACATGGAATCTCCTATATGTCTTTCAGTGGATTAAAAAGAGCTATTTTTCTAATGGTTGAAGCCTTCACTAAGAAATATACCTACAAAGTGCTTGGTTGTTCTTACTCAGAGGCAATAAAAATGAGATTTGAAGTTGGCATTCCTAGTTTTAAAATCGATGCTATACCAAATGCTATATTGATAAATAGTGCAATAGATAAAACATTCAATAAACACGCAGATATAATAAGGATTGGCTCTATAGCACGCCTTACTTATCAAAAAAACCCCCTATTACTTGTTCAGATAGCAGAACGTATAATAAAGCTATATCCAAATGTCCGCTTCTCGATATTGGGTTCTGGGCTTGAAGATCATTTAAAAAATGAAACTTTTGATCTTATCGAACAATATGGACTATCTAGTAAATTTGAGATTTTACCATGGGGCGATAGGGAGACTTCTTTACAATATTTGAAATCTCTCAATATCTTTATTCTAACCTCAATCTTCGAAGGACTTCCATTATCTCTTCTGGAGGCAATGTCTTTAGGTACTCCATGTATAACAAGTAAAAGTGATGGTTGCAATGATGTTATACAAAATAATGAAAATGGATTCTCCTGCATAATTATAGAAGAATATGTGAATGCTATATCAAGACTTATTGAGGACGAAATCCTACAAAAAAGGATAGGAGAAAACGCTCATAACTTTGTAAAAGAACACCATAATATAGAATCTTATATAAGAAAAATAGAATCATATTATGAGAGGATTTATTCAGACTCATAATAACTAAAATATAAAAATTAATATTCAACACATTATTGTATTTATAACAAATCCATACCTCATTTAATATACAAACATCTATAATTTAATTCTAACAATGGAAAAACAAAGAGATCTTTCTCTCGATTTTACAAGGGGCATAGGCATCCTATTCGTTATTCTTTCACATAATTTACCCAATTATTATATTCTTAGTGCCTTTTGGAATAGACAAGCTGTACCTTTACTAGCGATAATTACGGCAGGATTTACTTATGCAGCATTTCAAAGAGGAAGAACTTTAGAGCAATATTATTCAAAAAAAACCATTATAAAAAAATTTAAAAAAATATTTGCTCCATTTCTAATAGTGATTTTAATACAATGCACTATTACCTATTTTCTAGATCCCGGTTTTGATATAAAAGATGTTATCCGTTTAGGAGGGATGGGACCTGGTTCTTATTTTCCATGGTGCTATTTGCAGTATTGGCTATATCTACCACTTATTATTTGGCTAGTAGACACTTTATCTATAAAAAAATCATTTATAATAATATTGTCTATCTGTATTTGTTATGAAATTCTATGTTGTATAATTAATATAGACCCTTTAATTTATAGGTTATTATCATTCCGCTATTTAGTAATACTTTACTTAGGATGCATAGTTAGAAAACTCAATTTAAAAATAAATCCCATCATAATGATATTGGCACTTGCTGGATTTATTTATTTATTTTTAGTTTCTTATGCAAACTTGAACACAGAGCCATTTTTATTAAATGTATGGGAAACACATCATTGGCCTAGTGCCTTCTATGCTCTATTCTTATTTCTCTTCATTTCTACAATTCTTTATAAAAAAGTAAATCACCTCAAAATATCTGATTTTATAACTAAAATAGGTAGTTATTCATACGAAATATTTATCTGTCAAATGTTTATATTCACTTTTCTCGGGTGGGACAGGTTAAATAAGGGATTGGCATTCATAGATAATCTTTATGTAAGATACACAATATTTGTTATTGTAACAACATGTTTTAGCATAGCTCCTATATATATATATAAAACTCGTATTAAAAATATTATTTTTAGAAAATAAATAGAATATATTTGTTTCCAATTTTTAAAACAAGCTATCTATGGATAAGATATTTATTTTATTACTAATTATTTTAATATGCACATCTTGCTCAAATGATGAGATCGACCATATAGAGTTAACAGCTCCAATAAACGTTACACTGCCTAAGAATCCTAAAACACTTAATATTCTGGCTATAGGAAATAGTTTTACTGAAGATGCAACAACTCTTTTACCCTCTATCTTAGAAGATTTAGATATAAAGAATGTAACACTAGGAAGACTCACATATAATAGTGGATCCCTTGAAAACCATTACATGTTCTATAATAACAAATCCAATGTATATCAATTTTCAATAACAGAAAACAATATTTGGAATGATATATCAAATACCTATTCAATTAATGAAGCAATAAAATATACAGATTGGGATATCATTGTTATTCAACAAGCGTCATATAAAGCCGGAATATATAATAGTTTCCAACCATATCTTAATGGACTACTAAATAATATATACAGAGACTGCCACAATAAAAATGTAGTTTTCGGATGGCACTTAACATGGTCATATTCAGCTGATTGCAACCGACCCCAATTTTCAGATTACAACTACAGCCAAGAGAGGATGTATAATGCTATTATTGAAACAACTACATCCATGATAAAAGATACTGGTATTGCATTAATAATCCCATCGGGAATTACAATTCAAAATTTGCGGAACACCTCTTTAAACAATCCGCCTAAAGACATAACAAGAGATGGATTCCACATTGATTTAGGTATCGGTCGCTATGCCCTTGCATATACTTGGTTTCAATCTATAATAACTCCATGTTTTAATAGACAGATACAAGAAAGTTCATATATTCCACCTTTTACAGAGGGTATTAAAGTTAATAAAGATAACCTTCAAATCGTATTGGATGTTGTACAAAAATCTTGTAAAGATCCACTTAAATAAACCTTATGTCCCACCCCCTTCACATATCCGCTACCTCCAAAGAAGAAAAATATCTTTTCCTCCTACCCCAGCTAAAAGGCTTACTAGAAGGAGAAACTGATACTATTGCCAATATGGCAAATATATCGGCTGCCCTAAAGATAACTTTCGGTTTCTTTTGGGTAGGATTCTATATAGTAAAACGGGAAGAACTTGTCCTTGGCCCTTTTCAGGGAACCATAGCCTGTACACGCATCAAATACGGAAAAGGCGTTTGTGGTACTGCCTGGAAAGAAAAACGAACAGTTATTGTAGAAGACGTGAATCAGTTTCCCGGACACATAGCATGCGATGCAGCATCACAGTCTGAGATTGTAATTCCCATGTTCAGCCACGATGAGGTAATTGCTGTTTTAGATATAGATAGTGACCATCTCAATCACTTTGATGAAACAGATGCCCGCTACCTCCAGCAAATTGTGAAGCTATTAGAACGGGAATAACAGAGGCAGTGCTAATATCATTATTACTCCCATTATTAATTGTAAAGGTAAACCCACCTTTATATAATCCATAAATGTATAGCGTCCGGCAGTCATTACCAAAGCATTTGGTGGTGTAGAAAACGGCGAGGCAAAACACATACTTGCAGCAACAGCTACGGCAAACAAGAACGGATAAGGACTTACTCCCATTCCTATGGCAGCTTTTAAAGCAATAGGTGCAAATAAGACAGCTGTAGCCGTATTACTGATAAACATGGTAAGTAAAGAAGTACAGAAATAGATGCCCGCTAACAATACATAAGGGGCCATATCACCAAACCTGTCTCCTCCAAGATTATCCACCAATCCCCCTGAGATCAATGTATCTACTCCTGTATTCTGGAATGCTGTAGCCATCGGTAGCATAGCCCCAATAAGCACAACACTCTCCCAGTTGATACTCGTATAAGCTTCTTCCACATTACGCAGACATCCGGTTATAACCATCAACACAGCGGCCACCATAATAGCAATAACAGAAGGCACAATTTCAAAAACCATTGCAACTACCATCAATATCATAATTCCGGCGGCAATAGGCGCCTTCTGATCCAGTGTTACTTTTGCAGCCTCTTTCAAGGGCTGGCCAACAAGTACCAGATCATCCTGACGGTTATCCAGATTAGCCAGGTCTTTCCACGTACCCTGTATCAATAAGGCATCTCCGGAATGTAGCTTTGCATCCTTAATATCATGCATCCTATATTCATTCTGACGCTGAATACCTAACACATTTACATTAAATTCTTCTCTGAACCCAATATCTGAAATAGTACGGTTTATCAATCTGGAATTAGGCATGATAAAAACTTCTGCAATACCCGACTCCTGAAAACCGGCAAATGGAGTCTCTCCATTATTTTCCTTTTCAAAATACAGGTTACTCTCAGATACAAATCTCTCAATATTCTCTATACTGCCATGACAATATAAAATATCCTCTTTCTGTATTATTGACTTTGGACCTGCAACTTCTTCTGTTATATTTTTTCTGAATCTGGAATTACCTGTCTTACGAATGATCTTACTGATACTCACATCATAGAGAGAAGCAATTTTAAGTTCGGCCAGAGTTTTATTCAATAAAGGAGAGTCATATCTAACTTCTACCCGGAATGACTGATGTTGCAGTTGATACTCCTGAGCAAGCTCTACCAAGGATTTACCTTTCTGCTTGTTGCTTGCAGAAGAATCATTTTTTGAAATAAGGAGTTTACTTAAAAAGAAAAGAACAACAATACCAACACTCAGTGCAATAAAACCAATAGGAGCAAAAGAAAAGAAAGACAATGCTTCATATCCGGCCTCCACCAGTGTATTCTGAATAACAAGATTGGGAGGCGTACTGATCAAAGTAAACATTCCCATACTACTTGCAAATGCCAACGGCATAAGATAACGGCGCGAGCTTATATTCGCACTGGCAGCCATACTCACAATAATAGGCATCATCACTGCTACCGTACCAGTATTGCTCACAAATGCACCAATAGAGGCTGTAACAAGCATTACCAGTATAAATAATTTATTCTCATTGCTACCTGCCGTTTGCAGGATTTTACTACTTATCATTTTGGCCAGTCCCGTACGGAAAATACCGGCTCCCACAACAAATAGGCCAATCATCATAATCACTACCGAATTGGAGAATCCGGCTAAAGCTTCGGAAGGAGTTAATATTCCACAAAGCGCCAAGGCTAATAATGCACATATAGCAACCAAGTCGGACCGGACCTTGCCCCTCATAAAGAAAAAAGAAGCAATCAGTAAAATCGCTAATGTGATATTTATAGGTGATAATAGTGATGATAGTGATGATAGATACATATTGTGTATTTGTTATAATTACTCAATTTTTCAAGCTTTACAAAGATAAAAAATTGTACTTGATAAAGCGAATTGTCTGTAATAACAACGTTAAAAAGATAAGAATTGTTTACCTTTTTTCACTTTCATTGAGGAGTAGTTAATATCACTATAAGAAAGAGGGAGACTGCCCTTTTTCTTATAGTGATCGCTCTTTTATTTTAGAGCTTCCCTGGCAAAACTTTACTCATAGTATATAAAATGCCGTTCTACATAAGGGCGGATAATCTGAACTAATCCGCTGGGACGCCCCATACCAAGCTGTACAAAGTCTTCAAACTTCTTAATCTCTGTCCAATTGCCGCAATGATCATATTTATATTTATCAATATCTTCTTCTATAATTTCAAATCCTGGGAAAGCTTCCTTGTTTACAATTAATGTTCCCTTTGTATCATATTCTTCCACTACTTTAGAGTTCTTTAGCACATAATGCAGAGTTGAATCCGGATAATATCGATATTCATATTCAGCTATCAGCTCAGAATTACCTTCCTTGTCCACCTCATATTTCGAAGACAAGCGTCCCTCATTATTGTATTGATAAGTATAATGGCATTCAGGAATTTTCTCACTAACCCATATTTGGTATGTTTTTTCATCAACGAGCAGATCTTTATCATTATATGTATAAATGTATCTTCTATATAAATCTACTTTATTATAGTATTCCCGTTTCTCTGTCAGCAGATTTTTATTATTATAATCATACTCGGTTAAGGCAAAAGCATGTGCCTCACTCTTGGCAAGTAATTCTGTTCTTACAAGGTTCCCTTTTTTATCATATGTATGTATGCCTCCTGATCCGGTTCTACGCTCCAGATATTTAAGTAGTCTGCCATCCTCATCATAAGTATTCAGACCTCTCTCCTCCACTCTGCCATCCCCATACCGGCAAACCTCGTCCAGGAGTTGACCATACTTATTATATTTATATGTGATTATTTGTAACTCATCAGGATTAGTGGCCGGAATCATTTCTGTTCGTGCATGCCCCCAGTCTCCATACTCATAATCTACTTTACAAATTAAGACGCGATCGGTAGTGTACTGGTTTTGTTGCAATAAATTCCCATTTATATCAAAAACCAGCTGCAAATGATGTATCCCCTCATAATCAGATTTATCTCCTTTTTTAAAACTGGGAGAAAATAAAGAAGTTTCCGATTTGACACTAAAATAATAGATATCCATTGTTTTCACCTTACCCTTTAGCCCCCAGTTATTTTTATCATTTGATATAGTGTCCTCTGGTTGTGGCACATAAGTTTCTGTAGTACTCTTATTACCACATCCTGATAAGAAAACAATGCAGGCTACAATAATGAAATATCTCATATTATGAATAGTTCTGTATATAATTTAAAGGAAGGATAAAGATAAAAAATTTATTTTCAATCTTTGGCAAGCCTTTTGTTGCATAATATTCAACAAAGAGTTACAAAGGGTAGATCATCAAGGTAGATTTATTCCAAATTCTTTTGCTATCAACTGATAATAAAATAAATATAAGATATGAAAGAGGAATTTTCTGAAAAGGATTTTGACAAAGGAGAGTTTACTGACCCGGATAATCTGACAAATAATCAGACAGAAGAGACAGCCGAAACCGAATTAAATGACAATGTGACCGATTGGGAAGCAAAATACGGTGAGATCAATGATTCTTATCTGCGATTGAATGCTGAATTTGACAATTACCGCAAACGCACATTGAAAGAAAAAGCTGAATTGCTAAAATCTGGAAGTGAAAGGGTTCTGATAGATATAATATCTGTAGTGGATGATTTTGAACGTGCACTGGAAAACATTACCAAAACAGAAGATATAGAAGCCGTAAAAGAGGGTGTGGACCTGATTTATATCAAGTTCAAAAATTTCCTTACCAAACATGGTGTAAAAGAAATTGAAACAATAGGCCATCCTTTCGATACAGACAGGCATGAAGCTATAACAACCATACCTGCCCAATCAGAAGAAGATAAAGACAAAATCGTGGACAGTGTACAAAAAGGATATACACTTGATGATAAAGTGATTCGTTATCCAAAAGTAATTGTTGCAAAATAATAAAAACAGAAGATATTAATGGCAACCAAACGAGACTACTACGAAGTGCTGGAAGTAAGCAAAACGGCAACTTTTGAGGAAATAAAGAAGGCATATCGTAAAAAGGCAATTCAATACCATCCTGACAAAAATCCGGACGATAAAGAATCGGAAGAAAAATTTAAAGAGGCCGCAGAAGCTTACGAGATATTAAGCGATGAGCAAAAGCGTGCAAAATATGACAGGTACGGACATGAAGCACCTGGCGGATTTGGTGGGTCTGCAGGAGGATTCTCCATGGATGATATATTCTCTCAGTTTGGAGATATATTCGGTGGACATTTTGGCGGCGGATTCGGTAGCTTTGGAGGACAACGCGGGCCCAGACAAAACAGGGGTTCAGATCTGCGTGTCAAGGTTAAGTTGACATTAAAAGATATCGCCGCAGGTGTAGAGAAAAAAATAAAAGTTAACAAATTTGTTTCCTGTACGCACTGTAAGGGTACGGGAGCAGATAACGGAACAGCATACGAGACCTGCTCTACCTGTAAAGGTTCAGGTGTAGTTACCCGTGTAATGAATACCATTCTGGGACAGATGCAAACACAATCTGCCTGTCCGACTTGTAATGGTGAAGGAAAAACCATAACAAAGAAATGTTCTCACTGTGCAGGTGAAGGTATTGTTCGCGAAGAAGAAGTAATCGCAATTAATATACCTGCCGGAGTTGCCGAAGGTATGCAACTTTCGATGAGTGGAAAAGGTAACGCTGCACGTCATGGAGGAATAAACGGTGACTTACTTATTGTAGTAGAAGAGGAACCACATCCGGAATTATTCAGAGACGATAATGATGTTGTATACAATCTTCTGTTAAGCGTATCCACTGCTGCTCTGGGAGGAAATGTAGTTGTACCGACAATAGACGGCAAGGTGAAAGTTTCCATAGAGCCGGGAACCCAGCCGGGAAAAGTGTTACGTCTAAAGAACAAAGGTTTGCCAAGTAT
The DNA here is from genome assembly GCA_031285625.1 of Prevotella sp. GTDB lineage: Bacteria > Bacteroidota > Bacteroidia > Bacteroidales > Dysgonomonadaceae > Dysgonomonas. The sequence continues at coordinate 131,336 of JAITVV010000095.1, forward strand.
CAACAGATATGGTACAGGAGACCTCCTTATCAATATAAGTGTCTACATTCCTGAGAATCTGAGTGACAGTGAAAAAGAAACATTAACCGGGCTGGAAAATTCTCCGAATTTCCAACCTAGCAAATCAATTAAAGAAAAGATATTTGCTCATTTCCGGAAAATGTTTGACTAATGTTTTTGCAAAAAATATAGAATAGGTTGTCTCAAAAGTAAGGTAACACTATCAAAGTCTTACTCTCTTTGTCATTGGCCCCACTTCGCTCTGCCGAACGTTGTTTCTGAATGCAATGAAGAATCCCGACCCTTCGGACACGAGATGTTTCACTCCGTTCAACATGACAAAGAGATGGTGGAAATATTTTCGAGACAAACCTTTTAGTTATAAATCATCTGATCTTCGCCTTAAAATTCTATCTTTGAGATAATAAACTCAAGGAATATGAAAATAAAAGAGATACTACATATTATAGAACAAATAGCCCCTCTTCCTTTGCAAGAACAATGGGATAATTGCGGTGTGCAGATAGGCGATATCACTCAGGAAGCCAAAGGAGCTATTGTATGTATCGATGTTACCGAAGCAGTAGTAGATGAAGCCATTGCTATGGGATGCAACCTTATTATATCGCATCATCCGTTAGCTTTTCATAGCTTCAAGTCGCTCACCGGGAAAAACTATATAGAGCGCTGTATGATAAAAGCCTGTAAACACGATATTGTAGTATATGCAGCACATACCAATCTCGACAATGCATCGGAAGGTATAAATAATTATCTGGCAGATATGCTCAACCTCCAGCATGTAAGGATACTCGACCCACAAAAAGGAAAACTGCTTAAACTTGTTACATTTGTTCCTCATACACATGCCGAACTCGTACGCAATACTCTATTTAGCGTAGGAGCAGGCAGTATCGGCAACTATGATTCGTGCAGTTACAATATATCAGGGGAGGGCACATTCAGAGCAGGAGATAATACTAATCCGTATGTAGGTGAAACAGGAGAACTACATACCGAGCCCGAAACACGTATCGAAGTAATACTCCCTATATATAAACAATCGGATGTACGTCGTGCTTTGATAGCTGTACACCCTTACGAAGAACCAGCTTACGATTTCTATTTACTCGAAAATACCTGGGCTAAAGCCGGAAGTGGCATAGTAGGCACTTTACCGGAAGAAATGGAAGAAGAAGACTTCCTTTATTTATTAAAAGATACTTTCCACCTGAACACCATCCAACATTCGGCACTCAGAGGAAAAGCAGTAAGAGATGTTGCAATATGCAGCGGTGCCGGGGCCTTTCTCATACCTAAAGCGATATCATACAGTGCAGACGTATTTATAACGGGTGAAGCCAAATATAATGACTTTTATGATGTAGAAAACAAAATTCTACTCACAGTAGTAGGTCATTATGAATCTGAAATATTCACAAAGAATATATTTTTCGATATTATTTCAAAAAAATATCCTACCTTTGCGGTCTATATGTCAGGATTTGATGTGAATCCTGTAAACTATTTGTAATCAAGTGGTGATATACTCCCTCTAATTACGGATGTAGTAAGAAGATAGTTGATACTATTTGATTACTGCATTTTTTTATAAATAACAATCTAAACAATCTATTTAATAAAAATTCTTATGGCTAAGAAACAGGAAAAAGAAATTACTGTAGAGGAAAAGCTAAAAACACTTTATGCCCTGCAACAGAAATTATCTGAAATAGATAATATTAAAATATTACGTGGGGAGCTTCCTCTTGAGGTAGCTGACCTTGAAGATGAGATCATCGGTTTGGAAACCCGTATCAAAAAATACGAAACTGAGCTGAAAGAAGCTGATACTACTGTATCTAATCAAAAACAAAAAGCGAAAGACAGCGAATTAAAGATTGCGAAATATAAAGAGCAGCTTGACAATGTTCGTAACAATCGCGAATTTGACCACCTTAGTAAAGAAATCGAGTTCGAAACTTTAGAAATCGAATTATCAGATAAACGCGCCCGTGAATTTACACAAGACTCTAAGAACCTGACAGAACAGATCGAAAAAAGCAAAACTTTCCTGGAAGAACGTTCTGCAGACCTGGCTCAGAAAAAAGAAGAACTGGATGGCATTGTTTCTGAAACGAAACAGCAGGAAGAGCAACTTCGCGAAGATGTAAAAAATATAGAAGCAGAAGTTGAGCCTCGTCTTTTGACAGCATTCAAAAGAATCCGTAAAAGCGCACGCAACGGTCTGGCCGTAGTCATGATCGAACGTGGTGCATGTGGAGGTTGTTTCAATAAAATCCCACCACAAAAACAAATGGATATCAAGATTGGTAAGAAAATCATTGTTTGCGAATATTGCGGACGTATCATGATAGATCCTGAACTTATAGGAGCGCAATAATCCTGATCAAAATAAACTCCATTATAGCTAATCGGAAAGGTTAAAAACGATCTTTCCGATTATTTTTTGTACTTTTCTGTAAACTTTATTTTATCTATTTTGTTATCCTTTAAATTCACCGAAAAATAAAATGGAAAACTTTTTCTATTTCATAAAAATTTAAATATCACATTTTCAATTAATTAAAAAATAAAATGGAAAACTTTTACTTTTGTTGATAAAATTTTATTGTAAAATTTGCTTGATCTATACATATTGACTAATATTGTACTAGGAACAGACACACATCTTACAGAAGAATTAAATATCTAAAATATAAGAACAAATGACACAGAAGGTTTACACTTTTGATGAGGCATATACCGCCGCATTAGACTACTTTAACGGCGATGAACTTGCCGCCAAAGTATGGGTAAATAAGTATGCACTAAAAGACGCAACCGGTAATATCTATGAACAATCGCCCGAAGATATGCACTGGCGTTTAGCCAACGAAATAGGCCGTATAGAAGCCAAATACAAAAACGGGCTTACGAGTAAAGAATTATATGATCTTTTCGATCATTTCAAATATATCGTGCCTCAAGGCAGCCCTATGACGGGTATCGGAAATAATTTTCAGGTAGCGTCATTATCCAATTGCTTTGTAATAGGAATGGATGGCCCATCAGACTCTTACGGCGCTATCATCCGTGTTGACGAAGAACAAGTACAGCTTATGAAACGCCGTGGAGGAGTAGGACATGACTTGTCTCACATCCGCCCGAAAGGCTCTCCTGTTAAAAATTCAGCCCTTACTTCTACCGGACTGGTTCCTTTTATGGAAAGATATTCTAATTCAACCCGCGAAGTTGCCCAGGATGGCCGTCGTGGTGCATTAATGTTAAGTGTATCTGTAAAACATCCCGACTCGGAATCGTTCATCGATGCCAAAATGATAGAAGGCAAAGTTACCGGAGCCAATGTTTCGGTAAGGATAGACGATGCCTTTATGCAAGCCGTTGTAGACGGAACACCATATACTCAGCAATACCCTATCGATTCCGATAATCCGACTACCGTAAGAGAAACCGATGCTACCGACTTATGGAAAAAAATCGTTCATAATGCATGGAAATCAGCAGAGCCAGGAGTATTGTTCTGGGATACTATCATACGGGAATCTGTGCCAGACTGTTATGCCGATCTCGGTTTTAAAACGATATCTACAAATCCATGCGGCGAAATTCCGCTTTGCCCATACGACAGTTGCCGACTATTGGCAATCAACTTATATTCTTATGTGATAAATCCATTCAAAGAAGATGCATACTTTGATTTCGAACTCTTCAAAAAACATGTTGCATTAGCTCAACGAATAATGGATGACATCATCGATCTGGAAACAGAAAAGATCGATAAGATTCTACAAAAGATAAATGATGACCCTGAAACAGAAGAAGTAAAATGGCCGGAAAGACACCTATGGGAAAAGATCCGCACCAAAACACTTCAAGGCCGCCGTACAGGAGTAGGCATCACTGCCGAAGGGGATATGATAGCTGCGATGGGCCTTCGCTATGGTACAGAAGAAGCTACAGCATTAGCAGAAGAAGTACATCGTACACTTGCTATTGCTGCCTACCGCTCATCTGTAGAGATGGCCAAAGAACGTGGGGCTTTTGAAGTATTTGATTTCAAACGTGAAAAGAATAATCCTTTCATCAATCGCCTGGCAGAAGTTGATCCTCAGCTATACAAAGACATGGAGAAATACGGCCGCCGCAATATAGCATGTCTTACTGTAGCACCGACAGGAACAACCAGCCTTATGACTCAGTCTACATCCGGTATAGAGCCGGTATTCCTGCCTGTATATAAACGTCGCCGCAAGGTAAACCCTAATGATAAAGAAGTAAGGGTTGACTTTATAGATGAGAACGGAGACTCATGGGAAGAATATGTTGTATTCCACCATAAGTTTGTTACATGGATGGAGAGTAAAGGATATCCTACAGCAAAGAGATATACAAATGAAGAAATAGATGCAATGGTAGCTGAATCACCTTATTACAAAGCCACATCAAACGATGTAGATTGGCTGCAAAAGGTGAAAATGCAGGGACGCATCCAAAAATGGGTGGATCACTCTATCAGTGTCACAATCAATCTTCCGGCTGATGTTTCTGAAGATCTTGTAAATCAACTCTATATAGAGGCATGGAAGAGCGGATGTAAAGGATGTACCGTTTATCGTGACGGATCACGCGCAGGGGTTCTTATAGCCAACGATAGCAAAAAAGAAGACGAAGAATGCGGAGACTGCTATGAACGTCCTCAAATAGTAATGGAACGTCCACGCGAGTTAGTAGCAGATGTAATCAAATTCCAAAATAACAAAGAAAAATGGATCGCATTTATCGGCTTACTGGACGGACGTCCGTATGAAATCTTTACCGGACTATCCGACGATGATGAAGGTCTTGTATTGCCTAAGAACGTAAACCATGGAACGATCATAAAAACGATGAACGACGAAGGCCAGCGTTCTTATGACTTCCAGTTTAAAAATAAGAGAGGCTATAAAACAACTATTGAAGGCCTGAATGGTAAATTCAACCCTGAATTCTGGAACTATGCCAAGCTTATATCAGGAGTACTTCGCTACGGAATGCCTATCGATCAGGTTGTAAAACTCGTACAGGGACTGGAACTAAATAGCGAAACGATCAATACATGGAAAAATGGTGTTGAACGCGCCTTGAAAAAATACCTGCCTAACGAGACGGAAGCAAAAGGGCAAAAATGCCCTGTGTGCGGACTGGAAACATTGATATATCAGGAAGGCTGTATGAAATGTACAAACTGTGGTGCATCGAAATGTGGATAACAATAAAACCTTTATAACAGAGAAAGCAGCAGGTATTAAACTTGCTGCTTTTGTTTTTTATAGTAATTTTGTGAGGATTAATTTATTTACTTCGTTAATGAATACTCAGTCTGATATATTTGATAGAGGAATATGTTTCATACGTAAAGCGTATGATAAGACTGATACATTTCTTAACAAAGACAGCAAAGTAAAAAAATCAACCTGTTGGATTATTGTCACATTAATTTGCTTCTCCATACTATTATCACTGAATATTCTCACCCCTATCATTTCAGACGATTTTGCCTACTTATATATTTACAATGAGGAAGGCCGTATTACATCCATTGGTGATATTATACAATCGCAGATAAACCATTACTATTTGTGGGGAGGTCGCAGTGTTGTCCATTTCATAGCTCAGGTATTGCTCATGTTGCCTGCTTATATAGCCGACCTACTCAATACATTGATTTATTTTAGTTATATTTTTCTTATATATTTCCATATCAAAGGAAAGGGAAAGAGTAGCCTGTCACTATTCATACTCATCAATCTTGCTATTTGGTTCCTTCAACCTGTATTCGGCGATACTATTCTTTGGATAACAGGCTCGGCAAATTATCTGTGGGGAACATGGCTTATACTCCTGTTTATACTTCCATACCGCTTATACGGAGGTAAACAAGCCGGTATTTCCATTCAGGCTATATCATCTTTAGCGATGCTTATATTAGGAATTCTTGCAGGATGGACAAATGAGAATACAGCGGCAGCAATGCTATTGGTAACAATTCTATACATCGTTTATTTCCGTTCACATAAGTGGCAGATACCCGTTTGGGCAGTCGCCGGAATCATAGGTGCAATCATAGGTTTTGCGATAATGATCCTGGCACCGGGCAACTACATGAGAGGTGGAGATTCGGTATCATTAGACATGTATACCTTTGGCTATCGTTTATTTACATGGACACTGACTTTCTTTATCTATTGTGGCCCTCTGTTTCTTATTAGCCTGATAACGTTAGTCATTTATAACCGTTTCCCGAACGGTGAGAAAAAAGATAACCTCAAACTGATCTTTATATACGGACTTGGAGTCATCGCAGCTATATATGCTATGTTACTGGCACCATCATTTCCACGCAGGGCATTATTCGGTGTTGTCACCTTCCTTATAATAGCAACAGGGATCAGTTTTTACAATCTCGATTTCAGAAATAAATTCTTAAGGCAAATAAGACTAGTGGTTACAATAATAGCACTTACAGGATTTGTATTCACATTCTACCTGAATATAAAAGACATTAATAATTACAGAAAAACGGTAGAAGCAAGAGAAGTCGAAATAGAAAAAGCAAAAGCCCAAGGACTGGAATCTTGTGAATTTGAAAGATATGTAGGGGGAACATATGTACACGGGGAAGATCCATACACAGAAGTACTCATGTCTCGCTACTATGGAATAAAGATAAAATTAAAAGATTGATCGTCTGCCTGATATCTTAGAAGAAATCTATACCCATCAGAGTTCCTGTTATAATACCGGCAACTCCCAACCCAATCAGCAATACACCTATTATTTTATTAAAAATCTGAAGTCCTCTCGGATTGAAACGCGTACGCAACTTATTCACAAAATATGTCACCAAAAGCCACCACAACATAGCTCCTATCCCAATAAAGAAGATGGAAATAAGATCGTATCCAAAAGGCTTATCCGCATCGATAACGTTGAAACGGGCAAAAAGAGCGATATAAAGGAATAATGTAGCAATATTGGAGACGGTAAGAACCAGGGAGGAGATAAAGACTTTCCATGAAGACATTGTGGTCTCTTTTAGTTTAGTCAGGTTTTTGGAAGGGTTTTTATTGAATACGAAATAGCCGAAAACAATAAGAACAATACTACCTACAACCTTCAACGGTCCCTCGTGCTGTTGAATAAATTCGGTACTGAAACCCAAACCCAGAGCAGCAATTATAGCTAATAAAGCAATTAGCATATCACCCGCAGCAGCTCCTGCTCCGGTGACAAGTCCGTTTCTTTTCCCTTCATTTAATGTCCTCTGTATGCACAGCATCCCCACAGGCCCCATAGGCGCGGATGACAGAAAACCAATAAATAACCCTTTTATAATGATATATACCATTAACTCTTTTTTAGCGGGACTACCTGATTTTTAATCAGATAATGCTATAAAAGTATCAACTTAGATAGTTAGGAATGTCCCTCTTCGACACAAAGATAGTATCAAAATCTTAAAGAATGGTACATTATGATACAAAACAAAACCTACCATTAAATATTTTTAATCTAAAAATATCGTTATTAGGAACTATTATATATAAAATGTAGCGGATAAAGAGAAAATTTATATATTTGTATAACTCTCAATAAAGAAAACATGAAAAATATCATTATTATTTTAGCTGCGGTTTTCCTTTTTTCGAATAATTTATTTTCTCAAAATGTAGCTGAGCCTGAATTTGTAGGTGAAACTATACTTCTTGGAGCAGACGATTCGGCCATTCCTCTCGAAAAATCACAAGCGCAGATCAAGACAAATGCAAACGCAGGTGCCTATATTGTAGGAATAGGAAGTATTAAAACAAGACTGACAGTAAAAAAATGTTGTGCTTCGGTAAGGGTAAATCAGGCAGAACAGATTCAACTAATTGTACGCTCTTATGATAATTATACTGATCCTTTGGCAGTCGTTACTGTCTTCCAATTTGAATCGAAAAAGAAAGAACGGCGTGCAGAATTAGAATCCGAATCTACCTTTTTCGGAGGAACATCTTCTAACAATATGACGATTCTGCCTTTCTCTGCTAAAAAGTTCGGAGAAAGTTCTTATCTGCTTACATTAGACAATGTCCAACCCGGAGAATATGGAGTGTTGGTAAATACGATAGATCAAAGGTCTACTATTGTTTCATGTTTTGGTATTGATAGTAATATTACAGAATAATCATTTTTATATAAGAATAAAAAGAGGTTGTCTAAAAGGTATTTTTTACAATCTCTTTGTCATGTTGAACGGAGTGAAACATCTCGTGTCCGGAGGGTCGAGATTCTTCATTGCATTCAGAATGACAAAGAGAATAACACTTTGATAGTACAATTTTACTTTTGGGACAACCCCCTTTTTTATTATATCGAACTTATTTTCAAACCTATAAAGAAAGTACGTGGTAATGATGGGCCATAAATATATTCCGAATCCCTGTCAGGCCCTTTATCATAATCTTTTTGTACCTGATTGAACATATTCTGTATCCCGCCATTGATCTCTACTTTATTTATAGCATTCAGGTTAAAGAAATAAGAAAGCTTCAATGTCATATCCATAAAACTACGTGTTTTAACAGTTTCGTCAAGCTCTATACCTTCTGCTCCGGCAAAGTGAGGTGTCAACATAGAGCCGGTATACACACCCGAAAGAGAGACTGCATAACTCTTATTCGGTATTGCTGTTGCCGAGAAGAATCCGTAAGTATCAGGTGAGCGAAGCATTTTCTTCACAGGTTTTACATAAGATTCTGATGACCAGTTTACAGGCTCAGTATATCTGCTCCGTTGCCATGTAAAACCACCTTGTAATTCGAGCCAGTCTATAGGCTGAACAGTAGTCTCCAGATTCAGCCCATATACATAGGCACCATCACCATTCTTTCGTGTCATTATCGTATTCCCCATTGCATCAGTACCGGTTTCCTCAACAATAAAAACCCTGTTTATTTTATTATAGAAACCTTCTAAAAGAAAATACGAATAGAACTTCTCATTAAACAAACTAAAATCTATTCCTCCATTAAATGCATTCGAATATTCACGCTTCAGGTCTTCGCCCAAAACTGTAATAGTAGCATGTCCTCCAATAACGGGGATATCCAGATCTGAAGCTATAATCTCCGGAGCGCGGTATCCCATCGAGTAGGCAGCACGGAGATTCATATTTTCAGCTACTCTATACCTGATACTTCCCCGGGGAATAATATTCATATTACTCAGTTTATTATGTTTATCACCTCTCACTCCTACTATAAGAGTAAGGTTATCGTCTCTCCATTCATTCTGCGCATAAAGGCTACTTACGTTTACTATTTGTTTTATATTACGGCTATGAATAGTATCATGCAGATTGGTATATTCCTGTGTAAAACCTGCAGTAAACTTTGCCGGCATAAACAACAGTTTATCCATATTTACTTCATAACGCACTGTGCCCGTAGCTGCCAGCTCTGATGTGTTTCCATATCCGTTAAGATCATAACCTCCACCATAATAGCTATCTCTTGCAGTCTTTTGTATCGAACCGTTCACTGATAGTTTCCGTTTGTTATCTTCACTGGAATGAATATAACCAATCGTACCTGAATGTATTTTATAATCGGTAGTCTCGGCAATCAAGGCCTCGTGCGGAGGGCGTTTCATATTATCCCCTCCCCTTCTGTATTCAGATATATAATGATATTCTAAGGTCAGTTTATCACGCAGTGTCGGCTTTGTAAAACTACGAAAACCAACAGACGTTGCTTTATTTTTTCCTATTTCAGAAAAACCGTCATCATTGGCATCCCATGGATTACGATGACGCATATTTGCGAACAAAGAGATCCCCGAAGTTTTAGTTCTGTCTACAAATGAAGAATTAAGAGATAATACATTATCTGCAGATTTACCATCTATCAGCGACATATTATATTTCACCTGATAAGAATTCTTTTCAGGCTCTTTGGTTATTATATTTATAACCCCTCCTATCGCGTTTGCACCATAGAGCACAGAACCTCCACCACGTATAACCTCTACTTGCTCTATCATATTAGTTGGCATCTGCTCCAACCCGTACATCTTAGAAAGTGACGTGAAAACTGCCTGACCATCGATCAGCATCTGGGAATACTGCCCCTCAAGTCCGTTTATCCTTACTTCCTGCGTCCCACAGTTCTGACAATTAGTTTCCACCCTCAGTCCGGGCATATAATTCAATCCCTGAGATAAAGAAACCGAGTTTGTGGCTTCAAACGTTTTGGTTGTTAACTCATTTACTACCACCGGAGAAATCTTTCTATTCAGCGACCTCAACGATGCTGTAACAGCAACTTCCCCCAATTGCTGATTTTCGGGTTCGATGTACATAGTGACGTTTCGGGTAGCATTCTTGCCTATTATTACTTCCTGCCTCAAAGGAGAGTAGCCGATATATTGTGTTACCAGGATATATGTTCCTGCTGCAATACCATCCAGCGAGAAGTGTCCTGTCTCATCAGTAACAGTTGCGTATTGAGTTTTATCGATATATACTGTAACACCGGGCAGGTGTTCTTCTGTTTGTCCGTCTAGTACATGACCTTTAATTGACGAGGTATTAGCTTGTGCATAAGCACCAACGGCTAATAATATATTGAATGATAAAAGTATAAGCTTTTTCATGTTAAATATAATGTATGTAAAACAAATACACCAAGTATCTATCCTACAAAGATATGTGGCAGCACAAACCCAAGAAAAAATTGTGTCGCCTTAATAATTTATACGAATAAGGGTTGATTACGGGAATGTAATCAACAACAAAAATCGGGTCTCGAAATAAGAGACAGATTTCAAACTTATAAAACTGAAAAAGGTGGTGCCCTATGGTTGAAGTAACATATAGCAGGAGGTATAATGTCCTTTAAGATAACCTGCTTATATGTAATCTTGAGCTGAGGCATAATCATTGCCTCAAAGCTATTTTCTACCGCTTCGAAAGATGCAGTATTAGATAATTGATTGAATGTAAAGAAACCGGCCGATGTATGGTGATGCGTCTCAAATGGAGGTTGCTTATTATCATCAGCTTCCTTGGCTAGTTTTTTATATGGATGGGAATGTACATAAATAACGCCATTGTATATATGGCTATGTACATAATAAGAAACACAGCCGAAATATCCTATATATAACAGGAGCAATATTCCGGCTGTGTATTTTATTTTATTGGCTGACATCGAATCAGTCTTTATTTATCTTTTTGTCAGTACTGGCTATTATAGTTACTGAATATTAGTCCCATCTTCATATTTTCTTCATCAGTTCTGAGTACTGCAGATGTAGGGCTCATCTGATTATATACATTTGTATATGCATAATATGAAGATCCCGAACTTGATGTTGCCTGCTGATATTTAGTAGAGATAGGTATTACCAGATATGTAAGATCAGGTATATTATCCTTACCCTTATATTCATCCATATAATAATTTATCATGTTGGCAATATTAGTGGAAGTCCCACCTACCACATTACTATAAGTAAAATTATATGTATTTGTAGATGATGACAGTTCCATAATAAAACTGGTCTTGGCATCCGGCATTTTCTTATTCAGGAAGAAGTTGTTCAACGAATCCCGATTAATAAATAATAATGTAGTAGACCTGCCTAAATTAGATTTCTCTTCCTCTTCTGTATATCCTTTAATTTTAAAGTTTGCTGCATTCAGCTTATTATTCTTTTTACCAGAATCGGCAGCTTTTTTCATTATCTCACCCAATGGAATAGTCAACTCGGTGCAGACTCCGGCAGGACTCTTCAGGTAAGTACGGGTATCAGCATTTGTAAATAAATTATCAGGAATTGAATTTTGTATATGATTCATCTGAATAACCTCTGGTGTCACTGTCAGCCTGAATAAGCCTACACGTGTAGAATCGGCTGTATCGGCAACATTACGGCCTGTATATTTCAGATAAATACGAAGTACGGTGGTATTTATACTCAATAAACTACCGGTACCGAAGCTATTTGTAACATAAATCCCTTTAAAGAACTCTTTTAATGTTTCAGAATTCTTAAATGTAGCACCTTTTGAGTTTACCCATTCATCATAAAATTCCTGTCCGAGAGACCGGTCAGTTCTCAATAAGAAACTTCTCAACCCACTCGAAGCCGGGGTATCTTGTATAGTAAATACACCTTGCCCTAGTGGTTTGGACATATCACAATATTTCTTAGGATCCACGTTGGTGAAGAAGTTCGATTTTAAAGGTTGAGTTACCCGGTAAGCAGAAATACCAAAAGGAGATATACTATCGCCTATAAATTGCTCGGAGATAACTTCGATGAATGCTGAATCTATTGACAGGGTTTTATCCGGGAAAGTGGCATTTTCAGGACAATATAGTTCACTCAGATAATCTGAACTAACTTTTCCAAATACAGGATCAGTGTAATTCCCCAATAAAGCCCATTCAGTACGGGCATATACCGAATCTTTCATTGAGACTGTTTTCGCTTTTATCAGAACGGTATCAATAGATAATCCTATGCCATCACCATCCGGCTGTATTGAATTTCCTACCTGATTAATATCATCATCACACGCAACAAAAACGATCATTAAGATTGCAATTGCAAGATTCAGTAGTGCTTTAATTTTCATTCAAAATTAATGGTTTAATTAAATTGGGTTCAAATATCATAAAAAATGCTGTTCTCATGAAATAAAACAGCATTTTTATAGATTTATTTTAGATACTTTAAAGATTCTCGTAAAAATTATTGATCGCATCAACAGAATTTTCTAAATCTCCCTGATAAGAAAGGAAATTCTTCCCTGATTTATTCACATAATCAAGTACGTTCTGGTTGACAGAATCTTCACTCTGTATAACTCCATCAGCATGTTTAACTGCAAAATTAGAAAGAGTTTCGTAATCCACAATACCTTTTAGTTCTGCTATATCTTTATCTTTTATCCCGTCAAACTTTAGTTTTTCGATAAACTTGTCGCTGAAAGGTTGTTTGAAATCATCGTTATATAAAGAATAAACTACCTTTGAATTCTTGAAACAAGGATCATCTGCATAAGCAGCCTTGATGTATAGCCCGGTAAGGGCAGTCATCCAACCATGGCAATCTATCACGTCCGGTATCCAGCGAAGTTTCTTTATTGTTTCCAATACTCCCCTTACATAAAAGATACTACGTTCGTCATTATCTTTAAACTCTACATCATTATCGTCTGCAATAGTATGCTTACGTTTAAAATAATCATCGTTATCTATGAAGTAGATCTGCATTCTTGCAGCTTGTATAGATGCTACTTTAATAATTAGAGGATGATCTGTATCATCAATAATAAGATTCATTCCGGATAAGCGAATAACCTCGTGTAGTTGGTTTCTCCGTTCATTGATGCTTCCAAACTTTGGCATGAAAGTCCTTATTTCTTGTCCTTTTTCTTGTATAGCTTGTGGTAAGTATCTACAATTTGTCGCAACTGGTGAATCTGGTAAATAAGGAGTAATCTCCTGTGTGATGTATAAAACTTTTTTTGTGCCCATTTAATTTTCCTCTTCTGAAATTGAGACTACAAAGATAATAAAAAAAAATCTTGTTTTTTGCAAATTTTGCAACACAAAATTCTGTTTTCCTTCATTTTAAGAGGATCACGTTCGTTTTTAATCCATTTTATTCGTTAAAATTCAGAACAAAAAGTCTTGATTGTTTCGTGGTTACATAAATATTTATTTGCTTTGTATCCTCTTTTGATTTTGAAGAAAATGGAAGTACTAAAAACCGTAAAAGAAGTACAGGACAAGTTTATATCTTTGCGTTCACAGGGGAAAACAATTGGATTTGTTCCTACAATGGGAGCCCTTCATGAAGGGCATCTTTCTTTAGTGAAACAGTGTATTGCTGATAATGATATTTGTATTGTCAGTATTTTTGTTAATCCGACCCAATTTAACAATAAAGAGGATCTGGTAAAATATCCGCGCGATCTGGAAAAAGACAGCCAATATCTTGCAGAAGCGGGAGTAAACTTCATTTTTGCACCATCAGAAAAAGAGATTTATCCTGAACCAGATACCCGGCAATTTGACTTTGGGCAGATAGATAAGGTAATGGAAGGCGTACACCGCCCGGGGCATTTCAATGGAGTAGCTCAGGTCGTAAGCCGCCTGTTTGACATAGTGAAACCCGACAAGGCTTATTTTGGAGAGAAAGATTTTCAGCAATTGGCTATAATCAGAGAAATGGTTAAGCAATTGAATCTGTCTGTGCAAATCGTAGCAATGCCAATAGTAAGAGAAGCCAGCGGACTTGCACTAAGCAGCAGAAATGAAAGACTTACTTCTAAACAAAAAGAGGTAGCTGTAAATATTTCCAAAACATTGTTTGAAAGCAAAAAGTGGATGGATAATCTTTCGGTGAAACAGGTAATTGACAAAGTTACAGATACATTGAATTCGTTTGACGAGTTGAATGTTGAGTATTATGAAATAGCAGATGGCTATACTTTACAATCAGTAAAAGACTGGAAGGGTGCCAATTATATTGTAGGGTGTATCGCCGTTTTTTGTGGCGATGTACGTTTAATTGATAATATTATATACAAAGCGTAAGCGCATTTATTAAATAAGGAAATGATTATAGAGGTTGTAAAATCGAAGTTACATCGTGTTACAGTAACCGAAGCTAACTTGAATTACATCGGAAGCATCACTATTGATGAAGATTTGATGGACGCAGCAAACCTGATTGAAGGCGAAAAAGTCCAGATTGTTAATAATAACAATGGAGAACGCCTCGAAACGTATGTTATAAGAGGGGAACGCGGATCGGGATCGATTTGTCTTAACGGTGCTGCTGCACGCAAAGTACAGCCCGGAGACGTTGTTATTATTATGTCTTATGCCCAAATGGAATTCGAGGAAGCCAAATCCTTTAAGCCATGGGTGGTATTTCCTGACACAAAGACTAACAAGATCATAAAATAAGCTTTCTTAATTAAAGCTTAGCGAGAAAGTAATAGTAATTACTTCTAATTGTACGATATTGGGATAAAAAATCAATTCCAATATAATAAGATTCACTTCTTACCAAAGATTATCATGCATTCATATTCATATAAAGACATATGGAAGATA
The DNA here is from genome assembly GCA_031285625.1 of Prevotella sp. GTDB lineage: Bacteria > Bacteroidota > Bacteroidia > Bacteroidales > Dysgonomonadaceae > Dysgonomonas. Next base: position 146,521 of record JAITVV010000095.1, read on the forward strand.
AGCATACCTATCATGCTGGGACTATTGGCCCAAAGTATAGTACAGCTTACCGGAACATTCTTTCTGGGACACTATTCTGTACCCGGCCATCCAGGACTGGCAGGTATATATCAAAGCGCTTCGGGACTGGCGGGAATATACTATGTTGCCATATTTACTATCTGCTTCGGATTCAGTATTGGCGGACAGATCATGATCAGCCGCCGCAACGGAGAAAAGAATTATGATAAAATAGGCACAATCGTTATACAGGGGCTTATGTTCCTGCAGGTCTTTGCACTTATCCTATTCCTTTTATCACAGTTAGTTATCGATCAGGTTCTGTCTACTTTCTTAAAATCACCAGAAGTATTTAGTGCAATCGACAAATACCTGTCGTGGCGTATTTATGGATTTTTCTTCGCTGCTTTCAACGTTATGTTCCGTGCATTCTATGTAGGGATTGCACGCACCAAAGTATTAACCTTCAACGCTATTACGATGGCTATCGTGAACATTATAGCCGATTATGCACTGATATTCGGTAACTTCGGATGCCCCGAACTGGGAATAGAAGGGGCTGCCATAGCCGCTGTATTATCTGAGATAGCATCCGTACTATTCTTTACCATCTATACATTCATAACCATAGATTTTAAGAAATATGGCTTTGCCAAGATGAGGTTCAAAATGTCAATTATCAAAAACATCTTGAATATTTCCTCATTCACAATGGTGCAATACCTTATCTCGATGTCTACATGGTTCATTTTCTTCGTGGCCATTGAGCAACACTCCGAAGATGCTCTCAAAATAACGAATCTCGTCCGGAGCTTCTACATGGTTTATTTCATCCCGATGAATGCCCTGGCAACCACAGCGAATACACTAGTAGGGAATACAATCGGATCGGGAAACATAAAAGGCGTGATTCCGCTTATAAAAAGAATATGCCTGTTGAGCCTGGGAATAACCTCTTTCATGATGGTTGTCACGTTGATTTCACCAAAATTCTGGATATCTTTTATAGCTCCTATCGATCAGGTATCCCTTATCGGCGAAACGGTAATGCCTCTGATTGTATTATTGCTCTCTCTTCCTATATCCTCTATAGGAACAGTTGTGTTCAATTCCATATCGGGAACCGGTAACACCAAAGCCGCCCTGTTTCTGGAAGTTATAACGATGTGCATCTATATCGGGGCAATGAGCTGGATTGTGATTTACAAGCAAATGTCAGTAGCATGGTGCTGGACTGTAGAGTATTTCTACTGGGGGCCTCTGCTCATATTTTCTGTTGTATACCTTACACGTGCCAGATGGCAAAACAAAAAGGTATAAATAGAGGTATTGATACAAACCTTTTTTATATCTTTGTTTCATATAAACGACTACAATTTGAGAACTATTCTTTTATATATAGCTTAATATTAGCCCCATCTTACTACAGGCTAATTATTCCTTTCCTGTTTGAATCGCATTCAAGCAGGTAATTACTCTTGTTTTTGTCAGAATACAACGTACCTGCACAAAATGCATGGTTTCCGTCTGTGCACAAGAGCACATTATAAACAAAAATCAAATTCACGAAACACCATATTTTGAGACCGATCATCTTATATATCACGGCATAATATTAGTTTCAATACTTCGAACTAATATTCTTTTTCGTTTGGGCTTTCTGCTCAGATAGTACTTTCTATTGCTTTACTCTTTACTATCAAGTATCTGGCACCTTACCGAATAGAAGTATAACCAAAGTATTAAGAATTTGAATGTCGAAAAATAAGAATTACTCCAAAATATGGAAACAGTCAAACGGTCTTCATGGCAAGTTATGCCATTAAGTACACCATTATTAAAAAAGAAATGTAAATGCAAAAGCAACCTCTATTATAGTAGTGACAAATTCAGGCTTAACTCTCAAAAAAAGAGTATCGATGTATGGCTTATCTATAAATGTATTAAATGCGATAACACATGTAATATAACCATACTATCACGAACCAAACCAGACCTGATTGATAAAGAATTATATCATAGATTCAGTATGAATGATGAAGGCACAGCATGGAAATATGCTTTCGATGCTGAAACCTTCAGAAGAAATAATCTGGAACCTGATTACAGTAATATAGAATATGAGATCATCTCTGAAAATATATCATTACATGATATTTCAGTTATGGAAACTGACATCATCGAATTTGAGATAATATCGCTGTATAACCTTGATATAAAACTAACTACCATTATCCGGAAATGTCTTGATATTTCGTCTGGCCAGTTAGAAAAAATGTTGAGTGCAGGAATTATCAGCGTTCAGCCGTCGGTACCTCTTAAGAAATCTAAGGTCAGGAATGGAATTATAGTTTCCATACATAAGAAGAAATTAAAGTTGTATATGGAAAAGAATATATGATTATAAATAACAGGCTGTTTCAGTACTCTTTTTGTCATTCTGAATACAATGAAGAATATTCAACATAACAGAGAAACAGTAGTATCCTGGAACAGCCTTATTTTACATCTTTAGATAAAAATCTTTTACTAAAGCAGTAAATTCATCTGAGTAAACATGTCTTTCCTTTTCTATCAGCAAATCTGTTTCCACTAATGGTAGTTCATTTTTAGATAGTTCTACAAGGATACGCTTGGATACAGATGAAGGAGTAGGAAACACATTGGTTATACGCGAGACAAACAGATTGTTTTGCCCGGCCAGACTTACCAATATATTTTTATAGTCGCATGGATAAATAACAGATAACTTCCCCCGTTCAGATAATAACCGGGATGATATACTGATCAAATCCTCAACAGGCAGACTATCGGCATGGCGGGCTAGTGTTCTTCCCTGATGTGGAGACTTCAATGATTCAATAAAAAATGGAGGATTGGAGATAATAGCATCATATTTCTTCAATGGATACGATACTAAATCCTGCAATGACTTTTCAACGCATTGAATTCGTGAAGCAAAAGGCGATTCCCCAACATTTTCGGCTGATTGCACTATGGCATCCGTATCAATATCAATCGCATCGATAGTTGCATTACTATTTCGCTGGGCAATCATTAAAGCAATCAGGCCGGTTCCTGTTCCTATATCAAGCACATAACGAGCATCTGAAACATCAGTCCAAGCGCCAAGTAACACACCATCCGTGCCCACTTTCATAGCGCAACGATCATGATATATCGTAAATTGCTTAAATTGAAAATAAGGATTTGGCATACTATTTCAGCACTGCTTTTACTTTAATCCAACCAAGATTTTCATCATTGATATCCCTTTCATAATAGTAAACATCCCCATCTCGCAGAAAAACCATATTCAACAGTCTTTCATCATCAAACAACCCTTCGCATCCTGTTGGAATAAGAAACATATCGAATAGCTCTTTCCATTCACCACTTTTATAAGTATATGTCATCCAATGATAAACACATTCATTCATCGGAGCTTGAAATACGCTAAACTCGTCTGCCCCGTCACCATTCAAGTCTCCTTCGAAAACAAGTGTTGCATCACAACAGCCAATAGACAAATCTGCAATTTCCTTATTTGAAAAACGAACAGCATATTCTTCTGCTATTGCATTGTCATCGTCAATTGGATTACCTTCACCTTCTCTTACTTTCACGATATAGGCATATTCGTCAGAGCTTCTCCCATCAAAATTTCCACTAATCCTTTGTCCTACCCTGGATTCCTCTACAATGTTTTCCTTTATAGTATCATCTGCCATAGAATTATTATCTTCTGTTTGTATATTTACATTTCTACCTGAACAGGAAATCAATGCAAATAAGGTCAACATACAAAGGAGTTTATTTATCATATTATCACTCATTAAAAAATCTATAGTATTTATGGCATAAATTTTGTTATATATTAAAACAAAGTTAGTTATAATTCTGTATTTTTACAGCCCTTTTGCGGTAAGGGAATATAATTCAATAAAAACAAGGTAATTAAATATGTTCAACAAAAAGAAAGATTTACTCAGCCTCGAAGAAAATAGCGAACCCGTTATTTCGATCATTTCCAATGACTTCGACGATGGGGACTGCTATATAAACGAAAAAGATTTAAAGGAAGAACTGGCTATTCTTCCCCTGCGAAATACAGTTATATTTCCGGGAACGAGTATGCCTATCTCGGTAGCGCGGAAGAAGTCACTGAAATTAATTAAAAGCGTAAATCGTCAGAAAGGGAAATATGTAGGTCTTATCTGCCAAAAAGACGCAGAAAATGAAGACCCGGAATTAAACGATTTATACTCAATGGGTGTGATCGCTGAGATAATACGGGTGATAGAGCTTCCCGACGATGAAAATGTAACTGTCATCTTTCAGGGTAAGAAACGTTTTCGCCTGACAGAACTGACACAAACAGAACCATATCTGAAAGGACATTATGAATACAGGGATAGCGTTCCGGTACTGAAAACAGATACCGAATACAAAGCACTACTGGATTCGATACGTGACTTGATGATTCAGATGCTGCGTATGTACGGCGAACCGCCAAAAGAATTTATACAACGGATTAAATCAGATGTTGTATCTTCTCTTTTAGTCAATTACTGCTGTGCTAATCTGCCTGTTTCAGGCGCAGAAAAACAAGCACTACTGGAGATCGATGACGAAAAAGAACGTGCTTACCGTTTGCTGGTTATCCTCAATCGTGAGACACAAATGATGGAGATGAAGCTCAACATACAGATGAAAACACGTGAAGAGCTGAATCAACAACAGAAGGAATATTTCCTGCAACAGCAAATTAAAACTATTCAGGACGAGTTGGGAGGTAATCCTCAACAAGCCGATCTTGAAGAATTTAAGTTGAGAGCTGCTAAGAAAAAATGGGGAAAAGAAGTAGCGGAGATTTTCGAAAAAGAAATGAATAAGCTTGAACGCTTACATCCTCAGTCACCAGACTACTCTACCCAGTATACATATATAGAAACTGTTCTTGATCTGCCTTGGGGAGAGTATACAAAAGATAACTTCAATCTTAAGAACGCCCAAAAAGTACTGGATCAGGATCATTTTGGACTGGAAAAAGTAAAAGAGCGTATTATAGAACACCTGGCTGTTCTAAAACTAAAAGGCGATTTAAAATCACCTATTATCTGCCTATACGGTCCTCCGGGGGTAGGGAAAACCTCTTTGGGAAAATCCGTAGCAAAAGCATTGAACCGTAATTATATACGGGTTTCGCTAGGAGGCTTGCACGACGAATCAGAGATACGCGGACACCGACGTACTTATATTGGAGCCATGCCCGGACGTATTATTCAGAATATACTGAAGGCAGGTTCTTCAAATCCGGTATTTGTATTGGATGAAATAGATAAAATAGGTAGTGACTTCAAGGGAGACCCTTCATCTGCACTATTGGAAGTATTAGACCCCGAACAGAACTCAACATTCCACGATAATTATCTGAATATAGATTACGATTTATCTAAAGTAATGTTTCTGGCAACAGCGAATAATCTTTCCACTATTTCGCAACCACTGCTCGACCGTATGGAACTAATCGATGTAAGCGGCTATATCATTGAAGAAAAGATAGAGATTGCACGGCGTCACCTGATTCCAAAGCAAATGGAGAATCACGGGTTGCCAAAAGATTCTATTGACATTCCGAAAAAAACAATCGAAAAAATAGTAGAGAGCTACACCCGCGAATCGGGAGTACGTGAGCTTGATAAGAAGATAGCTAAAATAATGCGTAAAGTAGCACGCAAGGTTGCTTCAGAGGAGGAATATAAAAAAGCAATCGATCCGGAAGACCTGCACGAATACCTGGGTGCCGTAGAATATACAAGAGACCAGTATCAGGGGAATAACTACGCAGGTGTAGTTACAGGACTAGCCTGGACATCTGTAGGCGGTGAAATCCTATTTATAGAAACATCACTAAGCAAGGGTAAAGGAGGTAAACTAACCCTTACCGGGAACCTTGGGGATGTGATGAAAGAATCTGCTGTGCTTGCATTGGAATACCTACACTCACATGGTAGCCATTGGGGTATTGATGAAAAAATCTTTGAGAACTGGAACGTACATGTCCACGTACCCGAAGGTGCTATACCTAAAGATGGCCCGTCGGCCGGAATAACAATGGTAACATCACTGGCTTCGGCATTTACTCAAAGAAAAGTAAGACCAAATCTGGCCATGACAGGAGAGATAACCCTGCGAGGGAAAGTGCTGCCTGTAGGTGGAATACGTGAGAAAATACTTGCAGCAAAACGTGCCGGAATCAAAGAAATTATCCTTTGCAAAGAGAATAAGAAAAATATAGATGAAATAAAACCTCTTTATCTGAAAGGGCTTACATTCCACTATGTAGATGATATAAAGCAAGTACTGGATATCGCCCTCCTAAAAGAAAAAGTAAAGGATCCTTTGGATTTGACAGTGAAAGAAGAAAAAGAAAAAGCGAACTGATAAATAATATGAATAAATAAAAAAGTGCAAATCAATTGATTTGCACTTTTTTATTTTAATTTGTAGATTTACCGGACAAACTTTATTTATACCAATATGAAACGTGTCAAAGTCCTTTTATTACTGATAATGACGCTTGTCACAGGTGTCATATCTTCTCAAACTGTAAAACCTATCAATGCTGAAATATTGCCTAACACCGCACTCCAAGAAGAAACACCAGAGTATAAAAAATATACACTCCTGATAGAGAAACTAAATGAAGGTGAAAAGACATTGGAGAATCTGGATAAAAGCGAGATCAGCCTGATGAAAAAACATGACCCTCATTATCCTGATGGTTATAATGAATTTCCCTTTAACTGGAGCATACTGGGTCCCGGATGTAGCTGGTACTGCGGAGCACAATATGAGACCAAAGTATCTTCATCGCTAGAGGCACAAGGTAATAATGTATATTCTGAAAAATCGATAGGAGATGATGATGTACGCAGCGCATGGGTTGAAGGAGCCGAAGGATACGGAATAGGCGAATACGTGGAATTCATATTTGATTATAATGCTCCCCGTGCAACAAGTGTGACTATATCCAATGGGTATAACAAAAGTGCAACAGCATGGAAAAACAATTCACGGGTAAAAACCCTGAATATATATGAAGATGATAAATTACTGATGACAGTTAATCTGGCAGATACACGCGACTTGCAGCGATTTGACCTGCCGCATCCTATACCTAACCGTAAAGGAGAATCGGGAATGTCGGATCGTGACGAAAACAAACCTCCGGTACGTCTCAGGATGATGATCAGTGAAGTGTACAAAGGCGATAAATATGACGATACAGCTATTAGCGAAATCTTATTTGACGGGATGGATGTACATTGCTTGTTGGAAGGAACAATGATAACAATGGCTGACAGGAAAGAACAGGCTATTGAAAATGTAAAAGTCGGTCAAAAAGTATTGGCATGGAATCCGGTAAAGAAGAAGATGGAAAAACAAGAGGTGGTAAGAATCCACACAGCACAACACTCTGCATCGGAAATGATTTCCATACACTATAAGCTAAATAAGGAGATGACCCTGTCACTGACTGCTGACCATCCCGTTTATAGCATTACGGGCTGGGTTTCAGCTAATCCGGAAGCCACAGCAAATTACCAGAGGTACACAGGAGTAAAGGTCGGAAAATTGGATGCAAATACTATATTATACAGAGCTTCGGTAGATGGCAGATCTTTAATAAAGAAGAGGATCAACTCAATACAGAGTTTTGAGAGTAAAGATGATGTGATACTTAATACTTACACCCTCGAACTGGATGGTAACGGTATCTTTTTTGCCAACGGTTTTGCAGTAGGACAAGAGTAATGTACTCGAAGATATCAATAGTCTCTTTAAATATTTAATAAGTGTAAATCCAAACGATTTACACTTATTTGTTTTAAACTATTTTGCTACATTTGCACTACTTATGGCGAACAATCAAAGTATGAGCGAAAACTTCAAACTAATCAACAGATATGCTATGCATTATGGTCTGTTGCTCGGATTATTCTGGGTGATCAGATATGCATTCCTTATAGTAGCAGGGATAGGTGTATCTGACAGATTTGCGTTTGTATTCTACTTACTGAATATAGTAACTCTGCTCATAGTATATATTTTCTATTATAAATTCAAGTCTTCGGACCTGGACAAACCAAAGAGTGCCTGGCAATGTATCGGATTTACAGTCTTGATGTGTTTCTTTGCATCCTTCCTCGAAGGAGCTGTGATGTATGCACACTTTCAGTTTATCGATCCCGCATACTTTACACATATGATAGAACCATTTCTGAAGAGCATAGATACGACTCCAAGAATGGCTTTTATATCTGAAGCTGAATTTGTGGAAGTAAAGAGGATGATGGTAAGTATATATTCGAGCAAGCTTACATATATTGCATTCGAATTTATAAAAAACATATTTCTGGGGTTCTTTCTTAGTCTTATACTGAACTTTGTAGTCAAAGTGAATAAAAGTAAATGATCGTACATTATGGATATTTCAGTAGTTATACCTTTATTAAATGAAGAGGAATCGCTCCGCGAACTCCATACATGGATAAAACGGGTAATGAATGAGAATGGATTTTCTTATGAGATCATCTTTGTGGATGATGGCAGCAGAGATCGTTCATGGGATATCATATGCGATCTTAAGAAAATAGACGATAATGTAAAAGCAATCCGTTTTCGCCGCAACTATGGTAAATCACCGGCCTTGCATTGCGCTTTCGGCAGAGCTGTGGGGGATGTCGTGATTACGATGGATGCTGATCTGCAGGATAGTCCGGATGAAATACCGGCTCTATATAAAATGATCAAGGAAGATGGTAATGATCTTGTTTCCGGCTGGAAAAAGAAACGCTACGATCCGTTATCCAAAACATTACCAACTAAATTATTTAATGCTACAGCAAGAAAAGTATCGGGAGTGAAACTCCACGACTTCAACTGCGGACTAAAATCATACAAAAAAGAAGTAGTAAAGAGCATAGAGATATATAACGATATGCACCGCTACATCCCATATCTGGCCAAGATAGCGGGATTTACCAAAATAACAGAAAAGGAAGTACACCACCAGGCACGGAAATATGGTAAAAGTAAGTTTGCCGGACTAAGCCGTTTTGTAAATGGTTATCTCGATTTGCTCACCCTTTGGTTTTTGTCTGTGTTCGGCCGCAAACCAATGCATTTTTTTGGTCTGTGGGGTACTGTTATGTTTGCTCTGGGATTTCTGGCAGCTATCATTTTAGGTGCAAATAAACTATATGCAATAAGTCAGGATATAGCCCATCCACTTGTTACCAGTTCACCTTATTTTTATATTGCACTGACAATGATGATACTGGGTACACAATTATTCTTAGCCGGGTTCTTGGGTGAAATTGTCTCCCGTAGTTCGACCGAAAGGAATAACTATAAGATTGAAGAAGAACTATAATTGATGCTCTAGCAGCATTGATTACCTACTATAAAACTAATGCAACTAAAAGAACTCATCGAAAAGCGCTACTCAGTGAGGGCTTATTTGTCACAACCTGTTGAGACAGATAAAATAAATTACATTCTGGAGTGTGCCCAACAGTCTCCTTCTGCAAATAACTTGCAACCATGGAAATTCTACATTGTAACTAACGAAAATACAATACAAAAAATACAGGAATCGTACAACAGGGAATGGTTTAAAACCGCGCCTATGCATATTGTAGTCTGCAAAGACTCGTCTGTATCCTGGAAAAGAAATAACACTGACGGAAAAGATTTTGGAGATGTGGATGCCAGTATTGCTGCCGAGCATATTTGTCTAGCAGCTGCCGAAATCGGACTCGGTACATGTTGGGTATGTAACTTTATACCGGATATTCTCCGGGAAGCTCTCAATATACCTGATCATCTGGAGCCTGTGGCAATATTCCCTATCGGATATATAGATACTGAAAAAAGCTCGTGGAACGAAAAGAAACGTAAACCTCTTTCAGACATCACAGAATGGATATAGTTCAGATTATTGTTTTAGCTATAGGCCTATCTATGGATAGTCTGGTTATCGCACTAACCAGTGGTGCCATTATAGGTAACCACAAAACAATAAATATCCTCAAGATAGCAGGTATGCTTGCCTTTATGCAAATGAGCCTGACTGTCTTTGGATGGTATATAGGTTCTACCTTTGCGCAATATATCGACCAGTATGACCATTGGCTTGCATTCGGGATACTATTCTTTTTAGGCGCAAGAGTCATCTTTACCAGCCTGAAAGGAGATGAGAACAATACCCCATTCAATCCCCTCAATTTTAAAGTCATGTTAAGCCTTGGGATTGCTACAAGCATAGATGCTACAGCAGTAGGGCTATCGATGTCTTTTATTAATATAAATATTCTGACACCTGCAATTATTATAGGAGCTGTTACACTTATCGTTTCATCATTGGGAGTTATATTTGGCAGTAAAGTAGGACAGCGCTACAATCTGAGAATAAATATACTTGGAGGTATTATACTTCTCCTTATCGGATGCAGTATCTTACTACAGCACACGATACTACATTAAGCAAAACCTGTTTACAATATTAAAGTCTTGTTAAATAAACAAAAGAATCAAACCTTATATTTCACAGGTATGTTATTTTTAATAGATAAGCTATTATATTTGCTTGTAGTATAACTCATAAAACTCAGAACAAATGACATTTATATTTTTCTTAATATTTGCCATTGTTATATTTGGAATAATGTTGATCCTCACATTAGTAAGAGGAATATCTTCATTTATATTTGGTAAACCAAGCTCTTCTTTCTCAGGGTCGGGTTATCAGACTACAAGCGGTTTCTCGGGAGGCCGCGAAAAAAGCCAGCACAATGGAACTGCAAAAACTCATCATAAAGTATTCTCAAAAGACGAAGGAGAATATGTAAAATATGAAGAAATAAAAGAATAGGAACCCCTTCAAATAGAAAAAGAAAAGCAGCATACTAGAAGTATGCTGCTTTTTTTTATTGAGAATTGGCTACATTATAGCATTACCGTTAATACTTAGCTTAAAACTCAGGTGTAGAAAACCGGCTGCTTTACGCGACAGCAACATACGTTCCATAAAGATCTCAAAATAATCCATTACCGCACTTATCTCCGTATCGATAGTCAGATAAAGCGTTATTGTTTTATTCTCCTTATCCAGCACCAGGTCTGATTTCTCCACAGCATAATTTACCCTGTCGTGGATATCCGAATATATTGTTTCCTTGTTGCGCACACGGCTTCGGCGTACATCTGTTTTATCTGCAATAATAATTGCTGCGGCTACAGCATTGACAGGGAAGGCAGTCTTCTCATCATGATTTCCAATAGCTGTGATAACTGTTGCTGTATCTTCAGCTTCCATTCCCATTTTATCCAGAATACGAAAAGCCATTACCGCACCGCTTTGCGCATGATCTGCACGGTTTATCACATTCCCTATATCGTGCATATATGCTGCTATTTTTGCTAGCTCCACATCATGGTCATTGTATCCCAGATCTCTTAGCAATCCACCTGCTACCTCAGCGCATTTAGTTGCATGAGCAAAGCTATGTTCGGTAAATCCCATAACTGCCAATGAAGCATCTGCCTGTTTTATATATGTTCTTATTTCCTGAGAGTTTTTTATATCCGCAAAAGTTACTTTACGTGCCATATTTTATAAATTCAGATTATGAGTGCGCAAATATATTTATTTTTGTACTTTTAAAACCAATATTTAGCATTTGAAAAATAAAAATTAGTATTAAATTATGAAGAAAGTATTAAAATTTATACTTATTCTCCTACTTGTTTTGGTAGCCTTTCTAGCTATTTTTGCCATCATTATAAAAATCAAAAATGAGTCTTTTATAGGATCTACGGATAAAAATTTTGTAGCATATCTTGAGAATAATAAAGCTATATTTAATCATAAAACACTTACAGACGGCGATCGTCAATCCATTTTTAATGATAATGTATATGACAATAATATAATATTACTAGGTGAAACTCATGGTTATGCTGATGTACAAACTATTGACAAAGCCCTGATTCTCCATTTTAACAAGATAAAAGGCACCCGTTATTATATTGCAGAGATGGATAGTCTTGTAGCCGGTAGTTTGAATACTTTTCTGAGTGGAAACGAAAAAGACTTGTCTTTGCTACAAGATGTCGTAAAAAGTGTAAAGAAGCGAATACCTCAACAGGGAGGTAAAGAATTATTCCAAAAATGGTCTGACATCTATGACTATAATAAAAGTTTGCCTGATTCAGCAAAAATCACAGTAATTGGAGTCGACAAAAATCTGGGTGATACGACCAAAATATCCAGAGATTCAGCTATGATTGTTAACTTTACAAATAGTGTTAAGGAATTGAAACTGGAAAACGAATCTTTCTATGGTTTGTTCGGAATGTTCCATACATTACAGGAAGGAATAAATAAGAATAATGCACGTTCCTTTGCTGCACGTCTAAAGTCGAGAGGTTTTGATATAAAAAGTATAGCATGTCTCAATATTGAAAGTGAAGTCTATTTCCCAAAAATGGAAGAGTTTCCAAGTCCTGAAGATGAAAAGCTAACATTATTAAATATGAATGGCCCATTAGTTATCGTTAATGGTATAAATGATTTGAAAGAGGCATCAGAAAAAAATACTATAACCTTATTTAATCTGGAAAGAGATGACTCACCTTATAGAAACAGTACACGACTGATGCAAATTAAGACAAACTTTCTGAATCAGGATATGTCTCCCTATGATGAAACCCTATCTGCAACAGACTTTATGCAATATATAATATTCTTACGAGGAGCTAAACCCATTACACCTTTAGAATAATGAATAATATCAACAATATAACTAATTGGAAACAAGAAGATACGCGAATAAAAGATCTTTACTATTGGATTTATAAAAAGGATCTAAAATCGTCTTTCCCATTTGAAGAAACATCTGTTGAGCTCATTGCTGACCATGCACCTGAAGGAAATGATATAAATCTGTTCGATTTCAATTTTATCAGTTCTATCATTCAGGCAATTGATACATATTTTGAAATAGCAATCAATGGAATAAAAGAAGAAATAAACAAAGATCACACCTTATTTGGAATTACCCAGGAAAAGACAGCAGAATACCTGAATATGCCGGCAATATCATTTCCGGTAAATCAGCCATCAATCTTATTCTATAGAGATGGAACATGGATGATCCGTTTTGCAGAAGCAGATTTCCCTACTGTTGATTACGGACTGGGTATAGGTATTACATTCGATAGGGAAAAAATTACGGATATCAGTATATTAGACAGCGATGAAATAATAGAAGAAGATATATTATAAAAAAAGAGTTGCAAAATATTTTGCAACTCTTTCCATATAGTGAATTTTAAAATTCTGCATTATTAGGAGTGCGAGGGAATGGGATCACATCGCGGATATTCGCCATACCTGTAATAAACAGTATTAGGCGTTCAAATCCCAATCCAAAACCGGCATGAGGTGCTGTACCAAAGCGACGCGTTTCCAGATACCACCATATAGGATCGGTATTCATACCAAGTTCTTTTGTGCGATTGATTAGTTTTTCATAATCAGCTTCACGTTCCGAACCTCCGATAATTTCCCCGATCTTAGGGAAGAGCACATCCATTCCACGAACTGTTTTGCCATCTTCGTTCTGCTTCATATAGAAGGACTTGATCTCTTTCGGATAATCAGTAAGAATAACAGGACGTTTGAAATGTTTTTCTACCAGATAACGCTCATGCTCCGACTGGAGGTCTGCACCCCAATAAACAGGGAACTCAAACTTATGTCCACTCTTCTCTAATATCTCAACACCTTCTGTATAAGTCAGGCGTACAAAATCGTTTGCAATTACAAATTGCAGACGATCGACCAACTCCTTATCGAAATGTTCACCTAAGAATTCAATGTCATCCTTGCAATGCTCCAATGCATATCTTATCAGATATTTAAGGAAATCTTCAGCGAGATCCATATTATCATTGATATCATAGAAAGCAACTTCCGGTTCTATCATCCAAAACTCAGCCAGATGGCGTGGAGTATTCGAATTTTCGGCACGGAATGTCGGGCCAAAAGTATATATCGCTCCTAATGCCATTGCTCCAAGTTCACCTTCGAGCTGACCGGATACCGTCAGGTTTGTCTGACGTCCAAAAAAGTCTTCAGCATAATCAACTTGCCCTTTATCATTGCGGGGAGTATTGTTAAAGTCAAGCGTAGTCACCTGAAACATAGAACCTGCCCCCTCAGCATCGGATGCTGTTACAATAGGTGTATGGAAATAGAAAAATCCGTTATCATTAAAGTACTTATGAATAGCATAAGCCATATGATGACGTATACGGAATATTGCACCAAAAGTATTTGTACGGGGACGCAGATAGGCTATCTCCCTCAAAAACTCCAATGAGTGCCCTTTCTTTTGTAATGGATAAGTCTCCGGATCTGCCGTTCCGTATATTTCTACAGAATCTGCCTGTATTTCCATTGTTTGTCCTTTACCTTGCGATTCTACAAGCTTACCAACCACATGGATGCAAGCACCGGTAGTGACAGGTTTGAAGAAATCTTCCCCGAATTTTTCTACATCGGCTACAATCTGAAGATTATTTATCGTAGAGCCATCATTAAGGTGAATAAAGTTCACATATTTATTACCCCGGATAGTTCTTACCCATCCTTTTACTGAAACTGTAGCTCCAAATTCTTTCTTCTTTTGGAGCAAATCTGCAATTTTTGTTCTACGAATAGTTTCCATATTTGTAATTATATAATAAAAGCTTACAAAAATAATAAAAGTAACGTTTCTCAGCTAATCTTTGCTACGTTACTTTTACTATCTCTGTATCTTTGATTTCTTATATGCCTGTCTTATTCGCTTAAATATTTCTCTACAGCTTTCTTTAAAGCCTCTTTTTTAGAGGAATCGATTATTAATTCATAAATCGGAAGTTGTGTATTATAGGTAGTGGTAAATCCAATTAAAGCCAGATTATCATTGGTCAACTTGTCCCAACCATCATATGCAATCGAAGTTCCCTTATAATTAGTCACATCTACCATCCAGCCATTCTTAGGACTTTTCCCTCCTATAACTTCAAAATAGATATTCTCCTTATCATTCGATTCAACTTCATTTAATGTTTCAGTAAGCTCTGTAGGGCTAAGTGAGAAGTAACTACAATTATTCAATAATCTTATATGTGCAGAAGACTCATTTGAATATACGTTACTTGTCCTATACAGAAAATCCACCCTTTCTCCAACAAGAACTGATGTTAAGACATGAGTACCATATAATCGAATAATCTCTTCGGGTGATTTTTCCTGTATGTCTTTCTTAAATTCTTCTGTAAGGTATTTATTATTCAAATTCTCAATTAGTATATCATAATCCAGAAAAGTTCTGTACCATGAATGTATTTGTGATATACCTGAATAATAATAATTCAAATTGGTAAAAGCGGTATCTCTATTAAAAGCCGGAATAATTGCTTCTCTAAATAAATTCTTATATTTTTCTACTTCTATCTCAGAAAATCTTGCAATTTTTGCTAATTCTTTCCTATAAGACTCTTCTGCACCTCCAATTGACAATTCCGAAGAAAAAACATGAGCACTGGCTTTTCCTATACGGCCATCATAATCAGACTCAAAATTTTCTATATCTATTATCTTATTTCTCACCCATGCAGGATGAGCAAACTTTCCAGTCATATCATAACCATAACCTATCATAAAATACTGTTCATCAACACCCTTATTTTGATAATTAAAATTATATATTGCAGACATATCAATGCCCGTCTTAAACTTATTTGTTTCCTTAGGCATTGTTGTATCCTCACTATCGGAACATGATGATAGTATTACTATTAAAGGCAAAAATAAAAGAATTAAATTTTTCATAGCTGGGCTTATTAGTTTATATTAAAAGTAAGTGTGAGATAAATCCCACACTTACACAAATATAATACTTTTTTAAGATTGCAATACTTTTTATTACTCAAAAGCACCCATACGAAGCATATTTACTTCTTTTTCTGATAAATAACGCCATTTTCCTCTTGGTATATTCTTTTTGGTGAGTCCGGCAAAGTAAACTCTGTCGAGCTTCATTACCTGATATCCCAGTTTTTCGAATATACGGCGAACAATACGGTTACGTCCTGAGTGAATTTCTATACCAACCACATTCAGTACATCTTCTGCCTGATATGCTATTGAGTCTGCATGTATTTCGCCATCATCCAGTTCTACACCGTCTGCAATGGCCTGCATATCTTCGATAGCCACATCACGGTCAAGTGTTACCTGATAGATTTTTTTCTTCTTGAATTTAGGGTGCATCAACTTGGAAGCTAAGTCACCATCATTTGTCAATAAGAGAACACCTGTTGTATTCCTGTCGAGGCGGCCAACCGGATAAATACGTTCAGGACAAGCATTCTTTACCAGATCCATTACCGTAAGACGATTCTGAGGATCGTCTGAAGTAGTCACGCAGTTTTTAGGTTTATTCAAAAGAACATATACCTTACTTTCCAGACGCACCGGATTATCCTGAAATGTTACCAGATCGCCACGCGTAACTTTTGCTCCTAATTGATCAACGACTACCCCGTTAACCTTAACTACACCTGATGTGATGAATGCATCGGCTTCACGACGGGAACAAACTCCTGCATTGGCCAGATACTTGTTCAATCGTAATGGTGTGTTAGGATCTATATTTTCCTTATATTTTACAGGCTTAACAAGTCTCTTAACTCCTTCGGCTGCTTTATTATAACCGCCACCGCCGCCGCGATTATTAGAGTAACCGCCGCCACGGTTGTTGGAATAACCTCCTCCGCCACGGTTGTTAGAGTAACCGCCACCGCCGCGATTATTAGAATAGCCTCCGCCACCGCCACGGTTGTTGGAGTAACCTCCGCTACTGTTACCACGGTTACTTGAGTAACCGCCACCACTGCGGTTGCCAGAATATCCTCCACTACTATTACCACGATTACCGGAGTAACCACCGCCACCGCGATTATCAGAGTAACCTCCACCGCGATTATCGGAATAGCCTCCTGACTGACGCCCGTCATTTCCGTACGAACGGCGTTCTTCGTTGCCTCTATCATAAGACGGTCTCGATTGACGGTCTCCATCATATGAAGAACCACCTTGTCTGTCTCCACCGGATTTATATGGATTTCTTTCTCGTCCTCTATCAGTGTCATATGCTTGCTTGCGTAGGTCTCCTACACGAGCACGTTTCTTCTTTACCGGGTCTGACCCGTTTGAATTGTTTTCTGATGAAGAGTAACCATCCCGGCTTTCTCTTTCATTTCCATTGTCTGTCACCATTGTTTTCCTTTTGTTTAATTATAATTTTGTTTAATTTGCGATAGCCTCACGGTTATCTTTTAGATTACACACCTGTGTATGAGTGAGGGGTAATCTTCCTAAGTTCGTCTTTCACGGCTTCACTTACATTCAGTCCGTTAATGAAATCAGCAATTGATTCTGCCGTTATCGCATTATTCGTGCGGGTAAGTGCTTTCAGCGCTTCGTAAGGTTTAGGGTAACCTTCGCGGCGCAATATAGTCTGAATTCCTTCAGCTACAACAGCCCAACAATTCTCTAAATCCTTAAATAATGTGTCATTGTTTAATAATAATTTATCTAATCCTTTCAATGTGCTTTGTATAGCAATCACAATATGTCCTACAGGTACTCCTATATTCCGGAGAACGGTGGAGTCTGTCAAGTCCCTCTGCAAACGGGATATCGGAAGCTTTGATGCCAAATGTTCTAAAATAGCATTTGCTATTCCGAGATTTCCTTCTGCATTTTCGAAGTCGATAGGGTTCACCTTATGGGGCATTGCCGAAGAACCTATCTCGCCTTCTTTTATTTTTTGTTTAAAATATTCCATTGAAATGTACTGCCAGAAATCACGATTAAGGTCTATCATAATCGTATCTATCCGCTTCAATGCATCAAATACAGCAGCCAGATTATCATAGTTAGAAATCTGGGTAGTCCACTCTTCCCTTTCCAAGCCCAGTTTTTCGGATACAAATTTGTTACCGAAAGCTTTCCAGTCATATTCAGGATATGCTACATTATGTGCATTATAATTTCCTGTAGCTCCACCGAATTTAGCAGATAAAGGAATTGATTTTAATAAGCTTAATTGTCCTTCGAGGCGGCTTACAAAAACCATTATTTCTTTTCCCAAACGGGTTGGAGAAGCCGGTTGTCCATGAGTCTTAGCCAACATAGCTATATCAGCCCATGTTGTTGCCTGGCTTTTTAGCTTAGTTATCAATTCATTCAACAATGGATAATATACATCATTCAATGCATCTTTCAATGAAAGGGGTATTGACGTATTATTAATATCCTGAGACGTGAGTCCAAAATGAATGAATTCTTTATATTGTTCCAAGCCTAATTCGTCAAATTTTTCTTTAATAAAATATTCAACGGCTTTTACATCATGGTTTGTTATCTTCTCTGTATCCTTAATATGCAGAGCATTATCTTCCGAAAAATTATCTACTATATTTCTCAGTTTTGGAAAAACAGCTTTATCTATATTCTTCAATTGAGGGAGTGGCAATTCGCATAGTGCAATGAAGTATTCTATCTCAACTAATACACGATATTTGATAAGAGCATACTCTGAAAAATATTCTGCCAGTTTTTCTGTTTTATTACGATAACGCCCATCTATAGGCGAGATGGATGTTAAGGGGGTTAGTCTCATTTTATGTTACAAGTACTTTTGTGTTTTTAATATTTCTTTTTGAAAACTCTATTTTCGATATCACTATTTACTTTAGACTACAAATATATAACAAATATTATTCCAATAGGTTTATAATACAAAGAAAGTATTCATTTTTTTAATCTTTTTCACACTATAAAAGATAAAACAAAAACCGCTGAATTATTTGTTTCTAATATTCTAAATACCAACTTAATTCCTGAACGACAGAATCCGGATAAAATTGCCCAAGATCGGGAATTCTGATGAATGCAAATTTCCAATTTTTCCCATTATCTTGCGACCCGGCAACAATATTTATCCTGGTTACAATGGGTTCATCCAATCCATCTCTGAACTGTTGACTGACTTTTTGCTCCAATACCGAATAATAACAATCATTTTCTCCTTTTATCAGGACTCCTTTGTCCTCTAATACAATAGATGTAGAACTAAAGTCATCCATTGGGAATTCCTTGTTGCGCATTCCATTTAGATACCTGTCTTTGCCCCCTTCCATATCCAGATATGCGGGTAATGTATATTCAACAAGGCGTTCTATATCGAATTCTTCGAGGCTTTGTGCATATATGGCAGCATCTGCTATCATATTTGCTACGCGTTCCGTATCATTCCGGGGCTCGACTCTTTCCAGCTTAGTTCCATTACACGAGATTGACAACAGGATAGCTAATAACAGGCATGCATATTTCATAATGTCTGTGTGTCTATTTTTGTGAAGTATCTTAAAGAAATTAAACAACCCCATACTTATTCAATGTAGCTACAATCTTATATAGCTCTTCATTCGTCAGGGAAGGATACAAAGGAATGCTCAGTACTTCGTTTTGTAAGAGTTCCGATACAGGCAAACTTAAATATTTCAACTCACTGTATGCTTGCTGCTTGTGTATCGCATGCGGATAGTGTATCTGCGTCTGAATACTATTATAAGCCAGATATTGCTGGAGTTTTGCTCGTTCTTTGCAACGAATTACAAACAGATGAAATACATGGCTTTCCCAATCTTTCACTTCAGGTAGGATAAATGAATTATTCTTTATATTATTCAAATAGAACTTCGCTATTTCTCTGCGCCGTCTGTTATCTTCATCGAGGTGTTTCAGCCTGACAGACAATATGGCCGCTTGTAACTCGTCCAGCCGGGTATTCAGTCCCTTGTATTTGTGTGCATACTTTTCGTCCGAACCATAATTTGAAATGCTGGCTATTATCCGGGCCAGTTCCTTGTTATTGGTCGTTACTGCACCGGCATCGCCCAGTGATCCCAAATTCTTTACAGGATAGAAACTAAAAGCTGCAGCATCACCAATATTTCCGGCTTTACATCCTTTGTAAACAGCTCCATGGGCTTGCGCAGCATCTTCAATCAACAAAAGATTATGCTTCCTTGCCAGAAGTTTCAGCTCGTCCATTGCAGCGACTTGCCCAAATAGATGGACAGCAACAATAGCTTTTGTCTTATCTGTTATTTTTTCTTTTACAGAAACGGGATCGATATTATATGAATGGATATCACAATCGGCTAATACCGGAATCAACCCGCATTGTGTTACAGCCAAGGCTGTGGCAATAAAAGAATTCGCAGGCAGGATAATCTCATCCCCTACCCTTATCTTGCCTAACTCCATATATCCCATCAGTATCAGACGAAGGGCATCAAGCCCATTGCCAACTCCCACACAAAACCGTGTATCACAATAAGAAGAAAAGCTCTTCTCAAAAAATTCATTTGCTTTCCCTCTGATATACCAGCCCGAATCAATCACCTGAGATACCGCTTCTTTTATTTCGGAAGCATATCGTTCAGTTTCTCGTTTAAGGTTAAGGAATAGAATCATTTGATAAAAAATTTAATTCTGGTTATGTATATACTTTTTTGTTATTTCTATAATCTCCTCTAAACTAGTTTCACTAATCTCATATTGCAGAATGAGTGAAGATATCCAACCTTGAGTATCTACATAAATAGATTGCTCATCTTTCTTTATAAAAGCCCGTGTAAACTCTTCACCTCCATCTGTCATCGTAATTATAATATCAGTTTTGGCTTTCCACTCCTCCAGATTGGGAGTAGTTTTACTATATTTTGTATGTCTTAAAACATCCAATATCTTCCTCTGATCAGCAATAGCTACATTCGATTCATCCTTCAGGTCAAGATGCCCATATTCAGAATAGGGACTGTTAATATTCATTGTTTTAACACTGAAAAGCACAGGACTTGCCGGCATCACAAATGTACATTCCCCTTTTTTACGATACATGCTCCATCGGGATTCTTTTTCTCTAATATCAATTATTATGCCACTAATCGATGGGGGTTCAACCGAAAAAGTCCGTGTAAACAGAGTATCACTGCCATTTAACATTGTTGTATGTAATGATATTTTGCGTGTTGAGGGATTATAATCATACATTCCGGAATAACTACGAACCAGAGGACCGGAAAATGCTTTTGAATTATGGCTGTATTCACCTCCATAATAGAACTCCCCGTTATCAGTAAAATAGAATTTGCTAGCATTGATACGCCCCAATGTAGGACTACCAGTATCCATACTCCACAGTTCATTATGCAGCCATGAGGCATCTGAATTTTGAGCATTGCATTTGGCAACACCTAATATAACAATCAGAGCTATGGTTAACTGTTTCTTCATCTTCTAAAAACCTAACATTCCCTTTGCATTTTGTATAGCAGCATCTGTCACAGTAGCGCCACTCAACATCCGGGCTATTTCTTCAAGCCGCTCAGTATCCGACAACCTATCCAGATTTGTAGTAGTGGTCGTTTCATCATCCGATTTATATACTTTATAATGTGCTTTACCCTTAGCTGCTATCTGAGGCAGATGGGTAATAGCTATTACCTGCATGTTCTTACCAAAGTCAAGCATTACCTGCCCCATTTTATCAGCAATTTCACCCGAAACACCGGTATCTATCTCGTCAAATATAATAGTAGGCAACGCTGTAGCTCCGGCAATCATCGATTTGAGGCATAGCATCAAACGGGAGATTTCTCCACCGGATGCAATATTAGCAATCGGCTGCAAAGGAACATTCTTATTTGCAGAGAACTGAAACAAGACACTATCCATACCATATATATTAAGATGCTCTTCGGCTATAATATCACATTTGAAACGAATATTAGGCATACCCAGATAAGCCACTTTATCCATAAGTTCTTTTTCGAAACGATCAGTTATAGCAAGACGTTTATCTGTTAACTGCTCTGCCAGGGCAAGCGTCTTTTCCGATTTCTCGCTAACTTCTTTTTCCAGTGATTCAACTTGCTGATCTGAAGATTCTATATTCTCTATTTTTCGTAAAAACTCATCATACAATGCCAACAAACCGGATACTGTATCAACATGGTATTTTTTCTGCAAAGAGTAAATAAGGTCGAGACGGGACTCAATGAAGGACAAACGCTCAGGGCTAAATTCCACATCATTTGCCAGTTTATCCATTTCAGAAGCCAGATCTTTAAGATCGATATAGGCTGTTTGCAAACGTTCAGAAATTTCTTCCGACCGTGCAAAAACCTTCCCCAACTGCTGTGATGTATTTAAACCCTCTTTCAGCTGGGATACAATACTATTCTCATCACCGGACAGCAGCGTATGAATCCTGTACAATGCCGATTTGATATCTTCGGCGTGTGTAAGCGTTTCCAATTCAGCTTCGAGCTCGTCCTGTTCCCCTTCCTGAAGGGCAGCCTCATTTAAGGATTCTAACTGAAAACGAAGATAATCTTCTTCTTCCTTACTCTTTCTTACAGATTCACGAAGATCAGCCAAAGCTTTTTCTGCTAATTTATACTGATGAAATGCTTGCTGATATTTCTTCAATAAGTCTTTATTTCCCGCAAGCGCGTCTACTACCTGCATCTGGAAACGTGTATCAGATAATAATAGGTTCTGATGCTGTGAATGTATATCGATTAATTGGCTACCTAATTCTTTCAGGTCATTCAGCGTAACAGGCGAATCATTGATAAAAGCACGGGACTTGCCAGACGAAAGGATTTCCCGGCGTAAGATATAACTATCAGAGTCATATTCTATTCCCTTTTCTTCACAAAATTCTTTCAGATCGTAAGCAGAGACATCAAAAGAGCCTTCGATAACACATTTACTCTCTCCCTGTTTTATAGCTTTGATATCAGCACGCTGACCGAGAATAAGGGACAATGCACCCAGAATAATAGATTTTCCGGCACCTGTTTCTCCTGTTATAACTGAAAAGCCCGATTCAAAATCGATCTCGAGGCTATCAATTAAAGCATAATTTTTTATATATAATGATTTTAGCATAGCTAATTATTTCATTTATTAAAGCTTACATTCAGAACCACTATCTCCGAGATAGTACCAATCCGGTATTGAGGCCCTGCCAAACCAAGACCGGATGACACATATATATGTGTATCATCCTTTTTCTTGTATCCGAAAGGAAGCTCATACATAAATCTCATTTTCATACTTTCAGGTAAAATACCGGAGTTGTATAATTTTGAAGAAAGACTCATTATAACATTATTAGGGAAAAATTGCCCATTATGTGTATGCCCGTATAAAGCAATATCTGCTCCGGCATCAACCTCTTCCTGCAAGCGATGGGGTTCGTGATTCATTACTATGACAGGATATTGTTTGTCTACACCTTGCATTATCTCGGGTAATTCTTTTCTGGTTTTACACATATCGTCCTCTCGTCCTACAAGATAGAAAGAATTTGCGATCATAACAGTAGTATCCCTCAAAACAGTCATTCCGGCCTTTTCGCTCAGCCAATGTATTTTTTCATCCGGAGCTTCTCCTATGTCTATATATTCATGATTACCTGTGGAAGCATACACTCCATATGGGGCTTTAAGACGCAGGAATTCTGTTTCCATCCGCTGCTCGTAAAGTGATTTTGCATCATAGTCAATCACATCACCTACCAGTAATATCAGATCGGGCTTTTGCTCCATTATCTTATCCACATACATAGAAATAATTTTCTTATCGATAAGATAGCCGGCATGTATATCGGTTGCCACTACAATACGGAGATTCTTCACATCTGGAGAATGCTTTTCTATTGCCAAATCCATCTCTGTTACAACAGGATGCCGGAACCTGTAATTTCCGTTCCACATAACCGCTATCACCAGAATAAGAGCTGAACAAAAATAGATAAGCCGTGGCTTTTTAGCTTTTAGATCGAGTGTTGCAGGAAATATTTTTTTCTTTTTATCAATATATTTGAAGAGATCATATACAAGAAGCAACACAGTCATATAGATAGTAAATATCATCCATGTTGTACCCGTCCATGCAAAGACATGCAAGGCATCGAAAGGAAGGTACCTGGAAGTGAAGAAACCAATGAAATAAATAAGAAGTTCGATAATGTAAATAGCAGCGTAGGGTACCTTGATAAATTTCTTATCAGGTAACCCCTGCCATCCCCGCCAGTAAATATAAGCACTGAGGAAGATTTGTACTATTATAGCATTAAAAAAAACTCTCATTGGTTACTTATTTACATCTATTACAACATATTCCGATTGTGTTCCAATACGGAATTTGCCGCCCCATATACCAATACCCGAACTTACATATATATTGGCATTACCTTTCTTTATAAAACCATGATCCCTCTCATAAAGTTTCTTTGTGATCATAGATATTGGCCATACTTGCCCCTGGTGCGTATGTCCCGATAGCTGTATATCAATACCATTCACCTCTGCTTCTTCCAGATTGTAAGGCTGGTGATCCAATAAAATAATCGGCTTTGTCTTATCCAGGCTATCTACCAGACTTTTCAATGATCTGCGGCTGGGATTCGACCTGTCGTCACGTCCTATAATATAAAAAGAGTTGTCTACCTCTGCTACCGAATCGCGAAGCAGATTCACCCCTGCCTTTTTCATAAAATCAAGGCTCTCTTTCATACCACTTATATATTCATGATTTCCCGGGCAAGAATAGATTCCCATCGGAGCTTTTATTTTATGAAAGACTTCTGCGAACCGGCCTTCATTAAGCGGGCGTACACTATTATCTATAATATCTCCTGCGATAAGTACAATATCCGGGTTTTCTGCATTTATGGTATTTACCCATCCTTCAAATTCTTTCTCTCCTATACCGTATCCCAAGTGCAGGTCACTGATAGCAACTATGCGCAAAGATTTAGGGGAGATCGTATCTCCAAAGGTTTTGTATATATTAATTGGCAAATCGACACGTACTTTCCATTGATATTTCAGATAACCGCATACCATCAGCAAAGTGATAAAACCAATCATAAGTCCCAGACCGACCCAATTATCCCTCGTATATCTTGTAATGGCATCACTTGGCATAAAGTGCAACAGTTTATTAGAAAGACCAAATAAGTCTTTCACTGCCATTACCATGAAAAAATACAGAAGGATAAAAACCCATGCTGTACCTACTTTATAAAAAAACGAAGTAAGAGCTACCGGCATGGAATCTCCAAGAATAAAGGATATAAAAAATGATGATACAGCTATAACTGCAAACGAGATAAGAATTACTTTGCCTAATGTAGTTGGAGGCATTGCAATCCAGATATGACGAAACACATAATAATTAGCTAACAAATAGACAATAAATACTATAACAAAAAACATCGATTTCATTTATATGGTTATTGTGTGCCAGTTCCTATATATGTGAAAGATACAAAGATAAAGAATCCTGACTATTAAAATTGTTGTTTGTGACGAAAAAAGAGCAGCCGTGTAATGACCACTCTTTATTAACGACCGACGATTCAGGTTGTTATTATTTTATACATTAACTGCCACATGCAATATAGTAAGTTGGCAACCCGTCTACTATCACAGGCTCTTCGTCCGTACCTTCAAAAAAGACATGATCGCCAAGCTCTTTGTAAGCCTGCTGATTATGAGCTTTCATAAGAAACTCCAATGCAGTAAAGTTTTTTCCGTTATCAGCTTTCAACTTAGCTATTATTTCCACCTGGTACCCGTCTTCATCTTCATCAGGCTCTTCGTCAAAAACGTCTTTATCTTCATCTATCAACGTTTCGTTTTCCAATAAGTCTCCCGGTTCGTATATCCATGCCATATACTGAATCTGCAATTCAGGTACATCGAAAACGATCTCATCCGGAATCCAATTATTCTTATCAGAAATATCATCCTGATATTCTACGACTTCCTTATTAAATTTTTCCTTATCGGAATAGTACTCTTCTGTAAAGCTCCAAGCAATGTTGTTTAGTGTCATGATATGTTAGTTTTTGAATTAACGTCTGCTTCCTAAAGCAATCATCACATAATATATCAATGTAGCCAAAGAACCGATAGCAGCAATTACATATGTATATGCAGCCCATTTTAAAGCATCTTTAGCCATATCATGATTACTCACATTGGTTACTCCGGCTGTATTCAACCAAACCAAAGCTCTGCTACTGGCATTTACCTCCACAGGAAGTGTTATAAAACTGAATATGGTAGTTACAGCAAACAATGCGATACCAATCCATATTAACGAAGGGAATGTATTGATCATAAATATCCCGGCAAGAATAACCCACATTACAATGGATGAAGCAAAACTTACCACCGGTACAAGTGCCGAACGCATCTTCAAAGGACCATACTCGTGTGCATGCTGTACTGCGTGTCCACACTCATGAGCCGCAACAGCAGCTGCCGCCACACTATTGCTGGCATAAACGCCTTCACTCAGATTTACAGTCTTATTTCCGGGATTGTAATGATCGGTAAGCATTCCGCCTGTCGATACTACTTTTACATCATAAATACCATTGTCATGAAGCATTTTTTCTGCGACATCACGTCCGGTCATTCCATTGCTCAACGGAACTTTAGAGTATTTATTAAACTTGCTCTTCAACATTTGCGAGACTGCAAAGCTGGCAATTGCAATTAATCCGAATAATATCCAACCTATATACATAGCTTATTGTATTAAAATTTCTAATTTAAGTTTATAAGTTAATAAACAAAAAATGTGCCATTTAAGTTCCCTGTCACGTTTCAGTTGAAGCAGCAATCACATTCTTTAAATAAATTTTACTTTTCTTTTCTGTTTTAACAATAGATCCGAATCAGAAAAAAAGAGCTGACTACACCTGAGTACGCCAGCTTCTTTCTTTATTATTTGATAAAATTATTTTCGGATAATTGTTTGTGCCCTGTCAGGTCCTAAAGATACAATACTGATAGGAACTCCCAGTTCTTTTTCCAAGAATGCTATATAGTCACTAAATTCCTTAGGGAATTGGTCTTCTCCCAGCATTTTTGTCATATCTGTTTGCCAGCCTTTCATTTCCACATATACAGGCTTGATGCTATCATCTATCTCGAATGGAAAATCCGTAACTTTCTGTCCGTTTATTTCATATGCCACACAAGCTTTAATGGCATCGAATGTATCGAGTACATCGCTCTTCATCATTATAAGCTGGCTAACACCATCCACCATAATAGCATAACGTAAAGCAACCAGATCGATCCAGCCACAACGACGCGGACGCCCAGTAACAGAACCGAACTCAAAGCCCAGTTTACGCAACTGATCTCCGGTTTCATCAAACAATTCGGTAGGGAAAGGCCCGCTACCCACACGTGTACAATACGCCTTGAATATGCCATATACCTCGCCTACACTTTTGGGAGCAATACCAAGTCCGGTACAAGCCCCTGCCGAGATAGTGTTGGAAGACGTTACAAACGGATAAGAACCAAAGTCTATATCGAGCATGGTTCCTTGTGCACCTTCTGCGAGGATTTTACGTCCTTGCTTAACTGCACTATTGATATAGTGTTCACTATCGATAAAAGTAAACTCTTTCAGTTTTGCTATTCCTGCAAACCATTCTTCTTCTATATCAGCCAATGCACTGGTATCGAAACCATATTGTCCGAGAATACGCAGATGTTTCGATTTGGCTATATTATATTTTTCATCAAAGTTGTGAAGAATATCCCCCACCCTAAGGCCATTGCGGCTAACCTTATCGGTATATGTCGGGCCGATACCTTTACCTGTGGTTCCTATTTTGGAATCACCCTTAGCAGCTTCGTAGCATGCATCAAGCAGACGGTGAGTAGGTAGGATAAGATGAGCCTTCTTTGACACAAGTAAGCGTTTTGTAAGATCATGACCGGAAGATTCCAATGCCTCGATTTCTGCTTTAAACAAGGCAGGATCGAGCACCACGCCATTACCTATAATATTAATTTTGTTTCCCTGGAAAATACCGGAAGGGACGGATCGAAGAACATATTTTTTCCCCTCAAACTCGAGTGTATGTCCTGCATTAGGTCCTCCCTGAAATCGGGCTACAATTTCATAATCAGGTGTTAATACATCTACTATCTTTCCTTTACCTTCGTCGCCCCACTGTAAGCCGAGCAATACATCTACTTTCATTTCTTTTTATTAATACGGGTATTCTTATTTTCTGTTACTTTATTCTTTTTCTCTTCTGCCTTCTTGGCACGCATACATTTATTGCATATCCCATAAATGTACATACTGTAATAACTGATCTTGAAGCGCTGCAGCTTTTTCTGCTGTGCGGGAGTAAACAGGTTTCCGTTTTTGTGTTCTTTCACTTCTCCACAACTAAGACAGATCAAGTGGTCATGATTTTCATTACCAAAAGCGCGTTCGTATTGCGATACATTAGCCCCAAACTGATGTTTGACCACTAATCCGCAATCCAGTAATAATTCGATTGTATTATAAAGAGTAGCACGGCTAACCCTGAAACTGGATTCTTTCATAGCATTATATAGAGAATCCATATCAAAATGTCCTTTTGAAGAATATATGTGTTCCAGTATAGCGTACCTTTCAGGAGTCTTACGGTGCTTATGCAAATTCAGATAATCTGTAAATTCGTTTTTAACCTGTTCCTTTAGTTTTATGTTATCCATTTATAAAAATCTGATATGAACAAAAATACATCTTTTTGAAGAATAAGTAGCAGCATAAAGCAGAAAAAACGAAAAACTGTTTAAAAATTCATTTATACATTATCGAGAATTTAGTTTTGATGAGTACAATTATTTTATATGTTTTTAGAATGTTAAAAAAATATACTTACTTTACACTAATATTTGATCTTGAAGACGCCCGGTAATCGTCATTGGGACCTAACACAAACTCTAAAATATTAATTATGAACCTAAGAAAATATATTTTTCTTAGTGTTACTTTTGTGGCACTATTACTTAGCTTCTATTCCAATTTTTTTCATCTGACCCCGCAGAAATTTTTTACTGAATTTGATACCTATAACGAAGGTTTTATCTATGGTAGAATAATGAACTCTGAAGAGAAAGGATTCTTTAGCGACGGATGCTTTTCTGGCATCAAGTATGATACCTTGAAAATACATAAAGAAGGAAAAATGGATAAAGATACAATTGCTTTCATCGTTATCCAACGCTTACCGAAGCAAAAGGCTATGTATCTGAATAATATAGAACGGGAATCCGACTTCGGCCCTTACTTTACCCAGATGGGAACAATGGCATCAGTATACTCAATCATCAATATAATGTTACCAGGTTCTCCCGAATCCAAGCTTAATATATATGACTTCATTAATGCATTATTTAATGCACTTATTTTTACTGTGTTCTTCTGGTGGATATTGAGAGAATATGGTAGAATCACATCCTTTGTCACACTTTTATTTCTACTCACCTCATCACATTTTATCGCATTTTCGGGTAGTATATGGTGGGTTACCGGATCTTTCTACCTGCCTATATTCGGACTGTTTGTCCTGATGCAGGTAAAATTGCCTGAAAAGAAAATCTTATTTTATTTATTTATCTTATTTATGATAAAAGCCATACTTACAGGTTTTGAGTTTATAACATGTACATTCTTATCTATATTTATACCTATCATTTATTATTACTATTATAATAGAAAAACCTTAAAAGGGTTCTTAATTTTTTCGGTCAAAGCAGGAGCCGTTTGTTGTCTGGCTATGATGATCCTGACATGCTTATTAGCTATCCAGCATAAGTTTTATCATGGAACTTTTGCCGCAGGATTTGACTGGTTGTACAATGCTTTTATCAGAAGATCAGGCAGTGTAGAAGACTTCCAAGGAATATTAATGAATATCGGATATATCTATGGATATTATTCCTGGTTTTGCAATGCCTTTGAATTATCCGAACTGACTTCTGCGATCAGAATTCCGTTTACTATTGTAATTACTGCTGTATATATTAATCTCTTTGTATTGTTCCAGTTAACTAAGAAAGCTATCAACAGAAGAAAATATACAGCCCTTATTCTAGCCACGGCTCTATCCTGCATACCGTCGGTATCGTGGTATATAATTTTCAGAGATCATGCTTTGAAACATCTCTGGATAGATGCTATTTGTTGGTATTTTCCATTTCTATTATTGGGGTTCATGTCAATTGGGGTCACTATATCTGTTTTGTACAAGAGGTGGTTTTACACCAAAAGTGTTGCAACGGAGTAATCCAAGGATGAATTTATATAAAAAAGAAAGAGAACTCTCCCGAGCTCTCTTTTCCGAAAGGAAATCAAAAAGAATATTAATAAATATTCAGGTTAGTCTTATTATGATCATCGGTGAATATTGTACCATCTGTCTGGCTACCTTCACCATCATATTTGTATTCAATTGTCTTTGTCTTCTTTTCCCCGCTATAGTCGGTCCAATTTATTTGAATAGTTATTTTTTCACGTCCTTCAATTTTGTATGGGGCAAGGCTAAACGAAATGTAGCCATTTACCGGATAAAGTTCAGGATCAGCCATCTTATTATGTCTGAATTCCAATGTAACCGCATCTTCATTTACCGATTTATCAGGCTCTGCCGATACCAGATTCAACATGTGCGATATTGTACCGCCTGTATTTAATCCGAAAGAGATATTCAAATAATCTCCGCCCTCCCATATTCCATGAACTTTGATAGGGTCGTTTCCAATGCTATCTTGTTCTGCTTTGTTATCCGGTGCAACATAGATCACACCTTTGGTCAATACATCAGAGATACCATTAAGTCTAATAGCATGATCATAGCCTTCGAAATTATCTGATAATATTGTATAATTTATTAGTGCTCTGTCGTATTTCGGCTTAATATCAAGGCCAACCGGTGCAGCAACCCAAAGCTTCTCACCACTATCCAATGTAAAATCATAAGTATTGTCACCAATCTTGTTTACCGTTACCAGAGACTTCCAGTATTTATCTAAGGAATAGCCATCATCGTCACAGGATGTAAATCCTAACGACAGAACAGAGCAAAAAATTAGAGCTGAAAATAGTTTAACGTACTTTCTCATAATTATATTCCTGACTTTACAAAACTTGATTTTTATCACTTTACAAATATAAGACTGAAAGAAATGCACTATGCTGCATGGATAAATCTTAATAAATGTTAAAGTATGTTTTAGGCTATCAGCCTACTCTCCTTTTTATCTTTTTTGCTTAAAAAATTCTTTCATCAAAGAGGCGCATTCTTCGGCCAGGACACCGGATATCGCAGTGGTTTTGGGATGTAGTATCTGAGGTGAAAATAATGAATACCCTTTTTTTTCGTCTGTGGCACCGTAAACAATTTTTGGTATTTGTGACCAAAGTAATCCTCCTGCACACATAGGACATGGCTCTAATGTTACATATAAGGTACAATCTGTAAGATATTTTCCTCCAAGAACATTCTCGGCCGCGGTGATGGCTTGCATTTCGGCGTGAGCAGTCACATCATTGAGTGTTTCTGTAAGGTTGTGAGCCCTTGCAATGATGCGTCCCTGACATACAATAACGGCTCCTATCGGCACCTCATTCTTGTCGAAAGCCTGACGGGCTTCGTTCAAAGCCTGACGCATATAATATTCATCATTGAGAATGCCTGCTGTCATCGGCGCATTTCGTTTTCACCAAACAGGGTAGGATAATCCTGATCGAGACTTTTAAGGACATGGGATATTATCGTTTCCCGGCACCAGCGTGAACGGTTCTCAATCTTATATTTCTTTATATACGAAGCTATAAGTGCATACTCTTCTTCATTGAGCGAAAAAAGAAGATGCTTTGTACGATTACTATGTGGTCCTTTCCTTTTAGGTTTCATTAGCGCAAAAATAAGGACTTATCTCAATATGTGAAAGGATTTCAGGGAGAATATTCAATTATGAAGGCTGTTTTGACCTTCCTCATCAAAATTAATCCTCAATTGTATAGCATCGTGCCATACTACCTCATCATCGCTATTTTTCAGGCCTAAGCCGATCAATCTGACTTTGGGCGATAGATCCACCTGTTGCAGTAACTCGAAGCCCGCCTTGTAAAAAGAATCATAATCAGATACGGCATCGGGGAAAGTACGGCTTCTTGTAATGGTTTTAAAATCGGCATATTTAATTTTCAGGGTCACAGTCCTGCCTCTGAATTTCTTCTTATCGATATGCAGAAAGGCATCGCGTGCCACTATATCCAGTTCAAAAGCCAGTTCATCCAGATCGTCGATATCCCTGTCGAATGTCGTCTCCGAACTCATAGATTTCCTTATCCGCTGCGACTCAACAGGCCTGTCATCTATTGCCCGTGCATTCAGGTAATAAATATGCCCTACTTTTCCAAAATTGGCAACCAGTTCCTTCTCTGAGCGTTGCTTCAGATCCCATCCTGTCTTAATTCCCAACTGATGCATCAGTTTGGCTGTAACCTTCCCTACTCCAAAGAATTGCTCGATAGCAAGCGATTCTACAAAACGCTCGGCAACCTTTGGCTTCACCACAAACAGCCCATTCGGCTTATTTTGATCCGAGGCTATCTTTGCCAGAAACTTATTGAACGACACCCCGGCCGAAGCAGTAAGGCGTGTTGTGTCAAAGATCTTTTGTTTTATCTCCTGTGCTATCTGGGTAGCTGAGGCTATATGCATATGGTTCTCAGTAACATCCAGAAAGGCTTCATCCAAAGATAACGGTTCTACCAGGTCGGTATACTCATGAAAGATTTCCATGATCTGCCTCGATACAGACTTATAAACATCGAAACGGGCAGATGCAAATATCAGGTGCGGGCATTTACGCAGAGCAGTCTTAGATGCCATAGCCGAACGTACTCCATAACGGCGGGCCTCATAGCTGGCGGCTGCAACTACGCCTCGCGGCCCCGCATAACCCACAGCAAGCGGCTTACCCCGGTATTCAGGGTTGTCGCGTTGCTCGATGGATGCATAAAAGGCATCCATATCTATGTGAATTATTTTTCGCATTTGCTCCATTTATACTAAAAAGTAACAAAGGTGACAAAAGGAACAGCTTTTTTGAATGTTTTTATGTGTCACTTTTATGTAGAACCTCTTATTTAAAGATAAAGTTTACAGAAAAATATACGTTACAAGGAATTTAATCCCTCCTGTTTCCGTCATACATTTGCTTTGGAACTAAAATACAAATATATTGGAATAATCGGATAAAACAGTGACGCAAATATTTGTATCATTATTCAATTATGGTAAATTTGTAGAATGACCCAACAATAGTACTTACCATGTATTTAAAACCATTTTATTACTTATTTCTCTTGTTTTCGAGCTTAAATATTTTTGCTCAGCATAAAGTAGATAAAATAGAAAGTATACCTTATGATCTGAAAGTATACAATTCTCCGATCGCATACAAAATAGGAAATAACAGTATTGAAATTACATCGGATGGAAAAACGAATTTATTCAATAATCCAAATGGCTCAATACCTGTACAAAACGCATCTATGATTCTTTTTGAACCGGATGAGAATTTTACATTATCTGCTAAAGTTTCAGGTCAATTAAAAGAAGTCTATGATGTTGCGGCTTTAGTTATTTATCAGGATAAAAATACATGGGCAAAACTGTGTTATGAATATTCAGTAAAGAAAAAACCAACAATTGTATCCGTTGTGACAAGAACATATTCGGATGATTGTAATTCGGAAGAAACAGGTGAATATGCATACTTATCAGTGGTAAAAAGAGGGAATGAATTCTCATTCTTCTATTCTACGAATGAGAAAGACTGGACTATGGTTCGCTGTTTTCATTTAGAGACTAAAAATCCGGTAAAAGTTGGCTTTGCCTCTCATGGTTCACGGGGAAATGGCTCTACTGCGAAGTTTTCAGAAATAAAATACAGAGGAGAGGCATTATCGGATATGAGAACCCTGTAAAAACAACTACTTCTTAATATAGTCCCTGTCCCTATTATTTATTTTCCCTTTTCATGAAGTGCTTTAATCCAATGCACAGCTATGTTAACCGGCTCTGTAGACTCCGAAAATGCCGTATTGTGTCCTAATGCCGGAAACAAACAGTACTCGTAAGGCTTTCCCTGAGCTTTAAAAGCATTGAGGGCTTCTATTGATAACCCTACCGGGATTTGTATATCCTTCTCTCCAAAAATCCATAGACCCGGAATAGAGAGCGTGCTAAGGGCATCGCAAGGATCAGTACTTACAAACTGATCGCGATATTCCTTATAATACTCATCAAAACGGCCAGCCTTGCGTACACTTTCACGTGCCTCTGCTTCGGTATGGTTGTCCCAAAAATCAGTATTCCCATCTGTAAAAAACTGGAACCGGATTTGTTCAAGTGTTGAAACTAAAGGTCCACTGAACAACACCATAAAATCGACAAGCGGGTTTTGGGTGGCAGCTATAGGAATTATCCATCCTGCCTGACTTATACCAACCAAGCCAATAGGTATATTTTTGTTACGCTGATAAAGTACATCTATGGCGGCGTTTGCATCTTTAGCCAATAGGGTGAGGTTATCCGGATCGACGTTGTTGGTATTCACTTCCGGACCGACATAAATACCGCCCGATTCGCCGACTCCACGTTTGTCATAAGTTAATACCGAAATGCCATTCTCAGCAAAAAGGGATGCAAGGTCTCTCATTCGGGGCGCCTGACCGGAACCATGTACCAGAACTATCGCTGCATACGAATGTTGGGGTATATAGATCGTTCCGGCCAGAGTGGCTCCCTCACTTTCAAATCTGATATCCTCAACAGCCACATCCGGCGATTGTGCTTTTGCCTGATGCAATGATACAAAGAGTAACAGCGAAAAAAGGCATATCCTTAATCCACCAATGTTTTTAATGTAACTTTTATCCATATCTACGGGATTTAAATTGGTTTTACTTAAAATAATAAGACACAACAAATTATAAAAAGGTTACATATTATTTAGATAAATTTACTTTAAGAATTCTATAAAGAGAAAATAAGGTTGTCTCGAAAGTAAACCCTCTTTGCCATTCCAATAACAAAGAGGGTGCAATTTACTATCTAATCAAAACTCTATTTTGTAGCTTATATTAGGCATTACCACTGCCGAGCGTGACATTTCTACTTCTTTTTTGCGATAGTTGTAAATATGACCTTCATATTCTTTGTATCCGGTGGCATTTATCATTTTTATAGCAAACTCGTGTGCCAGATTCTTTTTATTCATCTTGTAGCTCACTGTGAAATTACTGATAAAGGCTGGGCTAAGTTGCTTTTCATAAGCCTTTGAAGTATCGTATACTGCATCTTGTTCAGCCTGTGAAGCAGCCTCATCAATCGGGGAATATCGGTCGCCACCCTGAAGTGAAAGACGAAGGTTTACACCTAGTATATTTTGCTTTTGCCTGCCCAGTTTCCACTCTTTACCTCCCAATGCATTGAACAGGTAATTGCGGTTCAGACGTGTATTTCTCCATATGCCGTCACCTCCCGTATAGCGCGACTCGAATACAGATGCTGTAAACAAATAGTAATATCCATCTGCCAGATAACGCTCAAAGGTAACATCTACTCCATAATTCTTTCCTTTACCTTCGTTTACAAGTGCTGTATTTAGGTACCAGTCCCGATGATTGATAATGGAGAATGAACTGTCTCTGGCTACGGGCACGTCATACAGGTATTGGAAATAAGGTTCTATTTTCAGGTGTGTATTTTCCGAGATTGCCCAGTCGTAAGAAAGTACCACATGGTGAGCTTTGGCAAAGTCGAGTTTTTTATTTACCAGTTCGTTGCCCGTTGCCGGGGTAGTTACAAAGTAATAGTCTAGCTTCTCGTGGCGGCTGTGTTGTCCGTATGCTAAAGCAAAGGAGTGTTTTGGTTGTGCCTGCCACTTTATACCAAAGCGGAATTCCGCATTCCATTTTTTATTCAGATGAAAGTATTGTGCATTCAGTCCTACATTTGTCGTCAGCTCGTTATTCAGGCGTATGGTCGAATTGGTAAATGCTGAGGCAAAATAAGTACTACCATCACTCTTTGCAAAATTTTCCATCGGCAGGAAGGCATTTGGATAAGACGGGCTAATATTGTAATCCATATCATATGCCAGACGTGTCATCTTAATCCCTGTCCTGTTGGTATGCTTCGAACTGAACTTCTTGTTTAGATACGAACTTAGCGATACGTTCCAGTTCGTTCCCTCCATATCGTTTACTCGTGTAGGTACCATGTCTTTATCCAGTAAGTCTACGCTCAGGTCGTTTTTGTTATATGATACCGCCAATGCACTTTTCAGATAGGTACTGTTGTTAAAGAAATATTTATGCCCGATTCCGCCCGCACCCATTGTCTGGTTAAATTTGGCAGAAGAATTGTCTTCTACGGTTTCCCACTTGCTAACGTCCTCCTCTTCGCTATTCTTGAAGCGGTCTATTACACCTATGCCCCACACCGAAAATGTGCCTGCTCTTTTTGTCGGAAAATTCAATTTAAAAGATAAATCCTGATAGCGCATCCCCGATGCATTACCCAACAATCCCGGAAATAGATCGTCAGCCAATGCCATGGTCGCATAGCGGTAGTTGAACAAATAAGAAGCCTGCCCACCTTTTTTCAATGGCCCTTCAGAACTGACGTCTATTCCCATTGTACCTATTTGTGCTGTATGCTCATAGTCCCATCTGTTGCCATTGCGTAGCTGCATATCGAAAACACCCGACAATGCATTGTCATACTCGGCAGGAAATGCACCGGTAAAGAAATCGGAATTCCCCAACACCTGCGAACTCAGCGCTGTAAGAATACCACCACCTACACCTGTGATGTCGGAAAAATGTGTCGGATTGGGAATTTCCACACCCTCGAGCCTCCATTGTAGAAACTGAGGTGAATTTCCTCGTATAGCTATCCCATTGCTGGATACATTACCTGCTACCCCTGCAAAAGAGGTAACCAGTCGCGCCGGGTCGTCATATCCTCCGGCATAGCGGCTTGCTTCTTCTACGCTAAGCATACGGGCACTGGCAGTAGCTATATTATTCAGAGGTTCCTGTTTGTTCACCTTTGGTTCTATAACTATTTCCTGTAATGCATTCAGGTTTTCTTTGAGTTGTATGGTAATAAATACTTCTTTAGCTGACGAAATAAGGATCTCCCTGAACGTCATCGGCTCATACCCGATATAAGAAGCCTGAATATCATAACGTCCCACAGGAAGATTGTCTATACTGAAGTTTCCTTCTTCATCGCTGATAACCCCTTTGGGTGGGTAAGAGTTTAGCACTGTGATTGTCACCGATGGCAATGTTTCGCCGGAGGCATTATCAACAACAATTCCCCTGAGGGCTTTTCCCGTCTGAGCAAATAAAGCTGAAGAAACAGCTACAAGTAAAATAAGGATAAATAACTTTCTAGATTTCATATCAATTTTTATTATTATTATTTTTGATACAAAATTAGAGTTGTACCCGATTCACATCAATGGTGAATAATCACCATTTTTATTGCAAAGACTATACAGAACCAAGAATGGATAATAAAAATACGGATACCATGGAGGCAATATGGGAAAAACATCGTCCCTATGTCGAGCTCCTTTCACAAATGAATAACAGCTGCATATTTGTTGCCGAAAAAAACGAATCATACTTATATCTGTCTCCAAACTTTGGAGATTTCTTTGGTTATAAGGTAGAAGAACTGGAAGGCTCTCAAGACAGTGATTTTCTGGAAAGACGGATTCACCCTGATGACCTGCAGATATTGGGCAGTGTGCAAATAAGGCTTCTCGATTATATATGCAGTTTACCCGAAGAAGAACAAAAGTCTTATAAGCATATCTTTGAATTCAGGGTGCTTGGTAAAAACAACAAGTATGTACGTATTATCAGTCAGCACCAGATAATAGATACCAGTCCCAAAGGGAATCCTATTCTGTTGGGAGTGGTGGACGTATCTCCCGACCAGACGCCGGATACGGGAATCCGGTTTACATTGATGAATTTCAAAACAGGGGAAATAATTCCGTTTTCTATAAATGAGGAAACCGATAGTAACCTCACTAAAAGAGAGATGGAAATACTTAAATTAATCAATAACGGTATGTACAGTAAGGAGATTTCTAATAAACTCTTTATCAGTATCCATACAGTAAACAGGCATCGCCAGAATATTCTGGAAAAGATGAATGTGAATAATGTGCAGGAAGCGATAAACTACACGCGCAGGCTGGGACTTTTGGCCTGAATTTATCCGTTTACATGTTTTGATTTTTTCCTCAGTTTACTGTTCAGGAACTCCACAAGCAGAGAGAATCCGATAGCGAAATAGATGTATCCTTTCGGTATTTCACCTACTTCATACCCGAATATATTGAGATGGGATAAGTGTGCAGCCTCTATTATCAGCATCAATCCGATGAGGATAAGGAACGACAGGGCAAGCATTTGTATAGTAGGATGCCCGTTTACAAATTTGCTGATAGGCCCGGAGAAGAATAACATCATCAGAACGGCAACAACTATAGCCAGTACCATGATAGCCATCGCTCCCTCATAACCGTATTCCTTAAAGCTAACCATACCCACAGCCGTAAGCACACTGTCAAAAGAGAAAACGATATCCAATGCTACAATCTGTGCTATGATTGCCCAGAAGCTGTTATTCTTTGATTTCACAGCAACAGTCTCTTCCGGAATTTCCAGTTTTTCATGTACTTCGGTTACACTTTTGTACATCAGGAATAAACCACCCACAAGAATAATAATCGCCTGACCCGAAACGGAAGCATTTATCCATGAAGCATTGAATGAGAATAGTGGTTTTGTAAGCTGCATCAGGATAGATATACCAAACAGCAATGCTATGCGGGCTACCATCGCCAGTAGCAATCCAATCGTCCGCCCTTTTGCCTGTTGCTTTTTAGGTAGTTTAGAGGTCATGATCGATAAGAAAACGATATTGTCTATTCCCAATACCACTTCCAGAAATACAAGTGTGATGAGCGCAATCCACGCACCGGGTAAAAGAAACGTGTCAACTATTTCCATATTAGTTTATCTATTTATGTAGATTAACATATTTAGCGGTTGTTTGGTTTTCTTAGAGACAAATTGATGTAGGGAGCTATTGGGCAAAGGACTAGTCGAAAAAAGCGAATCTGAACAAGGCATTTGGTTGTAGAAACCGTTGAAATTCCATTGCGGCCTCTATGGAGGTAGAGGCCGCATTTGCAGGAATTATATTGTAATTATTAACAGTAAGGAATAGATTATTATTTGATGGTATTTATTACCTCCTGGTTTATTTTTCTTATACGTGGTTCATCTACTTTTATTTCCTTACGGTCGTAAGTTATCAGCCCGTTTACTTCACCTTCTACGTCTGTAGTCTGTGTATAAACTGCAGCAGAGAAACCAGCCTTAACCATTGTTTTTAGCATTTCGCCGTATTTCACGTATTCATCAGTTACTTCTTTCGCATTTTTGAACTGTACATATCCCCAGTTTTTGTCTGTTTGCCAAAGATGTCCCTGTAGCGGAAGACCGATACCACCGTATTCACCCAAAACTGTCGGACGTTCTGCATCGTACAGGTACATATCAGGGCCCGGATAGTTATGTAAATCCAGCATATCGCCTGTGCGATAGAAGTTACCACCACTGGCCGGATTTACAAGACGTGAAGGATCATATGTTTTTGTCCAGTCTGATATCTCTTCTGTCTTAAACTGTCCCCATGCTTCATTGAAAGGAACCCATGTAACGATAGAAGGATAAGAGATCAGGTAATCCATTATTTCTTTCCATTCCTTGCGGTAGTTTGCTTCCGATTCGCCGCTGCGGATCAGTTCACTCCCTTTAAAGTAATTTCTGTTTTGCCATTGTGGTGAGCGGTCTCCGTTAGGCATGTCCTGCCATACAAGGATACCAAGACGGTCGCAATGAGTATACCAGCGTGCAGGTTCTACCTTCACGTGTTTACGGATCATATTAAAGCCGAAATCTTTTGTTTTCTTGATATCATATACCAAAGCTTCATCGGTAGGAGCAGTGTAAAGACCGTCAGGCCACCAACCCTGATCTAGCGGGCCGAACTGGAAGTAATCTTTGTCATTCAGCTGTAAACGCATAATACCATTTGCATCGCGCTTGGTAGAAACTTTACGCATTGCTGTATAGCTCTTTACATTATCTACGGCTTTATTACCTTCACTCAAAGTAACTTCAACATCATAAAGGAATGGACTTTCAGGTGACCAAAGCTTAGGATTGGCAATAGCCAGTTCTAAAGTCTGTCCTGCGACTGCTTTTCCTGTAGCTACAGTCTGACTGCCATCTTTTACCTTTACTTCAATAATATCTGATGATGAAGTATTTGCAGTACATATATCGAAAGAAACTTTGCGTGTATCGATATTCGGAATTGCTTTTATAGCAGCTATGTGCTTGTTATTTACCGGTTCAAGCCATACTGTTTGCCAGATACCTGAAACAGGAGTATACCAGATACCTTCGGGACGGGCATTTTGTTTTCCTACCGGCTGATAACCTTCTGTTGTAGGATCCCATACTTTTACTACCAGTTTTTGATCGGCCGAAGTGAGGAAAGGAGTAATATCGAAACTGAACGGAGTAAATCCTCCTTTGTGAGTTCCTATTTTAATGTCGTTAAGGAATATTTCTGTTTTCCAGTCTACAGCACCAAAATGTAGAAGTATGTTCTTTCCTTTCCAGTTGGATGGGACAGTAAATGTACGCTTATACCATAACTCATTTTTTGAACCCAGTTCTTTTTGTACACCCGAAAGGCTCGATTCTACAGCGAACGGAACAAGTATCTGTCCATCAAAGCGCTGAGGCTCTGCCTGACCAACTGGCAGGATGGCATATCCCCACAGTCCGTTGAGGTTAGCCCAGTCAGTACGCTCCATGATAGGGCGCGGATACTCGGGTAATACATTTTTTGTATCCATGGTTTCCGCCCATTTCGTTTTGATTTTGTTCCCCGCAGGTTTCCATTGGGCAAAGGCATTTACACTCAGTAATGCACAAGTGAATAGCAATAGTTTAATCTTCATTGGTTTTATTTTAGGTTAATATGTTTATTAATTATTGGCTAAAAATGTTGATGGCTTATCTCTGTCTTTTACTTCCGTTCTGCGACCCGAATAGTAAATTTCCAATTAGTATTCTTTGTGTCCGGGATAAGTAAAGTAGAATATATAAGTATAGTTCCTCTATTACCCTTCTCATTTATCATCCCTGTATGAAACAATGTAAATCGTAAAAAAAATCTTACTTCATACAGGGCGACAAACAACCAATCAATCAATATTTATCTCCTTACTTATTACAATCTATCAAAATTGTGGTTTATCAGCTGACATAGAAGGTTTGCCACCTTCAACATAAGGCCAGCCTTCACCGTCCCATTTTACCTGATCGAGTAATAAGACTCTGCCTTGTGGATTATTCAAGTCTACACCATGGTAAAATATCCAATCGTTTCCGGCCTTATCCTGTACAATTTCCGAACAGTGACCGTTACCAACAAAGCGTGTACTTTTACCTATAACTACAGTGTAGCCATTATCCATCATATCTTTTCCTTCTTTATTTACATATGGGCCAAATAATGATTTGGAACGCCCAACAACAAGCTCATATGTGCTGTTGGCTCCTTCGCAACAAGTACCTATAGATGCAAACATATAATAGTAATCTCCTTTCTTGTGTATGTACACTCCTTCGAAAGCAGTACCTGCTACCTGTCGTTTTTCGGCTCCCTCCTTAACAGAAAGTCCGTCGTCATTTAGTTCGATGGCATAGAGCCCTCTGAAGCTACCCCAGAAAAGATATTTCTTGCCATTTTCTTCAATATAAAACTGATCGATAGAATTCTGTACATCTATCTCGTTGCTTCTGAATAATTTTCCTTTATCGGTGAAAGGCCCTTCGGGTTTGTCAGCTACTGCTACGCCGATGCCACATGTCCATTCGCCGCCCCATACCGACATGGAGTAATAAAGAACATATTTACCGTTTATGTAATTGATATCGGGAGCCCATAATCCGCCTTTAGGTTCGAATGCAGGACGTGTAGCATCAGTAAATGCTGTGCCTACAAATGTCCAGTCAACAAGGTTATCGGATTTGTAAATCGGAGTGTTGCGTGTATCCTCTGTAGCATACAGATAAAAGTGTCCGTCCTGAGCTTTGATGATAGTTGGGTCGGGCAGGCTTAGTGCAACAACAGGGTTTTGATATTTATCGTTTTCGGTTTTCGGTTCATTCTCTTTATCAGAATTGCTGCAACCGCCACATCCTGTTATCATAAATAACTGGAGAACGATCAGGTATAGATATTTTATTTTCATGATATTGCAGATTATTAGAATAATTAAGGTGTTCTGGTTTGCTAAGATAATATGTTAAAAACAAAACAGAAGTATACTTTTTCGCCAAATAAGTATAAAATCTGCCAAAACATTAGTTATGACAGATTTTTACTACTATCTGACTAATTTTTACAGTAATTTTATTTTTTCTTCGG
Source organism: Prevotella sp. (assembly GCA_031285625.1). Classification (GTDB taxonomy): domain Bacteria; phylum Bacteroidota; class Bacteroidia; order Bacteroidales; family Dysgonomonadaceae; genus Dysgonomonas. Next base: position 189,237 of record JAITVV010000095.1, read on the forward strand.
ATTAAAATAGTTTGAAACTCTGTCAGGGCTCATCATCTGCCATAGCGAAGCAACTGTCCATCCCGGTGCAAAGATATCATTATAGAATCCTTTTCCGTTTTTGCCATAGTCCCAGTTGGTATGCTGAACCACTTCCGGATAATATCCGACTTTACCTATATCAAACATATGCCCTTTTACCGGCATAAGCTGTAACATCGAACTTTTTATAACAGAAGAAAATTCCGAAAAACGCGGCTCATTACGCTCTTTAGCTAGCCAGTCGAGCACAGTTGCAAATTCGAAGATAAATACATCAATATGATTATTCTCTACTGATACATTTCCCCATCCGCGCGATTTGAAACCTACATCACCCAACATCTGTCCTTGAGCAAAAGGTACATCCCACATGTAATACCATGATAAAGCAAAATATGCTGCTTTTTTAGAAAGGTCGATATAATGATTTCTTTCTTTAGCAGGCGAGGCCATCGCCAGATAGTACATAGCAGTGGAAGCATATAGCGAAGCTTCTTTGTCTTCACAGTTGGCATCCAGTGTAGAAGAGAAATAGTCGGCTTTGGATATCAGCTCTTTCTCAAGATATACGGCTGTTTGCTTCGCACTTTCCATATACTGTTTATTGTTGAAATAAGCATAAGCCATTGTCAAAGGCAGTGTTGCCGATGGCGTGCTGCCACCCGAAGCATCCGATACTTTAAACTGGTCGTCAAACTTACGTGGAAAACTACCATCCTGTCCCTGTAGTTTCAGAAAGTTATCAAGCAATGTCTTTATCTTAGCTTCCCATTCAGGATGCTTGCGGCCTTGTTTCTTTTCATAATCAAGGTAATTGAGAATAGCAAATGCTCCTTCCGACTGGCGGCGGATACTGTAAATGTCCGTTTCATTATTATGAGTGTAATCAACAAACTCACGGAAAAATCCGTTTGGAGTAAAACCATGTTTCAGATAGCTGTCGAATACCGAATTAGCTTTGTTTACAAGGTCTTTATTATTAGTCTGTTCACCATATTCCAATGCATTGAAAGCATTGAGTAATACACGTCCTACAAAACCTACTTCTACCGAGCCTGTGCTCTTGCAATCGTCGGTACGCATGTGCACACCCGAAAAATATTTCAGGTCGTATTTATCCACATAGCTTTCAGTAAAGAAGTTAGATAAAACTTTCTTTGCTTCTGCGGTGCTCATAGCATCAGCATATACTTTCGGGCGGAATGAATCGTAAGAATAATTCCATACATCTGCTACAAATGCCGAGTAGTCTTTTGCATTTCCTTTGCGGATCTCCCATACCAACTGGCGTGTTTCTCCTTTTTCAAGTTTCTCGAAAGCCTGTACTGCCGGAGCCAGTGTAAGTTTACGTATATATGTTTTAGGAGCCTCACTATACGGGAAACCGTAAACAAGAGCTGTAGTGCCTCCTACATTACGGAATCCTGTAAAGCCCAATGATGTTTTATCAGTAAGGATAATTTCGCCTGCACTGTGTGTAGCCAGGCTTTCACCTTCAAACTTATCGAGGCGGAGCACTGTATAGTAATCTCCTGTCTTGTCGCTATAAATTCCTGTAAGAGGTGTACTCAGACGGTCTTCACGTACCTGCCAGCTGTCGCTTGTGGCGAAAGAAGGCGCTTCTTTTGGCGAGCGCATATTGCGGTGATACCAGAATCCCGGCATAAAAAACTGGCAATCGTCGTGTCTGATGGCTGACAATTTGCAAATTTCCTCAAAATTGTAGTACACAAGGTCTTTGGCTGTAATGGTAACAGTAATACGTGTTGCCGAACCATTCTGCACAGCCTGATGCTTAATCTCTACTGGCAATGCCTGTGATGCTTGTAGATAACCCGAGTTTTCCCGTAGGGTGTAAGTATCAGCGGGATTTCCCGGTGACTTCAGAGTGATCTTATACTCTGATTGTGTTTCCTGTGCAAAAATCGCTGCCCACGAAAACAAAAGTAAGATAACTGCAAACAATCTTTTTTCCATTATTTCTAAGTTTTATATTTATTCTTTTGTCATTCTGAGTGTAACGAAGAATCTCGTTTCTTTTAGGGAAGAGATTCTTCACTTCATTCAGAATGACAATTCTTTTCCTTAATTACCTAGTTTTACCCTTAGCCATGTTTCCGGCTTATCTTCTTCGCTGTTTACCAGCATCTCCGTATAACCGGATTGAGCATCGTATGCTGATAAAGCCATACCTAATTTTATTTCTTTTTTGTCTGATCCTTCGATCTCTTTTTTCGGGATGATTACATTCAGTTCATAACCATTGTCTTTTATTGAAGAAGTTACCTGTATACCATTTATCGGTTTTTCCTGCCATTCCCCTCTCTTTTCCTCCCACATGCCGGTATTGCCCTGATAGTTGCACCATACTTTTGTGGATACCTTTTCATTGTTGAAATAAATATATATTCCATCAGAGGCGGAGTTTTCCGAACCAAACAATTCTTTATCCTCTACTTTGCAGGTGATATACAGGTTCTTCTCATCTATACCTAATCCCGCACGAAGATTTGTTTCTCCCTTTGCCCCAATAAATATGGGGTATGCGGTTATATCTTTTGTTATTATTTTCAGTTCGGGAATAATATATCCTTTGATCAGCCATGGTGCAATCTCTTCAGACTTAAAATTGGATGAAGCGAATGCTACCACTGTATTTTCGTCCCACATAGCCAGTGAATTCCATTTGGCTTCTTTGTTTAACGGCACATCAAAAGGGCGTGTCCTACGGCTGAAATTACGCGCTGTTTTATCACCTATCGCAACTTCCATTGTAGAATATTCCCAGTCTGAAGCGCGGTTCTCATTTGTCTGGTATGAGATCATTGTCTCTCCTGTAGGGAGCCGGAGCAGATAAGGTGCACCCATATACACACTGTCATCAATCTTTTGAGTCAATGAATAATTCCTGTTGAGCGAATCGACCAGTACGGGTTTCGACCAGTTGTCTGAAAGCTTAGTGCGCACTGTGTATGGCTTAAATCTGTCGATGTTATTATCTTCTATAACTACAACTATTTCTTCACCTATAATACGGGCTACAGGCATACCATCGCGTCTGTTCTGACGGAAACAAACCATCGTAGCTTCGCCCCATGTGGCTCCGTTATCTTTCGATTTCATAACAGATATTTCCTGCTCATCAGATTGCTGGTATGGATTCTCATTGGCAAAGTAAACCTGCACTTCACCATCAGGTAATTGCAGGAATGAAGGCTCCCAGCACCCATCGTGAAAACGTGGTGCGGCATCATATAGCACCTGTTCGGGCAGCCAGCTTTTGCCATTATCCGTACTTCTTCTTATAGCTATCGAGAATGGTGCTATTTCAGCCTTTGCCGGACGATAGTTCGCCCCGGCAATAATATCACCGTTCTTTAATTGAATTATTTCGGCATTAGCCATATTTACCAGCGTGGATGCTCCATTATCGCCCTTGTGGGTGAACTGTGAAAACACCCTGACAGGCTCAGACCAGGCTAAACCATTGTCGTAGCTGCGTTTATACTCTATGTTTCCTGTACGGGTTTCGTAGATAGCGATCAAAGAGCTATCCTGCATTCTTAGTAAACGCGGATATGCTCCCCTTTCGGCGATCTGCTGCATAGAACTATAGTCCCATGCTATACGGATATCATTATCCCCACAGGAATCGTCTGCCGTTTTCTTTTCTGTCCGGCAGGCTGATAAACACAATATTGCTGATAAAAATAAGGCTGTATGCTTCATTATAATTATGTAAGGGACGTTAGTTACTTTATTTTCTCTGTCATCCTGAACGGAGTGAAGGATCTCTTAGCTTTTTCCCTTGAAAAATGGGTCGGGATCTTCCTATCGTCAGCATGACAAAGAGAATCTGTCATTAATTGCGATCCAATACCTGTTACCAAATTATTTAATAACCAGTTTTGGTTTCAATATAGCTCCTGATATTTTCATTACCGGAACTTCATCATTCGTAAATGTAACATCTGATATATACATATCGCGTGGATGTATATTTTCCGGTGAACGGTGCGCATGAAAAACGATCTTCAATTGACCTGCTTTGTCAGTAAACATGGCGCTGTGTCCTACTCCCACCAGACTGTCAGGTTTTTGCAGGATTGGGTTTTTGTCATATTTTGTCCACGGGCCCAGTGGTGATGATGAAGTGGCATAACCTATACCATAAAAAGGACTCTCATAGCTGTTGGCAGAATATGTAAGGTAATAAAGACCTTTATGTTTTGTTATAAAAGCGCCTTCGTTTACCCGTGGCCATATTTCTTCCCAAGGTTGAGATACATTGATACATTTGGTCAACGTTTCTTTCTTTATTGTTTCCAGATCGCTTTCGAGTTCTGCTACCCAGATATTAAGGCCATCATTGAAGCGGTCGAAATACATATATGGCTTGCCATCGTCATCAATAAAGAGTGTATTATCTATACATTTTTCATCTTCCAACATAGGCTTTTGTACAGTCTGAACAAACGGGCCAAGTGGGGAATCTCCTGTAGCTACGCAGATATGTTCATCAGCAGAGTAGTACATAAAGAATTTATTCTTTTCCTTTATGTAATATACTTCCGGTGCCCAGAACCAGCGGTCGGCCCATGAGTCTTTTTTATTGAGAGCAAGTTGCGGTTCTTTCTTCCATATTTTGAGATCGTCGGATGTGTAGACCTCTATACCATTATCAGAATTTGTACCATAGGCATAGTATACATCATCATGCAACATGATGAAAGGATCGGCCAACGGGACAGATGTACTGTACTCAAAATCGCTTTTTTCGCTGCTGCTACACGACATAACGAAAACAGAGATAAAAAGCAGTACTAAGTAATGCAATTTTTTCATTTCTATAAATATTAAGAATCTCCGGCCCCGAAAGACCGGAGATTTACTATTCTTTAATAGTTAGGGTTTTGACTAATATTCGAATTATTTTTCACTTCACTGGACGGAATAGGTAAACAGCTATGGCGGTCTGCCTTGAAGTTGTTAAAATCAGGGTCGCGTGATTTTAATTCATCTATACCAGCCTGGTTGTCTAATAATCCCCAGCGTTTGATATCACCCCAGCGATGTCCTTCGGTAGCCAGTTCGTGTACACGTTCCATTTGCAGTTGTTTGAGGAATGCATCTTTACCGGAGGCGGCAGCTGAATGGTTTACGGCCAATGCGGGCATATTCACCCTTGCCCTTACTGTATTTACATAACCTACTGCCGTAGATACACTACCACCTGATTCGACAATACATTCTGCGTACATTAACAGTACATCGGCAAAACGGATAAGCCTTACATTTGTCTTATTATAGTAGTCATCGTAGTCACGATAATAATCTGCTCCATATTTGCGGAAGAATACACGTCCTTTCCAGTTATCCAATCCCCATGTATCTACGTCAGGATTAGCATTGCCATTTTCTCCTGTTTTCTGGAATCCGCTAAGCCTTCCATAGATTCTGTCATTATTTGGGAAATCATTATGCATTTCTTCATAGAATGCTGTATACTTCAAGCGGATATCATAACCTCCGTTCACATCTTTTTCTTTCTTGAATTCTTCTATCAACCAAGGACGTAGTTCACCATCTGTCCAGCCTATACTTGGAGGAGCAAAAAACTTACCACGGTTGAGTCCTAAGTTCGGGTCTACATCATAGTCTCCATCTCCTGCAGGTGATCCGTAAATATCTGAATATTGGATTTCGAAAACCGATTCGATATTATTCTCATTACCATTGAAGTTGTCAAAATAATTTGTAGTCAATCCATAATATTTTCTTCCTTCACCTTCTACAAGCCAGTGCAAATCAGCCTTAGCTTCTTCCCATTTATGCATTTGCATATATACTTTTGCTCTGAAAGCATAAGCTGCACCTTTTGTTGCACGTCCTTTCTCGTCACCGGTCCATTCTTCAGGCAGGTATTTTACAGCTTCTGTAAAGTCTGCAATCGCCTGTTCGTAAACTTCGGTACCTGTATGTCCTTCAGGTCTCATTGCAGGAGTAGAAGGTTCCAGTATTATGGCAAGGCTTTTCTCATTACTTCCCCATAACAATCCTAAGTAGTAATAATATAATCCTCTAAGGAAATGTGCCTGTGCCAATATTTGATTTTTGTTATTCTCGTCTTTGAATTCTATATCCGGTACATAATGCAATACCTGATTGGCACGGAATATAGCTCTGTAGCAAGCACCATAAGTGCCTGAGTTACCTTCTCCAAAATTATAATTATTGTAAGTAAACCTGGTCCATTCCTTTAGTTCTGCCCATGGACTCTCACTACATCCTTCATCAGATGTGAGGTCGAGCCTGAACCACATCCACCGGCTAAAAGTATCAGGTTTGTAAAAATAATTGTAAACTGCATTGATTCCGTTTTTAGCATCATTTTCTGTTTTCCAGAATGACTCAACCGTAGTTGTATTTGGATTTTCCACGTCTACATCACAGCCTGTGAGGAATAGTGCAGATAGGAAAAAGAATATATATATAATTTTTTTCATTTTTGTAAGTATTTATATGTTAGAATGAAATCTGAGCCCCGAAAGTAATAGTACGAGGGTTTGGAAATGCTCCGCCATCATAACTTCTTTCCCAAAGGTTTCCGTTTAAGAATTCAGGATCGAGTCCTTTATATGAAGTAAATGTGATCAGGTTCTGCGCATTTACATATAAACGTGCACTATTGATTACTTTACCTAAAACCGATTTAGGAATATTGTAACCCAGAGCCATTTGTTTTACTTTCAGATAATTTCCGTTTTCTAACCAACGATCCTGATCGCCACGTACATTGCGTGAATCACCATAGATAGGGCGCGGATCTTTTGCATTTGGATTTTCCGGAGTCCAAGGATCATAGTCGGTACGGTAGTTCGAGTTATCATCGAAACGATCGTATGCGCTGCGAGGACCATTAAATATTTTGTGACCGAATGCGCCTCCCATTTGTACCTGAAAATCAAAATCTTTATAACGGAAACCAAGATCAATGCCCAATTCATATTTAGGCATATTTTCGCCACAATACTGACGGTCTGCATCTGTAATCTGTCCGTCATCATTAAAGTCTACATATTTAACGTCTCCCGGTTTTGCATCCGGCTGGATAAGTTTGCCTTCGCTGTTTTTATGAGCCTGAACTTCTTCTTCGGAACGGAAAAGGCCTGCAGTTTTTATCAGATACCATTGCCCTATAGATTCACCAACCTTAGATTTTGTATCCCATTGGTCAAATTCCTCCAAATCGTAACCGATCTTAGTTAATTTATTTTTAAGGAAAGAACCGTTGACACCTATGCTGTAATCCATATCTTTTCCGATATTGTCTTTCCATGTAGCAGCCAGTTCAAAACCTGTATTCCGGATAGAAGCGGAGTTAACCCAAGGATTTTCCCCACTGTGTCCTGTTGATAAAAGAACAGGCATGCGGGTTAAGATATCTGTAGAGTTCTTTATAAAGAAGTCTGCTGTAACTCCCAGTCTGTTTTTTAATAAAGAAGCATCAATTCCGGCATTAAACTGGGCCATTTCTTCCCATTTCAGGTCTTTATTTACAAGGGCTGACTGTATCATACCACTTTGTGCCTTATCACCGAAAGCTACCTGAGGATATAAATTTATAAGCTCGATATAATCATAGTATCCATTATTGGATGTACCCAGAACTCCATAATTGGCTCTGATCTTCAGATCATCTATCCACGAAACATTAAAGAATTTTTCGTTGCTGATACGCCATCCTCCCGAGAATGAAGGGAAATATCCAACCCTGTAGTCCTTCGCAAATTTGGAAGACTCATCGCGTCGTACCGTTACACTGAGAAGATAACGATCGTCGAATGTATAATTAACGCGACCAAAAACAGAAAATAGTTTTGATTTTTCCAAATAGCTTCCTGTCTTGGCTCCCGATAGGGCAGCATCCAGCTGCTCGAAATATTCCGTACCGTTCATCAGAACGTCATTCTTAGTGCCCCATAGGCGTTCGTAGTTAGTATCCTGATAACTAACCCCCAGAACAGCACTTATATCATGTTTGCCAAATGTTTTGTTAAACTCTAAGGTATTGTCAAACACAAGGTTGTGCGACTGAGCCTGTCTGCGTGTCAATATAGACGGGTCATATGACTGATTGTATGTCCAGTCACCTTCTTTGCGCAGATATTTATATTTATCGTTGCTATAGTCGAATCCGAAATTAAATCTGTACTTAAACATTTTAAGGACTTCCAGTTCGCTGAATGCATTTCCACGAATACGTAAGTTGCTGTTGCGTGTGTCTTCCAGATCTTCTTTAGCTACCGGGTTTACACCAAAGGTAACATCACGGTTACCGTCACCGTATCCATATCCGCCTTTTGTATTATTCGGGTCATATACAGATATTGTAGGTAACATACGGTATACATCAATAATAGGGTTGGTATTCAGTTCATTCACCCCAAAGTGGCTCAATACTATATTTTCACCTACACGGAACGTTACATGATCGCCAAAATTACGTGTCGAAGATGTGTTTGCTCTCAATGTAAAACGTTTACTATCGGCTCCGATTGTTGTACCTGAATTGCCTTGATAGTTAGCTGAAATAAAATAACGGCTGTTGTCAGCACCTCCTGAGAAAGAGATGTTGTGATCCTGTACGATACCTGTTTTGAACACTTCTTTCTGCCAATCAGTATTTCCATCAAAGTGGTTTGCAGGGGATTTCCCTGCATTTGTAAATGCCAGGTCGTTCAGTTTTATCCATTGGTCGCGGCCGGTCAGGTCGTATTTAGGCAGCCACTGAAGAGATAAGCGGGACGATACATCTATTTTCATGTCGCCCTTCTTACCTTGTTTGGTCGTGATAATGATAACTCCATTACCTGCACGTGAACCGTAGATAGCTGCTGCTGACGCATCTTTCAATACCTGCACGCTTTCGATGTCGTTGAAGTTGAAGTCGCGGTTACCACCCGATACCACCCCATCAACCACATATAGCGGATCCGAGTTTCCGAAAGTACCTGTACCACGGATTACGACTTTACCCTCGCTACCGGGATTACCTGCTGTGCGTACGTTCAAGCCAGGGAGCGTACCCAATGCATCCCCTATGGTCCCACTTACAATAGTGTTTTTCATCTGATTAGGATTAAACACAGATACAGCTCCTGTAAGGTCAGCTTTTTTGATGGTCTGATAACCGATCACCACCACTTCCTCCAAGTGTCTGTCGTCTGTAGCTAGAGTCACATTTAGTGTAGGTTGCCCTGTGTACTCGATTTCCTGTGATGTCATCCCCACAAGGGAAAACACCAGAACCTGATTTTGTGACGCATTGATCGAATATACTCCATCAACATCGGTAATGGTACCTTTGGTTGTACCCTTGATGATGACGCTTACTCCGGGAAGAGGCTCGTTGGTATCATCCAACACTTTCCCTCTTACCTCTACATCCTGTCCATATGCAACTAATGAACAGACCGCAAATAGTAGAAATAAAATTCTCTTTAACATGTTTCTAGATTTTGGTTGTTATAATAGGTTAACTAATTATTTATGTTTAGAATAAATAATGATTAATTTCCCGCAATTTATTTTTGTATAGATTTTTGAAGTATTATATTCATACTATGGTATTAGTTCAGATCAAATCAAAGGTTACATGCAAGTATTCCTTTTTCTTTAGCCAAAAGTAATATGAGTAACCAAAGCCAAAGAGTACTTTTGGGTAAAAAAAGAGTAAAAATAAGTACAGGAGCTGAAACGCCTGTTTTTTACCATTAATTGACTATTTTTTACCATAAAATATGAATCCTGAAAATAGAATATCATATAACTTTACGCTTATGAAAAGCATAAGACTACTTTTTACCTTTTTTTTACTCATATTTTGCACCTCAAATCTTTTATCACAGGAAAATTCCAATTTCCATTTCAAAAAGATCCAGGTAGATGACGGGTTGTCCGAAAGTGCAATATATTGTATTATGCAGGACATGAAAGGTTTTATGTGGTTTGGTACCAAAGACGGGCTGAACAGGTACGATGGTTATAATTTCCGCATATTCAGGAATAATCCACATAATACACAGTCGATAGGCAACAATTTTATCCGCTGTATAGCCGAGGGAGGTACCAATACATTATATATAGGAACAGATGCCGGACTGTATATAATGAATACGATAGATGAAAGTTTTAGTAAAGTAACCATGAAAACCGATAAGGGAATTGATGTGACCTCTGCTGTGAATGCTTTACATGTAGATAAAAATGGTAATGTATGGATCGGTAGTATGACACAGGGGATATTTATATATAATCCTAAAGGTCAGGTGCTAAAAGCCGTGGAGCTGGAAAAATACCATCTGGGACAAAATGCGGCATGGTCTATCATCAGTGATAAGTCGGGAACCATCTGGGTAGGAACCCGCCTGGGGCTACTCAGGTATAATGCTAATACAGAAAAGCTGGAGGCTATAGAAGGTATGTTCAGCACACAGGATAATTCCAAGCACGAAATACTATGCATACTCGATGACGATAAAGGTAATCTGTGGCTGGGAACATGGGATGATGGGATGCGACTGTACAATAAGCAAACAAATGAATATATCTCATTATATGGATTAGATTCCAGATCATATTATATCACACATGTACGCTCTATATTTCAATATACGGATAAATCCCTGCTTATCGGTTCTGATGATGGTCTGTACCTGTTCGATCTGGAGAAAGAAATCATCAAGCGGGTAGATGTGCCACAACTAACCCACAGCCTCAGCGACCAGAATATATATTCCATAGCCAAGGACAGGGAAAATGGTATCTGGATAGGTACATACTTTGGCGGGGTCAACTATCTGAACACTTCGCTGATAAATATAGAAACATATTATCCCGATGTGGTACATGGCCTGCTGTCGGGTAAGGCTGTGAGCCAGTTTTGCGAAGATGATGCAGGCAATATATGGATTGCTACCGAAGATGGTGGTGTCAACTTTTTTGATACAAAAACGAAAAAGATAACCCAGCCTATACAGACAACGTATCATAATACGCATGCTTTACTCTTTGATAACGAGAACCTGTGGATTGGTACATTTTCACGGGGGATTGATGTTTACAATACGCGTACAAAGTCGCTTATCAATCTTCGCAATAGCGCCAAAGATGAAAACACACTGAATGACGATTGTATTTTTTCACTCTATAAAACGAAGAAAGGAGATATCTATGCCGGAACTCCGGTTGGGTTGAATAAATATAACCGGAATGATAACAGCTTTACCCGCATAACAGAAGCCAACGGATTTATTTATGATATGAAGGAGGATGATTATGGTAATCTCTGGGTAGCTACATATGGCTTGGGTGCATTGAGGCTGGATATAAAAAATAATAAATGGATAAATTACGATACTATACAGAGCCGAAACAACCCGATTGTAGGCAGTAAACTGACTGGTATATACATCGATAATAAGAAAAGAGTGATATTTTCGAGTGAAGGACGTGGTATCTTTATCTATGACTACAAAACCGATAACTTCAAGAATATATCGGAAGTAGACGGACTGCCGAATAATGTGATTTACGGTGTGCTCGACGATCCGTTTGGTAACCTGTGGATTAGCAGCAATAAGGGGCTGGTCTGTTTCGATACATCCAATCCTAGAGATTTTAAACTGTATAATAAGGCCGATGGATTACAGAGTAACCAGTTTAACTACAAGTCGAGCTATAAAACCCGTGATGGCAAATTCTACTTCGGGGGTATAAACGGATTCAACAGTTTTTTTCCAAAAGACCTGAGCGAGAGCAAGAATCGCATTGTACCATCTATTGAGATAACACAAATAAACCTTCTGGACAACTCTGACCCTGAACTCGAAAAAGAAATACAGACCAATCTGAATAAAAAAGAACAGATAGAACTACCATATAACAAATCGTCATTTACCATCTCTTATGTGAGCCTTAGCTATATATCGCAGGCAAAGAACCAGTATGCCTATAAGCTGGAAGGGGTGGATACGGAATGGAACTATGCAGGGAATAATAAAAGTGTTACCTATGTGAGCCTCTCGCCGGGTAAATACTTATTTAAAGTAAAAGCCTCAAATAACGATGGTCTGTGGAACGATCAGGGAACGGAGATAGAGATTGAGATACTCCCTCCGTTCTGGCTATCATTACCTGCCAAGATGTTTTATTTACTTATAAATCTGCTGATTGTGTATTTTATTGCATCATATTATCTAAAGAAGACGAAACAGAAACAACAGCAGCAGTTAGAAAACTTCAAGACAGAGCAGGAAACGCTTGCCTTCAAGTCTAAGATAGAATTCTTTACCACTATTGCACACGAAATACGTACGCCGTTGAGCCTTATCAGCGCTCCGTTGGAGGAAGTGATTTCGTCAGGAGAGGGTAGTAATCAAACACATCAGAACCTGTCTATTATAGAAAAAAATTGTGACAGGCTGACCATACTTATTAATCAGTTGTTAGACTTCCGTAAGATGGATTCGACAAAATATATTGTCAATCCTGAGATAATCGACCTGAGAAACCATATCAACGAATTGTTTGAACGGTTTAAAAAAACGGCTCAGAATAAGAAGATAGACTTTGATTTGCAAATGCCTGCCGATGGTGACTTTGTAGTAGTATCGGACGAGGATGCACTGACCAAGATTATTGGCAACCTGCTTACCAATGCACTGAAGTTCACAAAAGATAAGATCGTCCTCAAACTGGAACTGAACAGTGACAAATCGTACTCGGTGAGCGTAGAGGATAACGGAAGGGGTATTGCCGATAATCACAAAGACCTGATTTTTGACCCTTTCTATCAGGTACAGAAAGACGATGGAAATGTTGGCACGGGAATAGGTCTGTCACTGGTAAAACACCTGACAGAAATACTGAAAGCAAAAATAGAAGTAAAGAACGGAGACAAAGGGGGAACAATTTTTACATTCACATTCTCCGATATTCCAAAGGACATGCCGCGAAAGAAGGAAGAAACAGACGGAGATCTGTATTCGGAAAATATAGTATCTGCAAGGGACAAAAAAGAGATGATACTTGTAGTAGACGATAATCCGGAAATGATCCTGTTTATAAAGAACTGCATCCAGAATCAATATTCAGTGGATACGGCACTGGATGCCTCAGAAGCGTTATCACTGATGGAAGAAAAGAGTTACGATCTCATTATATCCGATATTATGATGCCGGGTATAGATGGCATATCTTTTACGAAGAAGGTGAGGGCAGATATCAATTATAGTCATATACCTGTCATATTACTATCAGCCAAAACAGAGAATACAGCAAAGGTAGAAGGTCTGCAATCGGGTGCAGATGTATTTATTGAAAAGCCGTTTTCTACATCATATCTCAAAGCACAGATTTCGAGTCTGTTGGAAAATAGAAGAGCCATGCTGGACGCATTCAACCGTTCGCCAATGGCATCCTATTCGGCTTTGGCAACCAATAAAGGCGATGAGGCATTCCTCAACAGGCTGAATGAAGAAATAGAGAAACACATTTCTGATGAAACTTTCTCGGTGGAGTCGCTTACTGATATACTCAGTATCAGCCGTTCTAACCTGCAACGAAAACTGAAAGGCATCAGTGGTGTTACTCCAGGTGATTACTTGCGTAACTACCGCCTGAAAAGAGCCTGTAAGTTATTGCTCGAAACCGATATGCGGATTAATGAGGTAGCTTTTTATGTAGGGTTCAACTCAGCGTCTTATTTTACAAAAGCTTTTTATAAGTGCTATCAGATGTCGCCTAAGGAGTTTGTAAATAAGATGGGGAAAAATTGAGATTTCCTTACATAAAAAGTCATATATTAAGTTTGACTACTTACTTATATCCAGTAACTTATCTTGTTTAATATCTTCGAAAAGTCATATACCAATGACCAGACCTAACTTTTAATGCCCATATTTCTTACTTTTATAAAACATTTTATGTTTTAACATTCTTTATTGTGAATTTGTCCTTCAGATACTTTTGTTCACATAGTTTTACAAGCAACGATTCTAATAAATACATTTCATGAAAAAAACACTAAACAAAGTTCTGTTATTATTTATTTCCATGTTGGTATTATCTGCATGTCAGAATGAAGATAGTCCGGCACCTGAGATAAAAGAGAAAGATAGCTTTGTCGGAATCGAAGATATCACACAATTGGTTTCACAAATACAGTTGCCTGTAGAAGGTACTAAAGGAACAAAAGTATATAAGAATAAAGAAATAAGTAATATTATGCCTGTTGAGGGAAAAGCAGATAATAAAGCTTCGTTCTATATTGTGAATTATGAGGATGGAGGCTTTATTGTTATGTCTGCCGACAACAGGATAAATCCTGTATTGGCTTACTCTGATTCGGGAGAATTGCCATTATATGAGGAGCTTCCCTCAGGACTGGTAGGGTGGATGGAAGAGACCTCTGCATATGTGGATGAGGTAAAGGCTTCGGATATGGAACAGAGCGGTAATGTTGCGGATGCGTGGAAACCTCAGGCTATACAGCGATTGATTGGCGGTGGTGATAATGAAGGAATAGACCGTAATGAGGATGGATGCCAGAATACGGAGAAAGAAGTGTTACCATTGATGAGCACCATTTGGGGACAATGGTCTGGTTATAACGATCTCGTTAACTCGAATATATATTGTAGTAAATCCTCAAATGGAAAACCTCCTGCCGGGTGTGTGGCTATTGCTCTTGCACAGATCATGAAATATCATGAATATCCCAAAACTTATAATTGGGTTAATATGAATAGATATAATGGGGGAAGTGAAACTGCCCGGTTAATAAGGGATATAGGCATCGCAGTGGGGATGGATTACGGATGCGATGGATCATTTGCCAAAAATACTGATGCAGTGAATGCTTTGAAAAATACATTTAAATACAGTTCAGCTATCTTAAGTGATTTTGATATCGACAAGGTTGTTGCTGAATTGAATGCTAAAAGACCTGTTTATCTCACTGGTGGGAGTAAAGAATATTTCATTATATTTCCGTACTCTGATAATGGACATGCTTGGGTATGTGACGGGTACAGACGTGTTTGGGATTGCCAGTACGATAGATATGGTAATTTTAACGGTACTATTATTATGACTACATATCTTCGTATGAATTGGGGATGGAGTAGTTATTCCTTGAATAATGCATGGTTTGGATATAATGAGTGGAAGGTTGATGGCAAGGATTATACCTATAAGAAAAAAATGATATACAATATTAAACCATAAAAATATATAGGGATGAAAAAAATACTATATTTTATAACGATCTCAATACTGTTTACCGCATTTAGTTGTAGTGACGATGATTCAGCAGCGTATCGTGATATAGGGTTTGGATACTGTGTTGTAGACCAGGACGGAAACGATCTGTTTGATCAGGAGACAGCGGGGGCTATCGATACCTCTGCAATAGAGATCTATAATATAATAGATGGAAAGCCGGTTTTGTTTCGCACCAACACAGGTCATAAAGGATATTGGTTTGTAAAACATGAGGATTCTGATGGGGATGGAAGATATGATAATATTCCCGGACTTGTCATGTATATTGCGATTTTGACATATTTTGATGAAGAGGATAAGTCGACCAGTATCATAAAGTGGAATAAACAGGAATCAGATACAGTTACGATATTGGCCGATAGAAAAATAAATTCAACTTGGCCGGTTCATTATTGGGTAAATGGTAGCGATAATATCGATTGGATCAATAAGGATTTGAGAATAGCCCGCAAAGTGAAACAAAGATAAGATGAGGAAAATAATATATTTTGTAGCGTTATTGTCATTATTTAGCCTGTTGGGTTGCGAAAATACTCCATCGCCAATCCCGATTATAGAAATGGATCTCAGATTTAATTTATTTGATGAATCCGGTAACGATCTTCTTGATCCTGATTTTGAAGAGGGGATCAATGCGCACCGAATACGAATATTTTATATGGTAGATGGTAAAGCAAGAGAATATTATAATGTGATGTCTGGCGCACCTAAGGGTTATGTAATATATGAGCCGGATTTAACACAAAATCATTATACGCTTAATCTATTCCTTGACAGGAATATAGATGATGGTAAATCAACAACTATTATAAGATGGAATGATTTTGATTCGGATACAATAATGGCTCAAGTGGATAAGAGAGAAAATGATTATGTAGTAGCAACGAAGTTTTGGATCAATGGAAATGAAAATATCGATTGGATAGATGAAGGACAAAGAATTTGCAAATTGGTAAAATAGATGTAAAAAAATAGGTAGGAGGTAGCAAGTAGTTTATTTGCTACCTCCTTTTACGAATGGGCATATGAATAATTAAGATAATTGAACGATTTATTTTAGGAATTAAGCTGTAACTTTGTATAAAACAAAATAACGAATGCTTAGACCCGGACCCATTGGTGTATTTGATTCAGGATATGGAGGATTGACGATTTTGTCGGAGATACAAGCCCTTATGCCCGGATATGATTACTGCTATCTTGGCGATAATTCACGTGCGCCATATGGTACACGTTCGTTTGAGGTAGTGTATGAATTTACCCGTCAGGCCGTAGAAACTCTGTTCGATATGGGCTGTAATCTGGTTATACTAGCCTGTAATACAGCATCGGCAAAAGCATTGCGTACTATTCAGCAAAACGATCTTCCTAATATAGATCCTGACAAAAGGGTGCTGGGCGTGATACGTCCTACTGCCGAAATTATAGGAAAAATAACTGCCAGTCGCCATGTAGGTGTGGTGGGTACATCGGGTACTATACAGTCAGAGTCATATCCGATAGAAATAAAGAAATTATTCCCTGATATAGTGGTTACAGGCGAAGCCTGCCCTATGTGGGTTCCCTTGGTCGAAAACCGGGAATATGAAACTGAGGGAGCCGATTACTTTATAAAGAAGAATCTGGATAGTATTTTATCTAAAGATCCTCTTATAGATACACTGATACTTGGCTGTACACATTATCCGCTATTGCTGGATAAGATAAAGAAATACCTGCCGGAAGGAGTTTCAGCCTTACCGCAGGGTGAGTATATCGCACATAGTTTGCAAGACTATCTGTTTCGTCATCCCGAAATGGATAATGTATGTACAAAAGGGGGGACAACACATTATTTTACAACAGAATCTCCTGATAAATTCTCAGAAGCCGCTACCATCTTTTTGAATAGAGATATAGAAGTCGATCATATAACACTCGAGTAATTCAAGCGGTTTGTTTTGCCACGAAACTTTGCAACAATGAAAATCATAACATCTACCGATCCGGATTTGGAATACAGGAACGAATACGATCTGTTTCGTGATGTGTATTTCAAAGGCGAACCATTCACAGGCATTATTAAAGATGAGGATTCTTATTCCGAGCAGACAGAGTTTCTCAATGGGAAAGCCAATGGGCAATATATCTGTAAATTTAAAAGTGGGGAAACACATTCTGTAGCTCATTACGAAAATGGAGAAGAAATTTGGAGTAAATCATATTACGAATCCGGTCATCTATATGAAGTAAGCGATCAGGAGCAATCTAAGCTATGGAGCGAATCGGGTCAACTTGCATATGAGTGGGATTTGAAAGCGAATATAAGAAAAACATATTTCAAAGATGGACAATTGAAGAGCCTTTCCCGGAATAAAACCACTGAGTATTATGCACAAGATGGTGCGTTGGCGATGATCTTCCCGCCTGATAAATATATAGACCTGCATTATGTGAGGAAGATAGACTATAAAGATGAGGTTTTACTCAGAAATTATTCGGATCTGCTGAACAAAGAGTTTCCCGGGTTGGAAAAACTAAGCCAGACATATGGATCTTCAGAAAGTCATTACAGGCATCTTATATGGATGTGGTTTTGGGAAATATTCGATAAAGATCAGAGGCAGTATTTCGCGATTGTCAATAATCTGATGAAGCATCCTGACAAAGATGTTGTTGATACTATTGCCGGCATTATTGCGATTCATCGCTTTGAGTCGTATATTGAAAAAGAAAATACTGAAAATGCCGCTTGCTATAAGCTGATCAAAAAACACCGGAAATATCAGGATCAGAATTTTCCCGACAGATAAAATATTAAGGCTGTATCGTTTGATACAGCCTTTAATTATTCTATTAGCCCGAAATGCCGGAGTGCATTTGCCACGCCATTTTCGTCTACACTATCGGTGATATAGTCCGCCACAGCTTTTACATCGTCTCCGGCGTTGCCCATTGCGACACCTATACCTACATGTTTCAGCATTTCTATATCGTTACCTCCATCGCCGAAGGCCATTGTTTCAGACTTATTGATGTTATAGTATTCCAAAAACTTATCTATTCCTGTACTTTTGTCGATTCCCCTTACATTCACATCTGCAAAAGTAGAATGCCAACGACTGGCATTACAGCTTACAAATGCTTCTTTCATTATTTTTTCTTCCAGTTCCTTATCTACATAGAGATTCACCTGAAGAACCTCATCCTCTACCATTT
This sequence comes from Prevotella sp., assembly GCA_031285625.1. Lineage (GTDB taxonomy): Bacteria > Bacteroidota > Bacteroidia > Bacteroidales > Dysgonomonadaceae > Dysgonomonas. The sequence continues at coordinate 207,804 of JAITVV010000095.1, forward strand.
CCTGAAGATTTCTGACAGGTGGCACAGGAACTTCAACCAGATTGGCAATATTCTTAACAGTCTCATCTACATGGCTTACAAAGGAACCTTCGTTTACCATAAATGCAAAAGGGAAATTTATCACATTCTCCTGGTATGCAATCAGTGACTTTAGTTCTTCTTTAGGGATAAGCTTTTTGAAGATAACTTCATTATCCGTTGTTACACAATAGGCACCATTCACAGTTATAAAGCCGTCAAACTCCAGTCCGCCCAGATTTTGAACCTGTTTTTTGAGGCGTCCTGTTGCCAGAAAGACTTTAATACCTTTTTGTTTTACGGCATTTATAGCATCAATTGTAGATTGTGGAACAGTATGTGTCTTGAAACTGAGAAGAGTTCCGTCGATATCAAAGAAAATCGCTTTAATCATAATAAATCAGTAATTAACTACAAATTTACGACAATTAAGCCAGAAGAAGAATGATATAGATCAGAATCGTGGATTTCTTAATCAAGAATAGACTGAACTTTTTCTTTGAGTTCTGAATAAAGTTTTATGTGTTGAGGACTGTTTATCGATTTATCGGACAAATCATATCTGTGGAAAATATCTTCGCACTCATCCAATAAAGACTGTATCATTTCCTCATCCTTTTCAGTGAACGGCTCTTTTTGATGTCCTTTTGTGTAAATATCTTTTATTATATCATACTTGGAGAATAACAACTCTTGCAACAGAATGCATTTAGCCTCCCCATAAGCTATTTTTTCATCAACGCCGAGTTCTGCCTGTTTACAAAAATATTGTGCTGCCACATCAGAACGCATACATATAAAGGATGCATCACGAATAAGTCGTGGATGGTATTTTTCTAAATGAGAAATTAACTCTGATTTTAGAAAAGCAAAGACATTTGCCTGAGTGTATTTTTTGTGCATAGGTTATTGGTTAGAATGTTATTAATTGATCTTTCTTCAACTAATTTGCTCTATCAATCAATGCATGATAAATACCTGCAACCATGAGATTATAAAATTATTTATTCAAGTGTTTTCTGAACACGATGGTTCCTTATACACAAATGTAATAATTAATACTTTAGGATTAAAGCGTTTATATATCTATTTTATAAAAAAGAGGTGTGTCAAAAGTATTTTTCGCTATCTTTTTGTCATGTTGAACGGAGTGAAACATCTCATGTCCGGAGGGTCGAGATCCTTCATTGCACTCAGGATGACAAAGAGGGTCGCACTTTGATAGTGCAGTTTTACTTTTGATACACCCTCTTAATATGATTATGGATAGTTTTATTCTTATTCTCCTTTAAGGAATTCAAAGTTACGCCGCTTCAATTGGAAATCGCGACCCAGGTATTTTTCCCTTACCACTTCGTTTTCGGCTAGTTGCTCAGCGCTACCCTGAAACAATACCTTACCCTCAAATAACAGGTAAGCGCGGTCAGTGATACTCAGCGTTTCGTCTACATTGTGGTCGGTAATGAGAATACCAATATTTTTATATTTCAGTTTTGCTACAATCTCCTGAATATCCTGCACGGCAATAGGGTCCACTCCAGCAAAAGGCTCGTCGAGCATAATAAACTTAGGATCGATAGCCAGACAGCGGGCAATTTCAGAACGACGTCGCTCCCCTCCCGAGAGTCTGTCTCCAAGATTCTTACGCACCTTGTGCAAACCAAACTCATCAATCAGGCTTTCCAGCTTTTCCTTCTGGTATTCTTTTGAAGTTTTTGTCATTTCCAGTACAGAGCGAATATTGTCTTCTACGGTCATCTTTCGAAAGATAGAAGCCTCCTGAGCCAGATATCCGATACCATTCTGCGCACGTTTGTATACAGGAAATTTAGTAATCTCCATATCGTTAAGGAAAATTTTGCCTTCATTAGGCATTACCAGTCCTACCGTCATATAGAAAGTGGTGGTTTTACCTGCCCCATTAGGACCGAGCAGACCTACAATTTCACCTTGTTTCACATCTATCGAGACGTGATTTACTACAGTACGGGACGAATATCGTTTCACCAGGTTTTCGGTACGAAGTACCATTCTGTCCTCCGGCTGTATATCTGTTCTTTCTATGATTATTTCTTCTGTTTGCTCCATATATTAACTAGCATTAAGTAATGAGTATTAAGTTTTAAGTACACAGTTTCTAAATTGTTATCACTCAAAACTTATTACTTGCGACTCATTAACTTACTACTTATCACTCAAAACTTACTACTCTAACACAGTTACCCAGCCATATGTATCAGGCTCATCACCCAGCTGTATAGTTCTGAGTTTGTTGTACAATTTTGTACTTATAGGGCCTGCATTGCCATCTTTAGAGATAACGTAAGATTTGTTTTCATCTATATCGTCTACTCTGAGTATCGGGCTTATTACAGCTGCTGTACCCACTTGTCCGGCTTCTTCGAATGTAGCCAGTTCTTCTTCCAAAACCTGACGGCGTTCTACCTTCAATCCCATATCTTCGGCCAGTTGCATCAGGCTCTTATTGGTAATAGACGGAAGTATAGATGAAGAAAGCGGAGTAACATATGTATTATCTTTTATCCCGAAGAAATTGGCAGGACCGCATTCATCAAGATATTTCTTTTCTTTAGCATCGAGGAACAAAACGGCAGAATAGCCCATTTCGTGTGCTTTGTGTCCCGGTGCAAGGCTGGCAGCATAATTGCCTCCTACTTTGATAGTACCGGTACCTAACGGTGCAGCACGATCATATCCTCTCAGTATAACTACCGGGGTAGGCTTAAACCCTTCCTTGAAATAAGGGCCTACAGGCGTAACAAATACAAGGAAAAGGTATTCATCAGCAGGTTTTACTCCTACCTGGGCACTTGTACCGATCAGTAAAGGACGGATATACAAAGATGCTCCGCTGCCATATGGCGGCACAAAACGCTCGTTTAGTTTTACAGCTTTTATTACTGCCTCTTCAAAAACTTCTACAGGAAGTTCGGCCATCATAATACCCTGTGAAGAAGAAATCATGCGCAATGCATTTTCACGCATTCTGAAAATTCGGATCTTACCATCTTTACCTCTGAATGCTTTGAGCCCTTCAAACGCTTCTTGTCCGTAGTGGAGGCAAGTAGCGGCCATGTGCATATCAATGCTTTCAGATGTGGTTTCAGTAGGTGTACTCCATTTTCCGCCCTTGTAATAGCTTCTTACATTGTAATCTGTCTTCATATATCCAAAAGACAAATTTGACCAGTCTATTCCATTCATGTTAGTAAAAGTTTTATCAGTCAATATTCTCGATAAATTGTTTATCTCACAAAAATACAATTTTCATTGATAATTGTATGTTATTTTGGTCATATTATATCTATTTAAAATTGTATATACTATTCTTTATTTCTGTAAGTAAGAATGTGAGTACATCATTTTTCATAAATTACAGTCCATTCTCCTGCCGGATTAGGCCTGAAACTGCAAGTGGGAGGAATACCATAGTGACGATTTATCAGACTTTTCATCTCTGTCTGCCCATGCTGGTTTTTCTCATTTATGGCAGCAGGCATCCTGGTTTTTCCAATTTTTATGGCATTAGCCATGATAGCTATCTGCCGGACAAAATTATCTACTTCTTCCTGGTTTTTGCTTTTCATATAGCGGTCGCAGATAAACATGGTTATCTGCTGATTGGGGATTTGATCTGCCGGTTTTGATGCATACGGGCTCAAGATAAAAATAAAATCGTTGTGTCCGTATCTGTTCAGATTAGGTACCGCTTCCATTCTAGCCCGTATCTTATGGCTGTCAAGATTTATAATAACATTACGTTCGGGGAATTGCTTCTGCATCCAGTCGTAGTGTGATATACCTTCTTTTTCGGCTTCTTCCGATTGCCTCAGCAATTCTTCGAGATGGGTTTCACATATCTTCCGGTTATTTTTTTCACTCCATTTCAGGATACCTCCGGTTGGAGCATTTTTGATACTTATAGCAGGATATCCATCTTCGCTCCATGATGAAACTTTACGAAAGGTTTGTTCGGATGATACCGATTTCGTCTGGCAATCTTTCAGAAAATCGTCCAGTACCGGATAGCATTTCATCCACTGATTAAGATAATGTAATTTATCTTTTTCACGTTCGGCACGTCCCATAATACAATACACATGATAGACGGGATTATCATTTCTTTTTAATTGAGGCAGACCATCGGGAGGAGTACGATCATCTTTCCCTCCAAAAATGTTTTTAAGGAAATTCATTAAAATTGTTTTGTGTTATTTCTCTATTATCGTGTACTTACAAATATAAGGAAAAATGTTAAAATATAAGATATAAAGTTTGAATATTAATCTGCTGTTTTTCGCTTTTAAATGGGGAAATATAAATGCGAAAACAATGTAAGGATTTATAAATATTTATTGTAAACAGGACGTTTCAGGCATATTTTATCCTTTTACAGTCCTATTTGTTATTGTATATTTTCAGATAAATTACAGCTAGAGAGGATGTACTCTTTTTTCAAGTCACTCCTTCTTTCAAAATACCAAAAAAGGGAGATAAAAGAGGTAAAATTATTATGAAACAAATAACATCTCATCAAAATAATTTTCACAAAAAAGATCCTTTTATAATTCAAATACTCCAGTTTACTATCACTATCAAAGAATTGTTATTTTAAAAAATGGGTAGTATAAATCAGTCGTTTACAAAAAAAGTGGTCAGGATTTATAATATTTAACGGATGTGTAGACTTTATACCCTATTTTTGTTTTGTCATCGGAAATAATTGACAAGCGGATGTTGCAAACTTCCCAATCTTTACACACACTTTACACACTTTACAAACCGCAATCTTTACAAAACAATGAGCGACACAAAGAGTAAATCAGATCACTGGTTTACTCTTTTTCTTTTCTACTGCCTTTTGTTATCATAACGTAAAATATTTGAAAATTACTTGTCTATTATTATTCTAATAAACTTATAGTTCTTATAGTTTGTTGTAAAAAAGTGGGGAAATCATAATCAAATAAATTCACAAATTATGAAGGATAAAAACTTGAAAAAGGAAACAGAGTTTAAACCGGGAAAATTTGATCCCGAACAAGTAGTAGGTGATCAAAATTCGGTAAGCGGAAAAGTTGTGGAAACAGAAAAACCGGTTTCGGAAAATACAGAAAACGAATCGGAAGCAAGACGCACGAGCAGGATACTGAATGATGCTGAAAAGACAAGAGAAAAACTAAATAGTAAATTGAATGATGTTCGTGATTATGGAGCAGATGCCCGGGAAACAACATTATAAACGGGCAACGTATAAATGAAAAGGACGGCTAGATAAACTATACCGTCCTTTTTATTTATTTTATATCTTTTCCTTATTCCGTTTCTGCCAGCCTATCGATAAATAACACACCTTGGAGATGATCATATTCGTGCTGGAAAATAACTCCGGTAAAATCACCTTCACGAGAATTACCCGAAAGCCTTTCCTTTATAAGTTCACCCGTTTCATTATAATATTCCACATCTACCCAAGCATATCGTTTGGTGGTTCCCGACAACTCGGGTACAGAAAGGCAACCGTCGCCTTCAAACAGGATAATCTCTTGAGAATGGTTCACAATACGTGGATTTATAGCCACCTGCACAGGAATACCCTCCTTATCGATCCGCATAAAAAGAAACAGGTTTCTTCCCAGCCCTACTTGTGGAGCTGCAATACCCACACCCGATTCTACGGCAAGAGTCAATTTCAGCCTGTTAATAAAAAAATGTAAATCTTTATCAGAGGCAATATTCTTTACATCCAGATCGATGCTCTTTTTTCTGAGAAAAAGGGAATCTTGTTTTACATCGGTTTGCAACACTCTGTATGGCGTATCAATAGCACCCTTATTGATTAATACTTTTTCGTTGGTAGTCATATGTTTTATTGATTTGCACGCAGATATGCTAATAATAAGTATTAGCAGGCATAAAATCTTTTTCACTGCATTATGCATTATTGTTATTTAAACACAAAGATACGCATTTTCCGATTAATTCTTTTATAAACCCTGACGGTTATTCCTTTGATCACCACTTTCACTTATCATCGGATACTCTTCTGAAATGTGTCTTCAATATAAGTTTTTCGATACCCAACTCTTTAAATTGTTTATCAGATATTTTTTGAAGTTTGAAAAAATCCAACTCCACAATCAGGATATTTTCCTTGATCGAATATTTCAGATCCATTCCTGATTGCATATCTCTGATCGTATTGCCATTGATAGTGTAATCCCCTGTTTTTTCTCCGCTGTATATTTTACCATCAGCCGTAAATTTGAGAGTTGAATCTTTGAATAATCCTTTAAGGTTATCTGCAATAAGATCTGCAACCAGTTTGTCCCCAGAAGTGACAACCTCGGTGTCCGCTTGTTCGTATTTCCATGTACCAACGATATCCTGAGCAAAAAAATAAGAAGAGAACAGCATCAGGGATATAAGTAAATTATATCTTCTCATAGTTTGTGTATGTTTGTATGTTTGTGTATGTAAAAATAGTGATATTCTATTTAATTAATAGTCATTTCTGTAGAATCTATCCATATTTGATTCAAGTATATATAATATTTTCCATCCCATGTACAAAAAATAAAAGCAAAAGTGTGATAAAACAGAAAGTTTTGCGACATATAATTAAAAACAATTCTGATAAATGAAAGAAACACAAAGTGGTGATGCACAATTTATGGAAATGATACGCCAGAATGAGGGTATCATCTATAAGGTCACCTCTTTCTACGCCGATAAGGATCATCCATTAGGAGATCTCTATCAGGAAGTAGTCTTGAATCTGTGGAAAGGTTATCCTTCTTTCAGAGGAGAGAGTAAATATTCTACATGGATTTATCGTATTGCACTGAATACCTGTGTGTCGTTTTACCGGAGGAGCAAAAGAAATGTAAGCTATGTGGATATATCGATGGATATACCCGATGTGGTGGACAATAACGAACAGATACAGGAATTGTACAGGCTGATAAATCGTTTGGGAAAAATTGAGCGTGCTTTGGTCTTGCTTTATCTTGATGATAAACCTTACAAAGAAATAGCGGAAATAACAGGACTTTCTGTTACTAATGTAGCTACCAAGATAAGCCGGATAAAAGATAAGCTAAAACAAATGTCGGATAAAGAAAACTGATTATATGGATCTGGATAATTTAAAGAAAACTTGGCAAGAGACCGAAATAAAGCCAACCATAGATGATGCTAAAATTCAGAAGATGTTGGATAATAAGGGTCAGGGTGCTTTTGCAAAACTAATAAAATATGACCAGTTATTTATAAAACTTCTCATACCATGCGCTTTTGCAGAAGTATTATTCTTCTATCTGTCTACATGGCTGGGCATTATTTATGGAGTACTATTTATATACAGCTTTTTCTGGCAACGGTACAAAATCAGGTATATGAAGAGTTTTGATCTGTCAGCAATGGGAATACTGGAAGTATCTAAATGCATCCTCAGGTATAAGAAATTCATAATATATGAAATGGTAATAGGCGCAATAATTGTTATTCCTTTTTTCCTGTTCTATACTTATTATGTTCTTCCTGATGCCTTCCCGCGTATGCATGAGACAAACCATGAACTTTCACTGATTACATTTATAGTAGCGGTTGCTACAACGTTTATCGCCTGTTTTATTATATACAGATACATGTATATAAATAATATAAAGAAAGTGCAGAAATCGATAAACGAAATAAAAGACTTTGAAGAAGATAACATTTAATTTTAAACAAAATTATAAATGAAAACTATTACATCTGCCATTGTGGCTTTCACTCTGTTAATGTTCTCATATCTGACTATGTCGGCACAGGCACAGGAAGATGGGTTGTTATGGAAAGTTTCGGGAAACGGGCTGGCTCAGCCATCCTATATTCTGGGGACGCACCATCTGGCTCATGTAAGTTTTGTAGATAGTATTCCCGGATTAAAAGAGGCGATGGAAAATACAGATCAGACAGTGGGCGAGTTGTTGATGTCAGATCAGCTTGGAATGCAAACTAAATTGCAACAAGCAGCTATGATGCCTGCAGGTGAAACTTATAGCAAGTTACTATCTCCTGAAGACTATACAAAGTTGGATGAAGGCCTTAAAAAGCTGTTTATGGCAGGACTCGATCAGTTTGGTCAGCTAAAGCCGGGTATGATCTCTATGCTGTATACTATAACTACCTATACAAAGTTGTATCCTGAATTTAATCCGATGTCTCATGAAGCTATCGACGGCTATGTGCAACGCATAGCAAAAGAAAAAGGCAAAACAGTACTGGGACTGGAAACTGTAGAAGATCAGATATATGCCCTTTTTGATGCAGAGCCATTAAAAGATCAGGTCGAGTCATTAGCTTGCGCTGTAGCAAACAGCGACTCTTCGAAAGATATGTTCGATAAACTGAATACATATTATAAGAAAGGACAATTGACCAATATGTACAATCTGGCATTTAATGATCCTGAAGATCCATGTAAAGTATCGCAAAGACAGCAGAATATTATAAATAAAGACCGTAATGATAAGTGGCTGAAAAAACTGCCACAGATAATGAAAGATAAATCAAGCCTCGTTGCCGTAGGGGCATTGCATCTGGCAGGAGAAGAAGGTTTGATCTACCAGTTGTCTAAGATGGGATACACTGTAGAAGTTGTAAAATAATCAATATATGAAGAAAAAGCTGCTGAAAAGCTGCTTTTTTATTATATAAACATTAGATAATATTCCTTCCGATCCAGAATAATATGATAAGTATAAAGATAATAATGATAGCCTTTAGTCCAAATAAGATTGAACGGGCTTTAGGGAACCTCTCTTTACCACCCAAATATTCAAAATAGAGTCCAACCGCCAAATAAGGGATAGCCACAACCAACAAAGGATTGCTAATGAAAGCTTCTTTTATCTGCAAATGTAGTAAATGATGAGCAGCACGTTGTGAGCCACAGCCTGGACAATCCCATCCTGTCAGCCTATGGAACAGGCATTGCGGAAAAAACGAAGATTCCTCCGGACTGAACAGAAAGTAGATACTGCCTGCGATGATCAGCAACACTACTATTCCTATGGCATTATAGATATATTTTGTATTCAGTTTTATGGAAGGATTATTTGAGTAAGTTATCTAACATGGTTCGTTGCTCTTCTCCAAAATTAGCCCATCTGGCAATAATTTTACCCTGCTTATCAATTAAGAAAACAGTCGGGAGAAATTCTACTTTATAGACATCTGAGATCCCTATATCGAACAAACGCCCATCCGAATGAGCTAAATCCAATATCTGAGGCCATTCTTTTAATTGGTACTTTTCAACAGCCTGCAACCAATCGTCTTTATTCTCGTCTGCCGAAATACTTAATATTTGTAGTCGTCCGTTATATTTATTGTAAATCTCTTTGAGGTTTGGTATTTCTTTTACACACGGACCACACCAGCTTGCCCAAAAATCAAGAAGGACATACTTCTTGTCCCTGAAATCCGACAGTTTGATATTATTCCCGGATAAGTCTGTTTTTGTAAAATCAGGAGCTATGTCTCCAGCAGAAGCCATTCCTTTACTTTGCTGATATATGATCTGCCTATAAGCAAGTTTACCCATCAGACTTGTTTTCAATTCTTCTGGTAGGCTGTTATAAACCGATAAGATAGTATCACTGCTTACAAGTTCTGATCGGGCGACAGAAAACAACAAAGCCGGAGATATTTGGAATCTAGTATGTCTTGATACAAAATCAATGTATTTCAGATGTTTTCCCTTGGCATTGAGAGTCAATTTTTCTGAATGATTACGGATAATATTCATCAAGCTATCCCGCACACGTAGGTTCTCAGTAGAATTAAGTTGTTTAAAAAGATCACTAACAATAGTAGAATTTTCCAACCAGAATTTTGAATAAGATATTACCTCTTCTTGTAATTCCTGATTTTCTTTATCAACCTGTGTCCCAGATAATTTATACATATATGACTGTTCTTTATCTATATGGAGTTCCATGTTAGAAGGTTCGATAAACATCTGAATATAATCATTATCAAAATCCAGATAAGCATATGTTAGTCCATCTAGCTTTCCTGTGAAAGTAAACTTACCATCAACTACTTTGGCAGTATCTTCTTTTTCATACCACTCGTTATCTTGTGAGTAATAATAACTAAGATATACCGTATCAGGCAGTTCACCACCCTCGATAGTTCCCTGTAATACAAATGTATCTGATGGGGTTTTATTACAGCTAGCTATAACAATAAGTAATAAAGTAAGGAAAATAATATTTTTTTTCATGATGCTGAATATTAATGGAATGACTACTATACAGCTTTATGCTCAAGAACTTCTTAAAAGAAGATGCCTATAAAGGTAAAGAATACGAACAATGCCGGTAGGAAGAGCAGGCCTGCCAACGTCCATTGCTTTGCCTTCTTTGAGGCATCCATAGCCCCTTCATAATCATTATTGCGATATAAAGTCTCCACCCTGCCTGCATAGAATATACCTACAAGGCTAATCGGGGAACAGCAAAATATAGTCAGTAAGATAGATTCTACCAGCCATTGTTTCGGCATGGGTAAAATACCATTCAGATTGACTTGGCTATCAGGTTTATTTTGTGGATTCTGCCTGTTCTGTTGTTGAGGTTGCTGAGAATATACAGTCGTTGGCTGAGGCGGTTTCTGTTCCGGTTGTTTTACTTCTTGTGGAACAGGTATTTTTGAATCGAACAGATAATTCAATTCCGGCATGGTTCCGGCTTCTACCCAATCTGCCAGACCCGACCGCCAGACCATCGTATCGGGACGTATACCTTTTCTCGCTAGCTCATTTGGAGTGAACGGCCCGCACTGTAGTTTCGAAATGTCATCTATATAGTAGTACTTCAGCATTACTTAAAGATGTTATCTATCTGTGCAGGAGGCGGTGCATCCGGAACTTCTTCGTCGCCGGTCTTATCACAGACACCGTATCCCGGTATTGTTTCAAACTGATCTTTTTGGCTATATCCTAATGTTTTATCAGCGAATACTTTTTTGAAGAACAGCCCCACGATAGGCAATGCCATGCTGGCTCCCTGTCCGTCGCTGGTACGGTCGAAGTGTATAGAACGGTCTTCCCCGCCTACCCAGCACCCTGTAGATATTTTAGGAGTGAATCCCATAAACCATCCGTCAGAGTTATTTTGTGTTGTTCCGGTTTTTCCTCCCATTGGAACTGTTATTCCATAGTTACGCCTGATACGCCCTCCTGTACCTCCATCGACAACACCGCGAAGCATATCCAGCATTTTCACATATGTTCCTTCACTAAATACTTCGTCCATTCGCGGCGAGAATACTGCGTCGGCGATTATATTTCCAAAGGCGTCCTCTACACGGGTTACATATACAGGGTTTACACGTATTCCTTTGTTTACAAATGATGTGTATGCAGCAGCCATCTCAGCAACAGAAACATCATGGGTACCCAGAGCCATCGATACTACAGGGTCAATCTTTCCGGTGATACCAAACGAATGCAACATGCGCGCAAAAGCATATGGCGATGTGCGCCCCATCAGATAGGCTGTAACAAGGTTGTCGGAGTTTTGTAATCCCCACTTAATGGTTACCGTCTCCCCAAATTTAGAAGCCCGGCCTCCGCGAGGCGACCACTCTTTACCAGTTTCCGTAACCAAAGTTTGCGGTACATACAGCATTTCATCACATGGAGTCATTCCGCTTTCCATCGAAAGGGTATATAAATACGGCTTGATAGTGGAACCTACCTGACGGCGTCCCATGTTTACCATATCATATTGGAAGTATTTGAAATCTATACCTCCTACATAAGCTTTTACATTACCGTTGTGAGTATCCATTGCCATGAATCCGGAACGTAAGAATCCTTTATGGTAGCGGATAGAATCCCACGGGGTCATAATCGTATCTACTTCGCCTTTCCATGAGAACACCTTCATATCTGCAGGCTGCTTGAATATCTTATAGATATCCTTATCAGACATACCTTCTTTCTTCAGGCCTCTGTAGCGGTCGGTAACTTTCATTGCCCGGTAGATCAGTGAATCTACGTTCTTTGCTACCGAGTATGAGAATGGAGCATATGCACGACCTTTCTTTTCTTTATCAAAGTCGGGTTGAAGCTCTTTGCTCATGTGCTCTGTCATAGCTTCCTCGGCATATTGTTGCATACGGGAATCTACAGTTGCATATATTTTCAGTCCATCGGTTGACAGATTATAATACGAACCATCTGGTTTTTTGTTTTTATTACACCAGCCATACAATGGATTTACTTCCCAGTTGGTAGAATCCAATGAATACTGTTCCATTTGCCAGTCTGCATAATTTGCTTTATTTGGCTTCTTGGCAGTCATGGTCATACGCAGATATTCCCTGAAGTATGGAGCAAGCCCGTCTTTATGGTCTACTCTCTTAAAGTCAAGCTTTAGGTCTGTTTGCTTAAGTGAGTCGTATTGTTGCTCTGTGATGTAGTCGTTCTTATACATCTGTTCAAGCACTACATTCCTGCGGCCCTTAGTCCTGTCAGGATATCTTCTGGGATTGAAGTAAGATGGATTTTTACACATTCCTATCAGTGTAGCCGCTTCTTCAATTTTCAGGTCTTTAGGTGTTTTGTTGAAATATACTTGTGCCGCCGATTGTATACCAACGGCATTATATAAAAAGTCGAACTGATTAAGATACAGGTTTACTATTTCTTCCTTTGTATAATATCTTTCCAGTTTTACTGCTATCACCCACTCTATCGGCTTACGAAGGAGGACACGTTCAAATGCGTTCTCAGAAGGTGGGGAATATAACAGTTTAGCCAGCTGTTGAGGAATAGTACTACCACCACCACCGCTTTTGTCCATCAGCAGTCCTCTTTTTACTACAGCACGTACCAACGCATAGGCATCAATACCTGAGTGTGAATAGTAGCGTGCGTCTTCGGTAGCTACAAGTGCCTGCACCAGATAGGGAGAAAGATCCTCATAATCTGAATAGATACGATTGTTTTTAGCCAATGAATATGTGCCCAGCAGCACTCCATCGGAGGAATATACCTGAGAGGCATATTTGTCTATCGGATTCTCCAGTTCCTCTACATCAGGCATATATCCTATAGCACCTGTACTGATAAGGGTGAAGATAATGGTAACAGCTCCAACAAAGCATGCAAAGAGAAACCACAGGCCTTTTACAACCTTTTTAGAGTTAAATCTTTTGCTCTTCTTTTTATTCTTTTTCGATTTTTCTTTCTCGTCCATAAGTATGTGCAAGTCTATTAAAACTTGCTGCAAATTTAAATAAAACGTTTCAATAATGTAGATAAAAAAACTTAAATGGGATATTCATTCTTGCAAAGTGGCTTTGAATGCGGATATGAATAGTAAACTTTGTAATCAGCACTATAATTGTATTATACATATCAGCCCGGCCAACAGACTTATTGACAAATACATACAAAATATCCCAAGGTGTTTTCGTACTTGTTCGGGAGTAATACTATCATAATAGTCTGCCAATATACAGTATTTATCGTGCCAAATCAAAATCCGATGCTTTTTTACTGTGCAATATTTTTTATCATTATACCGGAGCAATACGTATGAAAGAACAGATATATACATAATAATAAGGGCGATTACAATCCTTTCGGTGTTTAAAACGATGTGTGGAACATCTATCATATTACATATCAGGCTATAGATAAAAAAAGAAATAACCCCAACAGACATTAAATTAGAAAGAATAAGTATAGCTAAAACCATTTGTGCAACCATAAATGGAAAACGGGCGCCCATTCGCTTAAAATAGAACCACAGCCAGTAAAGAATATTTTCTGTAAATGATATTTTCATAGTTTGATAAAATAATGCGTTACATCGGGTCTACATCGTAATGCAAGAGCACAGACTTGTATGCAGGATTATTCAATACAACCTGATGCTGATAAACTATCTCCCTTACTTTCTGTATTGATGCCTGATTCTCCACTTTGAGAAGAATATGACGGATGTACAAAGATTGAATACGGGATACAGGAGGCTTACTTGGTCCCAGTACCCTTTCTGAAAATGATTGCCTCAACGAAAGGGCAAAATCTTTTGCAGCAGCATCCACTATATGTTCTTCCCGCGCTCTGAGAACAACTGTTATAAGTCTGAAAAAAGGTGGGTAACGGAATATCTTGCGTTCCTCACATTGCAAGCGATAGAATTCTTCATAGTCATTTGCTGTTACCAGATTGATCACAGCACTGCCCGGATGCGATGTTTGCAAAAAAACCAAGCCTCGCTTGTTCTTGTGCCCTGCCCGTCCGCTTACCTGCATCATCAGCTGAAAAGCACGTTCGTATGCCCTGAAATCAGGATAGTTCAACAGGTTGTCGGCATTGAGGATGCCTACTATACTGACATTGTCAAAGTCGAGTCCTTTCGAAACCATCTGAGTTCCGATAAGAATATTTGTCTTATTATTCTCAAAGTCGGTGATAATCCTTTCGTACGATTTCTTGCCACGTGTAGTGTCTAAATCCATTCTTGCAACTGAGGCCTCAGGAAAGAGTTCCATTACTTCTTCCTCTATACGTTCTGTACCGTAACCCAGTGCGTCGAGCGTCGGTGTTTTACATTCGGGACAAATGGCCGGTACTTCGTATACAGCTCCGCAATAGTGACAGACCATCATCCGTTGCCCTTTGTGATATGTAAGGCTCACATCACAATTCTGGCAATGAGGAGTCCACGAACAGTTTTTGCACTCCAGCATAGAAGAAAAGCCCCGCCTGTTCTGAAACAAGATAACTTGCTCCTTCTTCTCTAAAACCTCCCTCATCTTATCAATTAGCGGAGGGGAGAGGACAGATTTCATCTGCTTCTTCCGTCTTAGCTCTTTTACGTTTACCACTGCTATTTGCGGTAGTTCTATATTTTCGTGACGCTTGGTTAGTTTTACCAAGCCATATCTGCCAGCCAGTGCATTGTTATAAGTCTCCAGAGCCGGAGTCGCCGTTCCCAGTAATATTTTTGCACCGAAGAACCCCGCCAGTACTATCGCAGCATTACGTGCGTTGTAGCGTGGTGCAGGATCTTGCTGTTTATACGAGCTTTCGTGTTCTTCATCTACAATGATAAGGCCAAGATTGCTGAAGGGGAGAAAAACTGCAGAGCGTGCACCCAGAACAACCTGTGCTTCGCCTTTAGTTAACAGGTTCTTCCATGTTTCAGCCCGTTCGTTGTCATTAAACTTAGAATGATATACAGCCATCTTATTCCCAAAGACAGCTTTCAACCGGTCGGTGATCTGAGTAGTCAGGGCTATTTCAGGAAGCAGGTATAAAACCTGTTTGCCCTGAGCAATAGCTTCCTTTATAAGCTGTATGTATATTTCAGTTTTACCGCTGGAGGTAACTCCATATAGCAGGGTTGTATCTTTTTCTTTGAATGATACCTTTATCTCACCAAATGCTTTTTGCTGATATTCGTTCAATTCATATGCAGCATCAATGTTAGATTCTCCATAGTTGAAACGGCTAACCTCATATTCGTATGTTTCGAGTATCCCTTTTTTTACCAACTCAGATAAAACTGCTGATGATACATTGGCCTCTTCCAGCAGGCTTTTCTTCAGTATCAGTGTATTTTCTTCTTTCAGGTGAAGAAAGACCGCAAAAAGATGTTGCTGCTTTTTTGCCCTGTTGAGTTCGTTCAGGATTTGATTTAGTTCTTCTTCGTGATATTCTTTCGGCAAGCGTACTGCTGTCTGGCTTTTGGGAACATATGCATTTTGGATATTTTCGCTGATATAAGCAGCCTGCTTATCCACCAGTGATTTTATGGCAGCAATAGCATTTGACAATCCGGATAGTTTCTCTATCTCACCTATTGTCTTCGCCTTATCAGCCGACAGGCTATAGTATACCTTCAGCTCATTGGGTGTAAATGGCTCTGATGCCTCAAAGTCGGAATTGAGCAAGACATGTGTTTCACTTTCGAGTTTCAGTGCAGATGGTAACGCAGCCCTGTACACATCGCCGAGTGAACACATATAATACATGGCTATCCATTCCCAAAAACGAAGTTGAGTAGCGGTAACAATGGGATAGTCTTCCAATGTGGTGACTATATCTTTTATATATGATTCTTTTTTGTCTTCTTCGTAGATATGAAAAACAATGGCAGTATAAAATTTCTTTTTCCCGAATTGTACTATAACCCGACTCCCCTCGTACACCGAATCAGTCAACCCGGCCGGAAGAGCATAAGTGTAAAGTCCTTGTAACGGTAAAGGAAGTATTACATCTGCATACAGCATTATTATGTTTTAGAAGAAATAGTTTACGCCAACTGTCCAGTATTGGTTTTTCTTGTTTTGGAAAGTTTCGGCATCCATGTATTCGTAACTATAGTTATTGGTAAGGTCGCCACGGAAGTAAAGACCGACGTCAAGGTGCCTGAATACGTTTATTCCGGCTCCGGCTCCAAGACCGAATATGAAATTTTTATGTTTGTAAGCGCTGATTACATCGCCTACATTATCGGCTCCCTCGTCACCCACTTTTACATTTCCATAAACGCCACCTGTGAAGAAGATACCAACCAAACCTAAGCTGATACGTTGCTTGATGTTAACAGGAACACTTATATAATTATAGTCGGAAAGAGATCCATCAGCTTGTTTGTCTTTCATCTTGTACTCCTTATGTCCGTATAGCACAGCAATATCTGCGCCAAAACCCGACATAGGTACTATAAACTCGGCTGTAGGCCCAATCTGGAATCCAAGTTGATTACTGGCTTTAAATATGTCGGTATTAAGTTTTGTACTTGACACATCGATTCCTCCTCTAACCCCAAATCTGAACTGGGCAGAAGCTGTGCTTATATTTAGAATGCTTATTAACAATAAGCATGCAAATGATAGGGAAAATTTTGTTTTCATAACGGGCGTATTTTATATTTTATTATAACAAAAAAGGGTGTGTTATGTTTATCCTGCAAAAGTAGCTATTTTTTATCAATAAAGCATTCTAAAACCCGGCTTTTTAAAAACTTGTTTTAATATTGATAATCAAATTGTTTTGTACAATTTATTATAACCAAAATTAAAGGCTTCTGCTCCTTATTACTTACAACGTTTAACATTAACAATTATTTTATGTAAACTCACATTATAAGAAAAAATCTGTAAGAATAGTATTATCAGAACTATATTAAAACCGATTTATTCAATAATGCGTAGTTAAAGAACTGTCTGCATTATTCGAGAAAGCTCCTGAAATTATTTACGAAGTAGCGATCATAAAATAAGAGGCTTATTTTTTTAGCCTCTTTTTTAATGACCACCTGGTTTATAAGAATAATCCTCAATTATAAATATGAGGAAATAATAAGAATACAGATATTAATCTTTTATTCAGATTTCATCTGGTTATTTAGCCTTGTGCAATATTCGCGGGCAAATTCTTTTATATCTTCATCGTAACTACCGAATCCTTTCACGATGGAAGAAACTATAATGAGTCTGCGCTTGCGAATAACAATGACCCTATTGTCTTCAAATGATAAATAATCCGGGTCGCAAGAGTATTCAATGGAAACAAAATATTTTTCCATAATCAATAAATAGTGAACTGGGTGTGAAGTGCTTTATATTGTCTTAATACAAAGATAGTAATTAAGACAATTTAACGAATATATATGTATGTTAATATGACTTTTTATTTTATTTTTTAAGCATAAAACACTATATATCAAATAAATAAAATAATATTTTTTTATTTGATATGACTTTTGTTTAAGTAATTATGACATTTAAGGACTCTTCTAAAGCTAATATTTTAACGTTCTTTTTTTGAGATTAAAAGCATTCCAATGCTCCACCGGCTTCTATCAGCCAGTTTCAGGCATTAATCATTTTATTTTTACAGTTTTCCCACTATCATATCCATTACCCGGGCAGTCCGGGCAGCAGAAACTCCTGTTGACGGACAAGACCCAACTCCGCGCAATTCGTTTACAATAGTTTGAATTAAAGGTTGTTGTATATGCTCTGGCTGTTCAGGCTCAAAATACTCATTGCCTTTATCTGTAGATAGACAAATAGGGGTGAACGCAAATGTACTGAAACGGATAACCCCATTTGTTCCTGTTATAGTTATGGAGTCTTCGCGTGATTGCTCAGGAGCAACAAAGCACCACTCTCCTACCCCTGTTATCCCGGACTTGAACTGCCAGATAGCAGAAAGCGTGTCAGCAACCTCATAAAATCCTCCCAGATTTTTACAATAGGCTTTAGCTTCCTCTATTTCGCCCAACAGCAAATCAAGTATATCGAGTGTATGAGGCGCCAAATCAAAGAAGTAACCTTCTCCTGCTATATCACGTTTCAGACGCCATGTCTGCTTCTCTTTATCCTTATCGGAAGCACTGGCCGGACGATAGAAACGGACGTCTGCTGTCAATAACTTTCCTATGGCATTATTATCCAACAATTCTTTCACCTTGAGAAAGTAAGGCAATGCACGGCGGTAATGTGCTACAAACAGCTTCTGATTTACCTCATTTGCAACATCAATGATATCTTTACATTCGGCATAATCCATAGCCATTGGTTTTTCTACATATACCGGTTTACCTGCACGAAGCACCTTTATTGCGTATTCTTTATGCGACTGCGGAGGTGTAGCTACATAGACTGCACTTATATCGGGATCGTTGATCAACTGATCGGCATCTGTATAATATTTTTCCACAAGATGACGTTTTGCAAAATCTTTTGCTTTTTCTTCATCCCGACGCATCACAGCTATCAGAGCCGAATTTTCTATTTTGTAAAAGGCAGGCCCGCTTTTCTTTTCAGTTACCGCACCTACTCCTATTATTCCCCATTTTATAGTTTCCATATATTTTTTTGTTTGTTAAAAAGTAACAAAAGTGACAGCTTTTCACCTATTTTTTTCTGTTACTTTTGCCTTTTTCTTTCCTATTGCCAACAAGAATGAAAAAGGTATAAATAAGATAATTATTCTATTTTAAAATAATCCGGGATGAACACCTACTAAAGTATAAACAATGAAAATAGTTGTTTGTTTATCATTACGTTTAACTAAAGAATGTTTCATTTTCCTTTCGGACGGCACACTTCGACTCAAATTTGCGGCGTACAGCCCCATACACCAACCCCCTGAAATTTCTTGAGTGCTGCGGACAAACCGTAATACAACGCGCACACGATATGCATAATTCCTTATTTGTCTTTCTGGGGTGATCGGCAGAAATAGCGCCTACCGGACACAGCCGCACACAAGTACCACACTTATCGCAGCTTGAATTTCCCTTAGGAACAAGTGGTATAGGACCATGTTCCCTGTATGGGTAATTTCCTTTTACGTTCAATGGTTTTGGTTCTTCTTTTTCAAGGTATTTATCATAACATTTCTTCGCAAAACCGACTATCATTTCCTCATCTTCCTCATCAGGACGATTAACAGCAACCTTTGGGAAAATGGAATGACGCGCTATAAACGCACCTGCAGCAAAAGGAACGAATCCGTTCTCCTGGCATATATTTCTCAGTTCGAGCAGTGCATCATCATAATCACGATTACCATATACATTTACTATCACAGCCGGAGTATTGTTTCCTTTTATCTTATGAAATGCTTCTGTAGCCAGTTTGGGTACACGCCCTGCGTACACAGGAACACCAAAAACAGCCAGATCACCTTCATCAATAGATAATGCCTCATCAAACCCCATTGTTACATCTAGTTCTTCAAACGGGACATCCATACTTTTGCCTATAGCTCTCATGATCTTCCTTGTAGAAAGTGCCGGACTGAAATATATTAAATGTACTTTCATATTGTGTGTTTTTAGTTGATCTATAAAAGTACAAATAATTGATTATAAAATAAACCGAGGCTGTTCCAAAAGTAATGAAGTGCTACTCTCTTTGTCATTCTTCGTTACACTCAGAATCCCGACTCTTCTATCCTTGATAAATGGGTCGAGATGTTTCACTTCGTTCAACATGACAAAAGAGAGTAGTACTTGACAACTCTTAATGAAACGGAGTGGAATATCCCTGATTTAAATCAGATACTCCACTCCGCTCAGTATAATAATTTCTTTTAGAACTTAAGGCTTACCCCTCCAAGGAAGTTGAATCCCTGTAACGGATAACCGTAAACAAGTTCATATTTTTGGAAAAGGATATTATTCAGACGTGCATTGATGGATATCCAGTCTGTAAGCTGATATTCACCTCTGAAATTCAGTTCATTGATATCTTTCATATTCACTGAATTATTTGTAATGCCGACAGTTTTGCGTCCACCTGCATACATATAGTTCAACGATACCAACAGGGCGCCGAAAGGCCTTACATCTGCGTTTAACTCTGCAGTAAATGAAGGACGTCCCCATGCTTTAGCTTCCGGTAATACATCCGAATCTATTACCTCTACATATGGATCATGATATTTCACATCATAAAAATATCCAGTGATCTTAGCCGACAGATCGGTATATGGTATCAGGTTCGTTTTCAGCAATCCGCCTACATGACCTGTAGAGACATTTGCATAAACCGGACTGGCCAGATTTCCCCATCCTGCATCAGTAGAGGTATAACTGGATGAATATACATACAGGTGGTCTCTGCGTGTATGCTTATATCCGGCAAACAAGTCAAACTCCAAACCACTGACAACTCCTGAACGGAATCCTATTTTAGCATCGTAGTATGTTTTGGAATATTCTACACGGGTAGCAGGATTCACATACCTGTTCTCCTGTAATATGTCAAGGAATGTATTGTCGTTAACTCCTCCCCCAACTTCCGCATAGAAAGTATTTACTTCATTTACCTTTACACTGGCTTTTACATTCGGGGATACGGCAAAAGCGGTTTTCACATCAAACAATGCGCTCACATTGACACCCAGGTCGGCATTCCAGCTATCTCCCTGAAACTTGATATATGGCGTACCTGTAATGTTAGTGTATCCATGATGTGCATTTTCAATATAATCGGTTTTATCACTAAAAGACTGGTTCAGGATCATACCTTTGATACCCACAGTCTGATCTGCACCAAACTCAGTATAAAGATTTAGGTCGGCATTGATAATACCACCCTTTACGCCATCATCTTCTTTTTGCAATCCATATTTATTTGTAAAATAATTATAGCCTACATTCCCATCATACTTGATAGCCCCTTCGTTCTTATCACTGGACTTTAAGCCCACTCCTATTTTGAAAACATTTACACCCTGCTTTGAATCCACATCATAAGGAAACGAGATTGATGATGTATTCGGAATAAAACTATTTCCGTAATAATTGTAAGCCGTATTGTAGAACGATGCCCCTAGTGATAATACAGAAGGATCGAACGTATGCTGGTATCTCAGGTTGGCTCCGATATGTGAATATTTAGCTTTCACATCACTCATTGCATAGTCCTTCCCATCAATATAATCTACGGTGCTGTTTGTTCCGCTATATGTGCCAAAGAAATCGAGACGGTCGCGATCTCGGTTTACAAGCCTGTATCCAAGGGCAGCATCGATATTTCCGGAAGTTCCCACACCGAACAGTGCATAACCACGCTTTTTATCAAAGTCTACATCGGTCTTTATATCTCCCGATTCGGAAGCTCCCAGTTTATTATTATCAAGTACTATCTGAGGGGTAGTACTCACAAACTTAATATTTCTCGGTTTGATCAATGGAGAGTATATCTCAGGCATTGTATTTACCTTCAATGCATCCTGCATTGTAGGCACATAGTCACGTTCGAGCATTACCTGTCGTGTGATAGTAGAATCTTTCTGGGCCGAAGCTGTCAGGCTCACAACACCTAGTCCTATGACCAAAATTGATTTATATATTGTTTTCATATCTTTCATTTTCGATTTGTTCATAAGTTATTTTAAAGCTGACATGCGTTCGTTAATCATTGATGTTATATCGGCTTCGCCTCCTTTATAGTTTGCCTGCAAGCTTTCGAGATACTGGCGTGCAGAGAACTTATCACCTTTGGCTGCATATGTGTCAGATAGTACAATTACTGCACGTGCCATCCAGTACTGATGCGGTGTACCTTCTTTCATAAAGCTAAGCACTTGTTTTTCGGCTTTGTCATATGATTTCCACTTGTAATACATATCAGCAAGTAAGAACTGAGATTCTGCACCGAATGCACTACGTGTATCTTTTGCCACTACCTGCAGGTCTGCGGCTGCTTCATCCACTTTTTTCAGGTTCATATACGACTGTCCTCTATAGAAGCGGGCTTCATTAGCTACAGCAGCAGGAACTTTAGCTCCCTGTAATATTTTAGTTGCAGCGGATACTACATCGTTATCTTTCTTCATCAGGTAAGCACAACGCAACATTCCCAATTGAGCAATGTCTTTGTTCTCGCTGTTAGATGCCACATCGTTGAGCTGCTCGTAAGCTGTATATGCTGCCTGATAGTTCTTATTGTCAAACTCGATACCCGAAGCAAATACAAGAGCATTGTCCAGATATTTCGGATTGTTAGAGCTTATCACTTCTTTGAAGTTTTTCAAAGCCGTATTGAAATCTTTTGCTTCGAATGCCATACTTCCCAGATAGAAATTAGCATCGCTGGCAAATACGCCATGAGGGTAAGATTGCAGATATTTGTTGAAAGCAGTCTTAGATTCTTCTTTACGTCCTTTCATATATACATTTTCGGCAGCCAGATATGTAAGTGAATCCTGACGGCTAGAGGAAAGTATAGTTCCACGACCCAGTGAATTTACATATGATGCATACGAACCTATATCATTCATATCCTTATATACACCCTCCATACTCTGGATAGCTGTACGTGCCTCTTCCGAGTTGGGATAGTTTGCTACTACCTGCTTGTAAGCTTCGATAGATTTGCGAGGATTGTTTGTATTGAAATATAACTGTCCCAGTTGCACCCCTGCTTTTTGAGAAAGAGTGGATTTAGGATGGTCTCTCATTAGTTCCTCCAAAACAGTAATTGCTTCTTGCTCCTTGTTCAGCATTACCAATGCACGGCTCTTTTCATAGAGAGCATCGTCGTAATATTCTGAGTTAGGATACTTAGACATCATCGTGTTCAATGCATTCACTTTTCCGTTATAGTTGCGCTGAAGACCAAGTACAAAGGCTTTCTGGAATTCCGAATAATCGGCGCTTCCCGGATTAGCCGATACTGCCTGTGCATAGTATCTTTCTGCTTCGGAGAAGCTACGGTTAAACAGGTAAATATCACCGATACGGTTTAGAGCATCGGTATAATTTGGAGACTGACGGTCTTTTTCGGCAGAAACATATTTCTTAAAATTATTCAATGCATTGCTGTATTCCTTAGTCTGGAAGTTAGCATATGCCAGATTGTATAATGCCAGTGCATAGTTCTTTTGGGAAGAAGATGCCTGCGACACATATGTGGAATAATCGCGGGCTGCTGTGCGATAGTCGGCACTGCGGTATGCGATATCGCCACGCCAGAAATACGACTCGTTGCGAACCTCCGGATTGTAGCTACCCATATTGATAGTCGCATTGAAATCATTTGCTGCCAGATCGTATTTTTTATCAATGAAGTTTTGTACTCCCGACTGGAACAAGATCACCTGTTTGGCTTCCAGTATCTGACGATCGGGGTTCTTTATACTATTTATAGCTGCCAGAGCAGTATTGTAATTCTTAGTAGAGAGCAATGTAGAAGCTAAAGCCCCGCTTACGTCTGCGGTATATTTTGAGTTAGGATATTGAGATAGGAAATGCTGCGAAGCCGTGATAGCCTCACCAAATGCAGAACCTCCATCCCTGTTGCGTATCATCACATAGTTATATAATGCTTCTTCGCTGATAGAACGGTCGAAATCGGAACGTGCAGCAGCGTCGAATGCCATCACCGCATTTTGTGTATCGTTCAGCTTCAAGTAGGATTGCCCCAGTAGCATCTGTCCTGCCTGTCCCAGTTTATCAGTAGTGGATGCAACATTTTTCAGCGCATCTACAGCCTTGCCATATGATCCTGTCTGATAGTACGCTTCAGCCAGTTGGTACATATCGTCGCGGAAAGGAGTTGCTGTGGTATTCTCGTAATATCTCTCATAATTGCTGATAGCACTGGATATATTACCCTGACGGTAATAAGTGCTACCCAACAGGCGATATACCTCGCTTGTATTTTTACTGTTGGGATATGATGATATAAAGCTTTGTCCTTCCGAGATTGTATTATTCAGGTCACCTTTGAGGAAGGTACTTTGTATAAGGAAGAAAGTCGCATTCTCCTTATACTCCGGTCTGCTCTTCAAACGGTTGAAAGTAGAGATTGCCTGATCATATTCTCCATCCTGAAAGTTAGCATAAGCCAGGTAATAAGAAGCTGGATCTGAGTATTTTTTACTATTGCGGCTCAGCAGGCCGAAAAGGTTTTTAGCCTCAGCACGGTTTCCACCCTGTAGGCTGGCATAAGCCATACGATAACTATAATCTTCTTGTTCGTTTACATTCAGGTAATCTACATCCGACTGGGAGAACCAATGCAAAGCCTTATTCCATTCTTTGGCATTGAAGTGTGTGGTTCCTATAAAGAAAGCAATCTGATTGCGGTGATAACTTTCGGGATAGTCGTCCAAAAACTCTTTGAGGATGGTGCCATCACCGGCTTTTCCCTGATAAAACAAGGAGCTGACAATCATATACTCAGCTTCTTCTATGAGCTTATTGTCTTTCGACTGGTTCTTAAACTCTTGTAGTGTATTTATACAACCTACATAATTATTGTCCAGAAACATTTCCTTTCCTTGCGAAAAAAGCCTGCCGGGCAACTCCGTATAAGCGGATTTTTGCGCGTAGGCTAATTGCAATCCTGAGGCAAGCGCCAGAGCTAAGAATAGTTTTTTCATATATAAATAATTTTGTTTCAGTACATTTGTAACCTTAGTTATGACTTATAATAAGCTTACAAGATTCATTTCCTTTACTTCTTTTATAACTTCCTTTACTGATAGCAAACCGAACAAATCGGGGTTCAGTTCATTTATTTTTATGAATTGCAGCTTAGCGACATCGTCCTCAGCCTGCAAGTTTTGGGTATTTTCTACTTTACATAAATAAACCAAATCAAGTGTATGTACTTCAAAGCCTGAATACACATAGCGGTTCGGTATCGAAAACAGATATCTTACATCCAGAACATCGAGATGTGTCTCTTCTTTTACTTCCCTTATAACTGCTTCTTCGCCCGTTTCGTCCAGATCGACAAAACCTCCCGGAAGATCGAGTGTCCCTTTCGAAGGTTCATGGGCACGCGTAGCCACAAGTAACTCTTTATCCTCGTTGATGATAAGTGCGATGGTAGAAGAGCTGGAATTGAAATAGTAAACAAAACCGCAATTTTCACATTTTTTCGACTTGAAATTATTCTCTACAAAACGCTCCGATCCGCACTTCGGACAAAATTTGAACTGGGCTAAAGGATGCATATTTTTTTAAGTTATGAATTATGAGTTATAAGTTTTAAGAATAACGACTTACTTTCTACTTATCACTCTTTACTTTATTATATTCTTCAGCTACAAGACTTAGCTCCTTATACCAGTCTTCACCAAAACGGCGAACTAATGGTTCTTTCAGAAACTGATATATCTTCAATCCTTCTTTATTACCCAACAATACGGCAGCCTTGCACACTCTCCAGCGATGATAATTCACAGCTGTAAAGTCTCTGTACTTTTGCAATCGTATGGGATATAAGTGGCAAGATATAGGTTTGTAAAAATCTACTCTGCCTTCGCGGTAAGCCTTCTCGATGGCACATTTACAGATGCCTTTATCATCATAATAGGTAAACACACAGTCTTTACCATTGACGATAGAGGTTACCATATCTCCATCGGTATCTTTATAGGCTACACCTTGTTCTTTGATTACTGTCTGGGCAGCGGGGGAAAGATCGTCCCAAACCTGTGGTAACAGGTCTTCTATTATTTTGACTTCCTCATCTTCAAGGGGTGCTCCCGAATCTCCTTCTACGCAGCATTCTCCCTTACATACAGACAGATCGCACAAAAAGTTCTCTTCTATTATATCAGATGCGACTACTGTATCATTTATCTGAAACATCTATATTATCTGCAGTTTAATTATAATTACCTAACCAAGGTTCAAAGGTAATTGTTTTTATAACAGCTTACAATCTGTAAAACTTCTATTTGTCAAAAAAACAAGCTTTCTTTAACACTATTTGATTAAATAAATGAATCTATTTGTCTGATGTCAGAAATTCTCTTATTTTTGCACTGATTTTATTGGAAGCCTCAATAAAATATGGCGCGATAGTTCAATGGATAGAATAGAAGTTTCCTAAACTTTAGATCCGGGTTCGATTCCCGGTCGTGCTACGAAAGACCTGCTGATAGTGGGTCTTTGTTATTTTTGTAGAAAATGTTTACCTTAATCATTACAATATCAAAAAAGGCCTCTTACTCAGAGGCCTTTTTTCTTGATTTATCTTGGCGGATTTTCTTTGTTTTTTTCGTACCTGTTCTCTCTTCATCAAAACTAGCTATCTTTTTTCTCAAAAGATCACTAACATCAATAGCGGGAAAATCATATTTACCATAAAAGTGATAAGAGGTTACATTTGCTATATAACTCCTTAAATTCGTAATACAAATACTCACTCCTGAATTTAATATAAATTCTTTTTTTTCATCTGTTTCCAATTCTTTTGAAAAACTAAATATCGCAGTAGCTTCAATATCAATAACATATCCTGGTTTTTTTTCTAAATTCTGAACCAAAGAAATTGTAATAAGATGACTTGTGTATTCAGAATTATGATACACATCAAAATCTATATTAATAGGATACTCATTTTGAATTTCTCTTAATGATCTATCTTCGTTAACAGTTGAATGTTCAATATAAGAACTTCTTATAGAAAAATCATCCAAAACTAATACTGAATTTAGTGCTTCCATTATGCTACTACCTTTCCATTATTTAATTTCTCTTTTACACAATAGGCTTCTTCACTATTCTTTGATCGATGATCGCGAATAAATGCAAGTTTACCTGTTGGTTCTAACATCGAATGCACCTTAGAGATAATATTATCGACCTCTTCTTTTGTATAGGCTTTCTTCTCAATTCTATTGAAAATAAATTCCGGATAATATCCTACAGCAAGGGATATATCTACTAACTTAGATATTTTATGATCATAATCACCATTTAGAACCTGAGTAATATAACCTTTTGACACTCCTAATTTTTCGGCAAGCTGAGTTCTAGTCATATTATTCTCCTCCATATATTTTTCAACTTTGTTGTATAATTTTAGTTGTATCATTGTTGTCCAATATTCTGGTGATAACAAAAGTTCTTCGCGTGTCATATTATTATGTATTAATTATTTTGTACTTAATGCTTTAATATAGTCTTTAAAATCTTGAGACTTCGTTATTAGTTTTATTTTGGATATATCTTCTTTCTGAGTTGTTTTGTACCCACCAAGTATAACAATTACATCAGGTTCTTGTTTATAAACATATACTCGAAGTTTTTTAGTTTTGAACTCATATAATCTATCTACTCCTTTTATTAATTTGAATTTTTTAGTGGGAAGCTTTTCATTTTCGATAGAAAGAAAATCCATATACGTATATATGTTTTTAATTTCCTTCCCTTCAGCAGAATTTTTATCTAAATCATTGCAAAATTCATCAAATTGGCACCTATTATTCTGAAATAGTTTATAGTAAGTAAGTCTACCAGATTTTATTGATTTTAGTATTTCCGCTGTAAATGTAGTCATATTTTTCAATGTTTAGCTACAACTAAACTTTTTTTTATTCTTTTTTTAGTGGAATCATCAAATTTAGCAAAATATTAATTAAAAGAACAACTATTACAATTAAAACGGTTCTACTATAAGATAATTTTCTAAAATTAAAATAATCAAAAAACTCCCACTTATATATGCTGAACCTAAGTAAATCTACCTCAGCTTCTTTTTCTCAAATATTACCCTCGAACAAGTCCAATAGATTACGATACTTATGCCACATAATCCTGCGGCAACCAGATAAAGCCCTTCGAAAGAGAAATATCCTGTTATATAGCCACCGACCAGCATACCCAGAGCCAGCCCCAGGTCGAAACCGATAAGATAGGTTGAGTTGGCTGTTCCGCGCTGGCTGTTCTCTGCCAGATTGATATATAATGTTTGTAAAGCGGGGAACATCATACCGAAGCCAATACCGATAAAAAGCCCTGAGATACAGAATGCATAGATATTATGTATAAGGGCAAATGACAGGAAAGCCAGGGCGACAATAGCCATAGCCGATACATTTACCTCATGTATCTTACCTCTGTCTACCAGCTTACCTGCAAATACACGTGAAGCAATAATACCACCCGCCCAGAACAGGAAGAAAATTCCTGCATTGGGAATACTCAATCCTTTTCCATACTGGGCAACAAAAGGCCCTATAGTACCCCATGCAAAGCAAGGCAAAAGCTGATTGAGGAATATAGGCCAGCCTTTGAGCAGAAAGAAACGGTCGAGCGAAAGTTTCTGACTTTCTACTTTCGGCCTTACGGGAGCTTTGATAAGTGCAACAGTAATAATACCCAGCACACCCATTGTAATGGCACACCAGAGAAGCACATCGAAACTGTAGTTATTATAGATATGAATAGCAATAAAAGGCCCTATGGCCATTGCCACATTCATAAATGTGCCATAATAACCGATACCTTCTGCACGGCGTTCCGACGGAACAACGTCGATAGCCAGCGTACTGGATGATACTGTAGACAATCCCCAAGTGATGCCATGTACAAAACGGACAAGGACAAATAAAAGTACTGTGGTTGCCCAGAAGTATCCGAAAAAGATAAGCACATAGCATGAAAATGCCAGAAACAATATTCTCTTTCGCGGATATAGGTCTACAATAAAACCGGAAAACGGACGAACAAACATCAGGGCAATGGCATACGATGCCAGTACGATCCCCGTCTGAGACTGGGGAACGCCCATCTGCTCTGTTATATACAATGGAATGGATGGCATCAACAAGTTGAATGAACAAGCCATCAGGAAGTTTGCCAGGCAAACATTGAGGTAGCTAAGCGACCAAAGCTTCGGTTTTTGTGACATATCAATATTATCAAAAAAATAAAATGCTTCCGTAAACAGAAGCATTTTATCAATTATCTAAATGACTTATTATCTGATTCCCAGTTTCTGTTTTACAAAAGGTGTTGCGTCTGTAGCATCGGGTGTAACAAAGGCTATTCCCGGATTTGCCAAATCATATATGCACACAAAACCTCTTTCTACTCCTACTTTATAGATCGCATCCTTCACTTTCTGTTTCATCGGATCTATCAGTTCTTTTTCCTGATTGCTGACATCCTCCTGCGCTACTTTCATAAAATCATTGATCTGGCGTTCCAGTTCATACAATTCCTGCATACGGCGAAGCCTTATA
Source organism: Prevotella sp. (assembly GCA_031285625.1). GTDB lineage: Bacteria > Bacteroidota > Bacteroidia > Bacteroidales > Dysgonomonadaceae > Dysgonomonas. Next base: position 237,376 of record JAITVV010000095.1, read on the forward strand.
TTTTCGGCCATCGATGTCTGATAGGAAATAAAGTCGGAATATTTTTTATTATAATCATTCTGCATCACAGTCAGTTCTTCTTTGTATTTATTGTTCAGGTCGATCAACTTATTAGACGCACGCACTTTTTCAGGCATGGCTTCCAATATCTCATTGGAGTTGATATAAGCTATCTGCTGAACAGTTGTTTGTGCAGTTATATTTTCTACAAAAAAGAGTGAGATTGCGAGGACAGCTATAAGATAAAACTTTTTCATCTTGATAAATTGTTGTTTGTGGTGCGACAACTATCCGAATCTGACGAAGAAAATTTAACCCTTCACCTGTTGATAGTTGTGTGTTTCGGTGGCATGGTTAGTACCACCGACTTTCAAGGCAAGATTGCTTGGCTACAACTATCAATTGGTTTCTTAGGTTAAATCTTTATATTGAATGCAAAGATACACAATAATTTAATATTACAAAGTTTTCTTTACTTCTATTTCTTCAAAAGGTTCAATTACGTCACCTACTTTTATATCATTATAATTGTGAATATTCAGACCACACTCATATCCGGCAGCAACTTCTTTCACATCGTCCTTGAATCGTTTCAACGATCCCAGTTCGCCGGAATAGATTACAATACCATCGCGGATAAGGCGTATCTTATTGGCACGTTTCAGTTTACCTTCTTTTACCATACATCCGGCAACTGTACCAACCTTCGTGATCTTGAACACTTCACGCACTTCTACATATCCGGTGAGTACCTCTTTGATTTCCGGTGATAACATACCTTCCATCGCCGATTTCACTTCTTCTATAGCGTCGTAAATGATAGAGTACAGGCGGATTTCAACACCGTCTTTATCAGCAGCCCTGCGTGCAGCCTGTGAAGGACGCACCTGGAACCCGATAATAATAGCATCGGATGCAGCAGCCAATGTAGTATCCGATTCGGATATCTGCCCTACTGCTTTGTGAATTACATTCACCTGTATTTCTTCTGTCGAAAGTCTTATCAATGAGTCGGACAATGCTTCTACCGATCCGTCTACGTCTCCCTTTACAATTACGTTCAACTGCTGGAAGTTTCCGATAGCTATACGGCGGCCGATATCGTCCAGTGTAAGTATCTTCTGTGTACGCAAACCTTGTTCACGCTGTAGTTGTTCACGTTTCGAAGCAATTTCACGTGCTTCCTGTTCCGATTCCAGAACGTGGAATATGTCTCCGGCCTGTGGCGCACCATTCAATCCGAGAATTAAAGCAGGTGCTGCAGGTGCTGCAGATTCTATACTTTGGTTACGTTCGTTGAACATTGCCTTTACACGTCCAAAATATGTTCCTGCCAATACGATATCCCCTTTTTTGAGTGTACCGTTTTCTACAAGGATAGTAGACAGGTAACCTCTACCTTTGTCGAGAGATGATTCGATAACCGACCCTGTTGCTCTTCTGTTTGGATTTGCTTTCAGATCAAGCATCTCGGCTTCGAGCAATACTTTCTCAAGTAACTCGTCAACTCCGAGTCCTTGTTTGGCTGAAATATCCTGAGACTGGTATTTTCCTCCCCATGATTCCACGAGGTAATTCATATTTGCCAGGGTCTCTTTTATCTTTTCAGGATTGGCTCCCGGTTTATCTATTTTATTAATAGCGAATACAATTGGCACCCCTGCCGCAGAAGCATGGTTGATAGCCTCTACTGTCTGAGGCATGACATTATCGTCAGCCGCAACTATAATAATTGCAATATCGGTTACTTTAGCACCACGAGCACGCATCGCTGTAAAGGCTTCGTGTCCCGGTGTATCGAGGAATGTAATACGGCGTCCCGATTTCAGCTTCACATTGTATGCTCCGATGTGCTGTGTGATACCTCCGGCCTCACCCGCGATAACGTTGGTTTGGCGTATGGTATCCAGTAACGAAGTTTTACCGTGGTCAACATGTCCCATCACAGTAACGATAGGTGCGCGAGGTTCCAGATCTTCCGGATTATCCTCCTCTTCGTTGATCGCTTCTACTACTTCGGCACTTACGTATTCTGTTTTGAATCCGAACTCTTCGGCAACGATATTGATTGTTTCTGCATCGAGGCGCTGATTGATAGACACCATAATACCGATGCTCATACAGGTAGAAATAACTTTTACTACAGGAACATTCATCATGTTAGCCAGATCGTTCGCTGTAACAAATTCGGTAATCTTAAGAACTTTGCTTTCTTGTTCTTGCAATTCCATTTCTTCGAGCTGTCTTTGAGAAACAGCATCGCGTTTTTCTTTTCTGTATTTAGCTCCCTTGTTCTTACCTCCTTTTTTGGTCAGGCGGGCAAGGGTTTCTTTTATTTGTTTTTGTACATCTTCTTCGTTTACAGCTTGTTTTATAACAGGCTTGCGAATACTATGTCTCGATTTGTTATCGCCACCACCATGTTGAGGTCCGCCTCCTTGGTTACCACCTTGAGGAAAAGCGCCTTTTTCAATATCTACCTTTCCTTTTTTAATACGGTTACGTTTCTTCTTGGCAGCGTCGTCGTTATCGGCGTTTGCTTTTCTTTTCTTAGCTTCTTCGTCTGTCTCTTTTTTCAACAGGCGAACAGTATTTTCTTTAACCTTTTTCTGATCCTGCATTTCTTTTTCAAGGCGCTCTTTCTTTTTCTCCGCTTTGGTTTTCTTTGCAGGACGGGTTTTATCATTGATGGTGCTGAGATCGATAGAACCTTTTACTACAATATTGGATTTTATTGTAGCTTTGTTCAGCCTGAATACATCATCACCTTCTTTTTTCTCCTCTTCTTCTACAGGCGCTGCTGTTTCCCTGATTTCTTCTTTTGGTTCAGGGTGTACAGGTTCTTTCTCTGCTATTACTACTTCTTTTGGTTCTTCTTTTACAAGCACAGGCTCTTCTTTTACTTCTTCCTTTACAACAGGCTGCTCGGGTTGTTCTTCTACAACCGGCCCAACCTCTGGTTCAGGTGATTTTACTTCTGCTGGTTTTACTACTTCTACCTTCTTAGGTCTGTTCAGTGCATCCAAGTCTATTTTATCCACCACTTGTACATGTGGTTTGATAGAGTCGGGCACTTCTGTCTTTATTTCTTCCGGTTCATTCTGAGCTTTAGGTTCTTCCCGTTTTTCCGAAGCTTTGATGATTTCCTTCTTTTCTTCGCGTTTACTAAGTAAAGCATCGATATCAAGGTCTCTTCCAAATTCTCTTACCAGTAATTCATACGGTTCACTACCAATCTTAGTATTTGGATTCGACTCAACATCAAATCCTTTCTTATGCAGAAATTCAACAAGACTGTTGATTCCTACATTCAAATCTTTGGATATTCTTATTAATCTTATAGACATATATTCTTATTAAATCTAAAAAATGGACAGTGAACCTAATAAATGCTTCTGAAAAATGAAGGTGGTAGACTTTCTCCGGATACAAAAGTATTAAGAAATCAGCTAATCACCAAATAAAGCTTACTCTTCATCATCGAATTCGGCACTTAGGATAGAAAGTATTTCGTCCACTGTGTTTTCTTCAAGGTCGGCTTCCTGGATCAGTTTTTCCCTGCTTGTAGCCAACACATTCTTAGCGGTTACACAGCCGATTTTCTTCAGCTGGTCAATTACCCATCCGTCAATTTCGTCACGGAATTCATCCAAATAGATATCTTCTTCGTCGAAATCATCTATATCACGGTATACATCGATTGTGTATCCTGTAAGCATACTGGCCAGTTTGATATTGAAACCGCCTTTACCGATAGCAAGTGATACTTCTTCGGGGCGAAGCAATACTTCTGCACGTTTCTCTTCTTCGTTTATCTTTACCGAAGTGATCTTAGCAGGGCTCAGTGCACGCTGTATATACAGGTTGAGATTTGATGTATAGTTGATAATATCGATGTTCTCGTTGCGCAACTCACGAACGATACCATGTATACGCGAACCTTTCATCCCAACGCAGGCTCCCACAGGGTCGATGCGTTCGTCATATGATTCTACGGCAACTTTTGCTCTTTCGCCGGGTATACGTGCAATATTTTTTATTGTTATCAGTCCGTCGTTTATTTCCGGAACTTCAAGTTCCAGCAACCTTTCAAGGAATACCGGTGAAGTCCGTGATAGAATAATCTTAGGATTGTTATTTTTGTTTTCTACTCTTTCTACTACAGCGCGTACATGCTCGCCTTTGCGGAAAAAGTCGCTAGGGATCTGTTCTGTCTTCGGCAACAGAAGTTCTTCTTTTTCGTCGTCCAGCAACAGGATTTCTTTTTTCCAAATCTGGTAAACTTCGCCGGATACGATTTCTCCGATTTTTTCTTTATAGCGGTTATACAGGCCTTCTTTCTGTAGTTCCAATATTTTCGAAGTCAATGTTTGACGCAGGTTAAGGATAGCACGGCGTCCAAAGTCTTCGAAGAATACTTCGTCTGTTACTTCTTCCCCTACTTCAAAGTCTTCATCTATTTTTTTAGCTTCAGAAAGAGCTATTTCTGTATTTTCATCTTCCAATTCGTCGTCTTCCACAATAATGCGGTTGCGCCATATCTCAAGGTCTCCTTTGTCAGGGTTGATGATAACATCATAGTTGTCATTCGATCCAAACAATTTTGCTATTACGTTGCGGAAAGAGTCTTCGAGCACACTGATCATTGTCATCCGGTCGATGCTCTTCAATTCTTTAAATTCTGAGAATGTATCAATCAGATTGATAGTTTCTTTCTTAGCCATGATTGTTATTTAAATCTTATTAAGTATTTTGTATATTTTACGTCGTCATATCCAAAAGAGAAGTCTTCTTCTACTGCAACTTTTTTCTTAGCGCCTTCGGGTTTTACCATCTTGGTAATAGTGACCACAAATCCATTATCGTCACAAGACTTGAGAATTCCGGAAAGCTTTTGTCCTTTTTTGGACAGCACCTCCACTTCGTTCCCTACATTTTTTTGATACTGGCGCGGGATTCTGAATGGTGATGTAATCCCTACCGAACCAACCTCCAGTTCAAAATCTTCCGTATCCCTGTCTAATTGAGATTCTATATTGCGGCTCAAGGCAATACAATCGTCAATACCAATACCCTCATCGCTATCGACCTCTACTACAATAATGTTTCCCGGTCTTACAGCAACATCTACAAGAAACATTGTTGTTCCTTCCAGATGCTTTTCTGTTATATCTCTAATGAATTCTTTTTCTATCATTTATCGAAGCAATAAAAAAAGGAAGCGCCAGCCTCCTCTCCCTCTTTAATTTCGAAGACAAAAGTACAAAAAAATATTTTTTGTTCCAAATTTAAGTACAAGTATTATATGATATAAGAATAATTCTTAATATCAGAGGGTTGTCATTATTTCATATCTCTTAGAATTTATCCTTTTCTTGTTTTCATTGTCATGTTGAACGAAGTGAAACATCTCGCCCCATTTATCAAGGAAAAAGGCTAAGAGATTCTTCACTTCGTTCTGAAACAACGTTCGACGGAACGAAGTGTAGTCAATGACAACACTTTGTTAGTATAATTATATTCTACAATCTATGATTACGTGTATAAAAAGTAGAAAAAAAACAATCGTATCATTAGTCTAGTTGTACCGAATAAGTTATATCACTGGTTGCATTGTCTTTGATGTTTGCTACCGTAAAGGTTATCGGATACCAGTTGTTAAACATATTTCCCTTTGTTTTGGCATCGTATGCTTTTATCACATCTGCTTTTCCGCTGTCCATGAGCAGATCACCGTTATTATCGAAATGGATGTGATAAAAATTTGACGATTCTATGATCTTCGTCTCTTTCTCCAGAAGTAACCCATCATGCATTACTCTGTCTACAGCCTTTCTTACATCTTCTGCCAGATAATCCGACTCGATAACCAAAAGACCTATTCTACCATAACTTACCGACATAACATACGATACTCCTTTGGCCATATCTTCCGCTTTTATAGTCTCTTTAGTAAGACTATCCGGATCGTCCGGAGAATCCATATCGAAACTGAACAGGTTGCGTTTGAAAGAATATATAATTCCACATTCTTTCTCCATGTCCGCATTTTTATACGAACTTCCTGATATCACTTCATCCAGTTTGATTCCCATATTCACCATCCCTATTGCATGCAACTCTTTACGCGAATAATATTCAGTATAGTCACTTTTTGTAATATCCTGGCTAAGAGATGGCTTACTATCCATTATCTGCTTCGCAAAAGCATTCTGCTCAGCCAGAGAAGGAACGTAGGTCTTTGTTATTTCACCACTACTGACATAGGTTGGTGTGGAAATGGTGACAGGATTGAATGTATATCCTGTAAACTCATGAATATCGGTATTGGACGTCGCATCCGGACATATCAGATTTCCCAAGTATATTTTATCGCTAATAGCCGGGTTTATATATAGCCTTGTCGCATTTATTTCGAAATCGTCAAATTTCGTGGAAAACTTCACAGAATTAAATCTAAAAATTGGCAAACTTGGAGGCCGGAGTATATCTTTTCGCCCGACCTGAGACAGAGTCAGAGTTTCTTTTATTTTCCCATCGGTAAATGTGATGGCCGCCTGCCTACCCTGTACCCCTTCATATCTAGTTGCCTTGATGGTTATTTCTGCCGATTTATCTCCCGACATGGGATTTACAGTAATCCAGTCAGGCACATCGTTTACTTCCCACTTCGTATTAGTTGTTAATTTTATCACTTTATCTTCACCAAAAACAGACAGGGCCATCATTTTTTCATCTAGTTTTATAAAAGGATCCAAATCTTTCACACCCAACTGTTCTACTTCCAAATTCTGAATATTGTCCCCACAACGGAAAACAAGGGTTCCTTTTCGCCCCTCCATATCTTCATTTGCGGTAAGCTGAACAACAACTTCTCCGGAATACTCCGAAGAAGAGGGAGTCACAGTAATCCATTCGGGGACTCCTTCTACAGCCCATGTGAAATTGCATGTAAGATTCACGACCACCATTCCACCCATGGCATCTATTGTTATAGACTTTTTATCTAACCGGATAGAAGTGTCATCTTTATCGTCGCATGAAAAGAAAGTAAGTGTTAAGAATGCAACCACAAGGGTTAAGAATAAATTTTTCATAGGGCAGTTGTTTTCAGATTGTTAACAAATATAAGCATAAATCTGAATCCGAAAGCAAATATTACTATATTTACATAGTTTGATAGATAAAAAATAAAATGTTTGACAATATAGAACTTTTTACAAAACGTAATAATATAGCGGTACCACCCGACAGGGATCTGACAACTAAATCAGTCATTCACTGTACATGCGAGCTAAGTACAGGATTTGGAAGTAAGAATATAAAGTGGACATATGGAAATTCAATCAAGCTCACAAAGATGATTGAATTTTACAATAAATTATATTTTTTCGAAACTCATTCTAGTGTAGAAGAATTTGAATATCAATTTGCTCACAATGATTTCTTTTATATTTTCAGTTGTTACAGAAGAGATAGGGATTTATTGTATGCCTTAAAAATGAGGTACTATGATAGGGAAAGAGTCTTGTTGGAAAAGAAAAACGTATACTGGAGAAATGAATTTTATATACACATAATGAAGAAACTGACATCATGCACCAATAATGATGTGAGTACCAAGATAGGCGAACTGTTTTTTAAGATACGAAACGACTATCCTCACGACTATGAATATAAGATCGGACAGAAGGTAAAAACGCTATTGAGTGAAAATATAAAAACCAAAAGAACAGGTTATGTGATAAACAGATTTTACCATGATAAGCGAAAAACAAGGTTGTACCAAATAATGGAAGATGGCACCCTATTAAATACATGGTATCGTCCGGATGAACTGGAAAAGATTGATTAGTTAGTTTTGTTTTCTGTTAACCGCTTTTACTCCTTTTATTTTAGCAATTCGCGAACACAGTGTTTGCAGGTCATTTATATCATGTACATATACCATGATACGGCCTTCGAATACGCCATCATTGGATTCTATGCTCATGCTCTTAATATTCAGTGAGCCGGCAGTGATCACCTTTGTAATATCATTGAGTATCCCCATACGGTCGATACCATTAACTGTGATAGCTGTAAAAAACGGAAACTGTGTGTAGCTGCCCCATTCCAGATTAACGATCCTGTTACCCTGACTTGCTTTTAATTTCAGGCCTACGGGGCAATGAATGCTATGCACTTCAACTTCGTTGTTATCTGTTATATAACCGAATACTTTGTCGCCGGGTATAGGATTACAGCATGTGGGCATTCTAAAATTCTTATTGAAAGAATCTTCTTCGAGTATATATGTTTTCTTGGGATCAATGGCTTCAAAATCAGGAGCCTTTTCTATCTTATCAGTTTTCTTTCCTACATGCAATGCCTGTCTCATGTAGCTGAAAATACCACTGTTAGGATTCTGTTTTTTGAGGGTCAGCAGCTTTTCTATCTTTTGTGGCAGTGCTATATCGTGATTTCCAATGGCATAATAAAGATCTTCTTTGTTGATTTTCTGATAATAGTCCATCATCCTGTCGATGACGGTCGGTGTGATCTCTATACCGGTACCTTCCACGCTTTTATTCAATAATTCTTCTCCCTGTTTGGCTATTTCCCTTCGAAGCCTTCTCAGCGCATATTCTATTTTAGTACGGGCTTTTGCAGTGGTTACAAATCCGAGCCATTCGGGTTTCGGCTGCTGAGACTTGGAAGTAAGTATCTCCACCTGATCTCCACTGTTTAGCTTTTCGGTAAGAGGTACCAGTTTGTGGTTTACTTTTGCCCCGATACAATGATCTCCAATACCGGAGTGCAGGTCGTAAGCAAAATCGAGTGCCGTAGCGCCTTGTGCCAGCGTCCGGATTTCCCCCTTGGGCGTGAAGACGAATATCTCCTGAGAAAACAGGTTCAGTTTTATTGTATCCAGAAAGTCCATGGCATTCGGGCTTGGGCTTTCCAGTATTTCCTGAATGGTTTTCAGCCATTTATCAAGCTCTGTATCTTCTTCGATCTTACCTTCCTTGTATTTCCAATGGGCGGCAAATCCTTTTTCGGCTACGTCGTCCATACGGCGACTGCGTATTTGTATCTCTATCCATTGTCCGTCAGGCCCCATTACAGTAAGGTGTAGCGCCTGATACCCGTTCGATTTGGGACGGCTTACCCAGTCTCTGATACGGTCGGGACGGAGCTTGTATATATCTGTTATTACGGAATAGATATCCCAACATCGTTTTTTCTCATCTATCCCTAATTCGTTTTCGAAAATGATGCGGACTGCAAAAATATCGTAGACTTCTTCAAAAGGAACTCCTTTGGCCTGCATTTTATTCCAGATAGAGTAAACAGATTTTTCGCGGGCTCTGATCTCATATTGAAATCCCAGTTCGTTTAATTTTTCGATGACCGGTTGGGCAAAATGTTCATAGACATCTGTCCTGGTGCGGTGAGAGTCGCGTAACTTACTGGCTATTTCCTGATATTCCTGGGGATTCTCCCATTTGAAGCTGAGTTCTTCGAGTTCTGTTTTTATGGCAAATAATCCGAGGCGGTGGGCAAGTGGGGCATAAATGTACATTGTTTCTCCGGCAATCTTATACTGCTTGGCCGGAGCCATGGAACCTAACGTGCGCATATTATGCAGGCGGTCCGCTATCTTCACCAGTATCACCCGGATATCGTCGGACATGGTGAGCAGCAGCTTGCGAAAATTCTCTGCCTGCGCCGATACATTATCCCCAAACATACCACTTGATATTTTGGTCAGCCCGTCTACAATCTGGGCTATCTTGTCGCCAAAGAGGCCTTTTATATCTTCTACCGTATATTCTGTATCTTCTACAACATCATGGAGCAAAGCGGCACAGATGGAAGTGGAACCGAGTCCTATTTCCCCACAGACTATACGTGCAACAGCAATAGGATGCAGAATATAGGGTTCTCCCGAGCGACGGCGCGCACCTTTGTGTGCTTCCTTCGCCAAAAGAAATGCCTTGGTAATGATCTCGACCTTACGTCTGTGATTTGTTTTTAGGTAGTCATCTATCAGAGCATTAAATTCCGATTCGATGAGCAAATCATCTTGTGTATGTGTATCCTCTTTAGCCATAAATATATAGTAAGATACAAAAATAGTAAAATCAATCATTAATGAAAGCAAGTACCTTACAATAAATCGATCTTACTATGTTATTTGATATTAAGTTGTGATAAACATTTGTTGACGTATTTTTGTCATGCTGACGACAGGAAGCATCCCGACCCATTTATCAAGGACAAAAGGCAAGAGATCCTTCGTTCCTCAGGATGACAAAGAGTATAAAAGAAAAGGAACGTTTCTATTCGTTCCTTTAAATCCTGATTGTATTATTTATCTGCAGTAAGAGCTTCACCTCTGCTCTGGCTTTGAGTGCTGCTATTCATACTACTGTTCCCATCATCGGGAAGGAGTATAAGCAGTCGTTGCCCTACTTTAGCCATATTAGACGAAAGTTTGTTCCATGACATGATCTCTTTTTTTGTTACCTTGTAACGGGCAGCGATCTGTGTAATGGTTTCGCCAATCTTTACTTTATGGTAGATAATCTTAGAATCGTTGGTAATGCGTTCGCGGCTTTCGTCGTCAGAAGTAGATGATATTTGCACACGGGGAAGGGTTGACTGGTCGCGTTCTGTCTCTATTTTCTTCAGATAAGTATCGAATAACCCGGCTGTGAAAGTTGGGTCTATTTCTACAGTTGGCAAAACAGGTTCGCTTAGCTTAACAACTTCTTCTTCCTCAACAGGAACATATTCTGTTTTCAGTATCTTCAGGCTTTTTCCTGCTATCAGGGTATTCTTCTTCATATTGTTCCATTGCTTGATCTGAGCAACGGTAACCCCGTTCTTTTTGGCTATACCCGGCCATGTATCACCCCTGCGTATTTTATAGTAAGTGGTAACTGTTTTTGCTTCTGTTTTTGTAGTAGTACCCGATGCCGGACTTGAATTACCGGTATAAGATGCCAGCTGTGCATTGGCTGATTGTTCTTCCGTATTTTGTTGGGTCTCACGGTATATCTTCAGGCGACGACCAACAGTCAGTCGGTTAGATGACAGTCCGTTCCAGCTTTTTATCTGATTGGATGTAACACCATATCTGTTTGCTAACTTAGCCAGCGTATCTCCTTTTCTCACCCTGTGAGTAACCGATTTCCCATTGGAACTGCCTCCGCCTACAACATCCAGTCCTGCTACCTTGCGATGCGGCATCAGCTCTTCATACTTGTGTGTATAGATTGCTTCGCTATTATCGATAAATGCTGAAAGTTTCTGAATCGGCAGGTTTAGCGCATATCCTTTATATTCACCGGGGATTATATCGCTCTTAAATTGCGGATTATATTGGCGCAGATCTTCTACCGAGACATTGATAATATCGGCTATCTGCTGAAAGTGCACATTCTTATTGATTACCAAGGAATCCATCGATGCCGGATTTGAACATTCTACAGGACATATATTATGATCATTATAGTAGTTCATAATATATGTTGCAGCAATAAATGCAGGAACATATCCTCTCGTTTCGCGGGGCAGGTATGGATAAATAGCCCAATAGTCGGTTTGCCCGCCACTGCGGCGTATTGCTTTATTTACATTACCCGGTCCGCAGTTGTATGCAGCAATTACCAGATTCCAATCGCCATATATACCATACAGGTCTTTCAGGTATTTGGCTGCTGCATCTGTTGATTTAGCAGGGTCGCGGCGTTCATCCACAAGGCTGTTGATCTCCAGATCATACATTTTTCCGGTGCTTGCCATAAACTGCCAGAGTCCTGTTGCACCTACCCTTGAACGGGCTATAGGATTCAGTGCGGATTCTATAACGGGCAGATATTTAAGCTCTAAAGGAATTCCTTCACGGTCAAGCGCTTCTTCGAACAGCGGAAAATAGTATTTCCCTTCTCCCAGCATATAGCTTACCTGATTGCGCCGGCGTCCGGCATACATTTCTATATAATTACGTACAACCGGATTGAAAACCAGTTCCATTTTTGTAGGTAATGTATATAAGCGGCGTATATACACCGAGTCTTCGAATGTTACTGCCATATCGTTGGTAGAACGGCAATCGTCACCATATTTCACATCTTTGCTCCATGTGGATAAGAGCTGGTCGTAGTTTTGTTCCATATCAGCAGGATACACAATCGAATTATCTGTGATTGTATCCCGTACCGATACTTCTCTCTGATTATTGGTTTGCCCTGCAATTAGGAGCGAGCAACCAACAAAAAGTCCTGTAAATATTATTTTTTTCAGCATACGTGTCCCCCTTACGGTATTTTACAGACTACAAGCGATGAAAGTCTGTATTCAAAAATTTATACTACATTGAAGCCCAAAAGCGGCTTTAGAATAAGAAGTCGGCATCCAGACCATAGGTTGAATTCTCATAGAGAGGTCCTGCGACATATCAAAATCATATAACTGCGCATCGACATACGCGTCGATCATACATAGGGCATATACTCCCACGCTGGCAATAATTGCTAAATCGCGATTCCGGCGAAAAAAGTCTTTTTTCTTTTTGAAAGCATCTATCCAGCGTTGCCTGTTAGCACTTACTTCAGCTTCAGTTACCCAGTTGGTATAACTATTTCCTGTCCCCAGTACAAGGTCTTTGTATGCCTGGGAATATTCGTTATAGCGTGCTCCATTCCAGGTTATGGCATAAGTCAGCCCCAGCGCACCACCAAAAACGATTGGCAGTTTCCAGTATTTACGGTTGTATAACTGACCTAAACCCGGAAATATGGCTGAGTATATTACTGCTTTTTTCGAATCAGGTTTGAATTCAGACTTTCTAAGCAGAATCGTTGAATCGACAAGAACGATTGGTTCTTCCTGAATCGATGGGTAGATTGTATCACTCTTGATATCCATCTCCACAGCAGCGTGTCTATCAAGGATTGTAGAATCATTTGGAAGCGGCTCCTGAGCGTTCATACCCAGAAATATATTCCCGAAAACGCAACTCAAACAAATAATCAATCCCTTTCTCATATAATGAGGTCGCAGACCTATTTATTACTTTTAGTATAGCAACAACAGTTTATCAAAAATAAATATTGTTGCATTAAATCCATTCTGTTAGTTATACGGAGAATATTCCGTTTTATTTTTTCAATTGGTCAAAAATAGCAATAATTCTCTCCAATTCTTCTTCCGACTTGAAAGGAATACTTATTTTTCCTTTTCCTTGTTCGTTGCAGGTCAATTGTACTTTTGTAGAAAAGAACTTAGACAAATGGGTTTTTAACAGTTCAAATTCTTCCGGAGTGGCTTTCTTTACACCGGATTTTTTCACTGTTTCCACTGCTTTTTCTTCTCTCAGCAGGTCTTCCAGCTTCTCACCTTTGGTGATGGCTCTTACATATTCTTCTACTTTACGAACCGATAGTCCTTCTTCGAGGATAAGTTCATATACTTCAAGTTGGGCAGTAGGATCGTCCAGAGTTACAATTGTACGTGCATGCGCCATGTCTATCTTCTTATCCCTGATACCCATCTGTATTTCGGCAGGCAATTTGAGCAGGCGCAGATAATTGGCTATTGTTGTTCTTTTTTTACCGATACGCTCACTAAGACGCTCTTGGGTAAGGTTGTATGTCTCAATGAGGTTCTGATATGCTAAGGCTATTTCTATAGAGTTGAGGTCTTCGCGTTGAATATTTTCAACCAAGGCCATTTCCATAACATTCTCGTCCTCTGCTGTTTTAATATAGGCAGGGATTGCTTTCAGATTAGCTAATTGCGAAGCCCTGTAGCGACGTTCACCGGCTATGATCTGATATGAATCTTCATTAATCTTACGTAATGTTATTGGCTGGATAACACCAATCTGACGAATAGATGCTGCAAGCTCCTGCAAGGCTTCTTCGTCAAAGAGACGTCTCGGCTGATCAGGGTTTGCCTGTATCTTGGACAGTTCTATTTCGTTGATCGAAGACGATCCTTCAGTTTTTACTTCATCAATGGTAATTAAGGCGTCAAGCCCTCTTCCTAAAACCATTTTTTTAGCCATATTCGTTTATTATTGTTTATACAGAGACTGCAAAGTTAAGAATTTTTCTCAATAAGTTCTTGTGCCAGTTGCATATGATTGATAGCACCCCTCGATGCAGCATCATAAACAAGTACCGGCTGGGCAAAACTTTGCGACTCACTCAGTTTGATATTACGCTGAATAACGGTTGTGAAAACCAATTCCTGAAAATGGCTTTTTACTTCTTCATATATCTGGTTTGCCAGACGCAAGCGTGCATCGTACATGGTGAGCAGGAATCCTTCAATTTCGAGAGCAGGATTCAGTTTACTCTTTATTATCTTTATCGTATTCAATAATTTGCTGATACCTTCCAATGCAAAGTATTCGCATTGTACAGGTATTATTATAGAGTCGGCGGCAGTCAATGCATTTACTGTTATCAGCCCTAACGAGGGGGAGCAGTCGATAAGGATATAATCATATTCTTCTTTCAACGGTGTCAAAACTCCTCTGAGTTGCTTTTCCCTGTTTTCGATATTCAACATTTCCAGCTCTGCACCTACCAGGTTGATATGGGATGGTATAACGTCAAGTCTTTCTATTTCAGTCTTTACAATGGCCTCTTTAGGCAAAGCTGATCCTATAAGACATTCATATATTGTTTTATTTACCTTCTTAATATCAACACCCAGCCCCGAAGATGCATTTGCCTGAGGGTCGGCATCTACGACCAATACGGTTTTTTCGAGAGCAGCAAGCGATGCCGCTAAATTTATTGTAGTTGTTGTTTTTCCTACGCCGCCTTTTTGATTGGCCAATGCTATTATTTTACCCATAGAAAGTTCAGTGATAATTTTTCCGACGACAAATTAAGTAAATAAAAACAGGAATCTCGTGTTAAATTTGTGTAACAAGATATATAATGTTGAAAAGTCGGCGAGATTGTTAATAAATTTTTTATCAATCTGTAGTTGAAAACATTCCTTTGGATGCAACATAAATGTTTTAACGACCGATTTGCATTACTTATAATAATACCACCAGTTTCCTTGAAAATCTTTGTCAAAAATCTCTTTGCTATCAAGATAGAAAATAAAATTCTCACGGGTGAAGTAATTAAACTCATCATACTTTTTCACCAGAGTAAACAGTTCTTCCTTTAGCAATTCTTTCGTTCCATCGGCTAAGGCTCTTTTTCTTTGTTCTTCTGTATATACAAAGGCTGAAATGTAAAGATATTTTGCAACTTTCCAAATATTCTTATCCTGGTATCTTTCTACAAATAAGTCGATCTCATCAGCAGGAATACTGTCCAGCACGTCATGCTTTGCCTCTGGTTCAAAAGCGCTGAACACGACCCGGATATCTTTTTCGGAATATTCTCCCGATCGGACTTCATCCAGAAAGAAAGAAGCAATGGCCTGTTGCTTCCGGCTATCGAAAGACCCGCCTTTGAGTTCAAACATTTTGGCCTCTTTCTCGAACTCAAAAATAATTTTGAGGGTTGTATCCTGATAAACGATGTTCAGCGGTTTCACATTATACGTTTGGTGGATCCGTTTGGCAAGGGGGATAAACTCTTGCTTTATGCTTGATCTTCCTTGTCTGATTTTCTTTGTAAGTTGGTGTATTTTATCATCAAAAAAAGCCATACTCAATCCTTTTTTGTCATTTCGTCGAGTACGTGTTGCCAGTTATATTCCTTCAGGTGTTCACCAAAAGCTTCTTTCGCAATATCAAGTATACATTTATCCAGTTTTATATCTGTCTCATACAGATTGCTTACAGTATTTTCGAGGGCAATCAGCCATTCGTTATAGTCCAGATAATACCGGGCATCCTTTACCAGAAGGTTAAGATAATCTTTCATCGATACAACCTTGTTTACAAGCTGATAAGACAGAACTTTATCCTGTGCTTCTTCACTTTGTGCTACCTGTTCGAGCCGGTCAATAAATTGTGTGGTAAGCTTTGTATTCATATCTCAATATCTTTAGGGTACTTACTCAAAACTGTATGTAGTCTCTCTTCTGCGTCTCTGTTCATCTTACCGATTTTGATCTCCACATTCTTTAATGTTTTCAGAGTTAACAAAGGAGAAAAGTCGATTTTGTTTTTGTGCAGGTGCTCTCCACAATGCGAATAAGTCTCTAGGGCTGTGAGGTTTTCAATTCCGATGACAGACTCCAGACTGTTTAATGACCACAGGTAGAGACTTTTCAGATGGGATTTATTTTTTATAAAGGTAAAATCTGTTATCCCCTTGGTATAAGATATCGACAAGGCATTCAACTGCGGAAGAAGAAAAATAGGCGACAGTATATCCTGATTTTCTATTTTTATATTATTTATCAGTATTTTTTTAAGGGAGGTTATAGTTTCTATACCCTGCAGGCTGCTTATCTTATGGTCATATAATTTTAGAAATTCCAGGTTTTCCAATACTGCAAGTGAAGCTAGGTCTTCAAAGCCGGAATATGGGCAAAATACTTTTAGTTTATCAAAGTTTAGCTGTAACGATTTTTTCGTGAATTTTCCTGTCAGGTATAGCTGTTCAAGATTGGTCAGCCCATTGAGATATGTCAGGTCGGCTGTTTTCTTTGTATTTTGCAGATCGAGATTTAAAACCTTTAACGACGATAACCGGCTTATAGGGCTAATATCAAATGAGCCCCTGATCTCATCTATTTCCAATTCTTCCAGATCAGGAAAATAAGATAGGAAATCGAGATCCTGCAGAGTTGAATAATTAATATGTAATTTCTTAATATTCTTCAGCCCTTTCAGAAAGGTAAAATCATTATTATCTTCTTCGAACCAATAAAGACGGAATGGCTTTTCAGGATTTTCCTCAAAGTATTTATTTAATTCCTTCACCTCCTCTTTTGTCAGAGGGGTTCCGCCTAACTGAACTTTATCTGTAAAGTAATGTATTGCCATAAAATTTGCACGTTAAGACTTATAGGTTAAATATTTCGTCCCCACAGTATAAATCGCTGATTGTCTGCGCAAGCCATTGATTTTATAACATTCTCGAAATTGAATCCGTTATACTTTGATACAATATCATATACTTCATCAAAACCGTTTGCCCCCTGAGGTATCAGGCAACCTCCTTTTTCCCCTACCAGGGCAAGAAAGACATCAGGCAATAGCGGGCCATCATCGGTATTGATAAGCCAGATCTCATTAATCTCTTCCCAACAAATCGATTCTGTGGCACGCCTGGGATGTTCTACTTTCACATATTCGTCTGTGATGGTGACCAGATATGCATCTTCCGGATTTTTAGGACTTTTATTTTCTTTCGAAAAGATCTTTTTCAACCAGCTAAACATAATAAATCCAGTTTATCGTTTTACATATATTCACTTAGTTCCATCCAGCGCATTGTTTTTTCATCTATTTCATCCATCAGTTCACTTATGCGGTTCGACTTTGCCAACAGGTCATCTGAAGATAATATGCCGCTGGATAATTCATTTTCAAGTATCGATTTTTCTTCTTCCAGTTTTGGTATCAGAGCATCCAGTTCTTCAAACTCACGTTTCTCTTTGAATGAAAGCTTTTTCTTTTCCTCCGGTTTTGATTGTACAACTTGTGGTTTTTCTTCTTTGGGTCTGGCTACCTGTATTTTCTCTTTTTCCAGAGAGTCCTGCACCTCTTTCCACTCCCTGTATTCAGTATAGTTGCCCGGGAAATCTTTTATCTGGGCATTTCCCTGAAAAGCAAGCAGATGGTCCACTACCTTATCCATAAAGTAGCGGTCATGCGATACCACAATCACACAACCTTTGAATTGCTGCAGATACTCTTCGAGTATATTTAGTGTTACAATATCGAGATCGTTGGTAGGCTCGTCCAGTACAAGAAAGTTAGGATTGGTGATCAGCACCGTACAGAGGTAGAGTCGGCGTTTCTCACCACCCGATAGCTTGTACACAAAGTTATGCTGTTTCTCTGGCGGAAAGAGGAAATGTTGCAGAAACTGCGATGCTGTAAGACGGCTTCCATTCCCCAGGTCTATAACTTCTGCAATATTCTGTATCACATCGAGCACCTTCATCTGTTCGTCAAACTTCAGCCCATCCTGGCTGTAATACCCGAATTTTACGGTTTCGCCAATATCAAAGTCTCCTTTGTCGGGGGCTACTTCACCCATCAGCATTTTTATGAAGGTCGATTTTCCGGTACCGTTATTACCTACTATACCCAGTTTTTCGTAGCGGGCAAATACATAATTAAAATCTTCGAGTATCTTAATATCGCCAAAGGCTTTATATACATGTTCGGCTTCGAAAATCTTGTTACCGATGTATGCCCCTTTCATTTGTAGCTGTACATTGCCTGCATCGCGCACCTGTTTGGCTTTTTTCTCCAGATCATAAAATGCATCAATTCGCGATTTGACTTTTGTTGCCCGTGCCTGAGGCTGGCGGCGCATCCATTCCAATTCTTTGCGCAACAGGTTGTTTGCCCTGTCCAGTTCTGCATTTTGTGCGCTGATACGTTCATCCCTTTTCTCAAGATAGTAAGAATAGTTACCTTTATATTGATAGAGTTGCTGCTGATCTATTTCGATAATTTCATTGCACACCCTGTCGAGGAAATAACGGTCGTGCGTTACCATCAGCAAGCTGAGGCGCGAACGTTGCAGATAGCCTTCGAGCCACTCCACCATATCCAGATCGAGGTGATTGGTAGGCTCGTCGAGAATAATCAGGTCGGGCTCGGTTATCAGTACGTTTGCCAAGGCTACACGTTTGAGCTGACCTCCCGAAAGTTCAGCTATTTTCTGGTCAAAATCCGTAATCTTAAGTTGAGCCAGAATCTGTTTTGCACGATGCTCGTAGTCCCATGCCTGTAATACATCCATCTTTTGCAGAATGGCGTCCAGATTGGAATGATCTTTCGAGTTAATTACTTTTTCATATTCGGCAATAAGGTCGGTTACTTCATTCCCTGAATGGAAGCATGCTTCCAATACACTCAGTTCTTCGGGATAGGAAGGGTCCTGCTCCAGATATGCCACACGCAGGTCGCGACGGAAAACAACAGCGCCACCATCATACGACTCTTTTCCTACCAGGATATTTAATAATGTTGTTTTACCCGAACCGTTTTTAGCTATTAATCCAATCCGTTCGCCTTCGGCAATACCGAACGATATATCACGAAACAGGACTAAGTCGCCAAAACTTTTTGTTAATCCTTCTACTTGCAGGAAAGATGCCATATAATTAATTATGAATTTGTTGTAAGTAAAAATTTATTAAAGAAAGAAGGCAGATTATCAGCTATAAGTTCCGGAATTTCATATTCGGGCTCATATCCGTGATAGATCTTACCATAATTTTCATTATTTACACATATAGCAATATAGGTATATTCTCCTTTTACCGACATAAAGAAAGGGATATAATTATTCCAGAATTCTTCAATCTCGGCTTTCATATCCTTATCTGCATAGGTCAGGCTGTCCATTTCGAATGTATTCCATACAAAGGCATCGTCTACTTTGCCATATTCCTGTTTATAATCCTTATACGACAAAAACCATTCTGTTTCGTCCTGCGATAAAGCTTCAGAAAAAGATGAGATAAACTCAATAAACTCCTTTGGCGCTTTTGCCAATCTCTTTGTAGCCAAAGAGGGTAGTGATATTGCAGGCCTGTTTACCGTTGTAAAATCCACAGTCCATTTCAGGTCGGTCAATCTATTTAAGAATGTGTTTGTATCCATAACCTTAATGCATAATGATGTTTACAAAGGTAACTAAAAAGAAATAGTTTAGTATTTACAGTGCCTTTTCTCTTTATTTTTTATTGAATAAGATATGGAAAAGGGATGAAAACCTTAGCCATTTTAATTATTTTTGCCTCCCTACAATATTCTATTATGATAATAAAGGATAAAAAGCCGGACTTATTCGAAAAAACCGAGTGCAATATATGGACTGACCCATATATTCAGAAACAAATGCTTAAAGAGCATCTGAACTTCTCGTCTGACGCGGCAAGCAGGAAAAAGGAATCTATACAGAAAATTACAGATTTTATTCTGAAAAATACCTGTGCCGGAGGTAATCTGCTTGATCTTGGATGCGGGCCTGGCCTGTATACTTCAATTTTTCACGACAAAGGTTATACCGTTACCGGAATAGATTTTAACAAGGCATCTATAGAGTATGCCAAGCAGGAAAACCAAGATATCAATTACATATTAGGCGACTATATAGAAAGCTATCCGGAAGATAAATTCGATACGGCCATCATGATTTATTGTGATTTCGGAACTTTCTCCGATGCGGATCGTGACAAGCTGCTAAGAGATATTTTTCATTCCCTCAGCAAAGGCGGAAAGTTCATTTTTGATATCTTTACAGAAGAACTTACCCAAAGTAAGCAAGTTCCTAAAGATTGGGATTATGCCCCGACAGGAGGTTTCTGGAGCGAAAACGAATATTTGTTACTAGTCCAAACATTCCATTACCCCGAAAATAAAGCATTTGCCGAGCAATATAATTTACTGAGCGATGATAAGGTAAAACACTTTGTCGTTTGGAACAGATATTATAACGAACAGGAAATAACAGAGGTATTAAAAACTGTTGGTTTCGGGAATGTAACCATTCATAAAAATATAACAAACACTAATAATTTTACATCTGGAAACGAAATATTCGTTGTTGCCGAAAAAGACTAGGAAAATTTTAATAACTTTGAACTATCCTGACATTAAACAGCTTTTTTAAGCAGAAAACAAGAAACTAATTACATATTTATACTATGGACACAAACTTTTCTATTACTGATTTATTCAAATATTGGGACACACTCACACAATATATAAATCCTGTCACCATCATACTTTGGGGAATCATAGGTGGAATAGTAGGCTTTGCTCTATTTGTAATTGTGGAAGCCATCCTGCGAAAAAGGATTCTTATTCGCCGACGCCACTGGAGCCTCAAATATCTGGCATATGCCTATATGGTATTTTTTCCGTTGCTGGGTGGATTCTGCTTCAGTCAATGGTTTGCCCTGCACCGTTGTAAGCAGGAACTTGTAAAAAATATTCCGACCTATCTGGGTGATGCTAATTCGGCATTCAATACCTACCTGAAAGATGAAGTTATAAAGGTCATTGATGCAAGGCATCTTCAACTCTCCGGACATGAAATCATAGACAAAGCGGCAACTGTTGCCGGCAGCACGGTAAGTACACAACTCAAAGAAATATCCGCGACCAATGATACTACACTGACAGCCAAAGCATCTTCCTATCTTCTTAGTAAAGCCGCAGAAACCGAAGTGGTGAGAAACATGGCGGTATCGTATGTAGAAAAAAAGCTGGGAGAAACAGTGATGATGGACGAAAATATGACCAATGATGTATTAAATGTCAAAGTAGAGAATATTCTTGAAGATGGAGTATTGAATACACTGCTCGAAAAATACATCAAAAATATATTTGGTGGTCTAAAGATGAACGTTGTACTTATACTCCTCATCGGTCTGGTTATACCTGCAGCTGAAATCATTCTGGCACATTTTCTGGAAAAGAAACGTCTAAAAGCAGAAGCTGCTATTATACCTACTCCGGTAATGCCTCCGGCACCTTCTGTGCAAGCTATGGAAGAAGATAACCAACAGCCTGAGTGATATTTTTTTTAAATAGCTGATATTTTTCATAGGGTTTTTGTTTTCTGACCGATCTTAATAGATATAGGTCATTATTATCTATTGAGAACAAATCTTGGACGGAAAAGTACAATTCCGCTACGTTATAGATATGTCTTCTTTAAAATAAAGGTTTGGTTAATTAATAGGTTCGGAGGGTTGGTCACCCTAAAAAAAGGATGCTTAGGCTACAGGCATCCTTTTTCATGTTATAATAATACTACAATGCAGCAAACAACTGATGTACAATAGGGATAAGCAAAGCCGTCATAACTCCCATAAGCCCGATTGCCAGGCCACTGAGAGCACCTTCTATTACACCCATCTCCATAGCTTTGGCTGTGCCCACACCGTGTGCTGAAGCTCCCATAGCCAAACCTTTGGCTACACTGCTTTTAATACCAAGCAGGCGTAGTATCGGAGGTCCTACAATACTACCGAATATACCACAAAACAAAACAATAACAGCAGTAAGTGATACATTTCCGCCCGATTGTTCGGCAATACTCATAGCAATAGGAGTAGTGACGGATTTTGGTTCGAGGCTGTGGATCAGCATTTCATCTGCACCTGTTATTTTAGCCAGCAGGATAACACTCATTATACCCACTATGCTTCCCATAAAGATGGATGTAAGAATGGATACGACATTCCCCTTGAGGTATGACAGCTGCTCATACAAAACATATCCTAATGCCACTACGGATGGTCCCAGCATAAAACTTACAAACTGGCTGCCTTGCTCGAATGTTTTATAATCAATACCCGTAACTTTCAGGAAAATGATAATAATAGCAATGGCAATAATAAGAGGGTGCAGCAACCCCAGTTTTGTCTTTTTGAAAACCCATTGCCCAAACAGATAACTACCGAATATAAGCAACAGGATAAACTCGGTGGATTCAAATAATGTCCTCATCTTTTCTTTCCCTCCATCCGTTGTTGAACAATAGCAACCACCACAATCACCAGAATAGTACTCACCGAACAGATAATAAGGATAGACATCCAGAATTTACTGATCAGCCCGTAAGAGCCCAACAGTCCGGCTCCAGCAGGAATAAAGAAAATAGCCATATTGCGGGTAAAGGCATTGGCCACATCTTGCACATAATCTGGTTTGATAGCTTTGAAGTAGAGACTGAGGAATAATAAGATCATTCCGATAATACTTCCGGGCACAAAACCGCTCATCAGGTAGCTGATTCCCTGTCCCAGAAAATAAAACAGAAGAATGATAAAGATACCTTTTACCATTTTCATATTCGCAAATTTTTAATAGTGAAGCTCACATATCACTATAGTCACTTCACACGATAACCTTCTTCTAATTAACCTGAGTGCAAAGGTAGATGTTTTTTTTGTTACTGATGAGGTTTAGTGTTTTTTTATTATGAATGTTTATACTGCTTTGTCATCTTGTATGCACAACTGTCGATAAATTAAACTTTTGCTTCATTTTATAGAATGTTTTTCAACTACAGATTCGTATTATTCTTTATTTTCACCCTATATTTGGGCTTTGTCCTAAAGTATACTCGTTAATGAGTGTTTATATGGATGTTGACGGAGAGCAAGGAGATTGATTTTATAACTGATATGGAAAACAAGCAAAAACTAAATATAAAAGACTGGGCCGAAGAAGACCGCCCCCGCGAGAAAATGTTGCTGAAAGGTGTAGCTGCGCTATCCGATGCCGAGTTGCTGGGTATCCTCATCGGATCGGGAAACAAAAACGAAACAGCTGTAGAATTAGCACAACGGATACTTCACAGTGCGGGTAATAACCTCAACGTCTTGGGAAAGCTTGAGATAAAAGACCTTATCAAAAACTTTAACGGGATAGGAGAAGCCAAAGCAATAACTATTGTGGCTGCTCTGGAACTTGGCAAACGACGAAAACTGTCCGAAGCAGTTACACAGCCTCAGATCACTTCCAGCGAGAGTGTTTATCAGATATTTCATCCCATACTGGCAGACCTCAAACACGAAGAAGTCTGGGTATTGCTACTCAACAGAGCCAATAAAGTGCTAAAAAAGATACAAGTAAGTAAAGGTGGCGTAGCCGGAACTGTAGTCGATATCCGCATGATTATGAAAGAGGCGATAGACTCCCTGGCATCAGCCATGATTCTTTGCCACAATCATCCGTCCGGCAACTCACAACCCAGCGGAGATGACGATCAGATTACAAAACGGCTCAAAGAGGCCGGTTACCTGATGGATATCCGCCTGCTAGATCATGTTATCGTTTGCGATCACTCCTATTATAGCTATATGGACAAAGGAAAATTATAAGATGAGACTAACAGCCATTATATTATTATTCACTATTTCAATGTCCTTTTACGGACAAGCCGTGTTTCTGGACGATGAAGAATCGGAATGCATCTTTATCGGCAGTGTTTCAGATACCTCAGTAAAAGTATGGAACAAAAACAAAGAAGCTATTGAGTGGAAAACCATAGCACAGATCGGGCTATGGGATCATTTACAATCCACAGCCTTTACTTCAACAGTATTTGATGCAGGGCTTTCTTTCCATGCCGAAGGAGATGAACCGTTCTGGGGAGCAGAGATCAAAAGAGATTCCTTAATATTTGTAGATCCCGATACGGGCAACAAAGTTTCCTATAAACTTAAAATAGATGTTAACGACTTTATAGATAACAGTTTCTCATTTATGTTCAGCTGCAATGATGAAAACATCTATGGCTTGGTAAGGGGATACTCCTATTATCCAAAAGAATTGAGAGTATGCGAACTCTGTATTTGTGAAGAAACATCTCTATACGAAGTATTCATCATTTACAAAGGACATCTGTATAAAGGGTGTGCCAAAATAGAAACAACCAATAGGTAACCGGATGTGTTAAAACATTCTCTTTTTGACAAGTATATCAATCTTTAAATATAAACCGTCAAATAAGCATACCATTACCAAATAAAAATTCTATATTTGTAACTGATCTTAACAGAGATGCTCCGTGCCGGAGATAAACTTAACAAATGCCTGAAAAAATTAACTTATTATGAAAAAATTATTTTATTTATTCTTCACAGTTCTTCTGTTGGCCGGTTTCGTATCATGTAGTGACGACGATGATAATAGCATAAAATTTTATGTTGCCGAATCTTACAATGCAGAGGGCACTCCTAATCTGGTACTGGCAGAATCTTTGTCTGCAAATATAGGTTCGGGTCGCGATATTTATATCAAAGGAGGAAACGGAACTTATACTGTTACCTCAGACAATGATAATATAGCTGTTGTAGAACCGTATGCTGAGGTATCGAATACATTTTTCATTTCTACAAAAAAGGAATTAGGATCTACTACAATCCGGGTTAAAGATGGTAACAATATTCAGGCCTCGATTACTATATCTGTAAACCGCTATAAAATACAATATTCGGTAGCAGAAGCTTATACATATATTGAACTGAAAGAAGGAATTACTCTGGATGAGAATATAAAGAAAGAAATAGAAGATGAAATAGCAGAGCGTGTAATCCCTGTTGGTAATGCATTAACTTTAACATACGACAAACCGGGGTCGGGAGACCTGAGTATTACTAAAAGCGGTACTTCGGTGTATACAGGAACTTTTATCGAAACAAAAAATGAAGAGAAAAGTTGGTTTAATATTGATGCAAAATATAACAATAACGAATTCCACTATCTTGTTACAAGACTTGAAAATCTGATTAAAAAGTCTACAGGTCCTGTTTATTTAGATCTGGTAGAAGATATGACAGATGTGTATAAGGAAAAATATCCGGATGCAAATCTGACAAAAGTATATGCAGTAATGAATGTTCTGTATACTTATAATCCTCAGTAATTTAAGTTTAGTTACTATATATTGTTAGGAACACAACTTTACGGCTTGTGTCGGAAAATGTAGCTTGTTTGACTATATATCGAAAATTTAGTACGTAAACAATCAACCTTCCGGCACAAGTTTGCTATACAAAGAGATAACAGAAATGGAAAAAACAGCCTCCCAAATACAGAAAGAACGAATAGAAGAAATAGAGCATAGAGCTTCACAATTATTAGATAAATGCAATACGGTAACACTTGCCTCGATCAACGAAAATGGCTACCCGCGCATATGTGCCATATCGAAGATAAGATCGAATGGTTTTAAGGAGATTTACTTTATCACCTCTAAACGATCGAAATATAATGGCAAAATGACACACTTTGAGAATAATCCCAAAGCCAGTGTTTGTTACTTCTTCGAAGGAGATAGTGTAAGCCTTATCGGCAATATTGAGATAATAAAAGATACAGAATTGCAAAGCCAGCTCTGGCGCGAATCCGACAGGCGTTTCTTTAGTAAAGGTATAGAAGATCCTAAGTTCAGGCTATTACGCTTCCGCACTATAGAGGCTACCTTTTGGATAGAAGGAAAGTTCAGAACATGTAAGTATTAACATGTAATTGAACTCGCAACTACTTCTCTATCTTAAAAAACATTTTTCTGAAATTGAAGATCACTTTATCAAACTTATTGATAAAGTCTGTGCCAAGTGTACCATCACGTTCTCCTATCATCAGCGGTTCGGTAAGTACTGTAACATTAGGTAATATACAATGGGTATTGGCTATCGACAGGGTAAACTCTGGTATCTTATACGATGGTATGCGCTTAGCACCGCCAAATCCACCGATACCTATCGAATCTTTTTTACCGGTAGATTCTACCTGTTGTTTGTTTTCGTTGTAATATTTTGCTGACAGGATGATACCACCACCAGTATCGAAGTGAAACTGTAGCTTTTTATTATCCGCTGTAGCTTCAATATATGGTTGCCCGTTGAGGAGCACAAGATTCCTCCCAGTGGGCGGAACATCCGATTCTTTAGCCGGAAATACAATTTTCCGTTCTTTTGGGTAAATCTGGAATTCCCCTATCTGGTCC
This sequence comes from Prevotella sp., assembly GCA_031285625.1. GTDB lineage: Bacteria > Bacteroidota > Bacteroidia > Bacteroidales > Dysgonomonadaceae > Dysgonomonas. Next base: position 264,012 of record JAITVV010000095.1, read on the forward strand.
ATAAAATATCGTCCCAGCACAGCACTAACACGCCCGATAACGCTATCCTTATAGGTGATCTCGGCTTTGTCTGCAACCAGAAACGATATATTCTTATACACAATATCCCCGATTTTAAGACTGTCTACGAAGCCTATCTTGGTATACGCCGAATGAGTTACTCCTCCTGTAAGTATAGAATCTCCAATAATACGTATACCGTTCTCTTTTGCGAAATCCATGGATACAAACCCCTGGCTGTCTGCTCCGGTATCGAAGATAAAAGGTGATTGTTTACCATTTATTTCAACATCTATCCTAATCTGGTTTATCGTATCTTTTAAGATTGGAATCGTACAATCTTTATCGGGCCTGATAATTTCACTTTTGGGATAGTTTTTGAGTATTTGCGCTTTTTTGTTTAGTTCTCTGAGTGCTGATATGGTCTGTGGCTGGGCATAGGTAATTACATCGGGCTGCCCCAATAAGCCGCTCAAGGTGTTTGCGGCTTCTGTGTACCTTCCCAGCTTCAGCAGGTTGTTGCTCTGCAGGGCTATCATGCCCAGTATATTCTCAAATCCGAGCTCTGCCTGTAGGTTCTGGACTATGTAACCAACTGTTTCTACTGCATCTGCCGGATCACTAAATGCATCTTCGAGTAATGCCTTTCCCAGATATTTGAGAGCCGGGTGAAGGCTGTCTTTTACTAACGGATATTGCCTGTCCAATTCAAAGTAATCGGTATTATTTATCAGTGTACCTATTCTTTCATCAGGGCTTTGACCAAGAATATTCACTGATATGAATATGAAAAACATGAATATAGCAACAGGCTTTCTCATGATATTTACTTTTATTACTCTAAATTTAGTAAATATTTTAATTCAGAATAATAATTTTGTTCTTTTGCCTTAACTTTATACCACTAATATATGATGCTCCGATGACCGACAACAACATACTGCAGTCTAAAACTATAAGCTATCTTCGTTTTCCGCTGATAGTAGTTGTTGTACTTGCACACTCTTCTCTGGCATCCTTTACCATACAGGGCGAAGATGTAGGTACACAGGCAGTATATCCTGTGTATGAAGGCATTGGGTATTATATCACCTGGGTATTCGGACAGATTATTATTCCCACCTTCTTTTTTATATCGGGCTTTTTGTTTTTCCTGAAGGTTAAGGAATGGAATGCAGACGTTTATAAAACCAAAATGAAACGACGCTTCCGCTCGTTGGTTATCCCCTATCTGTTCTGGAATCTTCTGGCACTCACATTATTCTTCATTGCCGAAAACCTGCCCTATATCTCCGGTCTTTTTTCGGGCAACTATATGCAGATTAAAGATTATGGCATCAAAGAATTTATGATGGCATTCTGGGTAAAAGAAGGCGGGGTAGCACAGTCTCCTTTCCTGTACCCGTTTTGGTTTATCCGCGACCTTATCGTTATATCGGCATTGTCTCCTTTGGTATATCTGGTAGTACGTTATCTCAAATTAGTTGGCCTGGCAGTATTGTTTACTTTATGGTATTTCGACGCGTTTAATATCACCGGGTTGGGTACGGCAGGTATTTTCTTTTTTTCAGCAGGAGCATATCTGGGACTCAATAAGATAAACCTCATCACCTTATTCAATAAGCTGTATTATCCTTCTATGTTTTATCCGACACTATCTGTTATTGTTTTGATTACCAGAGATTATTGGTTCAATCAGTATATCCACTATATTGGTATCCTGCTTGGTATTATATTCATATTCAATATCGCTTCGTCTGGTATCCGCCACAACAAGCTACGTATGCCTGTATTCTTTGCCAATGCCAGCTTCTTTGTATATGCCACCCACGAGCCCTGGTTGCTGCTGATAAAGAAGTTTTCTTTCTATATATTTCAGCCTTCTGCAGAAGTCTCTTACATTCTGCTGTTTATCGTTCCTGCCCTGCTTATAATAGGGCTGTCACTGGCTGCTTATTATATCATGAGTAAGTATATGCCCCGTTTTTTGAATATAGTAACGGGAGGTCGCTAATCGGTATTAAAAACGATAAATAAAAACTTCTATTTCTTTTAACTGCGCGCAATCACAGATTGCTTACCTTCCTTTTGGCCTAAGCCCCAAAAGGAAGCAAAAATGCTTTTGTGCCACACTTCGTCAGCCGACCCGTTAACGTGTCCAACAGCTAAACGGAAGAAATACTTATGCTCTGATAACCTTCCGTTTTTTTAGCTGTTGAACCCGACAGGTGCCCGTCTGAGAAGTAAACGGCACTAGCTACCGCACAACAAGGATTTCACTCTTTCACTTATTGTCGCTTTGCGTTTTCGGCCTCTGTTCCACAGGCGGGATACCCAATCCGCGAGTGGAGGCGTAGAGCAAAATACGAACGTTGTTATGCGGTACTGATGATAGATCGAAAGATGGCTCCGTATTTATTTTGCTCAGCCGTAACTGCGGTTTTGGGTCGCCGAGGAATAAAGCCTTGATTTTTGTAACTTTTTATCAAGAAAAAGTTAATAAAATAGAACGTTTTTATATTCAACTGCTAGTATTATTTATCTAAAACTGTCAAGTGAAAAATACAAAATTATCTTATTGTATGAATACATTAATGATAATAATAATCCTGCTTGCATCTGTAGTTGCATCCCTGTATTGGGGAATAGTACTGTCTGTAAAACTCCCTTTGTGGGACAGGCGGTTCAATCGCAAACCATTCAATTGCAGGCCTTGCCTGACATTTCATCTGGTTGCGACATCCGGCAGCTTGTTTGCTCTATTGTTACTATCGGTAGAACTATTTCTGGCAGGTATTGCAACAGCTTTCACCGTATTTTTCATTGTAAGATATATTGATAATAAAAAAGTAATAAAATGAGCAACGCATTAGTAACAGAAGTAAAAAAACTCATTCGGGAGGTAGACAAAACACATCGTTATTCAATGAGCCGTATTTATGGGCTGTACAACGAAGTATTTGATAAGGATGAAGAACCACAGTCGTGTGCCAGCTGCCTGATACGCAAGGTAAAAGAGCTCAGGCTGTGGCTGGAAAACAACAGCGGACAGGAAACTGCCGAAGATATTGAAACTTCAGCCCAACCGAAAGAAAAGAAAGCACAGAAAACAAAAAAGAGTCGTACCGGAAAAGAACAATAATGGCACGTGGACAAAAAAAATGTTATACCAACAGGGGCTGTGACGGCGAGGAACTGATATATCAGCAGCCTAAAGACTTGCTGTCACAGGCTTACAAATATTTTGACTGGTGCAACGACAATCCCTGGCATAAGCAGGAACTGATAAAGTCGGGTACCAGAGCCGGGGAACTTATTGGGATACCGATTGTCCGGCCATATACACTGGAGGGACTGTGTGTATTCTGCGGGATAAGTACCGGTACCTTCTGCCATTATGAAGAAAGAGAAGATTTTGTTGCAGTGACAACACATCTGCAGGAGATCATCCGTCAAAACCAGATTGAGGGAGAATGTATAGGAGCATACAATACTGCAGTTATAAACAAAATACAGGGATTAGCTGACAAACAGGAAGTAAATATGCCTACAGGACTGACCATAAATGTGATTTCGCCTGAGGCCAAAGACAATCTGGAAGCACTTAAAGAATCCCTGTCCAAGTAATAATAAAGTTTGCCGATGCGATGATGATACTTAACAAATACAAAAGCCGGTTCTTTTTCATATTGGGATATAAGATTTACAAAGATTTATAACTTACTGCTCTTTTTCCATGAAGGCTCTCCATATTTTTTGATCTTATTAGCAGCTCTCTTTTTTAATATTAAAGCTCTTTGAACCAGAGCACAAACAAACCTGAGGGCAACAAGTACTCCCGGTATCCATGCAGATTTATTTCCTTTCATAATAAATAGATTTAACTGTTAATCATGCATCACGAACAATGATTAACATATATTTCTGCGGGCAGACAGAAATATATAACAAGTCTTCAACTCAAAGATATGGAAAATATTTGTTAAATGGGAATAATATTTTAACTTTGAGCTGTTAAGATTGTGATACTATGAGAGTGTACTCTCTGCGTGAGCAGCTATATTAATACGGCGATATGCAAAAGCTTGATTTTGTGCAGCATCTGAGAGTTGTAGTAGATAGATTGGATTCGGAAAGAATTGTTAGCCATTTCGATAATAGTATGGTTCCCGGTATAGAAGACTACAGTTTTACGGAAGTTACTCCTTTGCTATTTTCATCTAAAGTAAACTACGAAAGTTTATTGTTACAGGATGATTATGCTCTGTTCCTAAAAGAAATAGGAGCGGATAAGGTGTACAATGAAGATAACCTGGCAAAGGTATCCAGAGCTTTGATTAGAGGCAGCTACTCCGACATATTTAAATCGCCCCAAACCTTGGAACTGTATATGTTCCATCAACACCTGATCGGGATGCTTGACACTACCTCAAGTTTATTGTTAAACGATCTGGTGAATAAGGGTTTTGAAACATCTATCAAAGAAGGAGTTCTTCTGTTTCAGGTAGTTATAGATGAAGATTATATAAGCTTCGAAGAATATATACAGATACTGTCCACCCTGCAAGAGCTGGTAAATGTAACTGGTAAAATACTGATAAACAAAGGAGATGACTATCAGACCGATATCGTACTGCTCGACTCGGGCAGCGATACCAATATAGGTATACAGACTTTTGCTGAAATAGCCAAAGCTATATTTTCTATCTTTAAGGAAATATGGGATTATATCACCAATCACGGAATCTATCAGAACGAAAAGAAAAATAAAGCGTTACTCGAGTCCCTGTCAATAAGAAAAGAAATACAAAAAAATATAAAAGAAGGCATTCTCACCGAAGAGGAAGGCAAAGAATATATGCATTTGGTAAAAACGCGCACCGATAAGCTTATAGGAATGAAAGTATTGCCGAAACAAATCGTGATGGGAACGCAGACGCAGACACAAACAAACCGTAACCTACTGGAAGAGTTAAAGATAAAAGGATTCTTAAGTGGTCCGCAAGAAGAGAACAAAGAAGATTGATATTAATTATTTTAGATGAAGCACGAACTTACATTTTTCTTCTTACTTTTTTTATTTTATCTAAGCCCGGCCAGAGCTCAGGATAATAAAACTATGGATGAGCTGCCAAAAGAACTGATATCTGTATGGGATCCTATTACCCGAGTTCCAGGTATTGCTACTCTGTTTCATTATGGAAGTGAAATATTACTATATCCTAATCCGGTTGTATACGAAACAGGATACACAAATTGTGTATATGCAGAAACTAAAAACGGTGAATCACACCTTACAAGAAGCAAACATTTCACATACTATATATTGGAAGCTATAGTCAATGCAAGACAAACAAATGAAACAAATAAAGCAACTATAGCACAGGATTTTACAGAGAAGCTAAGTGGAGCGGAAAGTTCGCTTTCTGCTTATGACGCAAAATTAATTAACAGGCTTATAAACAAGATTGCCTATGCCAAACAAAAAAGAGCAGACGCAACAATGGACTATGATATCATAGACGCCATTGTAGATAAATGGTATAACGGAATCAGTTCAGAACTGTAAACCAGAGTACGAGCGCAAGAATTGCAACAGCCAGAGATGACATGAACAGATATCCACCAAGTCTGTCCAGTGATTTCGTTTTTTGGGGATGACTGTGTTCTATAAAGCCCGAGGCAAACCATACCGCAAGGCTTGAGAACAACAGTAGTGAAGTGATAATTATAACTATAAATACGATGTACATAATTATTGCAATTGTAACAATATTATAACACAGCTGTTTATTAATTGTTTTTTTATATAACTATTTTTAATTAAAAACGAGAAAATCAAATAAATAGATAATATCCACAAACTAATTTACAAACTAATTAGATGAAGACAAGTAACCTTTTCAGGCACTTATTTTACCTGCCGTTTGGTATAGTGCTGTTAAGTTGTAGCTCAACACAAAACATGCAACCGGGCCGTTTGATAGAAGGCTATGTAACAGATGTTAATGGCTTTCCAGTACGGAATATATGTATTGAATCACCTCAGGTAATTCAACACATAGGACACACTGACTATAATGGAAAATATAGCCTGTGGGTGCAAGATAAGGATGAGGTACAACTCACCTTTCACAGCAGGTACAACAAGTTGCCGGACTATGACGGTGCCCTCGAGATCGACGATTATGAGGCACAGGAAATACTGGTAAGACGCAGCGATACGCTGGTGAATATAATGATAAAGAAAACTGCCGATCGCGAACGTTGGGATTGGCTGATAGATGATGAACTAAGCCGTGCCCGCTATATAGAAGGGCATGTAAATTGTGAAAGCGGGGAAGCGCTCAGACCATTGATATGGGTAGAGGGCTTGCCATTTGTACCAAGGGAAACGCCTTTTTTCACATACGGAGACGAAGAAGGGTATTACCGGATAGCCATTCCTAGCAGGGACGAAGTCAGAGTAGTTTTCAGACAGGCAGGTTATGCACATGAAAACCTGATACTGAAAGAGAACTTTTCAGATAAAATAGATATTCAATTGAAGGTAAAAGCATCAGATATTTAACAAAGGATAAGATTAGCAGATAAGAGGGGGGAAAAGAAATGACAAAATTATACTCAACATTAGCAGGCATATATCACGAGATGTATAAGCAGCTTTTTAATTACGACGAAGAGCACCGTTTTTATGATTCGATATTGAAAAAGTATAACCATCACTCTATTTTGGAAATAGGTTGTGGTTCGGGAATGCTTGCCCGCCGTTTTTTGGCAGGTGGATATGACTATACTGGCTTGGATTTGTCCAGCGAGATGTTAGACATAGCCCGCTCGGAAGTAGAGACAGGAAAATTTGTTCAGGGGGATATGAGAAACATTTCACTCGATCAGCAATTTGATTCGGTATTGATCACAGGACGATCCATAGCATACAATATTGAAAATGAAGAAGTCGCAGATACATTTGCAGGAATCCACAAAGTATTGAATGATCATGGATTACTTATTTTCGATTTCTTTGATGCAGACGGCGTAATGCATAACCTGAATAATTTTGAACATGAAATTCAGATTGGTAGCAAGCGGATATGCCGGACGAGCCAGTTGAAGAAAAATTTAAAAACCGGATGGACCTGGGATTGGATAGCTCAATATACAATAGAAGAAAACGGAAAAAAAGAGGAGCACGAGGACTTTGCTACTTTACGCGCGTTTACAAAAGATGAGCTCCGGTTGTTTCTAAAGTTAGCAGGTTTCAAAGTAAAAAGAATACTGGATGACAGAGAGGTGATTCGTTTGATCGCCGAAAAAGCGTAATTTACCTCATCCGATATACTCAAAAATGCTTTGTTATGACACAAAGCAGCCAGAAACAAAGTGCTGGTATTTTGTTTCCGGCAACTGATAATAAACCAATATTAGTTAAAAAACAAACCTATTTTTCTATCACAAGAGAAAAAATAGTAACCCCATTGTGAATATATGTAAACTTTATACTATGTTTGTGCGTTTAATGTTAAATGGGGGTAATAATAATTAATCAATTAACGTTGAGAATATAAAAAAATAGACTTTACAGATTGCCTGAACTATCCAGAAATAAAATATAACAACTTGTTAATAAGGATACTATTATAAATTAATTTATTTTGTATACTAATTTTTTTTAAAGTAAATGAATATGAAAAAAGTTTTATTAGGTATTGTTTTAGCAGTAGCCTTTTCTTTAGGTGTACAAGCTCAAACAGGTGAAAAATCTGCTGTTTTTCAAGCTGGTTATCAATCAGATCCAGGTCGTTTAATGATTGGCGTGGAAGGGCGTTATAATATCACTAATAATATTCGTATCGCTCCGGATGTATTGTTTTTATTTCCTAAGAATAAAGTCACCGGACTTGATATAGATATCAATGCACATTATGTATTTCCGTTGGAGAGTAATGTTAGTGTATTCCCATTAGCTGGTCTGGCTATGTTAAACGGCCGTTATTCTGGCGAAACAATTGCCGGACAAAAATTTGATAGTAAAGGGTTTACAAACTGGGGATTCAACCTCGGGGGAGGGGTAGAATATAACCTGAGTAGCAATACATTCCTAAACCTTGAAATGAAGTATACATTTAGCGATGCGGACTGTTTCACGGTAGGATTCGGTTACGGAATCAAATTTTAAAGATTCTACATACTATACTGAAAAATGGCTCAAGATTGGGCCATTTTTCGTATTTTAGCGGCTCAATGAAATTATAAAGGATATGAAAAAGATATTATCAAGTATTATTTTATTAGTAGCATTCTCGCTGGGGATGCACGCTCAGACAGGAACAAAGGCTTTGATGCCAAAACTGGGTTATCAAACAGAATTCAAAAGATTTGCACTGGGAGTTGAAGGCCGCTATTTTGTGACAGAAAATGTCCGTATAGCACCGGGAGTAACATTTTTATTTCCGAAGAACAGCATGACAGGCTTTGACGCAGATATTAATGTGCATTATGTGTTCCCTATACAAGAGGGTTTGTCTGTGTATCCGTTTCTGGGAGGAGCCATGTTGAATAACCATTGGTCTCTCGACGGGGGTTCAAGAAACACAACAGACTTTGGGATGAATGTGGGTGCGGGAGCACAATATGATGTAATGGAGAACGGTTATGTAAACATTGAGTTTAAGTATACCTTTGTTGACGGACCAGACCCCGCATACTTTATGCTTGGATACGGAATCAGATTCTAAAGAATTTCAACATAGTTAATAAAAAATGGCTCAATTTTAGTTGGGCCATTTTTATTTTTACACCTTGTCACAAGATTTTACAAAGAAAAATAACAATATAATAAGCTGATTAATAAATATTTACATTTTTAATCCAAAAATAATTATAAAAAGTTGTAACTATTTCAGGCTACATGACGTCATATTAATAGAAGCGCCTCTTAAAACAAAAAGAATAAAAAATAAAGAAAACAATTAAAAGAACACAGTCATGAAAGCAAGAATATTATCATTAGTAGCAGTCGTTTTATTATCAGTTGCAGGCGCATATGCATCAAGTCCAAAAACTAAAGTTTACAGCAACATTGATAACCAAACAAAAGAATATACATTCGTTGATAGCGAAACAAACAAAGCTGTAAAGAAAGTGATTTATAATTATGATACTAACGGAATCCTACAGGAAAGAGCTTATTACAATTGGGATGAAGTTCAGGGTTGGGTAAATACACAAAAATACAGCTATGAATATAGCAATGACAAACTGGATACAGTTGTTTATACTGAATGGAATAAAGATATGACCGCAACACAGCATATAATATATACTTACAATACAGATGGAGAATTCCTGTCAGCTAAACAAGTAAAAGCAGATAATCTGATGGCAGCAAAATAAACGCCTGATTAATATATTTAAGTCCGTGAATTCAAAAAAAATAGAGCTATCGTAAAGGTAGCTCTATTTTTATATCCTATTTTGTAATAGCTTACTCTCCTTCAAATATCTCCAGTGCAAAATTCTCTCCATCGAAAACGCCATACGAAAAGAATTTTATCCAATCTCCCAGGATAACAGTTCTGCACGTTGTGGAGATCATCAGATCCAGCATTATATGACGATGCCCGAATATAAAGAAGTTAATATTAGGGGCTATCTTTAAATGATTCTTTGCATATAATACCAGATGTTCTTTATCTTCACCGAAATAATCAGGCATTTCATCATTCTCACGATTGTGGTTCGACCACCATTGGGCAAAACCCATCGTCCATCGCGGGTGAATGGCTGCGTAGGCAATCCGGCATATCTTACTGTGGAAGATGGCACGCAATATCTTAAACGACCGGGAGTCATCTCCTAAGCCATCACCATGTGCCAGAAAGAATTTCTTACCATAGATTTCTTTTACCAAAGGCTGGGTGTGCACCACCATACCACATTCCTTCTGCAGGTAGTCGGTAACCCAGATATCATGATTGCCAATGAAGAAGTGTATTTCTATTCCCATATCTGTGAGCTCCGCCACCTTTCCCAGAAAACGGACAAATCCACGGGGAACAACATTCCTGTATTCGAACCAATAGTCGAAAATATCCCCTAACAGATAGATCGTTTGCGCATCCTCCTTCACCATATCCAACCACCGGCAGAGTTTACGCTCTACTTCGTGCAAAGGAAAATAACTGTCATTGATCTTCACCGATGGCAATGTCATCAGTTGCTGCTTAGTCACATTCTTTTTGTGATAGGCAGACCCCAGATGTACATCGGATAAAAAATATACCTTCTTCCCCACTCTTCCGTAATTTATAGAAAACCCAGTTCCAGTTTAGCCTCTTCGCTCAGCATATCCTTAGTCCATTGCGGCTCAAATGTAAGGTCCACAATTACGTTATTTACACCCGGCACCGATTCTACTTTATATCTCACATCTTCGAGTATAAAGTCGGCAGCCGGACAGTTGGGTGCTGTCAGGGTCATGGTTATAGTTACATTCTTGTCGTCATCTACCAAAACTTCATAGATAAGTCCGAGATCGTAAATATTGACTGGTATTTCGGGGTCGTAAACTGTTTTCAACATGTTTACTATTTTTCCTTCTAATGCTAATAGATCGCTCATATCAAATTTTTTTTGTCTGTTATAAACAATTTTACATACCTTATAGTTTATAACTGTTCAGTTACATTAGTCGTTTTGCGAGACTCGGCATAATTCAAAACAAGTTTTGATTCTGCCCTCACTACTTAAAACGTTCTATATATACAGAGATGCAAAAGTAATGAAAAAAGATGACTATTTGAATAATCCCGCTATACCTGCTAAGATATGTATTTATACTTTATCTCGGGAGGGCTAATCTATTTTTTTCAGTAAATGATCAAAAGACTTTACTTGGGTATCAGATGAAACATTTTTGTCTTACTGTTGTAAGTAATATCATAAACCTGCAGGCGGAAACTTCCGGCTTCGGTATTTAATGGCGCACCATCCGTAAGGCTATACATAGCATGGCACTGAGGACAAAAATATCCATCAGAATTTGGAATCAACCGTATGTAATCGCCCGCCATATGCGGATATTTTTCGTTAGGACACACTGCATTGCAGGCATGTGATATGGTTTTGTCCATATCTGTATAAGGTACATAAATGGCATAACGGATCTGTTCTGTAGCGGGATCGGTAGAGATAAAATATTTACCCAACTCTACTCCTTCTATCTCTTTGAGCTCATCTGCCAAAAAGCTGATTGTAAATATATCATCATCGTCGCTGCTGCAACCGGAAAGTAGCATAATAGCAAAAAGGAAAAACAGAACTTTTCTCATAATGGTTATAATTTAGTGTGCCAAAGGTAGAAAAAAGAATTAAAGAAAGCCTCCTTTTGAGGGGAGGCTTTTGGTTGAGGGTAATATTTGGTTAGGTTGTTAATCCAAACCAATGCCTTCGCCAGGTATACCTGTACCCGAAGTCGGATTGTTTCTGCCTGTGTATGTAATAGAGTTTGTAGTACCACATACATTGCTTGTAGTACAGGTGATATTGAAAACACCTTCTTTTTTACCTGTATATCCTGTCATAATCTTGCCATATTGGTTTATTGGTTTTGCATCACCTGTTACTTTCCATACTGTGTTAGATGTATTAGCGCCATCTATTTTAGCGGAGAAAATATAAGAGGAGTTTTGCTCATACCAGCCACTACTTGATGGTGGGAGAATCTGAACTGACGGCTTACCTACCCAAACAGATGAATTTTCCACAGTGTAACTTTTACCATCATAAGTAACTATTGCTTTAATTTTTCCATATCCGTTACCTGATGCTTTAAATGTAGCTGTTGCTGTACCTTGCCCGGAGGCTAAAGTCATATTGGAAATAGGTTGCCAGTTGATGTTTGAGGCAGAAGGCTCTAATTTATATGAACCATTCTGGTTTGCACAAAGAATAGTGGCAGTTGTCGAAACAGTATGTTTAGGATGTATTTTTACTATTTTTTGACCCTCATAATAGTAATCTTTATTAAGATAGCCATTAGATTTGTATGCTGTAGCTTTTATTATATAACTTGTATATATATTCTGTTTTGCTCTTATCGTTACAATTTGGTTATGAATGGGGATGTAATGCTTGGGATCACTCGTGTTCTTAATAGATATTATATCAAATAAATTCTTATCTATCTCGACATTTGGAGCTGCATATCCTGATACAGAAGCAATACATTCAACAGTCTCTCCAAATAGTATATAGTCAGGACACATAATAGTAACTTTTCCATATATCGATTCTGGTTTTTCCGTTTGACTTGCTGTAATCTTTACCTTGTATGTTTTCATATTTGCAGGTAAATCCCCTTGCTTATAAGCCACAATCTTTGCATCATTAGTAGCTGTATTACCCCAAGTTACAAAGAAATCATGCTTAAGACTACCTTTTTTCACCTGTTCAACTCTAGCAGTATCTTTACTGTTGTTAAAAGTTCCATATTTTCCAGTTCTAATAATAAAATTTGTTTCTTGTGCTAACCCAGAACTGAAGTTTAGTGAATACATCCATGTTTCTCCAGTAACAACATTTTGATTTCCCATAATATCTCTGATTTGCCCCCATGCAAATCCAATAGAAATTGATGTTAATAATAATACCATTAAAATTTTCTTCATAAGCATAATCTTTTTAAATTAATAATTAAATATTCACCGTCCCATATCCGGATTAGGGACTTATACTATAAGACAATTTTGTTAAAGAATCTTTACTGATTTTGTGGTCATCAGACTAATTCTTCCCTACGTTTCTTAAACTCTTTGTTGGCGCGTACACCTTTCTTTATCTTGGAGATAGCACGTTGGATATTATGTTCCCTTATTCCGGTAATGTCGGCCAGAGATGCATAGTTTATAGCAGGTTTCAGGTTGATATACATCTTGAAGAGCTCGAAGTCGCGAATACTGTAATTCTTGTACACATAATCGAAGATATCCTTCTCCAACTTTTGCTGTTTGTCTTGCAGCTCGGCAAAATACTGGGTATCGGTATCTGCTTTATCATAGTGGGGTAGCAGCTCGCAGTAACGGTTTTGCTTAATACCGTTTGCCATCAGGTTAGTAAAATAGGAACGTACAAAATAATACCTGTAATTCTCCACATTGGTTCCCGTATAAAGGATATTTTCGTACATTTTGAGATAACTCTCGCTGAAAACATCGCAATCGAAATAATTGCGCACTGTCAGATACTGTATCACTTCCTTGTTGTTTTCTACAAACCAAACGTTAAATGCTTCCGCCTTTTCGGCATAAACAACGTCCTGTACTCCCTCTTTTTTCTTAAAGTATTTCTTACCCTTGTTACTTCTGTTAGTATTGAATAGCAGCATGATCTAAGTTTTTATATTCTACACATTCCGGACAATAATCACATTCATTTACACATATATAGCCGACATTGAACAATGTCTGGGGATCCTGTACAGTCACTTCTGCCGAACAATTGTCGCAGACGACTTTTATGTACTCCTGGTCTTTAATTTTCATTGGTTATACTTTTAGATTAGTTAGTTAATCCATTCTTTCAGAGACAATAAGGGCTCCCGGCTATGTTTACAGCCGCTCTTATTTTTCATTTTTAATTATTAATTCTTATTACTTTCTCAGGCTTTGCCCTCTGAATTTGATACGTCTTGTAGTAGATACTATACGTTCCATTACCCGCTGCCCGTATCGTCCGGCTATCTCATCTCCCCGCAGGTTGGTAGAAATAATGATGAGTTTTCCGTACTTCTCGGCTGCGTCCATTACTTCGGCAAAGGCTTGCCGCTTGTTGCCATAATTGACAGAAATATCTTCCGTGCCAATATCATCGAGGCTGATCACGTGTTTTTTAAGTACATCGTCTATGTATTTATTCATCTCCTGCACATCGTACACCGACACCACTTTGCGCGTATATTTCAGTATGATGGCAGGCAATATATAACGGGTGAGCAGGCTTTTGCCACGTCCGCAGTCACCATACAGAAACAGCCCCCGCCCCTCGTTGTCGGCCAGCCATTCGGCCACCTGATTGTATTCGGGCTGCCACAGCAAATCGACCCCCTCATAGGCAAGAAAATATTTGAAACAACTTTCGAGTACAGCCATCGGATTTTGCAGCTGTATGGCTACGCGCCGTGTTGGCAATTGCATACCATGCACACGCATCTGTTCGTATATTTGTTCAAAATCGTTCATCTGTCGTTGGTTTTATATGTACTTGCGTATCCCTGTTCTCCCATGTGCGGACTGCTGCCCGCCAGTCTTTCATCTTGTTTTTCCCTATCATCCAGTCTTTTGCTGTATAGAAGTTTATAAACTGATGCGGATCAACTCCATTATTCCTTTTCCGGCAATAGCTTTCCACTTCCTGAGGCTGAGGAGGCAAGAAGATTATTTTCTCTTTACGGCTCGTTTTTTTAGTTTTGCTTTCGCTCTCTGTTATACTTACCTTATCACAGAATAAAAGTGTGTATACCGGCGATTTCTTTTTACGCTGCCCTGCCTCAAAAGAGATTAAATTTTTTTGCTGCAACTTGCTTCTTGCCTCTATCAGTGTTTTTTCTGAAATACTGATAGAAGAAGTGATCAGTCCGTTAGAACATTCGAAAGGATTTTCCCAGTTGCGGATATTCGACTCCTGCATCAAAAAGTAGTACAAGTCCGCCTCACTGGACGTAAACCTCATCCTGCGCCGTGCTTGCCAAAACTGATTTATAAGCTCTATGTAATTCATATATATGTGAATCTGTCTTCCAGTATATCATAAGCCTGTTCGCCCGCCTCTTTTCCGTTACGGTTGTATTCTTCTATAATCGGCTTCAGGCGCGAGGTCAACACGGCAGTATCTTCATACAGCAAGTCCCATTCATCATCCAGTACTTCAGACGCTTTCACGTTTACGGTATCCATATAGGCATCGAATGATACACAAACTCGTATATCGCCTATAACATCGTCAAAATCTGTCACATCCATCTCATCAGAATTGTATAAATGACTCGTAATGGATTTTATTATGCTACTCATTTGTGTTTCATTGCAATAGCAATCAATTTTTAACGCTCCCATTTTTCTGCCATTTTAGTTGCGAGTTTCTATTTATTTTCTTTTATTTGATTGGTAATTACCTTTACAATACAAATATACACAATTATGTGAATACAACATACACATATCAGTGAATATTTATGTTAATAAATGTTAGTTTGTTGTATTTGAATAAGTAAGCGTTTATCTTTGGTAATTCATTATGTGTAAAAGAAGTAAATAAAAATATAAGGATATAATCCTTTTTTGAAAAGCAAAGTAGAATACACAAAAGAGTGAATCATGGAAGCATATGAGAGAATCAGGAAAATCAGGGAGGATCTGTTTAAAGGATCAAATATTGAGTTTGCAAAGGCAATAGATGAAAAACCCAACACTACCAGCAACTGGATGAGTGGAAATCGCAAGATAGGGCTCGAAGTACTTGAAAAAATACTGGCGCGCCTGCCCCAGATAAGTTCAAGTTGGCTGGTGTCGGGAGAAGGGCCGATGATAAAAACAGATTCGGGCAAGGAAGAGCCTTACCTGATCACCAAATCGGGGGTAAAATATTTTCAGTTGCCTAACGGTAAGTTTCTGATGCGTGTACCTTTTGTTCCAGTGAAGGCATACGCCAAGTATGTAGACGAACACAGGGATGCTGAGGCCGCCGAACCGCTGGATGAATACAATTTTATAGTAGACCAGATAGGGCACGGATGCTATATGGCCTTTGAGATAAAGGGCGACAGCATGGATGATGATACACGTAAAAGTCTCGGCAATGGCGATATCGTTTTGGGGCGTGAACTGGGGCCGGAGCACTGGAAGGATAAACTGCACACCAATGAGTATCCTAACTGGGTGATTGTATTAGACAACACAATCTTGTGTAAGCAGATTGTAGATCAGGATGTGGAGAGGGGGGTTATTACCTGCCATTCGTTGAATCCTTCACCTGAATATTCAGATTTTGAGCTAAGCTTTAATGATATTCGACAGATGTTCAATATTATACAGAGAGTGTCGAATATGATATAACATGGCAAAATATAAGAAAACCAGTTTCATTGGGTTGCTCATACTGATATCTATTTACATGCTTATTTCCGTATCTTTAAACAAATGTGTAGAAAACAGACAAAAGGGAGCAGAGTATAGAGGAGTATTGAATGAAGTTTTTAGGGATGAAAATAACAGATATACACATACCTACAAAATTCAAACTGATAATGGAATCATTAATCAAGTAGTTATTTCTTATAGTAAGAGTTTAGATTATGTAGAAATTGGAGATTCTATTATTACAGAAAAAGGAAAGCTGGAAATAATCATTAGGAAGAAAAGTTCCAATTATAATACTTATGCAGTTTTTCCTTATGAATAATGCGCTGGTTTACACTGTCTCTTTATAAATACCCAGCACTTCTTCTACATTCTTCAGCCATCCCTGAAAATCGAAGCGGGCTACAGCTTTATCCAGATCGGTGCTATATTTTACCGACAGGGTAGGATCGTCAAGTACCATCTTCATTCCTTGATAGACACCTTCGGCACTATTGTCGACAAGGATGCCGTATTTGCCGCCATCGACGATATCGCGTGGGCCTCCACAGTCGGTAGTGATAACAGGGGTACGCAGCGCCATAGATTCGAGCAATGCCAGAGAAAAACTTTCCCTCTCGGAAACGCACAACGACCATTTACACTGCAATATATACGGGAAAGGGTTCTCGATACGGCCATACAGTGTAATATTATCTGTAAGGTTGAGCCCGGTTAATGAATCATGCATCGACTGGCTGTTCATACCTTCACCTATAATATAAATATGAAAAGTATAACCTTCTTCTTTCAACCGGCCGGCAGCATTCAGCAACCTGTCGGTACGCTTTTCGGGTGATATACGTGTTATCAGTATAAAGTTGGTATGCCCCTGAGGAAGGTCTTCGATCGGTTGTTTTGCCTTTTCGGCTGCAGTGGACAGATCGATGGCATTGTACAATACTACAATATCCTTGGGCATGCTGCCATCATGCAAAACATTCAGATAGGCATTCCGGGCAGCATCGGAAACACAGATTACCTTATCAAATTTGTCATAAGACTTTTGCACCCTTTTTATTTGCTTCTTATTTAGCCAGACCGACAACTTTTCGCGCGTGGTATTTGCTTCATATTTTCGTTTGTAGAGTATATTATGTATCCACAACACTTTAGGCACTTCCATCTTACTGAATATGCGGGCAAAGAATGT
The DNA here is from genome assembly GCA_031285625.1 of Prevotella sp. GTDB lineage: Bacteria > Bacteroidota > Bacteroidia > Bacteroidales > Dysgonomonadaceae > Dysgonomonas. The sequence continues at coordinate 281,340 of JAITVV010000095.1, forward strand.
TTCTTTGAAGCAGACTATTTCGTCATAATCGGCAGCTTTTATACCTTTCCTTTTAGCAAAGATGCGGGGAAAGAATATCATCAGGTTTTCGCCGATCTTCTTTTTCAGATGCGATGTATCTTTTTCATAGATATACTTTACATGTACCCGCCACGACAGGTCGCGGAGTAATATATTCCGGTCGGATGGTTCGGGCAAAAGCAGTGTGATGGCACATTCTTTGGTTACCAGGTGATTAAGCAGGCTGACAAGGAGCTTTTCCGTTCCTCCCATTTCCATGCTGTCATTGAAAAATAGAATGCGTTTCATACCGATTTGTTCAGGAGATTATTTTTACTACCGATTCTACCCAGTAGTCTTCACTATTGAGGCAGGGAATGTATGTGAGTTCCGCACCTCCGTGCTTTATAAACAATTGTTTGGTCTTTAAGTTTATGTCATACAGCGTTTCCAGGTTGTCGGCCGCAAATCCCGGTGCTACTACAAGGATCTTTTTGTGCCCTTCTTCTGCTAGTTCCTTTACAATCTCGTCCAGATCAGGATTTAGCCAGTTGCTGCCCATAGCCGAGTGATAAGTCAGTCTGGTCTTTCTGTAATCTATGTTCAGTTCTTTAGTCAGCAATAATACTGTTTCTTTGGTCTGATATACATAGTCAAACTCTTTACCTTTCCTCCACCCCTTTTCTACATGGCTGATAGGCAGGCTGTGAAAACTGAAAACAATCTTATCAAAACCATCTTTTATATGAGGCTCTATACTTTTGGCAAGGGAAGAGATATAAGCCGGATGATTGAAGTAAGGTTCAATAAATTTAAGCCGGAAAGGATAAGGGCGTTTGAAAAACTGTTTACCGACTTCGTCTATTACAGTTTTATATGATGATTCCGCATATTGCGGAAACAAGGGCAATACGATCACCTCATGCAATCTGTTATTCTTAGCAATAAGGCGCTCCAGAGCAAGCGTTGTATCAGGCTGCCCATACCTCATAGCTACCTCTACAGGCATTTCCGTAAGGGTTTCCAGTTTCCGGGCAAGGTCTTTTGCATGATATAGCAGAGGGGAATCCTTATACTTATGGTTCCATATAAGCCTGTAATGGGCTGTAGAACTAAACTGACGCAGGGGTATAATAATACCGTTTACCAGAATAGGGCGAAACCAGTCGGGCACAGTCATCACATACGGATCTGAAAGCATAGAGCGAATAAAGAATTTCACATCTTTCCGTCCACAAGTTTTGGGACTGCCGGTATTTACTAATAGAACTCCTTTCATGTGGTCAATTCGAAAATGAGCAGATTAGCGGATTAGCAAATTCGGGAATGAGAAATATTTTTTACTAATTTGCTAATTCTCGAATCTGCTAATTTATATATTTACACGTACGTCTCCAAAAGTAATACACTTCCCTGAGGGCTTATACTTACACTCTTGGTATCTGCCGGGATAAGGATTGTCTCACCTTGTTTTACACTGAGGTCATTCCCTTTGTTATCCCTGATATCACAAGCTCCACCCATACAAATATAGGCAATAAAAGAGTCATTGCCGGTATAATCACGGGTAATATCTTTTGTAAGTTCAAGCAGGTTTGTAGTAAAGTACTTGCACGACTCCAGCTCTACCGGCTGGTTTTCTTTGCGGGTATAAGACGATTTGTAATTGTCATACAATTTGTAGTCTATGGCATCTTTAGCAAGCTCGGTATGCAATTCGCGTCCGTTTCCGTTTGCATCCTTCCGGTTGTAATCATATATACGGTATGTGATATCTGAGGTTTGCTGTATCTCGGCAATGAATGTTCCGGCACCGATAGCGTGTACACGTCCGGCAGGAAGGAAGAATACATCCCCTTTCTTTATATCATGCTTAGCCAGAGAATCTACAAATGTATTGTCTTCGATGCTTTTCACATACGATTCGGGAGTCATTTGTTTTTCAAATCCTGAGTACAGGAAAGCTCCCGGAGCGGCATTGATTACGTACCACATTTCTGTTTTGCCAAAAGAATTGTGTCTTTTCTTAGCCAGTTCATCGTCAGGGTGTACCTGTATAGAAAGATTATCGCGGGCATCAATAAATTTGATAAGCAACGGGAATGTTGTTCCAAAAGTGTCAAAATTCTTTTTACCTACCAGTTGCTCCTTATATGTTGCTATAACCTCGTCCAGGCTTTTGTTTTCCAGTTCACCGTTAGCTATAACCGACACATTGCCTTTTACACTGGATATTTCCCAACTCTCGCCGATGCCTTCCTGCAACGGGGTTACATTCTTAAACTTGCATATTTCGTCACCTCCCCAAATAATGGATTTGAGAATAGGTTTAAATTTTAAGGGGTATAAATTCATCTTATCTTTTTGTTTTACAAATTTCTATGCAAAAGTAGTTAAACTTTTATCAATTCTTTTGCCTATTTGTTAATTTTCATATCAAAATATAGTTATGATTATCTAAAAAAATCATATATTCGCGAAAAATATATACACACAAACGAAACGCTCAGGCGGAATTTTGTACTAGCACAAACGAACACATACACAATAATAGATTAATGCTATGATTTTTATTTTTGGTACGAGGACTACTACTGGTAATCCTATACAAACAGGACAAACCTGTCCCGCCTGCGGTGAAGAACATTCCATCATGATGGTGCCCGAACAACGGTATTTTCATCTCTTCTGGATTCCATTATTTCCTACAAGCAAACAATTTACACCGGTTTGTAATTTGTGTGGGGCAATGTTTACTACACAGAAAGTTCCTGTAACGGATGAGGTACGTAAGCAGTATAAAACCCCAAAATGGACGTTGCTGGGACCCATAGTTCTGGGATTACTGATACTTGCCGTCATTATATCTGTTTCCGTAACATCTGTAAGCGAGAATTCAGACCTGAAGGCAAAGGTTGAGAACCCTCAGGAAGGGGATATCTATCATGTAAAATATGATGTACATCAGTACAGCCTGATGAGAGTAGCATCCTTTTCACCCGACTCTGTCTACTTCCACTTGTCACCCGGCCGGATAGAGAGAAAATCCGATCTGGATAAGATGGCTGAGATGGACGCTTTTAACACACTAGAACTTAAAGGATTTTCAAAAGATGAATTAAAGAAAAATTCGATACCCGAAATAGAAATACTTAGAATAAGAAGATAAAAAGAAGACAAGACAAGAAAAGCCGGATTTCTCCGGCTTTTTGTATTAGTTGCCAATCGTTTTTAATATTTCATTCGTTATCAAGTCAGGTTCATCCAAATAGATAAAATGAGAACTCTTATCAGTTATGATATGACGGAGATTCTTGTGATCATTCTCCAGTTGCTTGTTTAACCTTAAATGAACAGCAAAGGCTCTTTTATTAAATTCGACAAACCTTTCTTCTATCTCTACTTCCTTTATCGAGGTAAATAAGTACACCGGAATATCCGGAGGAATAGCGTATCTTTCACCGGATTCCATCAATCCCAGATTGAAACTTATCTCATCAGCAGCTCCGGGAGGTACTTGAGCTATAATATTTTGCCAATTGCCGATATAGTCGTTCCACATTTCTTCTGTTACAGCGGCTTTTAGTTCCTTATAAAACAATTCATGATAAGCATCGATTAAAAAAAGCGCCTTCACTTTCTGTGGATATAATTCCGCATATTTTCTGACTATATAGCCACCTATGGAGTGACCTACTAGAATAACGGGCGTATTTACATCAAGTGTATTAATTATCATCTCAAGTTCTGCTGTCATTGACCCGATATTCTTGCTGTCTGGTATATAATCGGAATTACCCAGACCGCTTCTGTCATAGGAAATAACCCGGGCGTATTCCGATAATTGCTCCTGAAAACTCCCCCATGTTTCCAGACCCATCGTTGCTCCGGAAACTAAAACAAGGGTAGCGCTACCGGAACCGGTATCACGATAACAGGTTTTACTGCCATTGTTTTGAAGACAGCTAACATGTTTATTTTCCGAATTTTGAGCCATAATAGGTTGATTAAGTGATAAAAATACAGTAAACAAAATACAGAATCTTGAGATATACTTTTTCATATCTTGCTGAGTTTTATGTTTGCTGATGTGCCATACCTATTATTTGGCAATCTGTACATACCTCAAAGTATATGGTACCATCGCCGGAACCTAGTATATAATCCTGAATTTGAGCAAAATATTTCATTTTCTTACTGCAACAAGGGCAATCCAGATATTCGGTATCCTGTACCCAGTTGGCCATTCCTCCTATCATGTGCGTGATATCATCTTTACAGCCATACAAAGGATTTACAGGTTCCCGAGCCAAGACAAAGTTATTATTTTCAAATTCGGTAAGATCCTCGTCAGTCATATAGTTTTCGTCCAGATATGCATCGTCGCTCACTTCCAACACTTCCGATTCTCCATTTACTGTATATCTGCAATATGTAGGCCCATAAACAGAACTACAATTAGGGCAGGTGAGCGCTTTAATAACACCATCGATGCCAAGAAAGCTTAACCGTTCGTCCCGGCCATCGATTGTGAGCATATCTACCATCTGACAGGAACAATGGCTGCACTTAGTATCTTTGCGGACACACATTATTGCCGCTTTATCTTTTTCCCTGTCTCCTTTTACGAATGGATAAGCCTGAGGATAGACAAGCTGTACGCGGGTTCCGTCTTTTTCAAAAGTCCATCCTCCAATATCTGCATACCTGGAGGGGTCTACATATAATTTCTTGCGCCACTCGCGCGGATTATTCTCCAATTCGAGAAAAGCATTCAATATCTTATTACCGGGGTCTTCTTTTACCAGCGAAAGGCAGCATAACATTGAGCTTCCTTCGGTTTTATCGGGTGTAGTAAGTAACAGGTTTATCATTTTATCCACCGTTTCGGGAAAAGCATCGCGGTATAATTCGTGCGGATAATATACTTCTTTTGCGAATGCAGCTTTTGCAATATCAGCCGTATTTATTGCACGGTAATGAAACAATGGCCTGAAATACTGATATATAATATCCTTATCCTCAATATTGTCTATTACGTATTGTTTCTTTTTCTCAATCTCCTCGTCCGGCATAACCAGCCATTCGTCGCGTTCTTTTTCTATACGGCACCAGTAGCATAGCCCTTCAAAATATTTTTCTCTGCCGCAGTTTGTACAGGGGATAGGTATTCTTTCTGCCATAATTTTATAAGTTATAGGTAATTCTTATTTAATACGATTCAGCTGACCTTAATGATTTTATCAAAAAAACTGACAAAATAATCTGATTACGGCGGCATAAACCATGTAACCGGAAATATACTCTGATATTTTGCCGGAGTTAGTGTCTCTCCTGTTTTATAATCAATAATTCCCTGTTTGCCATTCTTAGAGACTATTGCCGTATTACCGGAAATGACTTCAATCTGGTCATATATATAAGGGAAGACGTTTTGCCTTTTCTCAACATCAAATATAGTACTTTTATCTCCGTCGAAAATAAAAAAATAATGACTTGATATATGGCTGATATCACCATCTATACGCGACAAGAGCACTTCCTTACTTCTGTAATTGATAATCTCGGTAAGGGCATCAGGTCCGTTTACATGACCATAAGTATGCGCATAGAGTAAAGAATCATCAAGAATTCTCATTTCGTTCTTTCTACTCACTATTTCTTCTCCATTGAGCCCATCAACAAGACTGTATGTATAAGTACCCAATTCCGATTCCATGATTACCGGACGATCGGTTTGTAAATAAATTTGTCCATTGTATGTAAAAGATTTTTCGTTCTGCCCCGTCTCCAGATTGTAAATAACAGAGTAGTCTCCCTTACTCAGCCGTACAATGCTATCTGCAACGACCTCATCGGCATAACCTACATTATAATCTATCTGGTCATATTCGATAGGTATTATCAACTTTCCTTTCCTGTCATAGAGCCCTTGTTTACCATCTTTGCCGACAATGAAATATTTATAGCTTGTGAAAGCCGAAACATAGTCATATTCGCAAGGTACAGCAAGTTCTCCGTCACCGGTCAGTAATCCATATTTATTGCCACAAATAGTAGTGTAAATATCAACCTGATAGACATTATGCCCAATGTAATTGTATATATGCGGTTGCTTAGTTTCACCTGTATAGGCATTCACCAAGCCGTATTTGCCTGCATCTTGTGCAAACACAAAATCGCCATAGAACGAGTCAGCTCCGGGTATTTGAATCATTCCATATTTCAGTGGAACCGTATATTGCCGGGTATCGGCATCAAATATACCATACTTCCCGTCTTTCAGGATACGGAAAAGAGAGGATTTACCACCGAACTTTTTCAGCCATTTTACACCAGCAGTCTGTTTTGGGGAGAGAACGATATTCCCAAGCGTATCCATTATACCATAATTGGCCCATGCATTACCTTTGGTAAGACTGTCGCAAACTACAAAATAGTCGCCTGCCTGAGAAATATAATACTTGTAGGGAATAACAAGTTCCCCGGTAACGGTATTCTCCACTCCATTGAATTTATCATTGCCTACTACCTTGAAACGTGGTGGACGGTTGTATCTTATTTCCCTGAACATGGTGTCGCATCCGGCTACTACACGATTGACCAGATCATACTTCATACAATCATCCGTGGATGTGGACATGAACTCCAATGCTTCTTCGGCATATAAATTATTCATTATATCATAGTAGGCAGATATTTCTTTTCCTTGTTCATCGATAAGTACATACCTTTCTTTTTTCTTACCCACAAACAAATTGTAATACTCCAATCCATACAGGCTGTCGTAGATAAAGGAGGTAAGGCGTTTTCCCGTCCGGGAGTCAATCAGGCTCCACTTTCTATTTTTCTTAGCATATATATAGCCTTCGGGCGATACATCTATCGAGTCATATTTAAGAGGCAAAATAGTCTTCCCTGTTAGCAGGCTGATGATACCATACCTGCTTCCGTCGTGTGCAATCGCCAGTTCGTCCTGCTGTGCAAAACACATATGCGGAAGAGATAAGCCAAATGACATTGAGGTTGAGTGTGCACACAGCCCCAATCAACAAAGTATATATAGCCAAGAAGATATAACTGTTCCCCGGATCGGGTTCTGAAACTGAAAAACCTGCTTCTTCGAAAGCCTTCAGTACAAATTCTACTTTTCCGTTAGCATTTGCCAAAGAGATGATTCCCTTATTGTTTGTAGAATTATGTATAAATAAAGTTTTTCCATTTACTTTTATCTTCACCGAATTTGCATCTTCCCCATAGAAAACGTTTTTAATCCCTGATTTCCATATGATTTCCATATCGGAAAACTCTGCCGATAACAGATCATAAAATTTATAAATTGCAACAGGGTCGAAGTTGTCTTCGATCGAAATTCTTGAAAATAGCATTGTAGTTTGTGTGTTTAAGGTTTAGAGTAGGTAAATAATTCGGGCTATTTATTGTAAATAGTAAATAGCCCGAATTATATTTTTTAAAGATGTGATGCAGGAGCTTTAGCTTTTCACTCTTTCTACATACGAGCCATCTTTTGTATTGATCTTGATCTTATCGCCCTCGTTGATGAATAGCGGAACACGTACTTCTGCTCCTGTTTCTACAGTTGCAGGTTTCAATGTGTTAGTTGCTGTATCACCTTTCATGCCCGGCTCTGTGTAGGTGATCTCAAGGACTACATTCTGAGGCATTTCTGCTGTCAGTACAGTCTCCGTTTCGGCATGTACCTGAACTTCTACCATATCGCCTTCTTTGAGGAAAGCTACCCCTTCTATCATATCTCCGGCAAGGGAAATTTGCTCGAAAGTTTCGGTATTCATAAAGTTATATCCCATATCATCCTGATAAAGGTATTGATAAGGACGTCTTTCGATACGTACTTCATCCAGTTTCACACCGGCATTGAAAGTTCTTTCAAGTACACGGCCTGTAGTTACACTTCTCATTTTTGTACGTACAAAAGCCGCACCTTTACCCGGTTTTACATGTAGGAATTCGATAATAACATAGTATTGCCCGTCTATATCGATGCACATACCATTTCTTATATCTGCTGTAGTTGCCATTAATTATATTTTATCGTTATTAAATTTTTTCGAGTTGCAAAGATAACGAAAAAGATTTTCTAATAAAATCTATATTCCTTGAACCTCAATATTTTTACTTGAATCTGATTTATCTTTTTAATTTGTTATGCTGACTTTAGGAATTTTTCTTCTCTCTTTGTCATTCTGAATGTAATGAAGAATCTCAACCCTCCGGACACGAGATGTTTCACTCCGTTCAACATGACAAAAAGATATGAAAAATTACTTATAAAGGGAATGCCATAATACTTAATTGCTCGGGATAACGCCATTCGTTTTTGTAAAAATAGGAGTTGGAGGTCATAAAAGTCATTATTAATTTATCTTTTGTTCCGGAAAGATAAAGGTCGGTTACAGTTCCTGTGTATAAAGGTGTTTCGTATTGATGTGACAAATTTCCCTCCTTATTGAACCTGAACAGTAAAACCTTCGACTGGTAAGCATCTTTTCTGTAATCCTCTTCCGAGCTTACTTTGTGGCGCCAGCTGAACGCCATAACAAAGCCTCCGTCGGGTGTTTCGCACACCATCTTCGGAGAATAGTCTTTTCCAAGCAAGAACGTTCTTTTCAGTATAAGAGTGCTGTCTGCCTGGTTCATTTTCTTTAAAGTTACATCCAATACAGAATTATTTTCTGTCCCGTCCGACTCGTATGACTTATCTTCAATGTAACTCAGTGAGTAATATGTTTTTCGGGAGTAATCTCCTGAATGAAAGAACTTTTCAGTTTTTTCATCTGTACTTCTGATTAGTGTAGTTTCCTCAGCAACTTCTACCTGCTCCTCATCTTCATCATTTTCCTCTATCTCTACGTCGCCGGCCTCTTCATCCTCGCCATCATCTGTATAGTCTGGTGCTGAAGGACCTCTGTAATAGGAGTAATAAGGTTCTTCATCCGATTGATCTTTCAGGAAATTCAGATTTTTATCTACCACAAACTGCATACGGGTATGATAATAATATCCATCTGCGGCATCATGCTTTTCCCCTTTCAATGTAATATTATTGTCCTTATCTATTTCTATACTTTCAATATAGGTGTCTTTATATCTATCCTGACTATATACTTTACTATCCTGCACTTTGAGGTCGTCGCTCAGGGTAACAACAAATGGAATTCCCCACCACTCACCATTAATAATACCAACATCGCCATACAGGAATATCCGGCCATCATACCTGCGAAGCTTTATTCCTACAAATCTGGAGATCTGATCTTTGATTACAAAATCTTTCAGCAGATGTTTTAATGAAATACTGCGGGTCTGATAATTTCCTATATCGTTCCCAAAAACCAATTTGTCTATCGAATAACGGTCTAGTGACGATACTGCTATTTCGGGATCTTTATTCCTTTCGGGAGCATAAACTCCTTTCTTGCTGTTTATCCCCAGGATGTAATATACAGGAAAACCGGACTTTTGCGGGATAAGGAATGAATCATAAAACTGGTATTTTACATCGTTAGGTTCCTTTATCCGGGCTTCTCCCAATGTTATCCCCTGTATATCGAGCCCTAATACATAAAAATACTGAAAGTGATACTTCTCTTTCACTTCAGCCATTACAAAGGGATTACCTTCTTCTGTACAGAGGGCATGCATAATTGTAGTCTCTGTCATAGAGCGGTTATCTTCCCACAGGGCTGACAGGGAAACACCATCTGTGTATTGTATCACTGCTGCCTGGTGGAAGGCCGTATCGTATGCAATAGTATCTTTGGGAGTATTCGTTTGCGAACTTGCATTCTTTTTGCAAGATGTGCTAAAGGCAATTGAAAGACACAGGATTATTGTGCCAAGTGGTTTCATATGTAGTTTGGTTTGAGGTAAAAAGAAGAGGCTGTCTTAAAAGTAAACTCTCACTTAGTAAAGTGTTACTCTCTTTGTCATTCTGAATGTAATGAAGAATCTCGACTCTATAGGTACGAGATGTTTCACTCCGTTCAACATGACAAAGAGGGTAGAGAAAATACTTTTCAGACAGCCTCTCTATATTTCAGTTATTTACTTCACAAAACCTCTGTTCTTCAACAGATAGATAGGATTAGGTTCTGCTCCTCTAAAGTTTTTATATAGCGTCATCGGTTCGTCCGATCCTCCTTTAGACAATACATTTTCGCGGAAAGACTTAGCTGTCGCCTGATCGAAAATATTGCCTTTTTCTACAAAAGCCTGGAATGCGTCAGAATCAAGTACTTCCGACCACAGGTAGCTGTAATATCCCGACGAGTATCCACCGCTGAATACATGTTGGAAATATGTACTTCTGTATCTAGGGATGATTTCGGAGATCAAGCCGATTTCTTTCATTGCATCCGCTTCAAATTTGTCTACATCCAGTTTTTCAAGTCCTTCGCCTTGTTTAGGATCAAAGTTTGGAGAAGCATTTGTTAATGTATACCATTTCATATCCAGAATAGCAGCAGCTACCAGTTCGGTAGTTCTGAATCCCTGATTGAAGTATCCTGCATTTTGTATTTTCTGGATCAGTTCGTTAGGGATAACCGCGCCAGTCTCATAATGTTTTGCATACATTTTCAGCACTTCCGGTTCGAAAGCCCAGTGCTCCATTACCTGAGACGGAAGTTCTACAAAGTCGCGGACAACAGCCGTACCCGATACTCCGTTGTAAGTACATTTAGATAGTAAGCCATGCAATCCGTGTCCGAATTCGTGAAACATTGTTTCTACCTGATCAAGTGTAAGAAGCGCAGGTTTGCCATCTGTAGGAGGATTGTAGTTTCCTACGTTATAGATCAGCGGGTGAACAAAGTCGCCTTTGAATACTTCCTGTTTGCGGAAGCTGCTCATCCATGCTCCCGGGCGTTTACCCTGACGTGCAAAGTCGTCAAAGTAGATGATACCGATCAGCGAACCGTCTGCATCACTTACCTCGTATGCTTTTACATCTTCCTGATATACAGGAACGTCAGTTTTTTGCTTAAATGTAATGCCATATAGCTTGTTGGCCACTGCAAATACACCTTCGCGTACATTGTCTGCTTTGAAGTATGGTTTCAACGCGTCTTCATCCAACGCATATTTTTCTTTGCGGAGTTTTTCTGCATAGTATGCCCAGTCCCATGATTCGATCTTGATATCATGTCCTTCTTTCTTAGCAATAGCCTGTAGCTCTGCAGATTCTTTTTTAGCCTGAGGCAAAGCATATTTCCATATATTGTTGAGCAGTCCCATCACATTATCAGGGGTCTTAGCCATTGTTTCTTCAAGCACATAGTCGGCGTGGCTGTTGTAGCCAAGTATATTTGCTTTTTCGAGTCTCAGTCCAACTATTTTCTTAATGTTCTCTTTGTTGTCAAACTCATTGCCATTATCACCGCGCATATACATGGCTTTGTATAGCTTTTCGCGCAGGTCGCGATTGTCGGCATATTGAAGGAATGGCTCCCAGCTTGGCTTGCTCAACCCAAACATCCATTTACCTTCCTGTCCTTTGTCCTTAGCCATTTTAGCAGCTGCAGCAATTACATCATCAGGCAGACCGGAAAGGTCTTCTTTCTTGTCTATTACCAGTTGGTAATTGTCTGTTTCTTTCAGCAGATTCTGATTGAAATTAAGGGAAGCACTACTTAGCTCCTTGTTTATTTCGCGAAGGCGTGTTTGTTTTGAACCATCCAGTAAAATACCCGAGCGTACAAATCCTTTGTAGGTTTTTTTCAACAACATTTTTTGCTCGGTAGTCAGGCTGTTTGTTTTTACAGTATCGTCATGAACAGCCTTGATGCGGGCAAAAAGCGCTTCATTAAAGTTAATATTGTCATAATGTTCGGTACGCTTAGGAGTAATCTCTTTTTCGATACTCTGAAAAACTGAATCGGACATTGTACCTGTCATTACTGAAAATACTGCGCTTACCCTGTCGAGCATGCGTCCCGATTCGTCCAGTGCTACCACTGTGTTTTCGAATGTAGCCGGTTCTGCGTTGTTCACAATAGAGTCTATCTCTGCATTGTGACGTTTCATACCTTCCTCAAAAGCGGGCAGGAAATGCTCTGCTTTTATCTTGTCGAATGGAGGCACCCCTTCCGGTGTGTTAAATTCAGAAAAGAAAGGGTTGTCTTTCGTCTCCTTATTGCTTGTAGTATTACAAGAATAAACCATAATTAATAAACTAAGAATAAATAAGATCTTCTTCATACAATGATAATTGTTTTTGATTGTGTGAATGTTTGATTTTGAGACAAAAGTAAATAAAAATTAATTCAGGCTGAAACTATTTGGTTGAATGAGTGATAAAAAACCTCAGAATTAACTAAAAATCCGATTAAAATTCTTAAACTTGTAATCATTAAGGTCACAGACCTACTTATTGCTTTGGCAGGTATAAATGCAACCGACAGTTGCACCTGAAAATATTGCAATACCTTTATTTTTACTTAATTTTTCGTCAGAACAATGAATATAATTCTAAAAAAACAGAACATCATATATCTCCTTATACTTATCGTTATAGTTTCATTTACACAATGCTCGGGAAGCGTCGAAAGCCAGTTGCAATCTGTAGCTAAAGAGACCAACAGGGATTGTCCGATTATGAGAGACCAGTGGACACGGCTGGATAGCTGCTCTGTACAGGGAGAAAATACATTCAGGTATTATTTTACTATTGTGCAGATAGTGGTTACTGATACAACCAATCTGAAATCGCAGATAAAACCGCAAATAATAGAAACAGTAAAAAACCATCCCAGTACAAGGATATTCAGAGACAACGACGTAACCCTGGTATACAAATATAACGATGAACAAGGGAAATACCTGTTTACAATAATGGCAGCACCACAGGATTACAAAAAATAAGACCTCAGACCTTATTTATTTTATATCCGGAAAGTTATTACATTGATTATTAACGTTTACTCATTATACCATGATAATTGACAAATTAGATAATTCGAAAAAATACGAAGATTTGCACCCCCTGTTTAAACAAGCATTCGACTACCTGAAATCTGTTGATTTCTCGAAAGCCGAAACAGGTAAAACAGAACTGAAAGAGAAAGACCTCTTCCTGATGGTTAGCGACAGTGATCTGAAAACAGCTGATAATGCCAAACTGGAAGTGCATAACAAATATATAGATATTCAGCTTCCGGTAAGCAAACCCGAAACATTTGGATGGACATCGCGCGCAGATTTGCAGCAGGAAACCGAACCTTTCAATGAAGAAAGGGATATCCAGTTTTTTAACGATAAGGCGGAAACATTTATTACGGTGCATCCCGGAAACTTTCTTATTTTCTTCCCCGAAGATGGTCATGCACCATGCATCGGCGAAGGACAGGTAAGAAAAGTAGTGGTAAAAATAAGAATGTAAATTAATTATGAGTTATAAATTATAAGTTATGATAAACATTTGTTGACGTATTTTTGTCATGCTGACAATAGGAAGCATCCCATTTATCAAGGACAAAACAGAAGAGATCCTTCGTCCCTCAGGTTGACAAGAATAGAATGTAATAATGTGAAATCTCTGCTTATAGCTTATAACTCATAGCTCATAACTGAACAAGATATGCTTAAATTGATTAAAAACGATCCGTGGCTAAAGCCTTATGCAGAAGCAATAGAAGGCCGTTACAACTATGTTCTCAAGAGAGAAGCTAGTTTAACAAATAACGGAAAGACATCCCTTTCCGAGTTTGCGTCGGGCCATCTTTATTATGGCTTGCACAGAACTGCCCGCACATGGGTTTTCCGCGAATGGGCCCCAAATGCCACAGCCATTTATATGGTGGGAGATTTTAACAACTGGCAAAAACAGGACGAGTACAAACTCAACCCTAAGGAAAACGGGGAGTGGGAACTGAAACTGCCTCTAAGCAAGATAAAGCACGGAGACCTCTTTAAGCTTATTGTTTGCTGGAACGAAGGAGAAGCAGAACGGGTACCGGCATGGTGCACTCGTGTGGTTCAGGACGAGCAGACTAAAATATTCAGTGCCCAGGTGTGGCATCCCGAAACACCTTATCAATTTAAGAAAAAGAATTTTAAGCCAAAAACCGACCCGCTTCTGATATACGAGTGCCATATAGGTATGGCTGCCGAAACGGAAAAAGTTGGCACATATGAAGAATTCAGAACAAATATACTTCCCCGCATAAAAGAGGACGGCTACAATGCCATACAGATAATGGCCATACAGGAGCACCCTTACTATGGCTCTTTCGGATATCATGTATCGAGCTTCTTTGCCGCATCTTCGCGGTTTGGCACACCGGACGAACTGAAACACCTGATAGACGATGCACATGCTTTAGGCCTGGCGGTTATCATGGATATCGTACATTCCCATGCGGTGAAGAATGAAGTGGAAGGCCTTGGACGTTTCGATGGCTCGTACACACTCTATTTTCATGGGGGCAGCAGGCGTGAACACCCTGCATGGGATTCGTTGAACTTCAACTATGGAAAAGATGAAGTGGTGCATTTCCTTTTGTCCAACTGTAAATTCTGGCTTGAAGAATATAAATTTGACGGCTTCCGTTTCGATGGTGTAACCTCCATGCTTTATTACAGCCATGGACTGGGAGATAACTTTTCGGGCTATCCCGATTATTACAATGGCAATGAAGATGAAGATGCTATCTGTTACCTTACATTAGCAAATAAGCTGATACATGAAGTGAACCCGCATGCCATTACAATTGCCGAAGAGGTGAGCGGTATGCCCGGGCTGGCTGCTAAAATAAACGATGGCGGATACGGATTCGATTACCGTATGGCGATGAATATACCCGACTACTGGATCAAGATAATCAAGGAACGCAAAGATGAGGACTGGCATCCTACAGGTATATTCTGGGAACTGACCAACAGAAGAAGCGACGAGAAAACAATATCGTATGCCGAGAGCCATGATCAGGCTCTGGTAGGCGATAAAACAATCATTTTCCGGCTGATAGATGCCGATATGTACTGGTACATGTCGAAACATTACGGCAGTTCGTATGCTACCGACAGAGGTATTGCCTTGCACAAGATGATACGTCTGATTACTGCCACTACTATAAACGGTGGTTACCTCAACTTTATGGGAAATGAATTCGGGCATCCCGAATGGATCGACTTTCCGCGCGAGGGTAACGGATGGTCATACAAATATGCACGAAGGCAATGGTGGCTGGCTGATAACAAAGACCTGAAATATCATTATCTGGGCGACTTTGACAAGGCCATGTTAAACCTGATTTCTTCGGTAAAGAAATTTGAGAAATTACCGATTGTAAAATTATGGGACAAAGACGAAGACCAGGTGCTGGCATATATGCGCGGAGACCTTATTTTTGTATTCAACTTTAATCCTCACCAGTCATTTACCGACTATGGCTTCCTTGCCCCTGAGGGTAAATACCAGGTAGTGCTGGATACAGATACCCAGGCATACGGTGGCAATGGGTTAACGGATGATACGGTGGAACATTTTACTATCTATGATGAACTATACCATAAAGACGGTAAAGGCTGGCTGAGGCTATATATTCCTGCTCGCACTGCTTTTGTGTTGAAAAATATGGATTAACAGATTTAACTAATATAAAAAACGCCTTACTATTTAAGCAAGGCGTTTTTTTATGATCTCTATTTTCTTATCCACTTAAAGCACAGATAACCAATAATAAAAAGCAACAATATCCGTCCACACCATATCTGAAACGACTGAAATGACGAAAGCCTGTTTACTTCCTGATACTCAACCACCGGATAAGGTACGGATATACTATCTACTTTGAATATAGAATCCCTTACCAGCTTGTCGCGATACAAATACCTGAATTTTTCGAGCCATACGGTATCACCTTTCATCTTTATCAATACAGAATCGTACAGATGAACAGAATCGCGCAATACTTTGTCACGGTATTCTACTTTTACGGTTTCTACAGGAACATATACAGTATTAGTTTTGCAACTGCCAAACAGACATAGCAGAAGTATGGGGATGAAGATGTTGCGGAGTGAAATTATAAAAGAAATGCTTTTATCGTTTGTAATTATCTCTAACATAATCTTTTGTTTTTAATTTTATTATTGTATTTATACTGTCATTCTTCGTTTCACTCACAATCTCTTTCCTCTTTCCATGACAAAATGAGCCGGGATGCTTCTTCCTACGTCAGCATGACAAAATTTCTCAAAAATGAGTAAAACTCATTCTGTGAACTTAAAATCGTTAATACGGTTTATCCATCCCTTACGGAATTTCCTGTTAGCTGGTCGCGAGTGAACGATTCTCTCTATAAAGTCGAACCTTTCCTGCTTTATCTTACGGAATAGTTCTTTCTGATCGGGATAAGTGTTCACCGCCGCAAGTGTTCTGGATCCTACCACTCCGTCTGTTGCTACCTTCAGTATCTTTTGTGGCAGCTTAATTCCATAACCTCCCGATGCCCATACCCAGTCGACCAGGATATTAGCAACCGGCTGACTGTTTATATTATCTGCCAGCCACTTATCCCAATACAGTGTTTTGAGTACATCGAGCCATTCGGCATCTGAGATATTCTTCAGGTCGCTGATGGTAGTCACCCGATACCCGTTCCGGCGGCGATAAAGGCTATAGGTACCTATGGTAATCCCTTTGTTGGTAGCTCCGCCCAGATCGGAAGGATCATTAACATAACCTCCTTCCCACTTCAGTATGATCGGAACAAGTTTATTTATATCAGCCATTGTCTTTATCCTTTCTGAAATAATCTCCCAAATGTTTTATCTTTTCTACAAACTTGACCGATAATACCCAATACAGAAATGATACGACTTCGTTTTTAGGTTGTATTACTTTCCAGTTGCGAAGGATATTGGTCCCGTAGAAATAGATAACCACCCATGTGATCCAGGAGGTAAAATCTACTACCGAGCTGTCTTCCAGATGCATCTTTTTTCCTATAGCAAACGAAAGAAACAGCAAGAGCATAAATCCCACTACATACCACACCGACTGGAAAGCTTTTTTGAGACTGAAATCGACCCCTCTGGATATATCGGAAAGCAGACCATATAAAAAATTGAGAATGAACAGGATAAAAACAACAAGCAGAAAATCGTGTATCGGCTGAAAAAAATTTGTCAGCAGGGTTACAAGAAATACCCATACCCCTTTGAGCAGACTGATACAGAGATCCTGCAGTCTTTCGAAAATATTTATAATGCGTTGCATAGTGATATAGTTATATATGATTGTATTATCTTTACATTTTAAAAAATTATTAAAATCCATGAAGAGGACTTTGCTTTTGCTTATCATTGCTATCTGTCTTTACAGTTGTAACAAGAATGAATCACCCAACCTGATAGTTAAGAAATGGGTTGCAGTGGGAAACTCTATAACTTGGCATCCAATCAATAATAATTGGGCTGGAGAGTGGGGAATGGCTGCAACCTCTATAGAAAATGACTATGTTCATATCCTCAATCAAAATTTTAAAAACAATTTTGATAGTGTGAGTTTCAAAATAGATTGGGCTGTAGATTGGGAAACCAATCATCCAAACTACGATTTGTCTTATTTTGACAAGTTCTTTGATGGAGATGAGGACTTAGTCGTAATTAGGCTCGGGGAAAATGTGAAAGACACAACTAACTTTGAGGCTGATTTTAGACACCTTATCCAACATTTAAAACATCTATCTCCTAATGCTAAATTCGTTATTACAGGAATATTTATGTCTGACAGTAACGATTTAAAATACAAGGAAACTATACAGAAAAAGATTGCTAAATCAGAAAACTGTATATGGGTTCCAATTAATCAACTAGACACTAAGGAAAATAGGAACTTTATAGGTAATACCGTCAATGGACGTACCATAGAAAACCAAGCAGTTGCTGATCATCCGGGAGACAAGGGTATGGAAGCCATTGCAGAAGTTATATTTGAATCGCTACAAAAAAAAGGTAAATCAATTCTTACTCTGTCTGCCATTCGTTGAAAACCGATGTGATATATTTAGATGCATATTTACATGTATTTTGAAAATTATTTATATCTTCACCAAGCAATTCTTATTCAATATTTAATGAAATATTTTGTCGATGTTCAAGATGAAGATGCACTTATATCCAACGGGGTGTATAATGTTGTAATCTGTAAGAAATTCCTATTTTTAAACATCCGGATTCGCCATATTGGTTCTTTTAATGAAAGTAACCTTTCAGAGAAAAATGATCTAATCAACAAAGCTAACCGGTATTGTTCTATTTACAACTTATAATAAAGCCTTTACCCTATTGCCAAATACTCGCGCAATTTTTATGTGTGCAGATTCTGTTATATGCACACCATCGACTGGAGCATAAACATTTAGGTTCCCTGAGAAAATGCCTATTTCATTATATACGTCATAAATAGGAATTGAAAGCCATTTACAGATTATTCGTTCTACTTCCCTGTATTGTTCTATATTTGCGAGGTTTGTAGGCGCAGGAGTCATACACACAATTCTGGCTTCGGGTACTTTCCTTACCAAAGTCTCCATACATTTACGGTATGCATCGGAGAAATTATCTGTCAATGTAAGAGAGTCAAAAGCTTTACTTAAAGTTGTATTCGCATCACCTACGGTTCTGCGCTGCCAACAGTCATTTGTACCGATCATTATAGTAACAAGCCCTTTGAAATCGGTAGGAATCTGATTTATTTGAAGTATTAAACCATCATCCCCCATTGCCATTTTACCACCTATTGCAAGGTTTGTAAAAGGCATGCCGAACTTTGCAGCCATTTTCACAGCCCAACTATTCGCGCCCTCGGTTAAACTGTCACCACATGCGTAATAATCCAATTTTTCGACTGGATTAGCATCATCGATCACGTTCGAAACGGGTATGTATAAGTTTGGAATAACTATATTTTTGCCTGCATTTTTTTTCTTGATATAAAAACCGTCAAAAATTGATGTCCTACCATTAAATCGAATATAAGCACAATTTATCGGTGTGGTAAAATCACCGAAAGGACTACTATTTGAGGCGACTCCATTATTTGTGATAAACCTCTTTTCCGAATCGTAAAATAAAAACATCGGATTAAGGTTAACAAGGTTTGTAGTGTATTCTATTCCCGGCTCAATAGGTAAATAGTCAATTGTATATTTATAGTCACCACTAGAAACAGCATTCCAATTGTTAAGAAATCCATTACCCATGTTTAAAGTAGCAGGCAAAATATTTCCTGAGTTACTTTCTACCTCTACCTCGAACGCGCCCCGCATATCTTCTACGCCCAGATCGACAGCCAATTTCTTTATTACGTTTGATTCAGGGGAAGGATATATATAAATCTGTGAATTTTTACCAATATTGGGCATATAATTATATCTGACAAAAGCACAGTTAGCAGGCGTTGTAAATATTCCTCCCCAAACAGTTGTGCGAGTACCGAATGATGAACCGATAAAGGTTTTATTTGCATCATAAAAAATAAAACGTTGATCATCTTGCGCCTTTACAGAGTTACACATATATGTTACGTTTGGCTGTACTGGCACATATATTTGGTTATATGATATTTGATCTGTGAAACGCGCTTTTTGTTCAACGCCATTGGCATCCAGAAAATAGTCTACAATATTTGAGTAGCTTGGTACAAGATTATTATACTCAAATACTTCAAGATTTGAAGTATAATTGATTCCCTTAATATTAAGAACCATCTGCTGATTTTTCCCTATTTCATCAGTAAACAACTTCAAGCTCGGGGCTTTTACTGTATCCTGCCCTGTTTCTTGCGAAACGGCAATGACGCTGGGCACACCCGTATCCGCCGTGCCAACCCACCAGTTGTTGTTAGTACCCACAAAGGGCGCATCCCCCTTGTCTCCCTTGTTACCTTTGAGCAGATTGATCGGGACTTTCACCGAATTATCGTTCTTGTCGGTACCCAGCGTATACAAGTTTTCGATCGTTGTAGCCTCAGGTAACTCCGATATTATTTTTTTCTTTATTTCTTCCATAATTCTAAAATTGGTATACAATAACCATCTTCTGTTGTTACCAGATTTACTTTATCTTCAGTACTCAATAATGACTCTATAACTGTTTTGTCCGGTGCTGCCTCGAATAAGGGGTAGATTGACTTTTTAGTAATAGTGATACTATATCCTGCCGTTTCGCCTCGCTGCCCCGTTTGTTGAGTATAACTAAGGGTAGCGCCGCCATCAGAGCCAAATGAGAACATCTTGCCTTGCGAAGAGAATACTATCAGGTACTTATTCACTTTGGTTAGCAACAGGCTGGCTGTTTTCTGATAATCCAGTGACCTTACGAATGTTGTTATTGCTTGTGTATATATTCCGTTGTCCTGATTTTCGGTAAAATTCGATTCATCCACAACATCAAGCCTGATATAATCCTGTGCGGATATCTTGATGCTGTCAATAAAACATTGATCATACAGCTTATCATCTCTAAACCGATAACTTACAAAGTCCCGGATATCCAAAAGATAAATTTCTGATATACCCCCCGGATTATACTCACACGAGTGCTTTATATTTTGGATTAATCTACAATTCATAATTAATTCGAAAATTAGCAGATTTGAAAATTAGCAAATAACTTGTCTCTGATTTGTCATAGGAAGCATCCCGACCCGTTTTTCAAGGAGAAAAGAAAAGAGATGCTTCGTTGCCTCAGCACAGAAGCCATCATTGCTAATTTTCAAATTTGCCGATTGATACTTACGGAGTTATCACTGTTTTGTCCACTATTGCTGTGATCACGCTTTCGTCTTTCAGCAGGCGTCCTATCTCCAGTTCTGTGCCGGCAAGTGTAACCGTCCACCCGTTGGCATCGGCATCGGCTGCACCCGAAGCATAATTAAAGGCTGTGGCACTCAGTCCGTTGTTACGGCCAAGCATAATAGAACGGTTGTTCTTATCTACCACTACCGCTGTGAACTTACCCAAGCTAAGCTTATCGCCCTGATTAATAATAGTATAATTATATTCACTCAATGTAAAGTTTACAGTATGCGTGCGATACTTGCCACCATTGCCATTCTGAGCCAGTTCGTCAGAAAATGAAGCTGTACTGTCAATGAAATCAATACTATATGCTTTTGCCGAATCAGCCAGCATTATAGTTTCTATTTCCTCATCTGTACCCATTGTATAAGTATTAGCCGGATCGTAGTTGAACAAGTACACGGCTTTGATACCTGCTACTGTATAAGCACAGGTTTCTTTTGTGATATTTGATGTTAATTTACAAGACATAGTTTTTATTATTAATTTGTTAATAGAGTAATTAGCATATTTGAGAATTAGCATATTAGCAAATGGACGCAAAGCAAAAAAACATTGACAATGTCACCATTTGCTAATTTTCGAATTTGCTAATCTGCTAATTGATTAGTTATTCGGGCTATAAAATACAACCTCATCCTCAAACGGAATTACAAAGCCCAGACGCAAACGGCCATCAATAAAGATCTTGCTATCCTGCGGCGCTGCAAATTGCCCCATGCGGATCTCCTCCAGGTCGCGAACAAGGTCGGTACCGATAAGGAAGTTTTTAGCATCGGCAGCTACCATGTCATTATCGTTAAGGCCTTTTACCGGAACGATTTCCACACCCATGTAGCGAACCACATCGCCCTCTACCGTAAAGTTAGGGCTAACCACTACATTGTCGCCCCAGATACCACCCAGTGCCATTTTCACTTTCAGGAATGTAGGATACGAAACGTAGATATTCAGTGTACCGTTTTGCAAGCCCAGTGCAACCACATTTTCGGGGATAGCGGTAAACATTTTTTCAATCTCCTCCAACACATTTGCTTTGGTAAGCGCTACACCCGAAACCTTTACGGCTTGTGTGCTGTCGGTAAGTACTTTGACCACACCGTCGAAGTCGTTGGCGTCTACCGAACTGTCGCCTTTGAAGATCTTGGTTTCGATCTCGCTGCTCAATTCTGCCGCCAATATTGCCATAGTAGCATCCTCCAGGGTGTCGGGCAATTCCATATTCTTTGCACCGGGGCTAAGCATCCATACCGTGCGTTTGCGTTCAAGATCGTCGATACATTGTTCCAGATTGATCTTGTAGGTCTTGATCTTTAATTCCTTCTCACTCAACTTGGCTATCTGCTGAGGTGTCCACGAGCAGTCGCGTGCATCTGCCTGAAGGATATTACCTTCGAGGTCGATCAGGTTAAGTTGTGTCGATTCTTTTACTCCGATCACAGGAGTGATTTTACCTTTTTCGATAAGTTTTCCACCAAAGATTGCTTTTGTGAACCAATCCATGTTAGAGGATGGCTGATAGGTCAGTGATGAAATGTCATACATGTTTGCCATAATTTTGTTTTGATTTGAGAATATGCTGTTTCTAATACTTTGTCATGCTAACAACAGGAAGCATCTCTTGTCTTTTTTCCATGAATAAATGAATCGAGATCCTTCGTTACCTCAGGATGACAAAAGCCATCAGCATATTGATTATTATTTTCTTCTGTTAATAGTTTGGTTAAGAGCCACAGCCATACGTTCGGCAGTAGTCATTTCGCTCAGGTTTTTAGAGCCTGAAAGCTGGATGGCCGGGTAAGCCGAAGGAGTTTTCTTGCGCATTTCTTCTACCTGGCTTTTAGTGTCTTCGAGCATGCCCTGTGCTTCGTTCAGCGATTTGGTAAGCTGATCGATCACCGATTGCATTTCGGCAATTTTTGCTTTCAATGCTTCAGCCGTTTTCGGGTCAAAATCTGCTAATCTGTGCTTAGCCTTGTGATGCTTCAACGTTTGCGGCGCTTTGGTTTCTTCAGGGTTGGTCTTGTTTCCGGATGCTTCTTTTGTTTCCACAAATTGCCCCTGATCGTCGATTACAAGCAGATTACCATCTGCCAGTTTGTGTTCTCCGGCAGGCATTTGCTCCTCATCCATAGTTGCAAATCCGTCCTGATCTACATACACTTCTTTACCGTCTGCCAGTACAAACAGCACATAGGCTTCGCCACTGGTGGTAACGTCCGATTTTTCTACTGCCTCTATATCGAGTAACATATTTGCAATGCGCCCCAGCAGTGTCTGTTTTGCTTTTTTCTTTTTATCGTTCATAGATTTATAATTTGTTTTAGACAATGAGATTTCCTGATTGAAAAAGCCTTCGAGTGAAAACCCTTTTACATTTCCGTTCATCACCTCATTTGTCCAATAGTTTTTATCTTCTATCTTGTAGCTGCACATCAGGGTTCCTTTGGGTAAATCTGTAAAACCGAGCGCATTGGATTTGTCGTTTGCAGGGTTTTCTACAATCCACAGTTCGATAAGGTAGTTTCCGCTGAGTGGCGACTGGTGCTGATGTGTGGTATTGTGCAAGGCAATACCCGTTTTCATCATTTTGTGAGCGATTTTTTCGATCTGCCCTGCCGAAAACTTGATGTAGTAGTCGCCCAGCTCAGGAGAGTTGCGGTAGATCAGCTGTTCGGGTTTGAGAACAACACCGGTAAGTATCTGCTTTTGTTCATCCTTACTGAGGTGTAATTCTTTTTGTCCCCTAAGGGCTACAAAATCGATCTCATTGGCGGGCATATCTACAAACGAAATGGCATAAACTCCTGTCAGGTCGTCTACATTTTCGTCAATCACACAGTTGTATACTGGTATCTTCATACATATAAGGGATTTAGTAAAGGATTATGAAATAGTGGAATTCCGTTGCTTATAATAAGATAATTTCGATTTTGGAAAATGCATTTGCCGGATTATCTTTTTTGTCATGCTGAGGCACGAAGCATCCCGACCCATTTGTCCATGAAAGCTAACATTACAGGAGCATAGCAGATGGAAAAGAGAAAAGAGGTCCTTCTCTGCGTTCAGGATGACAAGGAAGGGTATGAAGAATAAAAATTACCCGAAAATTAATTCCTCTTATTTCTAAAAAAAATCAAAATAAAAAAGAGAAGAAAAGTTTTCTTTTATACTTTTCTTTTAGTTTATGTTTATGTTTTAGTTTATATATATAAGGCTTACTGTTATGCTTTACTTTATACTTTCTTTTATACAGTTTTTTCAACTACTTCTTTTTCAGCATAAAAAACTTGTTAACTTCAATTCCAATTTATATTTTTAACAAAAAGTATTTCATTTGCCCAAAACAATGTGTTAGATTTACACACAAACAAATACAACCTAAAACCGATATCATGAAAAAGACAAGTATAGGATTAACGATTATTCTATCGCTTATCTTGATGATAAGTTGTAGCGATGATGACGACGGATTTACACCCATTACCGAGGAAGACACAATGCTGGCTGTGTCGGATACTGTATGCATGATGTTCAGGTCGATGAATGGCAGCAGCGACGGTGGAATAGATGGTATGGAAAGAGGAAAATACAGGGAGCTGCACCATCGGTCGATGAATAGTGCAATTTTTGAGTTTGATGATTTTGTAGAAAATTCGTCTATTACATTTATCGCCGGAACGGATAGTGTAAAAATAAGGGGGTATGTAGATTGCGGCTATGTAAAAAGCGGATCTCAAATGCTGGTTAGTGCATGGAACGCTCACGATGCCATTGTTAAATACAAGTTTGAAAACAATGCTTTAAAGGTGCTCATAAAACCAGAAAATAATGAATGGGCGACCCTGGGATACGGCAACAAAGAGAAAATAGAAGTATATATAGAAACAAAAGCTTTCCATGTGGGCGCTATGATTACCGATCCAAACCACACCGATCCGAATATGGACGACAAATATGTGTGGGAAATAAACGGCACTACCCGTTTTGAAGCGAATATCAGCGTTACTCCCGAGCAGGCGAACAAAACAGTAGAGACACAATACTGGCAGGATTTCTTTGATGAAGTGCAAACCAACTGGATATACATCCCTGTAGGCAAGTATTATGGAGAAACGTTTAAAAGTCAGCAGGATATGAAACGTAAATATCAGGGTGCAACCTGGTCGGTATATAAGATGACATATACGCCCAAAGAATTATAAGACTGACTCACAACACAAAATACTTATATAAAAGATACTTTTACCGGGGATATTTTCGTCTCCGGTATTTTTTTGTTATTAAATCTTACAGCTTTTTATCTATATTTGATCTTCAAACACAAACAGTAATTTACAAAATGAAAACAGTAAGCTGCATACTACTTATCCTTATCCTTTGCGCATGTGTAAAAAAACAAAAAAATACAGATGAATACTATTTGTCGGTAGACAATATAGAAGACTACAAAAACGAATATGATGATAAAGGCCGGCTGG
The DNA here is from genome assembly GCA_031285625.1 of Prevotella sp. Taxonomy (GTDB): domain Bacteria; phylum Bacteroidota; class Bacteroidia; order Bacteroidales; family Dysgonomonadaceae; genus Dysgonomonas. Next base: position 306,670 of record JAITVV010000095.1, read on the forward strand.
TAAAGGTAACCGATTATCGTATCAGAGGGTATTATGATGTAAGGGATACCGTGTCGGGAGATGCAAAATTCTATTACTATGACGAGAGGGACAGCCTGAAATCGATCAGGGGCTATTCGATATATCCTGACAGGGATGCGAAACAGATTTCGCTGGAAACCTTCTTTACCGATAGTAGCGAGACTACGGTAAGATACAGGAAATACCCGACCGATACGGCAGGAATCTCAAAAAGGATGTGGGGTATTAAACACCCACCTGTAAACAAAGATATGGCAAAAGCAGGTACAGCAACATATACAACAAAGGCAAGCCCAACCAGCAAAAAGGAGTACACCAGTAAGGATACCATAATCACCGACACATACGACGAACAAGAGATTCTGAAATACAGGACAAAAAAGTATCACACAAAAGAATATTTTGTAGAAACCAGTTATAGGTTTGAAGATCATGCTATGGACTCAATTTACTACAAGGATAGTAAAGAGGTGAAGGCGATATATGTCACTCCGGATGAGATAAATCTGATTGTTAGCGAATATGACCACTACAATAATATTACAAAAAGGGTAAGAAGCATTTTCAGAACGCGGGAAGCAGAAAAAAAGGTGCAGGAGAATCGCGACCAGTTGGCAAAAATGATTAAGGAATATCAGAACTCTGCGGATCAATAGCCGATAGAAAGACCTCCTTTATAAGCAAATATCTTATCTGTAATCAGGATAGAATCATTTTATCTTATGATTATTCATATCTTCACTAAACCTTTATAGAAAAGGATAGTCTATCTTTATATACGAATAACCGACGCGATATGAAAATCCTGAATTATATATTTATCCTGTTGCTGTGTATAGGCTTTGCGGCCTGCGAAAAGGATGATCCTTATGTAACACCACCACCCACAGAACCCGAAAATCCGGTAGATCCACCCACCGAGAAAGAAAATATCGTTTTCAATCTGGATGGAAACCTTATCCGTGCGGGAAAGGAAAAATCGGACGATGCGGTTTTTAATCTCGATGGAGACTATATCCGAGCCGGAGAGAAGAACACAGGCGACATCGTCTTTAATATCGACGATAAGCTAATACGTGCCGGAAAAGATAAGTCGGGCGATGTGGTTTTTAACATCGACAACAATTATATCCGTGCAGGTGCTTCTGCTGATGGGGATATTGTATTTAATATGGATGGGGAATATGTGAGAGGGGGAGAGGGGAAGGTGAGTAGCCTTATATTTACGATTGAACCTAGCTTATTGACTGATAATAAATTCTATGTCTATGCCAGAGAAAGTATCATATATACAATTGAGCCTAGCTTATTGACTGATAATAAATTTCATATCTATGCCGGAGAGAGTATCATATATACGATTGAGCCTAACTTATTGACTGATAATAAATTTTATGTCTATGTCGGAGATTAATCTACTGGGGATTTTCACCCCAGTAAATAAATATTCTTACACCCCTACCCAGCCATCTACGCTGACCATACTTTCCTGTACTTTGGCGATATCCGTTACTGCTACTTTTGGCTCGATACGGATAGACTGAATAGCTTTTATCAAGTTCTCATTATCAATATTAGCCACTGGTTCTACAGCTGGCAATTGTCCTCCATCGGCAAACATACGCTTAAAGGAGGGTTCTGTACTTTGCAACGAACGTGAAAAATAGGTATTGAGATCACTTGGAGACAGTTCGCGCCGTTGCTCATTGATATACTTCACCAATCCCAGATTCTTATTTGTAGACACACGGTTGACCACATATTCACCGCCTTCTACTTCCATATTGGTACCTTCTATACGCATACCTCCTTGTGCATGGCGTTTGCCTCGGAGTAGTCCTCCGTCTTCAAATTTGGCTAGTTGTGCCGTCATTATCTTTAACTGCATAGCACCGTTTAAAGCTACTAATGCAGCCAATGGAGGACCAAGTATCGGGCCTTTTCCCCATGCTGTAGCAACACCTTTGGCAATCTCCTTTGTCGCTGTAGCAATATCAAGTACAAGTTGAGCTTTTGCCTTTATTTTTTCCAGTTTTTCGAGTTTTTCTTTTCTTTTTTGTGCTTTTTCTGCTATTTCCGCATCTTTTTTAGCTTTTTCTTCTTCAAGTTTCTTCTTGTCGTCCTCTATGCGCATCTGTTCTAATAAAACACTGCGATTGCTCTCTGTTATTCTATTGTTAGCATTTTCTATTGTTGATTGTTTATTTTCTACAATTTCCTCTTCTGCTTTAGCAAGTTTGTCTAACTCTTCTATCCTTTCATATGCCGCCTTAATTTCTTCTTCCGATGCATCAGCTACCGGCACAACATCACTTTTTTCAGAGCTATCTTTACTTTCAGAATCAGTATCTGTTGGAATTTCGGCAGTTAAACTTTGCAGAGTATTCGTAGATTCTTCAGGTTTATTAACATCCTCTTTTTTCTCATCAGCATTTGGATTCTTTACCTTGAAAGAATCTTCTATTTTTTTTATATCGTTTTTATATTTTTCTGCCTTTATTTTTGCTTCTGCCTGTTCTTTTTCTGCTTTTTCTTTTTCTTTTTCATATTTTGAGGCTTCAGCTCTTACTTCTTCCAGTTCCTTATCCAGCTTTTCTAATTTCTTTTTATACTTTTCGTCATTGGCAGCTTTTTCTTTTGTTTCTAAATCTGTGATGCCTTTTTCCAGTAGCGTTACACTTTCTGTTATGCCTTTTGCAAAATCATGGAATCCATAAGTACTATCTTTTAGAAACTTATCAAAACCACCCTCATTATCCTTGACAAAGTTTTCAAGTTTTGTTTTTATTTCACCATGTTGTGTATTCCAAATATCCAGATAAGATTTGTTTGATTCTTTAATAGTTTTATCGGTTTCTAGTATTTTTTTTTGCAATTCTTCCAGTGCTTTTTCTTTGTCCTTCTGTTTCTGCTTAAATTGTTCACTATCTTCGGCATACTGAGAGATTACACTGCTATAATATAACTTGGTTTGTACACCTGCCACCTCCAGTTCCTCTTTATATTTTTTAAGCACGGCTACACGTTCTTCCGCCCTTTCTTTGTATGCTTTGAGGTTAAGGATACCAATCTTCTTTTCTTTTTCAGCTTCGTCTTCTGTTTTTTCAGTCGATTCTTTAAGTGATTTTGCAACTAATTCTTTATTTTTCGCTAATTGCTGTTCCAGCCTTGTTGTTTGTACTTCACTTTTTGCCGTTATTTTGTCTATGTAGGCTTCCATCACCGTAGATGCTTCTATTGCTTTTATTTTAATGGAAGATAAGCCGGAATCGGCAGATTTTCCCATACTCTCAGCCAGTTTTTCTCCGGCTTCTATATTTTTTTCTATAGCCTGCCCCGCGTGTGTGCTCAGTTCGGTGATTATTGCTTCTATCTTCGCCATTTGCAAAGCGATGTATTCTATTACATCTTTTAGCTCATTTTTGTAAGTGTCTGCTACATCTTTTGCTGTAACGGACATACCTTTTGCTTTTACATCTACCTTCTCTAAACTGTTACTTAACTTTTCTACATTTTCAGTACTTTTTTCTACTCCATTAACGAGTAGTGTAAATTCTTTTTTATCTGCCATAATATTTCTTTTTTTAGTAAACTTATTACCTGCTATTAGACAAATCTGAAAAAATTCGATAACGGCTTAAACTGTATGCTAGTTTATAAGTCTATATTTGTAGAAATTAATAATTATACACATATGAAAACAAAAACAGACCTATACACCAAAATTGTACTGACAGTAATAGCCGTATTCTTAGGAATAATAATAGTAAAAGACATAGACATTGTATCCAAGGCTCAGGCGGGCGAAGTCATCAACCTCTCTGGTCAGGGTAATGCAATCCATCAGGAAAGGATAACGGAGGACTTTGAAGACTATTATGCAGTAAATGATACTTATGTGTTTTACAACGGAGTAGAAATAGAGGGAGCCAGCGGGCGTCGCTTCGAACTATTAAAGGATGGCTACACAAAGGATAATAACTATGTGTACTACAAAGGGAAAAAGGTAACAAGTGCCAACAAGCAGTTTGAAGTTCTTTCGGGAGGCTATGCCAGAAATGGGATTGCGATATTCTATAAGGGAAGAGAAATAAAAAAGACAAATATGAAAATCGTGGTATTATCGAATAATTAAAATATTAAAGTGAAATATCCCGACTCTTTTTTCATGAATAAATGAGTCGAGATTCTTCGTTGCACTCAGAATGACAAAAAGAATGATACTCCGTTCAATATAACAAAGAGATAATAAAGCAAATCCCCTGCACTTCTCTCAAGTACAGGGGATTCTTTTTCAGCAGCAGCCTTTCTTCTTTTTCTGGAAATAAAATCCGCTATCGAAATCTTTCTGTGCCGATCCTTCATTTATCACCTCGTTGCAACAGGCATTCTGAGGACGCCACAACGGATAATTTGCGCGGCAATGGCACATAAAGTCTATCAACTGGCTCACCAGTATCCCGGCATCATCTTTTAACCATTGGCGAAGCTGTGCAAGGTCTTTGATATCAATGCCTTTGCTATTATCACTTTCGCGGATGGTGATACCCTTGTTTACGATGGTGGCCCAGTGGAACGGCAATGCCTGATAGACCGCGTAGAACGACAGGGCGGGAGCCGTGCGGAGTATCAGGTCGCTGTTTTCGGGGGTAAGGCTGTTAGCTGTGATCTGCTGCTTGAGTTCGGTCATCAGCGGTTCGCCCAGTATGGGTTCTATATGCAGTTCCTGTGCGATACAGATATAAGGCACAAACTCGGTGATGTCGGTGTTGGAGGTCACAGGAGAATACTGCTTAAAGAGCTTCTCTGTGATAAGTGGTATTTGTATATACTCGGTCATAATACTTAATTTGAAAATATGAAAATTAGCAAATATGAAAATGATTATTGTCACTTTGTGCCAATTTGCTAATATGCTAATTTATTAATTGGCTAATTGTTCTACTATCTCCAGATCGTCTATTTCCAGCTGCTTATAGCCGTTATTGATCGTAAAAATACTGAGTGTGTCTATGATCTTGCGGCGAAGCTGATGTATCACTGTCTGGTTGTAAAGCACAAAAGAATTGATAATCTCATTGGCATTTCCCGACAGGTTGCCCGATCCCGACAGCCCTGCCAGCGTAGGCGAAGTAAGGCGGTGTGCCGATATGATTTTCTGGAAGATGATTTCGTCCACATTATTGTACAGATCGGCATTGTTGCTAGCTGTGTACGATGTCACCACAGGCTTTATTTCCTGGCTTTCACCCCAAAGCACTACAATGCTGTTTGCGCCGTTTGTTCCGGCATAGCTTTGCTCTATATCCTTTTGGAACTGCTCTTTCTGTTCCTCGCTCGGGTTGCTCGGCATAGTAATAATGGTGGAAGGCACAAAGCCATTGTTGATAGAGTTGCGGTAAAATTTACCCAAAAGTCCGTCTGCCTCTATATAGTTGAATGCAGAATAATACTGAGGCACAGGATAATAATCGAGACTCGGCGCATAGTCTTTATAATAAAACAAGTATGGCACACCCTTTTGCATCTCTTCCGCGCCATAGGCTTTTATCTCTGCCGGCGCATACTTTCCGGTAGTTCGTTTCCAGTCGTTGGACAGGTAGAAGCTGAGGTATACGCCATATTCGTTCACCTGCCCTACCCTGATCTTGCTAAAGTCGGTATGGTAAACGCTTATACTCTTGCCGTTTTCGTTCAGTATCACCTGAAAGCAATATCCGCCAAAGGTGACATAGTCGCGCGCTACTTTTTCTATCAGGCTGTCCCAGTCGTCGACAGGATTGGGCTGCCCGTAGTATTGCCCGTCTTTTACTCCTGCACCGCAAATATAGGTCACTTTGTTTTCTATTACCGCCTTGTTGATAGCCGACTCATTGTTGAGTTCGATAATACGCTGAGGGAGGAGGTTGTCGCGGTCATAGTTTATCCACCCTTTGGTACTCTTGGTAAATGTAGGATACGTCCTGATGGTATCCGACAGTTTGATTACTGTGTATTTCTTTTCTTCTATACCCATATTTTTATGATGTTGTTAATTACATCAATAGATAAATTGGGTAAAAAATGATGAAAGGGAGAAATATTCTTCACACTTCATTGTTTATTTTATATAATTTTAAAAAAATAATATATATATTTACTTTTCGAGTTTAGACCAAAATAAGCGGAGTTGAAAAGCCTAACTAAATTAATATTAACTAAAAGAGTTATTATCATGAAAAATTTGAAAGTAGTTGTTTATTTTTTATTTAGTCTTTTCCTTATTTCAGGTTGTAGCAATAGCGTAAATGAAGAATATGAGGATAACAATGAGATTGCGAAACAACAGGAAGTAGTCTACGAATACTTTGTAGATGCAGATAGCCTGGTTGTACATACAGATCCTGGTACAAAAGCAGAAAAACAACCTGATATACCAAAACCTGGAGGTGGTGGTGGAGATAGTGGTACCGGATCTCCGTGCTGGTGTATGGAACCCCCTCAGATTCTCCATGTGGAAAGACAGGTTGCTGTTGGAGAAAGAATACAAATAACTTTTGGTGGCGCATCAAAAGTAACCTATCAAGGTGTCGGTGGCGGATTGAGTTTTGCCGTGGCTAATGGGGTTGGTACACTTACTATTCTAAAAAAAGGCGTATATACTAATTTCGAAACAACCGCATGGAGAAAACAATGTGATTATACTGAAGTCGTTCATTGTCCAACATATACAACAAAATGGAGAATTGTTGCTGATTTACCTGTCCCTAGCAGAGAGTAATCATCTAAAATTCTCTCAATCGCGATCAAACTAATAAGATTAAGAAATGCTTCACTACTGGTGGAGCATTTCTATTTGTTATTATGTAAAAATATAATCTTGTCATGCTGAGTGTAACGAAGCATCTCTTGTCTCCTTTCCTTTATAAATGAGTCGGGATATGACAAAGAGAGTAAAAGATTGCGTCAAAATCTCCCTTTTTATCATCTTCCCACAAAATTATCTATAAGTAACAAATTTAATTTACTTATGATAAAAGTTGAGTTTAACGACCTGAAACTGGAAATCCCCGAAAGCTGGGGAGAGATAAAACTGTCTACCTACGAGCGGTATTATATGCAAAGCCCCAAGACAAAGATGGAGCAGGTAGCTTTTATTGCCGGGCTGTGCAATATCGATATAGATATCCTCTTGGAATCACCCGCACAAGTATTCAATACCATAGCAGGCATCACCGATTTTGTATTCGACAATGAGCTGCCACCATCCAACAAAGTGAAAATAGGCAGCACAGAATATTTCATCTCCTTTGCCGACAAATTAACACTTGGCGAATGGGTAGATGCAGAAAATGTGATCAGTAGCGAAAGTGAATATAAGTTATCGGAACTGCTGGCTATCCTTTGCCGCCCCATTGGCGAGAAGTATAATCCCGATCTGGCAACCGGAAGAGCTGAAATGTTCAGAAACCTTCGTTGTGACAAAGCGCTGCCGTTGATCAGTTTTTTTTTATTCAAAAAGAAAAGATCAGAAGAGATTTTGAACCACTATTCGACGGTAATGGCTCAGGCCGACCAGTTTCTAAAGGATACAAAAGCTTTTGCAGCAAATGGGGATGGTATAAAACTATTGCCGATCTGGCAGAGGATAAGATATACTTATTTGATACGATCACTGGAAAAACAGTTGGCGAAGTGTTCGGATTTCTCCTCTACAAGATAGATAAGTCCCGTGCCGAAGAGGATCAGTATAAGTTTGAGAAACAGGTGAGGAGGTAGAAGCAAATTGCTTATAGCTGTTAGCAATAAAACCGGCTAACAGCTGAGTATCAGAAATCCATCACATCCTCAAACAGATAATCCAGCTTATTGAAATCCACCTTATCCCCATACACTTGCTTTGCAGGTTCGAGCAGTTTTGTTAACACATCACCGATATCTTCACGCAACATTGTATCTATCCAATGCGTACGCTTATCCATCTTATTGAATTCTTCGGTATATTCCGTTACCATCTTTTCCAATTCCTCTTGCATCCTTTCCGGTGAAGGGTTCTCCTTTATCAGTTTATCTATTTGCTTATTTAGCTTTATATACAAGTTTGCAGCGTTCTTGGCATGCGTTGGTGAAATATAATCTTCCCCATCCCAATGCCGGAAAGGATTGTTAAGATTCGCCTCCAGCCATTCGGGCTTACGTCCTTTGGTAATCCACAAGTCGATGCCTTTGTATTCCTTCTTCACTTTTTTGGCTACATCGTCGGGAATACTGTCCATCCATATACTGGTTATATCCGGAAAATCTTTCCTTGAAGGGAAATTATCAGCCGTAAATCCAAATATATCGCGCAGGGTGAGCCTCCTCAGATTTTTCAATAACGATATCTTTTCCATATTGACGATATAATCGGGCTTTCCCCATATACGCAGTACTTTGAGGTTAGGCAGGTTTGCGGCAATCTCACCTATATCTACTTTGGTCTGGCCATCGCCACCTATCCAAAGTTCCGTAATATTGAGATCGCGAAACAAATACAGTCGGTTTGTATTTTGCACATGCAAGTCAAAAGATCGGTTTTTAGATGTTGGCAGTATCTTTATATCACTATCAATAGATTCTAAAAATGATAATTCGCTCAGGCAGTCGTTCAGTATTATTTCCTCAACGCCTTTACCATCTGTTTTAAAAGTAGTTAAGCAGCTTTTAGAAAGATCGAGCACTTTCTCCTGCGCATTTTTCCAGATCAGTTCCGTTATATTACGATGTGTGTTCAGATACTCTGTCAGCCATGTTTTTTGTCCGTCAACTTCAATCTTAGTGAGGCCGGGATATGCAGTATCCAGTTCCGCGCCATCTGCTATTCTCTGCATACTTGTCGAAACTATATTAGACCCAATGCCTTTCAGCCTTTTATAATTCTCACGAAAAGATTCGGGCAACTCTTCCCATGCTTTTTGCAATGAGATCTGTAAGCAGCTGTAATACCAGCTTCCGGCTTTGGTTAATTCTTCATCAGGGTGAGCGAGTACTTCTCTATTTCCTGCAAAAGAGTAGTTATCCGGGATATCTCCTTTACAAAGCATGCATGTATATTCGCCTTTCCAGCTATGATGATCTTTCCAGAATGGCTTTATCGTATTTATATCTTTATCTGACAAAGGATTATCATCCCAATAGGATAATGCCAATAACAGATATTCCTGTTTATCAGTATCGATATTTATGATCTGAAGCGCAGTGTATTTCTTTTTGTCTTTATTGTAATAGTTATAGATATCTCCCTTTTGCATAGTCTTTATTAATAGGTTTAAGGTGCTTTTTACTATTTCCAAAGTTAGGTATTAATTATTTTCCTGAAAATTTATCTATTACTAAACACTCAAAAACTTTAGTAATGATAGACAGTATTATAAACATTTTCAGGCAACAGGCCCGTGAGCATAAGCTAATCAGGGCTTTTTATTATGACCGTAATTACGAACTGGGAAGCGGTAAAGATATGTACCCGTTGTTTTGGCTCGAAGACCCTGTACGGGGATACAATAAAGACAATACGTTCCTCAACTCGGTCGATTTCTCCATTCTTTTCCTTCCTTCTACCGAAGAGTCGGTGAGCCATTTGCAAAACCTTGCTTTTTCTACAGGACTGAATATAATAGAACGGATAAAAAAGCACCAGAATACTTTAGGCATCAGCATTTTGCCCGATTGGGATTATATGACTGTAAGGGATTATTACGACGACAATGCTGCCGGATGCCGCTTCTCGGTAACTTTCACACAGATGAATATGCAAAACCTCTGCCTGATAGATGAACAGTTTGATCCGGAGAAGGAATTTGATAAATACAGTCCGATAAAGGACTTTGACATCACTCCGGCGAATAGCTGCGAGATTTTTACAAATAAGTTCCCTGACTTTGATCTAAAAATAAGAAAATAATCTTACCCTCTTTGTCATCCTGAGAGTAGCGAAGGATCTCTTTGCTTTTCTCCATGACAAATAAGTCGAGATGTTTCACTCTGTTCAACATGACAAAAGAAAACAATGAAATATAAAACAATGAACACTGCCACACAAAAGGTAATAAACGAAATAGCAGCCGACATTCTCTCACTTGCAAAAGCCGTTTTTAAAGACGACAAAGTGAGCCGCAATACGAAAACTGGCAAGAATGCATTAAAGGAAAGGACAGAAGATATTAAACTCGAAGTAGATACAAATAATACTGTTATCCGCCTGTTATTCGATGATTATCTCACCTATCTGGAGAATGACCGCCCTCCGCGCAAAGGTAAGCTTCCACCACTGGACGAACTCCGCGATTGGGCACTGTCTAAGAATATACCGACCGACAATGCCACACTCTTCCTTATTGCCCGTGCCATTTGGCGCGATGGTCACGAAGGACGCCCGATTTTGGCAACCATTGAGGAACAGATAGAAAAGAGATTTGAAACCGAGTGGTACGACAAACTATTTGAAGCAACAATTGACGAACTAAATAAATATTTTAACTAATGGGATATTTTATAAAAGGACTGGAAATAGCAAAAGAAACGGTTACCCCTGCCAAAGTATCTTTAGCGGGGAATCCTAATTACATCGAATTTTCGAGCAATGCTACCGGAGAAAATAGGCTGGTAGAGATGACATTGGAGGTTATCGGTAATGGGTTTGATGAGAACCTCGATAATTTCACAAAGTTCGCTATTGTAGAGAAAAACTCCGGTGAGCAACATGTATTTGAAGCAACAACAGATATAAGCAGCATAGGAGGAGGAACATATTATACCGATCCGGCATGGAGCTTCAATAAAATAGCGGAAGCCTTAAAGAATGTGCTTCAGAGTAATTCCTTTATTGGAAATAATTTCAATATTTTATTTCCGCCAATTACCGACGATGAAGGGAATATAACCTACGGCAGAATTATTAAGCTAATATCGAAGGGAAGCGGTAGCGGTTATGCTTTCTATTTTAACCCCGAAGATGAAAAGTTGTACACATATTTCCTAAAAAAAGCAAGTCCATCCGTAACGGTCAGCAACGATTCCATAGGTCTGGGCTACAATCCTGTAGAGATACAACTCGAACTGTATAAAGACACAGGCATATTCTTAGGTGAAGATGACCGGCCTGTAGGCAGCAATATGGGTACCCTGGCGATGCCCCTTACCAAAGCCTATTCATACACACCTATCTGGTTCAATCTTAATATACTGGAAGCGAACAACATACCTGTCGATTTTCTGAATGCCACAGATTGGGTAGATACGGGAACGATCAATAATTTCCGTTTTGCCGCCAAGCGGTTAATATCGGACAAAGACTATTATGACAATTCACTGTTCTACTATTCCCCTGTACTGTACACAGTTGCAGGAAACAGGCGCACATTGGAAGAAAACGATTTGTCCGATTATGTATTCGATACACAGGAAAGATTGAAAAGTCCGGAAGAGATAAAGAAAGTAAAACCACTAACCAATCAGCCTGACTTCTTCCATATAAAAGGGCAAACACAATACTTCAATTTCATCTTATCCGATGCTGAACATAGCATAAATGTCAGTAAAGAATATCAACTTGGCATTGTTTTCAGAATCTATTCTCAGTCGGGAAGATTTATTGCCGATAAATACGACCACTTTAAGGCGAGGAGAAATTTCAATGAGGTCAATACTATCAGGTTAAACCTCGATAAAGCAATTGAAGGATACGAAAACGCCGGAAAGGTAGAAATCTATCTGGCTTACCGTTATGGTAGCGAAGCACCGGTTGAAGTGAGCAAGCCTCTGAGATTCAATATTCTTCCCGAATGCCTGCACAAGGTAAAAGATTTTGCTTTTCTCAATAGCCTTGGCGGATGGAGCAGCTTTAATTTTCCGGGTACGGAACAATCAGAGTTTAAGGCAGAAGCAAATACGATATTTAAAACGCAGACACCACATTATTCGGTAAGTAGCGAGATCGAATCGGTTTATAATAAAAATACCTCCGAGCAATTCACCGTACAGACCATGCCCGTAACAATGGAGGTTTGCAACTGGCTCAAAGAGCTTAGTGCATCCAAAGCAGTATACGAACTATCCACAAAGAGGTATGTAATAGTGGATGAAATGAATATCAAACCCAATTCGAAAGATGAACTTTTCAGGGTGGATATAAAGTATCGGTATTCGGACGCTTATAATTGAATTCTCTCTGTCATACTGAGTGCAACGAAAGATCTCTTGTCTTTTTCATGATAAAATGGGTCGGGATCCTTCCCTTCGATCAGGATAACAAAGAAAATGGAAAGAAGATAAATATCATCTTTTGTCATGTTGACGATAGGAAGCATCTCGACTCATTTCTCCATCAAATACTTGTAACGCGTAACTAAAAAATATGAAAGCAACCACCGTCTTCGAAAAAAACTTATCAGCATACGGCAAAGGATACAGATATATTGTAAACAAGGGTTCTACACGCTCATCAAAGACGTATAGCCAATTGCAGTTGCTGTATCTGATTGCCGAGTTGTCCAATCAGCCAAAAGTCATCTCTGTTGTCTCCGAATCGATGCCCCACCTCAAAAAAGGGTGTATCAGGGATTTTAAGGAAATTCTGCAAAGCGAGGGTAAATGGATAAATAGCTGTTGGCATGCTACGGACAAGATCTACAGGGTAAACAAGTCGATGATAGAATTTTTCTCTGCCGACAATCCCGGTAAAGTACATGGTCCCAGCAGGGACATATTGTATGTAAATGAGTGTATTAATATCGATTACGAGACCTATCGCCAGTTGGCAATCCGTACCACAGAGACCATCTTTTTGGACTGCAACCCCTGTTTTGAATTCTGGCTCGATGAAAAGGTCCTCACTCAGCCGGAAGCAATACTGATCCATTCCACTTATAAGGACAATGAATACCTTACCGAGGCACAAGTAAGGGAAATAGAATCGAACCGAGGCGACAAAGACTGGTGGCTGGTGTACGGCGAAGGGCTCACAGGCTCGCTCAAAGGAGTGATTATCAAAGATTGGGACATCGTAGAGAAAATGCCTCAGGTATATAAAAACAGGTGGATAGGCATCGACTTCGGTTTTACCAACGACCCTACGGCAATTGTAGACATTCGTTTGGCCGGGGGAGAGCTTTGGATCGATGAACTCCTATATAGTAAAGGGTATGATAACCTGATGATTGCCGAAACGCTGAGGACTTGCGGAATTCCTAAAGATACTGCGATAATAGCCGATAGCGCCGAACCCAAAAGTATAAAAGAAATCTCGGCCTTTGGATGGAAAGTCGAACCCGCGCAGAAGGGAAAAGACAGCATCAATACCGGAATCGCAGTACTCAACCGCTATAAGAAGCATATAACCCGGCGAAGCACAAATATCATTAACGAATACCGTAACTATCGCTGGCAAACGGATATCAATGGTGAGCCAAACAATAAACCAACCGACCGCTACAATCACTCGATAGACGCCCAACGCTATATCTGCCTCAACAAACTGATGGAACGTAACAGCCCGTTGAGTTATGGGATAGCCAGAGGGAGGAAATAATTAGCTAATTAAAAAATATGAACATAGAATTATACATCAAAAACCGCCTTTGCGATATCACCAGCCCCGAAAGTCTGGGTATACAGCTCAAACGCCAGTTTATCAATCCTGCCGAACTAAGCATTAAGGATGCACAGAAATCGTATGAGATAACGCTTCCTGCCACCCCTGTCAATAATGAAATATTCAGCCATGTAAATGTGGAAGAAGTGCAGGGAAAATTCCGTATCTATGAGGATGCACGCCTGTACGTGAATGGGATCCTTATCCTGGATGGTAAGTTCCGTCTGAGTGAAATCACACAGGATAGCTACAAAGGTAATCTGGGCGTGCCTGCCCCACTCACGGTAAAGGATATTTTCGGGGAAACGATGATGAATCAGGCAGGGAAATGGGAGATTAATTTTGAAGGGGCAAAGACTGTAACGGAGTTTAATACAGACACGTACGACAAGGCAAAATACGGAGATATTGCCCCTTGCATTTTTCCATTTGTTCTTTATGGGTTACTTAATAAGCCTTCTACACCTGGAGCTAATATAAAAAAAGATGTTTATGATGAGTCGGTACGTTTCAGATTTAATGACATTCCCCCATCAATTAACTGTCTGAGTATGTTAAAGATGATATTTAATAATGCCAATTACACATTGACAGGTAATGCATTTAATGATGAACGTTTAAAACAGTTGTATGTCAGCTATATGAATCCTAACGACTTTGCTATGAAATGGAATACCGGTAAAATGGAGCTGTTAGGAAACTGGACAAATTATAATTCGGAAAGAAGGCAGGTAGAAAAGAGGAGTTATAGGGATGGCACAGAAGAAAATAGGATACATGCTATCGATTTATTTAATGCTGATAATTCCGAGATTACTCCTGTTTTCAACATGGGGGGCAATATATCTACATCGCAAAATAACGTAACTACTATTACTATACCCTATAGCGGTTTATACAAAATTATATTCAAGGCAAATGTAAGTTTTAGTAGAGGAAGTGATACAGTCTATTATATCAATGGCAATAGCGGGCCATTTGTAATGGAACCCGATAGTCCCGATAATAACAATCATCTTCATTCATCTCGATTTGAACTGAAACTGATGCGTAATTTTGATGGTAATCTGGAAGATATAAGGTTTGATAATATCTTTTTTAATGATAATCAGGAAGAAAACTCAGAAGATATAGGTACAGTCTATCCGGAACCGGGAGAAACACACTTTATAGACCCAAAACAAAATTCTGATATATTATGTGGTTTTGCCTGGGGAAAAAAGGCAGGGCTGGGTAGTTATATAAATCCTACTGAAGAGGAAGGAAAGTATATCTATAATAATCCTATGGCAATAAGTGGGGGAATATCGTGGGATCAAGATACAAAGTATAGTGCACAGTCTGCATCCGTTAATAGCGGCTATCTGGAAAAAACAGCAGATAACAGATGGAAAAAAACAGCCAGATTTAAAGTAGAAATAGATAATGCTCCTGAATCAAAAACAAACATTGATGATAACAAAATAGATGCTGATGGTAGGATAGCTCAGATAGTATGGCTGGAAGCAGGACAAAAGCTTTCCCTGATTGAAATATCAGACATGGGGCTGCGTCTGGATATGAATGACAGACAGTATGGATGGCTTAGACACACAGTTGACTTTAATTTATCTGTTGAACCTTTCAGAGAAGACGTAGATTGGCTCACAATGATGCCTGATGGTGCAAGTGACCCTACAAAACCAACTATGAAGTGGAACGATAATTCAACCTTTGAGCAAGGGAAAATCAACTTGGTCGATTTTATGCCGAAAGATGTAAAAATAAACGAATGGATAGATAATTTTTGTAAAGCATTTAATCTAAGTATGATACATACAGGAGGGACAAACTTTGAACTGAATGTAAAAAATAATGAAGTGGCGACAAATCTTTCTTATCTGATCGATTTAGATAAAAAAGCCAGTATAAAACAACGGCGGAATGAATCGTTGAAACTACCCTATGTATATGAACTGGGTTTTACTATCGATACAGCTGAAGAGGGATATCACGAAACAATGACTAACAAAAAACCGGGAGATGAATCTGAAAAGATCGTAAACTCAGGAGATGATGGTGGTGGAAAATTCTACACAGGCAGTTACGAAACAACCAAGTTAACTCACACTTCAAACTTTTCGTATAATTGGACAAAAGATATAGAAGTTGAAGATTCGGATAAGCCTCTTGAAATTCCCGTAATTTCAGAACATGAGATATGGGAGAAAAAGCCTGATTATGATGAAATGAAAGATAAAATGTATTATGATAAGCCTCAGCGTTTCTGGTACAAGAACGGAATATTTGATACCATAATGAATAATGAAAGCAACGTTACTTTAGCCCTTACGGGAAACGAATATAAGAATAATGAAAAGCAGATTGTACTCAACTACAAAAACAAGCCGGATACAATAGCTAGAAACTATTTTTTATTACTTGCTGACAACAATAATAATTACACAATAGTAGAATGCTACCTTACTGCCGAAGAATATCACAATTTAGGTAAATCACTTGTAAAACTGAATGGGGATTTGTACCACATAGCTGAAGTGGATGGATACGACCCTTTAGGTAAAAATAAATGTACTCTAAAATTAATAAGACGGATTATATAATATAATGGGAGCTTTCAGGCTCCCATTTCTTATGACATACTTAGCATGATTATTGTGTAATTTACTTATTATCTTTTATTTTGCACCTATAATTAAGTAATGAAAAGTATTTATTACAACATCATTTTCTTTCTTGTCATGCTGACGACAGGAAGCATCTCGTGTCTGTTTTGCTTTTGAGAAACGAGATCCTTCGTACCTCAGGATGACAAAGAGAATGTTGCATCCATTATTATTAATTACTTAAAATTCATACACAAACTAAAAAAGTTCCTATGTTTAAAATCGGAAGCGATGGATAGATAGCAAAAATATAAGCTATAAGTTTTAGTTAATTTTGGTAATGGAGATTACTTACTTATTAACTTGAAACAATATA
>JAITVV010000034.1 GCA_031285625.1 Prevotella sp.
TTGACAAGCACAGGCCAGAAAGACAAAAAGGCCAATTCGGCACGCTACGGCTTTTTGACATCGAGTAACAAGCTATTGAACAAAGTGGATATTGCTTTCGAGGGAGAAACCCTGCGCAGTTATACTTTTGAATATAAGCAGGGAGCATTCAATACGAATATCCTGACGAAAGTAAACCATATCGATTCACAGGGCAATGTATTCGCTTCGCATGATATGGATTATTATGACGATGTAAAATCTACCGAAGGATATAAACCGTTCAGTGCAAGCGCGGAAACATGGAATTTGCATGATGACGAGTTGAACGCGGGATTTGTCAATCCGGTGTCTAATCTCGGTGTTCCCGGATTTAGCGACAAGGCTTCGGCTTTGGGCGGCAGCAAAAGCAGTTCAAAAACGGTATCCATGTATGTAGGTGTAGGTCCGGGAGCTGAATCTAGTAAAAGGTTCTCCGGAGGAGCAAGTTATGGGCACTCCACGACAACTGATACGGGACTGTCTACACTCATCGATATTAATGGAGACGGACTACCGGATAAAGTATACAAAAAAGGAAATAAACTTTATTATCGTCCCAATATATCCCAATCATCGGGTACAGACTTCAAATATGGGGATGAGACAGGAATAAAAGGAGATGTCAAGGACTTTTCCAAATCTAAAAGCAGGTCGAATGCCTGGGGTGCAAAAGCCATCGGTTCCTTTGGTATTGTAACACCAACGATAGGAACAGATTACGATCATTACAACAATGAGACTTCTACTTATTTTGCAGATGCAAACAATGATGGTTTAGTCGATATAGTGGTTGGTGGTGATGTTTATTTTAACCATATTGAAAAAGACGCCAACGGGAATTTAATACCGACCTTCACGTTGAGCAGCGGTGATACGCCAAGCCCGATAATGGGTGGCGGCGTTATCGACACCGGCGATACCGAAGTAGACCCGCAGGAACAGGAAGATATGATAAAATATTCGCCCCTGCAGGATGTTGTTCGCGTGTGGGAAGCCCCGTTTAACGGAACAATTAAAATAGAAGGGAATGTCAGCTTAATGCAGCCTGAGACCGGATATGACGAAACAGAATACGAAAAGGCCGATGGCGTGCGTGTGGCTATTCAGGTAGCAGGCAGTGAAAAATGGAGCAAAACCATTGCCAAAGGTGACTTTGCTTCTTATCCCGCAACAGTAAGTAGTGTAACTGTTGCCAAAGGGCAGAAAGTGTATTTTCGCGTACAGTCGGGAACAAATGAAATGTCCAACGGTGCATTCGATGAAGTAAGCTGGTCGCCCGTGATTACCTATACCGACCGCACCAATTACACCAATCCGGATGCCCTTGGTACAGCCATATATAAAATATCCGATGCGGGCTTTGTCAGTATTGAAAGTCCGAATTATATTCCTTCATCTGAAACCGTAACTGTTTCCGGCCGTTTTGTCAAGCCTGTAACCTCGGACGATGTTACGCTGAAAGCCATATTATCCAACAATAAAACGCTGGAAGACGAAGACCAGACACCGAACCCGGCTTATCAGGAAGTAGCCGTCTACCAGAGGACATTCGGTTGGAACGAAACCTATAACGGGGATATTTCCTTTAATATAAACAATACCATATCCGGCGAAAACCTGCAGCTTATTGTATATAGTGAGACAAATGTCGATTTTGGCAAAATAAAATGGAGTCCGGCTATCAGTTATACGGTTGGCGGAAATACAACGAATGCACCGGCATCCGTTCATTATCCGGTCTTTGCATCACAGGTATCGGAAGGGCAGCCTTACAATCTGGCAGCAGACGGTAACCTGCGGGTAGAGCCGAAATTTTCAGGATTGGCGGGCTTGCCGAATACCTCGGTAAGCGGAACGCTCCTGATGGCAGTGAAAAATGTAACCGGACTGGTAGCCAAACAGGAAGTGTCTATTGCCAACGGCGTTGTGGCGGCAAGTTCTACCATTAATTCTGTTGCCGCGGAAGCCGGGACTATCTGGGTGGAATATTATGTTCCCGACAAAGTACTCTTATCAACATTAGGTACTCCTTCGGCTTTGATTACAGTGAACGGGGTAGCCTCAACCGTGGCGGCAAGTACATTTACCACCCGTGATAATGAAGGCTACGGCAACATGTACAGGGGTTGGGGACAATTCGTATATAATGCCGCTGACGGGCGTTATGGCAATCCTATCGCTGAAAACCTGTTGAAAATGCCGGAAACTGAAACCGAAACCGACCCGATGGCAATGGTTTTAGGAATCATGTCTCCCGCCGATACAAGGGATTTTTGGAGCGGAACAGATCCGAATACCTATATAAAAGGCGATGTGATGGGCGCGTCCCGTTTGGGTGAACAGGATGTCGTCCTGACCAATCCGCTGGAAGGACTTGAAAGCATGGGAAATTTAAATGGAGCATGCCTTGAAGGTTCCGGCCAAATAGCAATAGGTTTAAAGAGCCGGGGCGAAAGTATTTCCGGACAAGCCGGAGCTTCGGTCGGTGTTCCCGGAATTAACGGTTCGGGGACTTTGAATAAAGCACAGGGCTGGCAGGATATAGAAACAGCTTATACAGATATGAATGGCGACGGATTCCCTGATATTGTAACAAAAAATCAAATACAATTGACAAATCCGCGCGGCGGTTTTGACGGGGAGGTTATTTCCGGTGATTTTAAATCGCACAGTACCAATAGTAATACCATTATTGCACTTGGCGCTGCCGGCCAGCATTCCCATACGGCAACACTTCCGAAAGCAGGTGTTACTCAGCGGGCAAGTACTGTTCTTCTGAATCAGGCCATAACAGCCATCAAAGCCTCGGAAGCAAACGCCGACCTTTCCGGAGGCGGTTCTTATAACAATAACAGCAGTAAAACGGAATATTCATTGATAGATATAAATGGCGATGGATTACCTGATAAAATCCTGTCGGATAAAAAAGTCCAGATAAACTTTGGTTATGGATTTTCAGAATCGGTTGACTGGAATCTGGATAAAATCAATGAAGGTTCGGGTTATACCATTGGGTTGAATGCCGGTGGAGGAGTCGGCTTAAAATGGGGATTTGATAAAATCGCATCCAGTTTTTCCGGAGGGTTCAGTATAAATACAACACATGGAGCAGTTGATTATACACTGATGGATATAAACTCGGACGGATTGATAGATAAAGTGTGGAAGGACGGTGATAATGTAAAAGTGTCATTTAATACAGGGAATGGATTTTCCCAAGTTGTAACATGGCAGGGTATTGAGAATATATCCAAATCAGCGTCAACAGCAGAATCTGCCAATCTTGCATTTACAGTTGGTATTCCGATACCAATAATAGGAATCAGGGTTGTTATTAATCCCGGCGGTTCTATATCCCAGGCTATGAGCCGTACATTAATGGAATTGCGCGACATCGACGGCGACGGCTTCCCCGAAATCGTCTCCTCGGACGAAGACGGTAAGATGACCGTTTATCGCTCCACTATCGCAAGAACCAATAAACTAAAAACAGTAAACAACCCGCTCGGCGGCAGCTTTACCCTCGACTACACACGTTCGCAGGCCACTTACGACCATCCGGGCGGTAAATGGGTGATGCACTCCGTAGAAGTAAACGACGGCATCAAGGATGACGGTGCCAATATGAAAACCGTCTTCGACTATCAGGATGGGAAACAGGAACGCCACGAACGCGAGTTCTTAGGTTTCGGTAAGGTAATCACCAGGAATATCGATACCGAAGCAAACGAAGAAAATAAAGTGTACCGCCAGGCTATACAGCAGTATGATGTAGCGAATGTCTATACCGCGGGTAACCAGATACGTTCGGTTGTGGAAGATGCCCAGGGTAATAAATTCACAGAAAGCGTGAACGAGTACCATGCCTATAAGGTAAAAGCATCCGCAGACAACTATACCTTTACGGCGGACAATACCTTCTGTACCGACAGGGCTATTGCCTTTACTCCACTGAAATACACCAAGTCGGTCGTGTACGAAGGACAGTCGGACGGCATGACAGCCAACGAAAGTTTCTACGAATACTACCTGAACGGTAACTACGGCGACCTGAAGAACTACAAGTACAGCGACAGGGGTACACTGGGCAATACAGGAACCGGAGCATATAATTACCAGACATCCGTAGAATACGCCCACAATACGGCAAAACATATCTTCGGATTACCAACTAAGGTACAGGTCAAAGGCTCGGACGGAGTACTGTACCGTCAAACCGAAGCTGCTTATGATATGAATTACGCCAGCCACCTGACTAAAGTAACCCAAACTCTGGACGCAGGCAATAAAGCGGTGATCGATATTACTTACGACAGGGACGGCAATATCAAGCAGAAGACATTGCCTGCCAACAGCAAGGGGCAAAGGATGTGGTACAAGTATTTGTATGACCGCGACTATAACATGTATGTGGAACGTGTGGAAGATGCTTTCGGCTACCGCAGTGAAATGGAAGATTACGACTACCGTTACGGTATCCCGCTCACGACACGCGATATGAACGGCTATACGCTGGAAATCACTATCGACCATTTGGGACGAGTGGAAACCATTACCGGGCCGAACGAACAGGTACTGGGATTGCCGTATACCATTAAGTTCGAGTATCACCCACAGGTTGTAACTTCAACAAATGGTGAAATCACTTCTCCTGCTTATGCCGTAACCAAACATTACGACCCGCAGAACCCGGACGATGATTTGGAAACCGTAACATTTGTCGATGGGTTCGGTAGAGCCGTACAGGTGAAGAAAGACGGGGTTGTAACCGCTACTACTAACGGAACCAACCCGCAGGAACAAAAAGTAATGATTGTCAGCGGACGCGCCAAGTTCGACCCGTTCGGACGTGTCAGGGAAGCGTTCTATCCTGTCAGTGAAGCAACAGGGAACAAAACCGTGTTTAACCTTGCTTTCGACAATGTAACGCCGACTAAGACCGAATACGATGTAATGGACAGGGCGGTAAAAACTATCCTGCCTGACAACAGCGAATCGCTGATGGCTTATACAAAGGATAACGCAAGCCGTACTCTTGTTACTACCGTGACCGATGCAATGGGCGGAAAACAGTCCACCTTTACCAACGGTTCGGGACTGACTGTCAAGACAGAACAGTACTCCGGCCCTGACGGTACGATTACTACGAAGTTCGAGTTCGACCCGGTTAACCAGCTGTTGAAAGCCATAGACAACGGCAATAACGAAACCGTATCGGCTTACGATATGGCGGGAAGAAGGACACAGGTGATACACCCTGCATCGGGTAAGACTTCATTCAAATATGATAACGCAAGCAACCTGCTGTCAAAGCAGACTGCCAATCTGGAGGCGGAAGGTAAGGAAATCACCTACGAATACGATTACTCCCGTTTGACAGCGATTAACTATCCGGATAACCCGCAGAACAATGTGAAGTACACGTATGGGAATAGGAACGCCTCGTTCAACCGTGTAGGACGCCTGATGTTGCAGGAAGACGCTACAGGTGCGCAGGAGTTCGATTACGACAGGCTGGGTAATATCGAAAGAGTCAGGAGGACGGTGATCATCCCGAACCAGGCGATAGCTACATACGTGACCCAATGGAAATACGATAGCTGGAACAGGATTGAACAGATGATCTATCCCGACTTGGAAAAGGTAAGCTACGCATATAACACAGGCGGCTTATTGGAAAGCGTAAAGGGAGAGAAATCCTACTCGTATAACTATGTGAACAGGCTGGGCTATGACAAGTTTGAGCAGCGCATCTATATGAAGTACTGCAACGGTGCGGAAACCTCATACAATTATGACCCGCAACGCAGAAGGTTATCCAACCTGATGGTTATAAGCGGAAAAGAAAGCCGTAAGGAGATAATGAACAATGCTTATACATATGATAAGGTGGATAATGTATTGAAAGTAATCAATACGGCACCACTGCCAAGTACGGGAGCTATGGGCGGACAGATGAGCCATACCTATAATTATGACGGGCTGTACCGTTTGCAAAGCGCGACAGGTACTTATGCAGGAGCAGACAGCAAGTCGGCAGGCTACAGTCTGGAAATGGCGTATGACAATTTGCATAATATTGTCAGCAAGAAGCAGCATGTGCAGCAAAGCGGTATCCAGTTCGATGGAATACTGAAAGCGGGTTATGACCTCGCTTACAATTATGAAAACAATCCGTTCCAAATCAGCAACCTGAAGGACGACAGCTACCGTACCGAAAGCGATACCATCGCTAACGATGTAATTAAGCGGAACCATGCTTATGAGTACGATGCTAACGGAAACCTTGTCTATGTGAATACCGGACGTGAAAAGCAGGACGGACAGGCGGAAGACAAGGCACAGGAAAAGAAGCTGCGCTGGGATGAAGAGAACCGCTTGCAGTCTATCTATACCAACGGTTTTATTGCAGGGTACTGGTACGATGCTGCCGGAGAACGTGTAATCAAGACCAGCGGTGATGACGAAGGTATTTATGTGAACGATGTGTTTAGTGGCGGAAGAACCGAAACGGCTGACTTTACAGCGTATATTAATCCGTACTTAGTTGTATCGAAAGGCGGAAGCTATACCAAGCATATTTATATCGGTAGCCAACGTATTGTATCCAAGTTAGGTGATCTCGACAGTTACGGACAAGACCCGAGACGTATCGAGTATGCGGGAAGTAATGTGGATGGCGCGAAAGTAGACTACAAGTCAAAATATTCGGCTTCGCAACAGGCTATTAAGGATAATTATGCTACCTTTGAAGTGCCTTATCATGGAAAAGATAATGATGACTATGTGAATGGGCAAGGTTTCTGTTGCGATGATACACCAAGGCTGAAATCATTTGACCCGGGCAAAAATGACAATCCGGAATTATTCCAGTATTATTATCACTCCGACCATTTAGGCAGTAGTTCTTTGATAACGAATTTGGATGGTGAAGTTGTTCAGCATGTGGAGTATGTGCCATTCGGTGAGGTCTTTATCGAAGAAAGGAATAATACGTGGAATACCCCTTATTTGTTTAACGCTAAAGAGTTAGACGAGGAAACGGGCATGTATTATTATGGGAAACGTTATTACGACCCAAGAATATCACTCTGGTTATCGGCAGACCCGTTACAGGAAAAATATCCGAATATTTCTAGTTATGTTTATTGTCTAAATAATCCTATAAAATACATTGACCCTGACGGCACGTGGGTACCTAATGCAGAAGGTAATTTAACTGCTGAAGAAGGAGATAACATGGAAACATTAAGAACTTATTTGACTGAAATATATGGGACTTCAGGGATAATGCAAGATGAGTGGGACGAATTAGAAAACCAAGTAAATGAATTGAAACAATCTTCTGTTGGAGGAGATATATCTGGAAATACAGTTAATTCTTCATCAGGTTTGTTTGAAAATCTTGTGGGAACATATCTTCAAACAAAAGCTAATTCGGATGATTCTTGGGGCTATCCACAGGAATTGGACGGTCAAGGTAATCTATGCTCTCCAACTACATTCAATAGAGTTAGTAAAGCTATGCAATTTGTATATGGTAAAGATATTTTAGGAAAGACCAGTGGGCGAAATCCGCTATATCAGAACTGGAATAACTTTGCAGGAACAACGGGAGTAAAATATGGAGAGGAAATGCTTCCAAGTATGGGTTATGGGACATTGGTTAATGAGCCGGACATTCTTTCTGGAAAACTGAAAGCTGGAGCAGTATTAAGAATGACACAATCTCCAGGACCTCAAAACACTCCTGTTTCTTGGCATGCTGTTATTTTCTTGAATTACACCTATGGTGATGATGGAAATATTGATGGATTAACTTATTGGCAGCAAAAAACAAGTATTGGATATGTTAATTCTATCAAATTTTCTTACGATAATAAAGGAAAATACTCATTTACATATGGATATAAACCTAAATTAGGCTCAAATTTTAAATGAAAAAGACATTGTTGTTTATTATATTTTTGTATGCTGTACGCTTGTTTTCTCAGGAGTACAGCATACAGAATAATGAAATATTATTAATCTTGGGAGATAATAGTTTAAAAAATGAATGTTTAATAAAAGAATTACGAACAGATTCATCATTAAATAGAAGTTGTAAAAGTTTAGTTATTGATGGAATATTTAAGTATTTACCTCATAATATTTACCATATTGATTGGATTGAACAACTACAAATAAATATTAGTGATACCGTCTTTATAGACAAAAATTTTTCAAAATTTAAGAAATTAGAAGGTTTACTTATTTTTGGAGGGCATGTAAATATTGAAAAAAAAGTTAATTTACCAAATATAAAATACTTAAAATTACAATATGTTAAATTCATCAACGGTAAATTCCCTGAAGCAATTCTTAATTGGATAAATCTCACTGATATTATAGTTACGGAAGGCAATATAAATACGATACCTAATAATATCATCAAATTAAACAAATTAGAAATTTTAGGATTAAGTAATAACAATATTAATAGCATACCTGACGAATTATATAGCCTTGAAAGTCTACAAAACTTATCTATATACGGTAATAAACTAAAAAAAATATCTCCGAAAATATGTAATATGAAAAGTCTGAAATACATTCATTTGGATCGAAATCTAATAATAGATGATCGAGTTAGTACCTGTTTGAAGGCTCGTATTATAAGATTTGACGAATATAATATGCCTTATGAAGAGGACATGTAGGGTAGATAATGTGTTGAAAGTCATCAATACAGCGCCACTGCCAAGTACGGGAGCTATGGGTGGACAGATGAGCCATACATATAATTATGATGGTTTGTACCGCTTACAGAGTGCCGCAGGTACATATACCGGGGCGGACAGCAAATCGGCAGGCTACAGTCTGGAAATGGCGTATGATAATTTACATAATATCGTATCCAAGAAACAGCATGTACAGCAAAGCGGTATCCAGTTTGACGGAGTGTTGAAAGCGGGTTATAATTTGGCTTACACTTATAACAGTGAGAAACCGCATCAGATAGCCAATATCAAGGATGATAACTACCGCACCGAAGGTGATGAATCAAAAGACACGATCAAGAAAGACCATGCCTACCAGTACGATGCCAACGGAAACCTTGTCTATGTGAATACCGGACGTGAGAAACAGGACGGAAAGGCGGAAGACAAGGCGCAGGAAAAGAAGTTGCGCTGGGACGAAGAAAACCGTTTGCAGTCCATCTATACCAATGGCTTTATAGCAGGTTATTGGTATGATGCGGCAGGAGAACGTGTTATCAAAACCAGCGGTGATGACGAAGGTATTTATGTAAACGATGTATTTAGCGGTGGACGCACAGAAACGGCTGACTTCACGGCATATATTAATCCTTACCTCGTTGTAAGCAAAGGCGGAAGCTACACCAAGCATATTTATATCGGTAGCCAACGTATTGTATCCAAGTTAGGCGACCTCGACAGTTACGGGCAAGACCCGAGAAGAATAGAATATGCGGGAAGTAATGTGGATGGTGCGAAAGTAGACTACGATGCGAAATATGTCGCTTCACAGCAGGCAATCAAGGATAATTATGCTACCTTTGCAGTACCGTATTATGGCAAGGACAACGATGACTATGTGAATGGACAAGGCTTTTGTTGTGATAACACGCCAAGATTGAAATCATTTGATCCAAGCCAAAACGATAATCCTGAAATGTATCAATACTATTATCATAGCGACCATTTGGGCAGTAGCTCTTTGATAACGAATTTGGATGGAGAGGTTGTTCAGCATATCGAATATGTGCCATTCGGTGAAGTCTTTATCGAGGAAAGGAATAATACATGGAATACGCCATATTTGTTTAATGCTAAGGAATTGGATGAAGAGACGGGGTTGTACTACTATGGGGCACGATATTATGATCCGAGAACCTCAATTTGGCTGTCTACCGACCCGTTGCAGGAAACTACTCCAAATATTTCAACTTATACTTATACTGCTTTAAATCCTATTAAATATGTTGATCCAGATGGTAGAAGTACATATGTTACCTTGAACTCAGATGGTACATATAAAGTTGTAGGAGGCAATCTTAATGATAAAGATCGGAACATATACCTTCTTAAAGAAGGCAAAGACGGCAAAATTGAAAAATCTAGCATCGGGCAATCTGTTACTATGTATTCATTCTATAATCAGACTAAGGATGAAAATGGGAATGAATATAGTCTTCATAAGAACATGATGGATGTGTCACGGCAAAGTCATTTATGGAAGACAACTCTCTTTTCAAGTTGTTAATATAGGGTATCCCATATTCTTGAGCCTCCAGATATGCCACGAGACCGCCACTCCGTTGTAGAATGTTGTGAATGCTCATTGTGCAATATTTTTGGTTATACATGGCAAAAATAATCACAACTTAGGAACATTCAAAACTCTGATAAATAGGAGGTTTCTATGTCTATTTGACTTATGGATGAGTTGGGATAACCACCGTAATCACAAATTTGTGATTACTGTGGTGTGAGAGGTCAAAACGGGAATTAATCCCGTTTCTCCTACTCGATTATTGGCTTGCCCCTACGAATGTCTATTCTCGCATCTTTAAATTATTCTTAAGCTGATTGAGGGGAATTGCGCCATTCTTATATTACAGGGTTCTTACTAATGTAAAGGCATATCGGATACTCCGAAACTAATGCGTATATCATTAAGGAAAGTGCCGGTAAAAGTATCAGTTAGCAGCAGGCTTATTTTAGCGAATCCCTATCTCTTAGCCGGTATTTTGCAGGGGTCATTCCGGTATGCTTGCGGAAAAATTTAATGAAGTAAGTAAAATCGAAACCCAGTTCGAGGGCAATCTCTCCTTGGCTAAGCGTCGTATTTTCCAACAGCCGGATAGCTTCCGTCAGTATTTTCTCATTGATATACTTTTTAACAGAAATCCCATATACCGAGGAAACGGCTTCTGCCAACTTTTTTTCAGATATGCCCAGTTCCTTTGCATAGAACCCGACCTGCTTTTGTTTCCGGTAATGCATGTCCAGCAGTATCTTGAACTGCCGGACTTCTTCTTCATGCGTGCAATTCTGCCCGGTGGGGAACCCGAACCGTTGCTGCCGGGACAGGTATTCTCTTTCCAATGTTATCAGCAGGTTATGCAGCCAATTACGCAACAGTATCAACTCAGTTTCCGTCCCTTTGCCTGTTTTTGTTTTCATCAGTGAGAGGTAAGCTTCCACGCACGCTTTAAAACAGTCATTTTGTGGGTTTATAATTGCATAATCGCAGCGAAAGAGGGAACATCCGCTCAGGAATTCTATCTTTTCTTTCGTACTGCCGAAAAAAGTATCATTGAAAAGGATAACATCGCCATTACATTTTTGCCTGGAGAATTTATGCAGGATATTCTGGTTTATAACCAGCAGGCTATTATGCCTGATCCTTACCCTTTTATTATAACCGACATAATGGAAATTATCTTCACCCCTGTACCGGAAAACATGATAAAAAACAGTCCGGTGGTAGTGGTAAAGGGCTTCCTGCGAATGTACCTGCCGGTATAGTTCGTCGAAAGAGTAAGCTTTGATTCCCTGCGAATCCAGTAATTCCTCCCAGCTGTAACGGGGCATATCAGTAACCATTTTCAATTTCGTTTATTATTTCCCGGTAGCTTATCCTTAAATCTTTCGGGTGCATCCCTTTCCCGTGGGAAAAAAAACGGATGAAATCAGACACATCATAATCGAGTTCATGGGCGATCCGCGTAATGCTTTTATTACCGAATACCAGTAGCTTCATAGCCTCTATCAGGATCCGGTTCGTCAATATTTCCCGGAATGTTTTATTATAGATAAGTTGCAATGATTTCCTCAACATTTTTTCAGTTATGCCTATCCTGCCTGCATAAAAGTTTATTTTCTTTTCCCTGACGGCATAGTTGTCTATAAGTCCCATAAATTGCAACGCGTGATTTAACAGGTGGCCCGATTTAAGCTGCCCTTCGTAATTTACCGCCGAAGAAAGCAACACCATGTTTACCAGCAAATTCCTTAATGCCGGCGCCCGCATATCATCGTGTTGGGAACAATACTCCATGTATAATAAATCCATGCATTTCTTCTGTTCCCCATTGAGATACCCCATATCGATAATACCCTCCGGCCGGACGTGGGAAAAAGACAGCTTTAATAAAGCCTTATGTTCGTTCAATGTAAAAAACGCTTCGGCTATTATAATCACATAACCTTTCAAATATAAGCGGTAATATACCGGTATCAGGTATGGGTCTACCAGCAGTACCGAATCATCCCGGAGATGAAGGGCTTCTCTTGTCCCGGCCGATAAATCCTGCATGCATTTTTCAACGTATAGCCCGTAATATAAAGAAGCGTCATCCATATGAGCCGAATAAAACCGGTACAAATCCCGGCTATCCAGCGGAAATATCCAACATTTCATATCATTCATGTTTCGTGTTACCTGTCAATGTCAGAGAAGCAGGCAAGCCCGTGAAAATAAAAATACATTCGCAAAAGATAAATGCCCCGTTCTGTGGCTTTTACCGTAATCAGGTATTGTTTCCCGTAAAATAACAACACTAAGTACTGAATTGAAATTAGTTTATACTATATGAGTTTTTATAAATACTGATAATCAGATGTATACTTGAAAAAATAATATAAACAAATTCGCACCCTGTACTGACTTTGTTGCAATAAGTAATGCAAGGTACTGAGCTTTGCCGGTTTCACAAAATAACAAGGGAAGTCCCTGCTTTCTGTAGGTGCACAGTGGTAAAGAGTGAAAAATCGATATCTTATGTATATTTATCTAAAAATGTATCTGTCAAGGTGTATTTATTCCGTTAAACTCAGCCTGATTAATAGCCCAAGCCATCATGTTGGCAAAGAGACGGGAATTTTCAACATTACCCGTTCCTCCACCGGTCGTCGTCCATCCCGTTCGTGTTATAGGCTTATATGTCGTAACCTCTATCGCAAAAGGATAAGTAGTGGAACTGGCTCCTGTTGCATTCGGGCCGGTATTTCCCCTGCTGGGATTAGCAAGAATTCCTCCTTCGCCATTATAAATAAAGTTAATGTTTGGATCTCTAAAGAAAATAAGATTTCCGTTTGACGCTTTACTATATACAATCAGATTTGCAGCTGTAAGCCCAAGTACAGAACGCACGTCACCACAGTCTCCTCCCCAAAACAGGCCTCTCAAGTCCCCGAACGGACCGTTTATAATAGGATCATTTGCAGATCCGGGAGTGTTCGGAAGTCTGGGATTATAAATGGTGGTTAGAGGTGTAGTTATAACAGTGGCGACATCATCATATAACGCCCTGATAAATAAATAATCATAATCGTGTTGGTCGAGCATGAGTAGAACGCCTTTATTGTTCACATAGTTTTTTACCGCTTGGATAAATTGTGCTGAAAGGCCTGCATTCCAGTGAAAATAATAACCTATAATGACAATATCAGGTTTACTGTTTATTGCGTCAATCATAGACTGATTTGGAGAGCCTATGATGACAGTTGATTCATACCCCTCACACTTAACGGTACTATAGTCTTCCGTACCGAAATTATAAAGAGATGTGAGTACCTTGTTTGCCCCGGAGCCTCCATTTGTCGGCTGTGCCAGATAACCCGGTGAAGTGTCGACCGAGCCTATATGTAATATTTTTTTCTTGGGAATAGCCACGATAACGGTCGCTTTACAGGTAGCTGTGGTTTTTTTACTGTTCGTTGTTATAATAAATTCTTTTTTGTCCACGCTGTTCGGGATTCCATATCCCTGCAGTTTTACAGTCTGGCTCAAGCTTGTCAATATGCCTTGTCCTTTGAAATATATACCATCTATAGTATTGGTCCCGATAACGTATGTGGATCCCGCAACACTGTTCCAGTCGGCAGCGTCAATGTTTAATACAATTTCAATATAGTTGGCAAGAGGATTAAGCTCCCGGTCAAGCACATATGTGCCATGTGTCTTTATACTGCCGCAATCCATCCTGAACAGGGGCTTCCTGGATGAATCTTCTACTTTTATTTTTTTCTCACAAAGCGTACCGTCTTGCTTTGTCAGCGGCTTATTATTCATTGTGACAGTCAGTGCGTCACCCGGATTGCCGGTAGGTGTAAGCCAAAACGGTGTTCCACTTCCCGGAATTGTAATGACATATATACCCTTTTCCATAAATACTCCTGATGCGATAAAGAAATAACCGTTTGTTTTGCTACCGTCGCCCGCATAGCCTGGAATAGCGGTAATTGTATACGCTCCGGGTTTGGTTATCTCCAGCTTTATTGATAAATAGTTGGAAGCGTCCAGTGGAACGGCGTCACTGTTTGACGGTGTATTTGGATACACGTCAGGCGATTTATAGTATCCGAAGACTTCAAAATCAGCACAGTCCACTATATGGCCGGTTGCATTCCCCATCTTGTTCTGAAGGCAGTTCCATTGTTCCCCGTCCCACTGGTTCAGGCCCGGGCATAAATCTTTACTATCGTCTTCGGCCAGGTTATAAACAATAAGCCCGGCATGTTTTTCCCTCAATGAATTCGTATTGTTTACAAATTCCGGGTCATCAACCGGAATGAAGGGTTCAAGAGTCTTTGTATTCACAAGTTTTACGCGCGGTAATAACAAGCCTCCGTCACTCTTTCCTGCGGTTATATTGGTGTCATCGTCTACAGAAGGAACAGTACCGGCAGCTTGTTTTACTTTCAGATCCAGCAATGCTGCGCGTGTCGGCGGAATGCCCGATCCGATAGTTACCTGTGCCTGTATATTCAGTGTAAGGATGTATAACGTAACCGTACAGATTAACAATGCTTTTTTCATTTTTATTATTTATTGTTGATAATATAAGTTTAAGATACAAAATTATATTGCACGGGCTTCCTTGACACAATAAGTTCATCTCAAAATATAGTCCGTTTTTCTTTTTTAATAGTAAAAACAGACAAAAAAGCAGTCTGTTTTCTTTCGAGATATTAAGAAGCTGTTCAAGCTTTTCTTCTTGCTCTTATTTTAATGACAATTATCTTAACTATCATTAAAATAATTCTTCCGGATAATGCGAGATTAAATAACTTATCTTATTTTTGTAATTACTATTAAGATAATATGCATATTAAACAATATAAAATATGAAGTTTTATAACAGGATAAAGGAGTTAGAGATATTGGCCCGTACATTAGAGCAATCGAAGAAAAGTTCTTGCTTTACAGTTATGGTCGGTCGCCGCCGTATCGGTAAGACTTCCCTTTTACTGGAATCTGTAAAAGGGCAGAAATATCTTTACCTGTTTGTGTCACGTAAAAGCGAACCGCTTCTTTGCGAGCAGCTCCAAAAAGATGCGGCAGATGCTTTAGGGCTACAGATTTTTGGGGCTATTAGCCGGTTTAAGGATCTTTTTGAGCAGTTATTGATTTTCGCTACAAAAGAACATTATACACTTATCATTGATGAATTTCAGGAATTCGATAATGTGAATCCATCTATATTCAGTGATGTTCAGAATCTATGGGATCAGTATAAAGACAAGACTAAAATCAATTTTATTGCTTCCGGTTCTATTTATTCGATGATGATGAAAATTTTTGAGAACAGGAAAGAACCGTTATTCGGCCGGCTTACCTCAAAAATAACGTTGCAACCTTTCGCTGTTAGGGTAATAAAAGAAATACTGAATGATTATAACCCGGAATATACACCGGAAGATTTTTTATGCCTCTACATGTTGACAGGTGGAGTTCCTAAATACATTGACCTGCTGATGGAAGCCGGAGCGGTAACCAAGGATAAAATACTGGATATGGCTACACGC
>JAITVV010000044.1 GCA_031285625.1 Prevotella sp.
ATAAAGCACTAAAGCCGAAGGCTTTGCCCCGCAGGGCAAGAGGAAGAACAGGACGAAGTCCGGTTCCCTCTTGCTTAATTCAGCCGAATACATGCTGCACAAAAAGCAGCGTTGTTTCGGATGAATGCGGAGCGTTGGATAAGAGGCGTTGAATAGAGAACAGCCTCTTTCGTTTGTGCTATTCCGCTTTGAGTACAGAGAGCGGAATTTATACCTGCCTAAGCGCAAAAGGCAGAGGTGTCAAGAGATAAATCACTCCTCTTTTTCGCCCCTATCCTTTCTCGGATGCTTCTTTTCAAACTCCTGATAAGTACCGAAGTCCATGTGCTTACGGACAAAGTTTCGGACATCGTTCGCCCGGTAATAGGTTTTATGACCTATCATAAAATAGGGAAGTATCTTACTTGTTCGGTATCGCTGTAAAGTCCTCTTCGACACTTTCAGAAGAAAGGCTAAATCCTGATTATCGAGAATTTTCTCGTCTTCTTCAAATACTTCGGATGTGTTTATCAGGGTTTTCAAATCCTGCCCGATTTCCGTCAGTTTTTTGGATAGCTTTTGCATCCACTTTTCAAAATCATCGTTGTTGATATACATTTTGCTTCGTTTTTGAGATTATTACTAATTTTCTCAATGCATTGACGAAGCAAAATTCGGCAGAATACAGAAAACAAAATGGGGGAATAGTACACCTACTCCCCCTTAAATAATCTGTATATAATTGACATACAGATGAAAACATTTTGCTTTTTTATGGTTGGTAATAACCCTCTTCTTTGCTTTTTTGAATGATGGTGGCTTTCAGTCTATCTAAGAATTCTGTTATTTTAGTCGGTTTTCGCTTGATAACAGCGATTTCTTTCTTGTATACATCCCCAATATCTACATTAAACATCTTTTCAAATAGCCGTACAACATCACTAAGGTATATTTCTTTACAATCAATACGGGCAACGCCATTGACAATATAGAAGAAACTGCACGCCAACTCCATTATATCAACGTTTTTGATAACTTCATGATTCAGAAAATAGGGTGATTTCCATTCGGATTCAATGTTAATAAAGAATTTAGGGTATTCCATTTGACGATAGATTAACTCCTGCTCCATAGTGATTAAGGATAGTAATTTATCTAAGAATATGACTTTTATTTTGCTATTTTGGGTGGGGGCAGACTGTTCTAACGCTTTGATAGTACCAAAGTCAATATATGCCATATTCAGCTTGCGAATACGAATCTTATTGTCATTTTCTTTATTCAGGTAATCAAGCAAATCTTCTACAAATGCCAAATATGCGGAAGTCATTTCTTCTACAATGGATTTGTCGGCCAGGTGTGGATGTTTTAGAAGTTGATATATACGTTTCTCTGTTAGTTTCCAATTTGACATTAACTCCTTTTGAGTGAATAAAATGCTATGAATTTATTTTTACTACCTCGCAGAGATATTGACATATTGATTTCTGCGGTATATTTCCCCAGAAAGTTTCATCTATCTTGCTTACAATTTGGTTTGCTTGTTCAACTAATTTTTCTCCTTTAGGTGTTAGTGTTACGATTTTAGCTCTCGTATCACTGACAGATTCTTCTCTTACAATATATTCTTCTTTTACCATTTTATGTAGAATGTTTGATACAACAGATTTGTCAAGTTTGGTATAATCAATCAACATCATCTGATTTATGGTATTACCGTGTAATTGTAGCCAGTATAGACCAGTAAGCAGGTTATATTGAACGTAATTTATTCCAATAGACGCTAATTCGTCATTCATTCTTTTCTGCCTCAATGTATAAACTCTTGAAAACAGGAAGCCCAAACTTTCATCGGGGCTTCCTTTAAAGATATTTTTCATA
Source organism: Prevotella sp. (assembly GCA_031285625.1). Taxonomy (GTDB): domain Bacteria; phylum Bacteroidota; class Bacteroidia; order Bacteroidales; family Dysgonomonadaceae; genus Dysgonomonas. Next base: position 1,861 of record JAITVV010000044.1, read on the forward strand.
ATTCTTGTGTCGGTAACTTCATAGATTGCCAAGCGGATATTCCTCCTACCAACTCTTTTACTTTATAGCCGTTATTCAGCAATATAATAGCGGCATGAGCAGCCATATTGCACCAAATATCCCAGCAGTAAACAACAATCGTTTTGTTTTTAGGTAATTCTGACAATCGATTTTCCAACTCGTTCAATGAAATTTCCAAAGAACCCAAAATTTTCACTTTTCTTATGTGTGCAGGAGCATTCCTAACGTCTATAAGAACATAATCTTCCGGCGCATTCTTTGATGCAGAAACATAATCCATCGGGCTAAATGTAGCCTCTACTTTACTTTGAAAATAATTCATGATGTCCATAATCTTTTGCTTTAAATTTATTCTCCGCAAAGATATTCTTTATAAAGAATATATGCAAGCGTTTTAAAATATTTTTTTTATGTGAAGTAATTTTATATATGAAGTTGTTTGAAATCAAAGAAATGTAGAGCAGACCTTCAAGATCTGCTCTACATTATATTAGGTAAATCAGTACCTTATATTATTCTTTCTGTAATCTGCTTTTCCAGACCCTCCAATTTATGGGAAAGGATTTCCATATCTTGGCTGATTTTTTCTTTCGTTATCTTGGCGTAAATCTGGGTGGTTTTGATATTGGTATGCCCCATCATCCGGCTAACGGTTTCTATCGGAACTCCCTGTGAAATAGTCAATAAAGTTCCAAATGTGTGCCTAGCTAAATGATAGGTCAGCCGTGTTTTGATTCCGCATTGTGCGCCTATCTTTTTCAGGATGGCATTACATCTACTATTACTCGGTACAGGAAAAATTCTGTTATCCCTTGTATAGCCTTTGTACTTCTCGATGATGCGTTTGGGTACTTCCAACAGGCGAATACTTGAGTCGGTATTGGTTTTCTGCCGGCGGGTAATTATCCACAAATGACCGTCAAACGATGTTTTAAGGTTGTCCTTTGTCAGATTCTTTACATCGGAATATGCCAAGCCTGTGAATACGGAAAACACAAACAAATCCCTAACCAATTCATATTGGGCGTTCTTCATTTTGGCATTGACAAGCAAATTGAGTTCATCCCTGTTCAGAAATCCTCTGTCTTTGGCTTCGGGGCTTATCAGGTAGCCCGCAAAGGGATTGATAGCCAACTGACCGGAGTTTCGGGCAATGGCTACAATATGCTTTACGCCTATCATGTACATCCATACCGTATTGGTGGAACATTCTCTTTCGGTTCTCAGATAGTGTTCAAAGCCATTGACAAAAGCAAGATTCAATTCTTTCAGAAAGATGTCGTCCCGTTTGTACTCCTGCTTGATATAGCTTTCGATGTGCTTGTAGAGGGTGCAATACTTGGAATATGTTCCTTGTGCCCGGTTGTACCCCACCTTTCGG
>JAITVV010000028.1 GCA_031285625.1 Prevotella sp.
CAATGTATACTAAATTTAATAATTTGACAAGAGTGAACTCCATTTTTTCGGCTGAAAATTTGGAGGTTAGCTATGTTTTATTAGAGAGAGAGAGAGAGAGAGAGAGAGAGAGAGAGAGAGAGAGAGAGAGAGAGAGAGAGAGAGATAACCAGATCACATCTACACTATACTTTACATTCCTATAATAATTTTCATGGAGATTTTACATGCATACTTTTATATGCTAGTATTTTTACATGCTTACATACGCACATACGCACGATTGTAATTAATAAATTTCAAACAAACAAAATACTTTCAATTCTTTTCTATAAAAAATTGAAGAGCCACATATCAGAAGTATATTATCTAATATATTCTGATTTGTCATGCAAAATTCCACAAATTCAATGTCTTGAGAAATATGGAGTGTTAAAAAAATACTGCTTGTTGTCTTTAGTATTTATCTTCGATCCATTGTCTTACTTACGGTTTGGGAAAATAGGAAGTGAGAACTTCGAGACATTGAATTTTTATCAGACTTATAAATATCTATAAATATAATCACGAATGCTTAACTAAACTAGAGAAATTATGAAGACAAAACTTACGGTTTTATTTATGAGCTGCACATTAATATTGCAAGGAATATCATCCCTTTCCGCTCAGGTAACAATTGGAACAAATGATCCACCTCAAAAATATTCAGTATTGGAAGTGGTTTCCACAGCAACCAATCCCGGAGGATTACGACTGCCTCATGTAAGCGACACCGATAAGACTGCCCTGGAAGCGGACTTATTAGCTGATCCGAATAATAGCAAAGGGTTATTAATCTACAGTACGAATAATGGACGCGTCGAATCATGGGATGGGACAAAATGGGTAGCTACTCAACAGCCATGGTTAGTTTCAGGAAGTACCACAGAGGCTACAACCAATACTCAGAATATATACCAGATGGGATCTGTAGCTATTGGGCATAATGGTGCAGTAGATCCTACTGCTATATTGAATGTACAGTCTGCCAACAAGGGTGTATTACTTCCAAGAGTAGCATTAAAAAGCTCTACAGATGATGTAACAATCCCTACCCCTACCACCGGATTATTGGTATATAATACAGGTGCTGAGTCAACTTTTACCACTGTGGGTTATATGTTTTGGGATGGTTCAGCATGGAAGTTATTTGCTAATTCTTCTTCAGAATCCGGATCTGCCAGACTGAACTGCGCGGGAGCAACTATGAGTCCTGCTCAGCAAATTGTAGGTGGAACAGATATTATAGCAGGTACTATACTACAGATACCATATACAGGTAGCAATGGCGGTAGCTTCAACGGTGCTACACTCACTTCCACCGGAAATCCTGACGTAACAGCGACAATTGCTGGAGGCATGCTATCAGCTGGTAATGGCGTACTTAATTTTTCACTATCCGGTACTCCGACTACAAATCAACAGGCACCTAATGGCATTACTTTCGATCTCACAGATTTTCTTGATGCCAATACTGGCATTACAGGTTGTGATGAGGTAGTAGTAGGTAATGTTTTAACCGCATCTATTGAATCTACAGCCGTGATGGGTTACTTAATGTATACAGTGGACAATACTGGCAATGATGTGGGTACCGCAGGCTATACATTGCAATGTAATTCACCTGACGGTAAATTTTCGGCCAGAGTTCGTGTACCTGACAACCAATCTACAATTGTGTTAGGAAATCAATATATAAACATACAAATAAGGAATAACCAAAGTACTACACAAACCGTAATATGGAACTACAACACCATCTATAGCGGAGGAACTGTAGCCGGGGCAAATACTCTTACTATGCCTGCTCAGAGATGGGGTGGAAATAATAGTGATAGTGGCAGCACATGGTATAATGCTACTGCTGGCGCCACAGCCTATGGCGGCTATATGGGGAATTTAGGTATTTATGATGGTAGCGGACCTGAATATAGACGATATACATGGATTCCACTGGGAGCAGAGAATAAGGTATCTTATGAAATACATGTTATGGCAGCATTAGATACCACGACTCCGTCAACAGCAGTTTCTCCAACTAAACTAAAAGTTTATATTAAGTTCGACCAAGTAACAGCTCAGTAAAAATAAAAGAATATATATAAAAATAACGGATATCTCTAGGGATATCCGTTATTTTTATATGTCTATTTTATCACTAAGTTATTTGACATATAAATATAGAGTCACTATTACACATAGCAAAATACATACTATTATGCATTATTTTTTACTAAAAGACTTGTTTTTCTAAAAAAAGCATTACTTTTGCATCGTATCAAAGACAAGACAATAAGCGCAATGTACACCTTCACGAATAATTAAACATGAACGTACTCTATTTTCGTCTGAAAATCTAGAGACTGGCCTGTTTTATTACAGCTAGAGAGAGATTGAGAGAGAAGATATATCAGAGAGAAAAAAAGATCTATATTAGATAATAGATCGAAGAGAGAGATAAAGATATATTTAGAGTGAGAACTAATCTATAAATACCCTTTACATTCTTATAATATTTTTACAATGAATTTTATAAAATTCAATGCCTTAGAAAATATGGAGTAAAAAAATACTGCTTGTTGTCTTCAGTATGTGTATTCAATCCATTGTCTTACTTCGGTTTGGGAAAATAGAAAGTATGAATTTTGAGACATTGAATTTTTTTCAAACTTTTTAAATACTATAACTAAAAAAAATTATGAAGACAAAACTTGCGATTCTATTATTGAGCTTCCTATTCATATTATCAGGAAACTCAAAACTCTTAGCCCAGGTAACAGTTGGAGATGATGAATCTCCGATTCAAGGCGCCCTACTCCAGCTGAAGGACAAATCAGATGTTACCGACGATAGTGATAATGCAACAAAGGGATTTGCTTATCCCCGAGTAAAATTAGAAGAAAGAGACCAGCTATACCCGATGTATAAAGGTAGTACAGAATATGCATCCGACAAGGTAGATATCGATAAACAACATACAGGTCTTACTGTATATAATACTTTCAAATCGGCGGATACTGAAACAAATGACAATCTCAAATTTCAAAAAGGACTTTATATCTGGACAGGTACCAGATGGGAAAGCGTTGGAGCCCCTCAGGTAGAGAACGGATTGAACATCGATAACCAAAGTGTTATTAGATTGGGAGGAACGCTTAATCAGGATACGGAAATAGATCAGGATGGAAATACCCTGACTATTGCATCAGATCAAGATTTATTGTATATAACAGGATTGGCTGAAGGTAGCCAGAATGATTCCCGGGCCTTGGTTGTGGATATAAATACCGGAAAGGTAGGTACTGCACCCTCTTTACCTGCGGTATTAACATTTGTACAATCTGAAACCATATACGACTTTAATTCAGGGAATAATGGGGTGGCCAAGAACCAAACGATGAGCACATCTTCATCTGCATTTAATACCAATCTTAATACCGGACAGAAAGTTGTTGTGCCATTTACGGATGACGACATTGTCACAAACAACAAACTGACTTCCTTTAGCAACAGTGTATTTACCCTTTTGGAAGAAGGAAATGTGGAAATTAGCGGCTATATAAACTACAGTTGTGGAAATTCCGGAACTGAGGAAGTATTATTAAACCTGACATTACAGATCAGGAAAAATACAGGTACGCCTGAAGCGCCAGCCTATGCAAATGACTGGGAAGATTACAGTTCTGTACGTGCTGTATGGGTAGATGCACAACCTTATTATAGAAATACATTGATGGTTCCTCCTGCTATATATGACGGAAAAAAAGGGGATCAGATTCGCATGGTTGTAGTAAGACCTTATGAAGTAGTAGGCACAACCGCTACTTTCCTTGGAGGACGACATGGAATAAACCAAAACTATGAGGTTTCATTTACAATCCCTTGGGGTACAAAATTCTCGAGAGGATTGAAAATTATTGCTCAATAATATAGATATAGATCTAATTTGTAAAAGGGAATAAGAATGACTTATTCCCTTTTATATTTATTTCTTCACCGGATTTCTTTCATATTCTTTCAACTCATAAAAGAATATATTCTCTCCTTTCTCATTATATTCTGTATTCTCTCCTACCACTCGTATAATAACGTATGGTCTGTCAGTTTTTTCTTTTGGCAATTCTGTTTGTATAATAAAGGCTCCCATACCGGGGTTATTCTCTCCAACATATTCCTGAATAGGCTGTACCGAATTAACCTTTACTTCCTTATCATCTATAAAAACTCTTACCTTAAAAAATTCCGGGCTTACAGATATACTGGCCTCTCTTTCAGCTTTCGCTTTATCCAGCAAGACTTCTTTTGAATAAGTTAGTAATTTACCTGTACTCATAGGGCGTGTATATATAAATAAGCCATTATAGCCACCCTCTACCTTGAAAGCATTAGTACCATAAAGTTCCAGACGATGGTAACGGGGATTGATCGTTAGGTCTCTATCGGCAATTACATTCCATGCCCAAAATTCAAGTCGTTTATCCTCATCAGGTACTTTATCCAAACGTGGATATTCTTTTATACGGAGGGCATACATAGCCATATACTTTCCTTTCTTCACTTTTAATGAATAATACCCATCCTTATCTGAATGAGTTTCATAGGCTGCTGAAAAATCAGTGTAATCAAGTCCTACCCAACAGCTATCAATCGGATTACCATCATAATCTGTAACCCGTCCGGAAATAGTCACTGTCTCTTGCGCTTCTATAGCAACAACACCTAGTACAAATAAAATCAGGAATAAGCTTACCTTTTTCATATAAAATAATTTAGTAATTTCTTTATATGACGGAAAAAGAACACAAAAGGTTACATGAAAAAAATAAAAAAGCGGACACCTGTTCAGATGTCCGCTTTTGAAATATTATTGAGTAAATGATTACATCATTCCACCCATTCCTCCGCCACCCATTGGAGGCATTGGCATAGGGTTTTCTTCTTTCTTATCTGCGATAATACATTCTGTAGTAAGGAACATACCTGCAATTGATGCCGCATTTTCAAGAGCTACACGAACTACTTTAGCTGGATCTATTACACCTGAAGCATTCAAGTTCTCGTAAACATCAGTACGGGCATTATATCCAAAATCAGCTTTTCCTTCGCGTACTTTCTGTACTACTACAGCACCTTCTTTTCCACTGTTGGCTACAATCTGACGAAGAGGTTCTTCAATTGCACGCTTAACGATCTCGATACCTGTAGTTTCGTCTTCATTCTCGCCTTTCAGATTATCAAGAGCGTTGATAGCACGGATATAAGCTACACCACCTCCAGGTACTGTGCCTTCTTCGATAGCAGCACGGGTTGCAGAAAGTGCATCATCCACACGGTCTTTCTTTTCTTTCATCTCTACTTCTGACGGAGCTCCTACATAAAGAACAGCTACACCACCTGCCAGTTTAGCAAGACGTTCCTGTAGTTTTTCTTTATCATAGTCTGATGTAGTCTTTTCCATCTGAGATCTGATCTGACCTACACGTGCAGCGATAGCATCTTTTTGTCCGGCACCGTTTACTATAGTTGTGCTATCTTTGTTGATAGTTACTTTATCGGCAGTACCAAGCATATCAATAGTCGCAGCTTCTAAAGAAAGGCCTCTTTCTTCTGTGATAACTGTTCCTCCTGTAAGGATAGCAATATCTTCAAGCATTTCTTTTCTGCGGTCTCCAAAGCCAGGAGCTTTAACTGCAGCAATCTTAAGACCTGCGCGAAGGCGGTTTACTACCAATGTAGTCAATGCTTCCGAGTCGATGTCTTCTGCAATAATAAGTAATGAACGTCCAGATTTAAGAGCAGCTTCAAGAATAGGAAGAATATCTTTCAATACTGAAATTTTCTTATCGTGAATCAGGATGTATGGATTTTCAAGATCAGCTTCCATTTTCTCTGTATCAGTTACAAAGTAAGGAGAAATGTAACCCCTATCGAATTGCATACCTTCTACTACATCTACATAAGTATCAGTACCTTTCGCTTCTTCTACCGTGATAACTCCTTCTTTTTTCACTTTACCCATAGCTTCTGCAATCAGTTTACCGATAGTCTCATCACCATTTGCAGATATTTTTGCTACATTTTCGATTTTAGAAAGATCGTCACCTACTGTAACAGACTGTCCTTTAATATTTTCTACAACTTTAGCTACAGCTTTGTCGATACCACGTTTCAAATCCATTGGGTTTGCTCCGGCAGTAACATTCTTAAGACCTACACTAACAATTGACTGAGCTAAAACAGTAGCAGTAGTAGTACCGTCACCGGCATCATCGTTTGTTTTAGAAGCAACTTCTTTAACCAGTTGAGCACCCATATTCTGGAATGCTTCTTCCAATTCTATTTCTTTAGCAACTGTCACACCGTCTTTTGTGATGTGAGGTGCACCAAATTTCTTTTCGATGATAACGTTACGACCTTTAGGTCCAAGTGTCACTTTTACCGCATTGGCTAATGCATCAACACCTTTCTTTAGCTCGTCGCGAGCATCTATGTTAAATTTAATTTCTTTTGCCATGATTTTATGTTATTAAAAATGTTAGTATTAAATAATTGCAAGAATATCCGATTGACGCATAATCAGGTAAACTTCACCATCCAGTTCAATTTCTGTTCCGGCATATTTGCCATAAAGAACCTGATCTTTAGGTTTTACTACCATTTCCTCATCTTTTGTTCCATTACCTACTGCAATAACTTCACCCTTAAGTGGTTTTTCTTTTGCTGTATCCGGAATAATGATACCTCCCACACTCTTTTCTTCGGCAGCTGCAGGCTTTACAAGCACTCTGTCTGCTAATGGTTTAATACTCATGATTCTTAAATTTTAATAGTTATATATTAATTTATTTTTATGTATTTCTGTTTAGGGATAAGCGAAATCTGTGCCAAATTTTTATTCTGTCAAAACAGCAGAATAGTGACAAACATGTACTGACAAGTAGTCATTTTTGCATATGAGTCCACAATATCAGCAAACATGAATAGTAACAAAAAGTGACAAAAGTTACAGTTTTTGCGCAAATTTACATTGTAACTTTCCTATGTGTATTATTGGGGAATACGTATTATTAGATAATTTTTTTCTATAAAATCACTCTATAACAAAGACTATTGTTTTTTCAGTTGGAGCCCAATCATATACAAATTTTGCATGCGAAGTTGCATTCCTTACACACATATGCGAACGTGGAGTAGTTCCCAATGATGCACTATATTCTATCAGTGCTGTCCGCGGAGCATTTACAGGAATACCATGTATATAACCTCCATTACAAAAACGGTTGGCATAAGGGGCAAAACCGCCTGTCCGGGTTGTACCATCTACAAGGAAATACATTTTTGATTTTTTTTCCTGAATTACAAAGATTCCGAGTGGAGTTTCCTGTTGATATGGAGGCCGGTGTAACCCTGTGGTAGCTGGGTTCATACTTCTCACAATCCATTTTGAATCGACTTTTTCGAGTGTAACGATATTTTCATTATTCCGATCTACAAAGATAGCTTTCTTAAATATAACCGAATCATGTATAGCCTTTACATATTTTTTAGGAACGAGCCATAACCCTTTGGAATCAATAGTTGCCACTTTATAAAAACTACCGACACTATCTTTCATTAGTTTGACCAATGCACCATCCCTGCCATATCTTTCTCCTGTTACCGAATCGTTAGGGAGAAATAGAGGAACAGACTGATACCGTTCGATACCTAAAGTATCCGCAACACGCTTATACTCATTTCTTACATATTTCTTTATTAAAGGCGCCTCCCCATTATTGTTCCTGTAATTTTGCAAAATACCCCATGCGAAAAATTCATGTTGAAAATTTTCTAACACAGCTAATCCTTTTTTTATTTTATCCCATTGAAATGAACGTGTTGTATCCCGATAAGGATATGTATCATCGAGCGTGTATTTATCATATAAAAGTTCTTTCTCTATTACTATATCTTCGGGTTTTATACCAACCAAACTTCTTGCTTTTTCTATCAATACCGAATCTTTAGCTATCTGATCATAATATTTATCCTCCTTCGATTTTTCTGTGCAAGCTATAAAGCAAAATAAACTAAGGAAAAGAAATATAGTTATGCCTATTCTCATGAAATGTTATTATTCATTTATTATGTTTGTGACTATCTACAATAATAGTATTGTGTACAATACAAACAATAAAGATACATAATTGTTTTATAAATAATTTATGTAGCTAACTAATAATTGGTTATCCAGCTAAGACTGGAAATTAATAGAAAAGCCCGTTTCCAAATTGAGACAGGCTTTCATTTACAATATAACGATCAACTGGATTTTATTTTTTTGCTCCCGACATTATGCCGGCATCAGTATCTGCATTATTGATACGTCTGCCGTTTCCGTTAAACTGCCGGCCAAAATTGATATTGAAAGAAAACTTAACAAATAACAAAGGTGTGAGATCATAACCTGTCAGTTGTGATTTACTGGAGTACAGATTCGACCATGATTCGTTTCTGGTTTTATAATCTGTTCCTAATGGATTCATCGCCCCCACCATTACAGAATAACTGGGCTTATTATATCCGACAGATGCCATATGGAGTGCCTCTCCCTGATACATAGACTCTCCATAAAACCAATTATTTGCCGTGGTTGCCCAAAAGTTCATAATCCAGTTTTTGTACATAACATCTATATTGATGCGCATATAAGGATTGGTATAATTATGCTTATAGTTATTACCGTAGCTTCTGTAATAATTAATACCCGGCGTAATACCAATTGTCAGATGATCTTTTAGCGGACGTATTTTGAAGGTAGATTCTACATTTAACCGTTGATAGCTTTTTTGATTTTCCGGCATCTTAATAAACTTGCCATTCTCCAGGAAGATACTCTCCATTACAGGTTTACGTAAATATTTATATCCAGCATTAAGATCTACACCCAGAATCCCTTTGTTGTACCCAAAAGTTAAGTTTGCTCCGTAGTCGAGATACGATTTCAGATTAGGGTTTCCTCTACGTATCTGCAATGAATCAACAGCCTGCTCTACATTATTAAGATCTCCCAATGAAGGATTACCACCCCAGATATATGCGCGCGCCCTTACGAAAGTAAAATCGTTGATATTATAAGCTGTGCTAAAACTAGGACGGAACGTATATTTATCTTGTTGCTCATCACCCTGACGATAGTAAGTGCGCATAACTCCAATATTAGCTGTATAACTAAATTTACCTCTTTTCCAAAGATATTCGGCATAACTATAAATCTCGGATGTATTCATACCTACATTGGCTGTTGTGTTCCCCGAATAGATGTTATGTGTATAACTTTGACTATATTTCAACCCTCCGGTTAATTTGCTTTTATCAAAATTTTTCTCATATATACCTTCAGTTATAAGTGAATACCTGTCACCTGATATTTTAGAAAGAATATCCGTTACGGGTATATTTTCCCTGTGCTCCTGATATAGCCTGCTGCTCGAAGAAGTTATATAAGTCCCTACCACATTGAATATCAATAACTGGTTATTTTTTAAGTTTTTCTGAAAGTATAAATCCAGTGCCGGAATATTATTCTTTAAGCTTTGGTGATCGTATATATTCAATGGAATAGGATTATCCGATGTAACAAGCGTACTTTTACGGTCGGTATATGCATTGGGCTCTTCGTTGAAATTATACCTGAACCTGGCATTAAAGTAATAATTATCTTTATCAAGAAGACTATAGTTTATTGTCGTATTAATAACATTCTGCTTGAATTTTGTAGGCAATCCATCTTCAACCCTTTCCAACTCTTTATCTGAAAATCTGAATGTTTCATCATTTTTTCGTGTCCAGTCAAAATTACGGTTACTTGCATATATATTAGTTGAAAATTCTGATTTTCGGTGATTAAATTTTGCTGATAAAAAATTATCACTAAAAACGGATTTTGCTATTACATTCATCCCATTCCCATTTATATTACCACCCGATTCCCGACGCCTTACAATATAGTCAAGTACAGCTTCAGCATTTCCGTAGCGGGCACCCGGCTGGTCATGATATTCGATACGTATAATGTCTTCGGGGCGTAAGGCTACTATTTCGCTGTTTGTAACTTCTACTCCGTTAATTCTCAGTTGCAATTCTCCATTTCCGGCTAATGCAACCTTATTATTTATAAAGTCGTATGTAAGACGGGGCAGTTGCATTTTCTGTAATAACTCTATACCATTAGCAGAAGCTTTTATTTGCGCATCGGTAGGCATTATTAGTTTCCTATCCAATTTGTTGATTATAGAATGTCCTGTAACTGTAACGTCCTGTAAAGCAATTGAGGAGGGATCAAGATAAATATCACCAATATCCAAGTCATCTTTATCTTTCCGAATAGGGATAAGTGTACTCTCGTACCCTATAAATGTGACAGAGATCAGATAATCACCTTGTTCTATGTTTATAAATGTAAATTTACCATCTACATCAGAATTTACACCTTTGATTAAAGAGGAGTCACTAGCCATTAATGTAATATTGGCATACTCGATAGGCTTAGAATCTCCTTTATCTATGATCTTGCCTGAAATAATAGGCTGTTGTGCTATAATACAATTCGATAATACTAAAAAAAGTGTGAGTGCGAAGATTTTTATTTTCATAGTTTATTTCTATAGGTTATTATAGAAATAAGACGAGAATAGTCGGATTTTAGTTACAAAGAAAATTCATAAAATTTCTACTATACTGAATATCAGTCTCTACTAGTTTACAAAGATACTGAAGTTTACGCTTCCATATACCCTTTTACTATCGAAGAGGGATTGGTCCGAGAAATCATAATCTTTGGAATGCTCGAGAATAAACATACCATCTTTTTTAATTAAATCTCTCTCGAAAACAAGCCGGGGAACATCTGCAAAATTTTTCAGATCATATGGCGGATCTGCAAAAATAAGATCGAATTGTTCTTTAGAATGTTCCAGATAACTAAAAACATCCATCTTAAGTAAATTCATCTCCGACTGTATTTTCAGCTCAGCCTTTGTTTTTTCTATGAATGAAGCGTGATTGAAATTCTTTTCTACACAAACAACGCGTGGACATCCTCTCGATACCAGTTCAAAACTAATACCTCCTGTACCTCCAAATAGGTCGAGAGCTGTGGTTTCCTCCCAGTCAATGGAATTATTAAGGACATTAAATAGGTTCTCTTTTGCGAAGTCTGTTGTCGGGCGGGCTTTGAAGCTTTTAGGCGGATCAAATCTACGCCCTTTATATTTTCCACTTATTATTCTCATAGAGCTAATGTTAATAGGTCGAGAGGGGCTTTCCGGGCATCCTCACTCCACAGGAATATTTCACTGGGAGTATTTGATTGTTCTATATTTTTAATATACTCTTGCAGAAGAGTTACAAGTTGTCTTTCCGGCTCACCTATAATATATAGATGGTCATCCGTCTGGCTGAATCTACATTGTTCCCATATCTTAAGTATAAAGTACAACTGATTCATCATAGGTTCATTTTCATACGTCAAGCTATGGATCAGTTTATTTCCTGCAAAACATATAACATCCAGAAAATTATCATGAAAATTAAGGTACATTCTCGAAGCATTACCTGTTAACTTTGTCTTCGTTTCAAAATAATTGATAAGCAGATTGGAATGATGAAAGAAATGCGGAGTCCATAGATTCCTTGACAAAAATTCGAATATTTCCTTATTCAGATTAAAAAGAGTTATGATATCCTGATTCTCTAATATACCGGATATTATATGCTCTGATTTGCATGTATGTGTAAAATCATAAAGATGTTCTTTTTCTTTAGCATCAAAATAAGTAGCAGGAACCAGATCATAGTCTTTAGAAACAATAACAACATTTGTTCGCTTAAACTCCTGAGTAAGGAAGTTAAAGTCAAAAATAATACGTTGTATATTGCTCAGCTGATTATCAGTTATAGAAAAACTGGTTTCGCGCAAACAGTAGCTTTTCCCTGATTCAGGTTCAGAAATAGAGAACATAAAGCCATCCGGTTTTATACGGATAGAAAGAACGTATTTCTCTGATTGACCAAGGTCTATATTTTCGGGTAAGAACATATTTTATAATGTAGAATTTTCAGTTTCAGTATTTTCTATTGAACACTTTATATTCGGAAATTTAGATAGGTTCTCGTCTGAAACAAATCTCTGGTTAACATGCCCTATCATTCCGGTCATAGGACTATTAAACATCCATTGGGCAACTCCTTTATCCTTATCTTCCCAAACAATTTTAAATTCATCTATTCCCTCAATAGCATCCACAATTCTGGTCTCAATTACGATAGTGTCACCTGCTTGATAAGAACTTATAATTTTATATTTTTCCACATCATTAGTCCTATTTATATAGAGTAAGTCATCTCCATCTATTGCCAGTTTCTCTGCATTATCGCAAATATAGTAGGGCACTTCTATATTTAATGCTGTCCACATTACAGGTAATGTCTTATGATCAAAAGAGTGCTTTGTTTTACCACAACCACCTAAAACTATAAAGAGAATACCTAAAAAGTAGGTTGCTTTTTTCATTGTTCCTTTATTTCTTTGTTGTAAAGATAGCAATTTTTCTGCAATGCGGTATGCAATAAGGATTTGAACAGTCAATATTCAGCGACAGGTAATGAGATAGAAACTACCTAACCGCTTCACCCCGCTTCATTTTTCATCATTTCAATTAACTCTTTTGTAGTGTTACAAAGATAAACATTATCCTCAAATTCCCAAAGAGACGGAATATTTTTCATTCGTATTTAGCCTATTTTCAAATCTGTTGCTGGCGCAACCATCCATTCTCCGGTATCGTTTCCCTTTCCCATTCCTCATTGTCGTAGGTATCCGTCAGGTCGCTGTTTTTCGTTCGATTGGCAAAGGTATCCCAAAGAGGCGATACGTCAAATCCGGCGCCTTTCAGGTTTTGCCCGAAATCTTCCTCTTTCCCTTCGGGCGAGCGTATTTAGTGCAAAAAATTTGTCTGTATCACCCCCTCCGACCTTTTACTGCCAATACGAAACAAAAAACAGCCGACCTGACGGATGCCGCAGAAAAAAAAAGTCATGGAAAAGAGAAACGATAGAACGAAACAAAGCAACCTCACTTCTGGAATTAACATAAAATTTGTATTCAGGTTGGCATGTATAGTAGTATGTGTATGGCTACTGACAAAAGTTAGTGTTGCTGCATGGTCATTCTTGGGTATGGTGGTTATATACCTGTTTATCCGCTTACTGATCAAGTGTGTATTCAAACTGATTGGCATCCTTATCTCTGTTTTTCTTTTTCTGCTTATCGCTTCATTAATTACAGTATTCATCTTCTAACATTTACTATCATGGATTACAAATCATTACCGGTATACGAAAAATTGAAAAGAATACAGGAACTTAACTTCTGTCGTGCGGAACGGCACAACGTGGCAGTATATCTAAGTGCATTAAGGCACAACGACAGGCAGGTCATAGACGAATACGAGCGTTTCGGCGATAGCCCACGCCAGCTGCTGATGAACAAACGGGAGTACGAAAGGCATTTACTGTTCGGCTTCACCGGGATAGCGTTTAACGAATACGGCTGGCTGGCAAATCCCGAGTTCCTGGAACGTGAGGAAATACAGTTTCCCCACAGGAACGGCTGGGCGGTATCAAACTATATCACATTGGGTATGGGATTGAACGGCAAATGGACATACGGCATGAGGTATTCTTACAGCACAGGCGGACATGGCTACGGGCTGAATGTATGGGGAAAGCTGTTCGACAACAGAAAGGATTGCCTGAAAGCTGCTTTAGACGAAATGATGACAGGGCTTGATAAGGACAGCGCTAAGACCGATAAATACGCCATAATCGTTTTGAAGCAAGTTAAAAGCCTCTTTGATGAAATCACAGGACGCAAAGCCATCCAGTTATCACTGTCATTTTTCTGATATTCCTAACAGTCAGTAACAACCAATAATACAATCAACAGATATGAAACCAACTAAAATAGCCATCACATACAGGAATAAAGTCTATTTCCTTGACAGGGTAACAACAGAAAGCAAGCATTATCAGATAGGCTTTGAAGCCGGCAGGTGGAGCATCCACATCTATTTGTTGCAGAATGGTCAGGTACGGGTAATCATCAACAAGTCAGTCAAAAAGAGCGACATGCATTACAGTACGCAATTCCATTACGACTGCTATTGTACGCTTGATGCAAACGGCTTATTTCTTAATGATATACACGACCCTGCTACCTGCAAGCGCATATGGAATCAAACCAAATGGTTTGTTATCGAACCGATGCTAAAGGCAATATACGTCCAGCTCAAAGACGAACTCAAAGCCCTGCATCCCTTTGACCTGATACACGATATAAGGGATTTAGTGCAATTCATCTATCGTAAAATGGAAGCATACGGGGAAACAGAATACCAGATAAACAACTCATTGCGTTTCGGTATCGGGGAAAATGCCTGCACTACGACGGAAGAAGCCTTGCAAGCCAAAGAAACAGAACCTGTTGTCTTGCTGAACCTGTACAACGGCCATCATGTGATTTCAAAAGATACGGTTGTGTTTTTTCTGTACTGGCTTTTAGACAGGGATAAGTACCTGAACATATCGGACGGGCAACGGACTAAAACAATCTGTACGAATCCTGAATAACGAATATAGCGAATATAGTGAATATAACGAATTATTAATCAGGGCGGAGAAGTCCGCCCGCAACACTAAAGCGATGAAACTGAAAATAAATCAAACAGATAAGACCTGCACTATCAGCGGGCTGACTCCTACTGAAGCCGATGTGATACTGGCAATCGTGGATACAGCCAACAGGCGGTGCTTCCGAGAACAGGAAGAAAGCGGGGAATGGTACAGCAACGATGATTTTATACTGCGCCTGACCGATGAACAGCGTAAAGCATTAGCAAAGGTCGGCGAAGAAATACAGCAAATCTATAACAGCTAACTAAACAGAATAACACTTAATATTATGGCACAGGAGAGGATAGACAATTTTATGCAATATGCAAAAGACATAGCCAAAGCCGAAAAGGATTTGAAAATAGAGCACTGGGTGTATATTACTTTTGAGATAAGGGACGGGAATGGGAATCGAAACCGTGAAGTACTGTACGAAATAGACCTTCCCCGTAAGATGTTAGACCGTTGGCGGTGGGTTATCGAGTGGCGCAGGGCAAAGCTGGTATGCAAATACCCACGAAAGAAGATAGAAATATACCATTGCTATTATGACAAGCAGACAGGCTTGCAGACAGGGTTCAATTTTCTGTTGACAAAAGTAGCTTCTGCCAAAGCGCAGATAACAAGGGTAGAACGGATAATTACCCAATATATAAAGGATGAAACACAAAACAATTTATTTTTCAATCCTGATACGGATGAGCAGTTATTCAAAGCCAATGCGAAGCTGGAACAGAAGAAGATAAACTATAACGAAGCATACGCCATTTTACAGGCAGAAGTAGAAAATCATAAACAGAATAAGGATATGTATAAATTATTCGCAGGATTCAGGAAACTGGGTGAGTTCAAAACCATACCGGAAGCCAAACGCTTTGCCGACAATAGCGGAGAGGTCGGGGTATTCAACCTGATTGGCGATAAGTATCGGGACAGCTGGTATGTCCCCATGTATATCAATGATTAATTAATATGAGTCGGGCGGAACAATCTTCCCGGCTTCTTTTTACAGTGAACCTGAGCGGTCGAAAAAGAGGAGCAAAAAACCGATGCACAAATTCCACCTACTTTGTTAAACAAAAATATATTTCTGTTTAACAGAGAGGGTGCTTCCGATGCAGCACAAATTCGAGACTGCTTTTAAGGTATTTTGGATAGGATTTTCCCTGTCCTTTTTTTATGTCTATCTTTACGGCGGATTTAGCCCCTAAAAAATTATGGCAGAAGTATTTTATGATATGTCACATCTGACGACAAATGAACTTCGGGAGTTGTTTATCTCCTACCGAAAGCTGGGATGGATAGACTATGAATATGACGTATTGGACGAGGACAATCCTCCAGTACAACCTCTTTCGGATGCCGAAATTATTCTGAATATCCAAGCTGGGGACGAAAAGAACTACTTTGTTTTCATGCTCGACCACGAGGATGAGAAAGACGGCGTGATGATTGGCTTCGGGTTAAACTACCATGAGGATTTCTCGGCATATCTGCATTTGCCCCCCAACTACCTGAAAGAACTTATCGAAAAATATGCACTGGTAAGCAAGGCGACGAATGTTGAGAATATGACGGTTGAGCAGTATTTGATAGGGTTGGCGAAAAGTGGGGCGATGAATTAATCGGTGGGGAGAAAGAGTGACAGAAAACCTTAACGAAGATATATAGTTATATCCTCCATATAATCTATACAAATTCTATTCCGGGTAATCTCATAAAGCAACTGTAATTTTTTTCGTATGTACCATTTCTTGTAAGTTGGGTATTACTCGCGGTAAAATAAACCTGCTTTTTGGCTCTGGTTACAGCAACATAAAATACACTTAATTCTTCTAAAAATGCTTTTTCTATTTCACTACTAATCACAAAAATACAATCTGTGCCACACTTACATTTACTGCATAACCCAAACCAATTAGGAAATGAATCTTTTTCCATATCTGGTAATATCACATAATCCCATTCCAAACCTTTAGCCGCATGAACTGTAGATATTATAATTTGAATATCTAAAAACTCCATATACTGTTTTATGCCATTATGCTCAAAAGTATCCTTTATTAAGTTGATTTTGTCTTCGTTAGGAAGGAAT
Organism: Prevotella sp.; assembly: GCA_031285625.1. Taxonomy (GTDB): domain Bacteria; phylum Bacteroidota; class Bacteroidia; order Bacteroidales; family Dysgonomonadaceae; genus Dysgonomonas. Next base: position 16,826 of record JAITVV010000028.1, read on the forward strand.
GAATAATCAGCAACAGTGCTTTTATAACAGGAGAATCTTTATCTACATATATCTCTTTAATTTTATCTATATGCTTTCGACTTAATTTCTTCGTAATCTTTGTACTTATTTTGAGGAATTCAATAAATTCATAAAGACATTTCCTATTGAATTGCAAATACTCTGCATCATCATCAGTGAATAAGCCATAAAAGAAAGAAATTTTATTGTGGTCAAATGTTTTAATAATATGTTCGATATTTGGCCCTCTTTGTTTTGCTAATATTGCAACTTTAGAAGTTGGATGCAGACCCTGTATCTCTTGTGATTTTATTACCACCTCTAAAGCTTCCTTTACCTGATCCTCATAGATGTTAAATTCTATTTTTGAACTTAAAGCATTGGGGTTCTCGAATGGAGTAATTGCATTTTGCCTAATTATTTTATCCAATTGGAGCATATTTTCATTTGATGCAAATCTATAGTTTCTATCTAATGAAATAAGTTTAAGTTTAAAATGGCTTTGGGCTCTACTTAATAAATTTGGCACTGCACCTATGAAACCATAAATTCTTTGTAAGGAGTCCCCTAAAAAAAGTACATTTGATTTATCCGAAATTAAATAGTTCAGAAGCCAATAACTTAACAAATTTGTATCTTGAAACTCATCAACAAGTATAGTTGTGTAATAATTTTGGTAAAATGATAAGACACTTGGATGCTCTTGAAATAATTTAATGGTTAATGTTATAATTGCATTAAAAGGTATAGCTTCTTTTTGCAATATCTCAGCAATTACTACGGAGTTATATCCATTAATATTTTCCCTTAAATAAGTTCCTTTTATTTCTCTTACTGCAGAATTATAATTAGATAAAACATCAGCATCATTTATTGAAATGTTTTTAAATGACCGCATGATATTATCACTTCTGCTATCATCTATCGGTTGTAATGTGTCTAATTTAGATAAAGCTGGGTGTAATATGTGTCCGTATTTTTTCAATACACTTCGGCAAAATCCATGATAATTAGATATATATGTTTTTTCTTTAATGTTTATTTGTTTGTCAAGCCCATCTAACAATTCTGGGATATTCTTACTTACATCTTTCTTTATCTTATAAGCAGCATTGACACTAAAAGTGAGTGCTAATAATCTTTTGGGTACAGGGATTTGCCCTATTGCAATCAAGTATGCAATCCTGCTTACCATTGTGTGAGTTTTACCATATCCTGCCGGAGCTTCAACTAAGAGACGTTTGTCAGGGGAGAAAATCACTTCTAATTGCTTACTATCTCCTTGATGCTTTTCCTCTATTCGGGATTTAATAACAGATATTTCTTCGGGACTCATGAGCACAAACCTTTAGCATGTTCAATTAAGGAAATATAGATTTGTGGAATATCTTCTTTTTCAAGTTTCATTCCTATTAAAAGACCTAAGGGCTGCGATTTATTTATAGAAAACCATGTCGAATAAAAAGCCTTTAAGTTCACAATATCTGTATCATCTATTTCGGAAAGTTTTAAATTTGTTGATGTTGGAGCAGGTAAATAATTGTATTTTTTGTGTGCTCTTTTATTCAATGCAGCAGCTTCCATCACTCTATTCTCTCCTTCAGAATCAAATTCAATAACAATATCATACAAGACGCTCCCTTTCCCTGAATCAACTAAAGCCATTAATTCTGCTTCAAAATCACGTTCTGTGGTTTTCCATAAATTAGGGATTCCTGTTGAGGTTGGATCTCCGTCGCTATCTTTGATTCCAACGCAAGGTATTCCAAATTTTTCAGCCAATTGAATCAACTGTAAAACAGAATCTCCACCTGCTTGAATAACGCAAATCCCATATTCATCGATGTCTATGTCGCATTTTTGAGCAAAAAAGGGAAAACTGCCATACTCTGAATCACCTTCAACAAAAATTGCACATCTGGCAAAAAAAGCTTCTTTAATAAAAGGGAAATGTAACAGTAAATGCTTTTCAAGCTGTTCCCCTAACGTCAAATTTATCCCGGATACAATTTTAGTATCGTTATTATCTTTATAAAGTCGTATTATTTGTCTAAAATCATTCAATATAATACTCGGAGAATGTGTTGCAACAATAATTTGCCCATCAAACTTATCAATATCAAATAGCTCTTTTATCAATATGCTTAAATCCGAATCTTGATTATTAATAACTTTATTTAAATATTTTATTAACGAGCGTTGCATATAAGGATGTAAGTGGATTTCAGGCTCATCAAGACCTAAAACTACAGATATAGATTTACGTCCTGTTTCTTCATTCACAAAAACACCTGTTTCTTTTCTTTGATCTGAAATTGTTTGAAGTTTATCTAATATAGAAAGTGTGACTAATAATAGAAATTGGATTCCATATCCACATTTTGAAAGAGGTGCACCTTTATTATCTTGTAATGAAAATAATTTGGGGATTAGTTGTAGAACATCCCCCTCTAAAACGGCGGATATTCCATTGTCTTTAAAGGACTTTATCCTTCCAAGTTTAGCATTTACATCTGCCAATAGACTTCCTGTAAATTCAGCAGCAATTAAATTTTCCGATACAATATCTTCTTCATTTGCCAAATAATCTTTTATCATTCTGGATAAGAAACGACCAACGCCACGGCTACTATCAAAGTTAATTTCGGATATAGGATTCCTTAAAGAATCATAATAGATGAAATTTAAACATTTTATAAGTGAAAGAGAAATATAGGTTTCTGTTTCTAAATGGTAAAACTCCATATTTTCATCCGGAGCCACTTGCCTACATACAATGTTTATATATGTATAATCGTCCAAATCAAATAAATCTTCGAAATGCCCAATCTCGTCAATGGCAAGTTTTATTCGGACATTAACAGTTATGGGTAATGTGGCGTCATTAAAATCATCATAAGCGAAACCTCTTCGGGCAAAAACAATATTCAATAGATTTAGAATATTTGATTTCCCTAAATTATTTTCTCCTACAATAAAATTACATGATTCCTCAAATGCAATCGTTGCAGTACTCAAATTCCTGTAATTTTCAACAGAAAGTTCTTTTATCCTCATGACGCTTAATTTAAAATCGTCACAAAAATACGCATATAAAAACACCTGACAATGACTTATCAGGTGTTTTCCAATAATTTAATGGTTTATTCGAGGCTATTCTACCTCCTCCCCCCACAACTCCACATCCGTCTTAGCATTCCGGCAGGCGACATACGCCCAACCATCAACTACGGTAGCGAACAAAATGTAGCATAGAATAAACATCATATCCCCGAAGTTTCAGTTTCTACCTCCTCTTCCGTTGTCTCATTGTTGAACGTGAATATCAAAGGAAATTCCCTTCCAAAACTATCGAAGAATACCACTTCTACATTATGCGCATCTTCTGACATGGAACGAAAATACAGCCTGAAAGAAATATCTGTTATTTCGTATGCATCATTCGGAAGAAATGGCTCATCATCATTCATCCATAAGAGACCGGAGCCATCATATTGGAAGTAACGCAGATAGTAGCGGGTATTGTCGTATTCGCCCTGCCGGTGCAGCGTACAGCGTATTTCGGCTACCTCATTCACCTGTAGCTTTTTCGGCACAGGCAGGTGAGAGACCGAGAATTCATAATCCTGCATAATATCAATATCGTCGCTACAGGCACACGCTATCGCAGCCAGCAATAGCGTAAAAATAATATAGGATGCACATTTTCTCATTTTGTTTTATTTTTTTAGATGTTAAATATTTAATTCAGGATAAACTTGATACCTCCGCCTATTTGGGTATGAAACAGGTTAATGGAGGAACCGCCCAGAATACGTTCCCTGACAGTGAGCAGCAATACAATACGGTCGGATAAGTATGTTTCCACCTCGAATGTTACCGCCCCGCCGTACAGGAAATTATCCTCACTGCTAATGGTAGCCCCATCGAACAGGAGCTTCTCTCCCCAGTTCACCGTTTCGTACCCCGCCATCGCCGAAGCTCCGATAGAGAAGAAAACCGTCTTGCTCGGGTCGCTCAGGAACTTGTAGTAATACCCGCCCTCTACTGTGAATTGGACGGTTGGTATCAACTCCGTTTTATATTGGTAGGACTTTTGCAGGTACTCCCCGCCGAATACCCAGCGGTTGCCGTTCTTCGTGTAGGTGGTAAGGGCGATACCGCCCGCAAAGGCTTGTTTGTTCCCCTTTTCCAAATAGAAGCCATCTACCGCACTTGCTGTTACTTGTAGTCCTTTCTGTCCCGGCAAATAACGCTGAGCGTGTGCCTGCCCACAGAGGGCAAGGCTCAATGAAAAGGCCAATGTGATTATTAATGTTATTCTGTTCATCTGTTTTTATATTATATCTGTTAACAGAAGGGTCTGTGACCCTTACTTTATTTTCAGTTCGTTGATTTGTTTAGCACAAATAAGGTCGGTGTTCTCAATGGTAAAGGTCTGGTTCCGTCCGCCGTTCTTCTCAAAGACTTCAATAATCAGTTGCTTGTCGGCAGGAATCGTGATTTTGTCCAATGCGAACACCGTGCGTTCCATCTGATTAGCCCCAACGGATGAAACGAAGTTGTAGGAACGAAGCGGATAGATAACCGTTTCCTGCATACTGGTTCGTTTCGCCAGCTTCTTATCAACGATTTTCATCCGCACAAAATCAATATCGAAGGATACATTGGTGGAGTTCTGAATCTGTGTATGCAGGTACAGGAGGTTGTTGTGCGAATAAACCCCTTTCAGGGTATACCGGATACCGAAACGTTTTCCGCCGATGTGCTTGATGTGGCGTTTGTTGTCGGTGTATATGGCACGGTTTATCAGGTACACAATGCGGGGCGATTCACTGCCGAGTTCTTTCAGATAGATGTCTAAACTGTTATTCGGACGGTTGGTAGCGATGCCATCGTGCATAAAGTCCTTCATTTCAATGTTGAGCTTTTCCGGCTCGTCCGCATATTTTACATTATAGGTGTAATAGCTTCCTTCGTCCGTAATCACGGCAAGGTTGGTTTCTGTTTCAAAGCCCCGGATAGCTGCTTTGACTCGCAGGATATTTTCCGAAGTACCCGCCTTGCCTGCAATGATATTCGCCGAACCCAAGTCCACATAACGGATGGACGAGGGAAAGATGATATGCACCGTTTTGTCAAATGTAACCTCCAGTCCATAAGGCGGTATCATCCGGTCAAAGGTGATTTTCTTGGTCAAGCCTTCGTAATAATCCCCGAATGTGGGATTGAGTACTTGCTGCAGGTCTTCCTGCATCTCTTCCGGTGTTTTATTGACAACAGGAATCGTATCGTTATTTTCTTTTCCTGTATTGTTTTCTGTCTGTGCATTGGCTGTAATCGTTGTTACCGCCAAAGCGAATAATAAAATGTACTTTTTCATTTTTCTTTTTTATTTATTTGATTATTAAAATGTTTGTTGAATCCATTGGCACATTGGCACATCTTCACATTGGCTAATTAGTCTTGTTTAGGAAGCAACATCACCCGATAGCCGCTTTTCAGATGCACTTTCACCTGTCTGATTTTCTTCTGCATATACTGGCTGACACCCTGTATCGCCCCTTTGGTCAGGTCGGAGGTAATCTGTGCTCCCGCATCATCGGTTATCGTGAAGCCCGAACCGACCGAGCTTCCCATATTGGCGGCAATCTCCTTGACAGCATCCAGTTCCAGCGAGTTCGGAATAAAAATGCCCCGCTGCCCGTCCGAATCGTAAATGTCGATTTCCACCGGGATAATCGCCCCGCCCAACTCAATGGAATTGATGGAGATACCCAGCCGTTCGCCTTGCAGAGCCGCCGTTCCCGTCAAAATGGAGTTGGCGGGGATGACCGTTGTTCCCGCAATCAGGGCTTCGGTCAGTCGCAAACGGACACTTTGCCCGCTGATAAGCGTCTGGTCATCGTGTATCACCGCCGAAATGGTATTTTTCTCATTTACCCCGGCAGTGGCCTCCATTGTGTTAAATCCCATATTGCGGGGCTGGTTGAAGCCTGCGATAAACTCAGTATTGGGAATATGCTGTGCCAGTGCCGATACCGTTTGTTCCCGCACCTGCTTGATAACCGATACCTGCGTCCTGTCATTCCTGCCACTGTTGTTGGAGGAAGAATTGGCTTGAGAGCCTCCAGCTTCCAATGTTATAGATTCACTCTTTGCCGATTGTCCTTGCGGGGTTTGTCCACCCGGCATATACTTAGCTGCCAGCTGGTAGGATTTTTCGATAAGAGCCAGCTGGTCATTGGCAGCATCCTGCTTGGTGGTTTCCTCTTCCAATTTGCGTTCCAGCTCCTGCATACGCCATTCGAGGGCAAGCTGTGCCTGTTCATCTACCTCTGTGGCGGGCTCTTCATAGAAATTGCTCAAGGTGCTGCTGATATTCCGGTAGGAAGATGCCGAGTTACGAATGGCATCATCCGAAGGCGCACTTTTCCGGCTTATTTTCTCTTCGGTAATCCCAATCACATTTCCGTCTATCGCCTCCTGCTCGTCCCCGATAAGGGAAGAGAAGTCTTCGAGCGATTTACGCTTATTATCCCTGTTGTGCATCAATGCTTCCTGTTCATAGGCTTTCTGCTTGTCGCCGATGATTCCCTGATTGTTCGGGTCGGGGATTTCGGTATTGAAGCCCTGTCCCTGTTCTTCTTTTTCCTTATCGGAAGACGAGGGTGCGAAAATCAGGTACAATACGCCCAAAAAGATAATGCCGATAAGGGCGAAGAAACCATATTTTTTTAACAGTTGCTTCTGCTTCTCTTTCTCCTGCTGCTCATCCCCTGTTTTTTCCTGTTCTTTTTTCATTGCTTATTAAAAATTTGTCGTTTATACTATCTATATTATCTGTGTCTTGCAGGTAGAGTTCTATATCGACCGGAGAATCCATTAATTCCATCCTGTTGATATTGTCGCTATCATTCTCTGCGTCAGAGTCCATAATACCCAAGCCCTCTATATGCTGCATTTCGGGAATTTCTTGTCTTCCGTCCCTATGTCCCCAGTTGTATATAGTGAAGATGGAGAAATACAGATTCCCTATGGTAAATATCAGCAGCATGGAGAGGATGACCATCAGCCGTGCATCTTCCGAAAGCCCTCCGCATATCCGGCGGAGTCTGTCATTGATGCTATATCCCAGTTCTTTGAAAATATGCTTTAAATACTTCATAGCCTTGTGGATTAGCGTTCAACGGTCAGGATGTCCTTATTCTCCCTTATCTCGAAATTCTCCATAAAGAAGCCGTGAGGGTTATCGTCCGAACGGGAGGTATTCAACAATTGGCAAGTAGTAACCAACGAGCGTTCCGTCAAATTACTTTCCCTTATGATAATCTGCCGGGCATAAGTCGCTACCTGGTAGGGGTACACATCAAAGTCGCATTTGATACTGTCCACAATCACGTTCTGGATGATATTGCCGGAGATGATACGATTGTAATACCCCTTTTCCGCCCAGTCCTTGTAATAATTAAAGGCGGTCTTGTCACACAGCACCATTGCCCGCTGAATATTGCTTTCTATCGCATTCTTGTCGGGCGAGAGGGTAAAGAACAATTCGTGAAAGCGTTTGACATGTTCCCGCGCTTCGACAGGTCTGTTTTGCGACAAGTCCTGCGAGAGAGCCAGCATCAAGGATTTTCCTTCGTCCAGCACATAGATTTTCTCCCTTTGCTTTTCAGCAAAACCGTAGGCGCTCCATACGGAATATCCCGCGACTATGGCACACAGGCAAAGGGATACGATGCTGAACAGCCTGATTTGCCGGAAACTGGTTTCTATATTTTTTAAACTTTTAAATTCCATCATACTAATGTGATAATTTGAGAATATGCCGATATGCCAATGGTAATTACCGAGCCGTGTAATTATCCGTCCATTGGCACACCGGCCTGTTAAACTATTGGCTCCTTAAGTTCTCTCCGGAGAGTTGGAGTTTCTGCCATTTGTAGAGTAGTTTCGTCCCTGAGGCTGGCTGCCATTGCTGCTACCGGAATTTCCGCTATTGCCTCCGGAACCACTGCTTTTTAGTCTTCCTACAATATTTCCACCTGCTGCACCGGCTCCGGCACCTGCCACGGAAGCGCCCTTAGATGTGGACTGGTTGACGTTCTTACCGTAGTTACCCATACCACCCGCTTGGATGATCCATCCTGCAACAGTCGGAATGGTGAAGAATCCCACAATGCCGATGAGCAGGAAGACCACATATACGCCGTCCGAAGCATCCAGTGAATAGTTCGGATCTTCCTGCATACGGAGAATGTCGCTTTCCAGCATCCGCACTTGGAGCCGCGCCATAATGGAACTGAACAAGTCCGATACGGGAAGCCACAGATAAACGCTGACATAGCGTGTGAGCCACTGGACAAGCGTCGATTGGAAGCCATCGAAGACCGATATGGCAAAAGCTATCGGCCCCAGTATGGCAAGCACAATCAGGAAGAACGTCCGTATCACATCTATTATCAGGGCGGCGGCGTTAAACAGCGTTTCCAAAAACGAGCGGAACAAACCCTGAAACCATTTCTTCATATCGTAGAAGGAGCGCTCTATATACATCCCCGCTATTTCCGGCGCATCCGTGATGCCCAGTTCTTCCAGTTTCTTGTCGAACTCCGCCTGATCGACCAAATAAGCGGTTTCCTTGTTCCGCTTCTTCTGTTCGATTTCGAGCTTGTCATTGGTCTCCGCCAATGCCTGCATATCCAGTGTCTGCTGTCCCAAGATACCGTGTGCACCCTGTACGACCGGATTGAGGATAGAGTTTACCGTACCCAGCACCAATGTAGGGAAGAACATAATGCAGATACCGATAGCAAAAGGGCGTAAGAGCGGATACACATCTATCTGTTCTGCCCGAGCGATGCTTTGCCATACACGGGACGAGACATAGAGCAATGCTCCGATACCGGCGATGCCTTTGGCTACCCCGATAAGGTCGCCGCAGAGCGGCATCATGTCGTTGTAGAGGTCGCGGAGTATCTGATGAATACTTTCAAAATCCATAAATTTTTAATTTGAAGATTTGACAAATAACATTCGCCGAAGCGAATGCGAGGCAATTAGCAAATTCGGAAATGAAAAAACATTTGCTAATCTCCGAATTTGCTCATTTGCTCATTGTTGACTGTTAACTGCTCACTGTTAACTGTCCATTACCAGTACCTGTCGTTTTCGTCCCCGTACAAGTCCAGTACACGCCCGGTCGTATTTTTCTCCTTTGCCCGGAGCAGGGAGACGGAGATATTCTTGTTGGTATAGTACTTTACCAAAGAGCGGTATTCCAGCATCTTGTTGTAGGCATTGTCTATCACCTCCATCCGCTCCTTATCCGAGAGGGACAGGGTGCTGACGTTCACTATCCCCTTGAGTTCCTGCAACACGTCATCCGATTCGTTGAGCAGCTTGGTGTAGCCGTCTGCGATAGCTACCAGTTCCTCTACCGTAAAATTGTCATCGGAGAGCATATTCTCAAAGCTGTTTACATAGATGTCGGTAATCTCACCCACCAAGAGGATGGTTTTCTGCACTTTCTTGGCATCCTTTACCATGTTGTTTACCTTTTTCAGGGCATCGTAGTATTCTTTTCCCTGATTGTATACCTTTTGAACCTCCTTAAAGTTGTTCAGCATGTTGGTAGCCGTACTGGAAGTCTGCACGATGTTTTTAGTGGCATTGATAATGCCCTGCGCCAGATTACCCGGGTCACTTACGACCCACTGGGCTTTCGCCCCCGTTACGGCAAGCATACAGCTTACGCATAACATGAAAATTCTTATCTTCATATTCACTTGTTTTTAATTAATAAATTACTGATTAATAAACTCTTGTTTACTCTTTGTCTTTCGTTTTTTCTGTATTCTCGTTATCGTGGTTTACCCAAGTCCCCCTTTGGGGAAACAGCGTTCGCCGAAGCGTAGGCGAGGCAATTAGGGGGCTGCCAGCCGTTTTATCGCCAACTCCAAATCCCCTCCCAATTCTTCGGCTAAGCGGAAGACCTCCACCTTTTCCGTCTCTTCGGTGGTATAGGTCAGGTACTCGCTTTTGGAAACCTCTGTCGCATAGACCGCCGACTGCATACCTCCCAGTCCTATCCATACCTCCTTGTAAAGCCTTGCCGGGTCGTTTGCCATGTTGATGGATAGTATCTGTCCCCGTTCCTTGTCCGTCAGTCCGAGCATGTTCTGAATGCCATCGAACTTATTCATGTATTTTCGCTGGTCTAACAAAATCTTACAGTCGGAGTTGGTGATAATGGCTTC
>JAITVV010000040.1 GCA_031285625.1 Prevotella sp.
ATAATGTTAATATTTGTTAGTAAAATACAGAGCTTTATTAGAAGCGCTCACAAATTTTACTTAACTGGTGGTATACTTTTCAATTATTTTAGTGGACTACTTTTCAATTATATTATACACACAGGCAGGAGCAGAATCGGCAGAATATAAGCAATAATCAACCAAGCCAATCGAAAGGTATTATCGAATCGGCTATCGACGCTTTATCGGGAATGAGCGTATTTCAGACTCACAGTGAGGACTACGAAGAAAACGCTTTCAGGCACAGGATGGAGAATGAAGAGAAGAAGCGCAGGAGGAAAAAGAAAGGGATAAGGAGATAAACAGTAACGACAATATCACCAATAATAACAATCTAAAAATTAAAACAATATGAGCGATTTATCAGCAATAAGCATCATGTTTGAAGAAATCAAGCAGTTTCTCAAACGGATAGAACAGTCATTTGCCAGAATAAGCAATAACAGCACAACTAATAATGAAAGCAGCATCCGTACATCCGGTATGGCTGATATTGAAAACCATATCAGCCAATCGGAAGATCGGATATTGGCTAAACTGGAGCAGATCGGACAAATCCAAACAGCTCCCCGGAAAATCCGGCATGAAATAGCCATCGATATCAGGTCTTCATGGGTTCCATTGGTAATAGCCGGATTGGCATTATTCCTGATAACATCCTTTGTCCTGTGCTATAAACTCAAACAGGCGAATGAAAACCTGTCGGATAACGATTTGAAATATCGCTATATCAGGATGTACAGTGGGATCGATTCCACGGATGTATACAAGCTGGAGGATATTTTCGTTTATCGGCGGAATAAAAAGGTTATCGGACAAATCAGGGAAGATGTTCATAATTACGAGCGCTCTGTTATTGAACAGGCCCAACGCCTGGAGCGGGCAAAACTGAAAGAGAAAGAAGCTGAACGGCTAAGAATGGAGGCGGAGAAACTCAAAAGTGACAAGTAAGGCCTGCCATCAGAAATTCCCCTTTTGGTCATTATTATCAAAAGGGGAATTTAAAGAATCTCTCAATATCTGTTTTTTCGGTAAAAATTAAACAGGCTTCAAATTATAATGATATCAATATAAATTAATACATTTGCCGTTGTTAGACCTAAAATATTACTAGTTGGAATCTGAGAAAGGCATATTATTAAAACTTCGAGACGGCTCATCCGAAGCCTTTGAGACGTTGTTTCACAAATATGGAGGAAAGCTGTATAATTTTACTCTTAAACTATCTTCCGGAAATACGCATGTGGCGGAGGAAATAGTTCAGAATACTTTCGTCCAGGTTTGGGAGACACGCAACTTTATTAATCCCGATAAATCTTTTATTTCCTACTTATGTACTATCGCTAAAAACAGGTTGGTTAATGAATATGAACATCAGGCAGTGAGACATATTTACAGAGATTATATCCGGAAGCATCACTCCGATGTAGATAATATTACCGAAAAAGAAATAGACAGGAACTTGCTGGAAGAATATATAGATTGCCTGATAGAGAAACTGCCTCCCGCAAGGAAACAAATATTCATATTAAGCAGGAAGGAAATGTTGTCGAATAAGGAAATTGCCAAACAACTCAATCTCTCGGAAAATACCGTCCGGAACCAGTTGTCAAGTGCGGTATCCTTTATGAAGGAACATCTGGCAAGGCATTACGACAACATAATATCCATATTATTAATGATGTATATATGTTAATTAAATCAAACAAAATAGCGGATTGCTTGTCGTTTCCTGTATAATATATGTGAGTTAGGATTAAAATAAAACAAAAGGATGAAAATGAATAAAGATATTTTTCTGCTATTTGAACGGTATATATCGGGTGAAGCATCACCGGATGAAGCCATACAGTTAAGATCATACTTTGAAAACGACACCGATCTTAATAAATGGCTGGAAGATCAGATTGCAAATTCGCCGGATACTATCGACCCGGACATAAAGATAAGAATGCTGGAGAATATACGTTCCCGGACAGGTTATGATACTACGCTACATGTCGCTCCGATAAAGAAAGATAACTTTAAACTTTACCTGAGGAAAATTTCAAATATTGCGGCAGTTCTGTTGCCCGTTGTTATTATACTTGGCATATGGTTATACCCGGAGACTCAGAAGGCGGGGCTGTTTGAGGTTATTGCCGACAAGGGGGAGAAAGCGAGCCTGACATTACCCGAAGGCAGTAAGGTTGTGATAAATTCGGATTCGAAAATCACATACTACAATGATTATAATCAAAAAGACCGCTACGTGAAATTAACAGGAGAAGCCTATTTCGAGGTAAAGCATAATCCTGAAAAAACCTTTATTGTAGAATTCGGAGATGTGAAAGTCAAGGTTTTGGGAACAAGTTTCGGAATAAAAACATATGATAATGAAGAGAATGTTTCTATTGTTTTAAGCTCGGGCAAGATACGGCTGATAACTCCCAGAGAAGAGATCGAAATGACTCCCAACGACCGGATAATATATAATAAAACGACACAAACAACAACCAGTGAAAAAGTCGATGCCAATGATTACACTGATTGGAGGCAAAATCGTCTCCGATTTGAAAACGAATCATTGGAGACTATTATGAAAACGATTTCACGGATGCATAATACAGATATAGTCTTTGAAGACTCACAGTTGAAAAACCAGCGATTTACCGGAACCATCAATAATACGAATATAAAAGATGTTTTGGAGGCAATAAGACTCACTTCATCGATAGACTACAGGTCGAAAGATAGTATTGTTTATTTGTATGAAAATAAAGTGAATCACTAATCTTGATATAAATAATTGGAATATACCGGTTTGAAAATAACCCGGACGGTAGTACATGCCTGTGCTACAGTTTTTTAGATGGAATATAGTGTTAAATATAGTTAAAATTGGGGGGGGTAATAGTAAAAATACTATAAACAGCTGTAAACACTATAACTTGGATGAATATCCGGGTATAGAAATATTTTGTTAACAGTTAAAAATTGTATTACCATGAAGATCAAAATCCCATTAAATTGGAACCGGGTGTTGCATATTTTATTTATGCTACTCTTGTCTCACAGTTTATTTTCACAAATTACGGTCGATATTAAAAATAAGCCGTTAAAAGACGCCCTGAAAGAAGTTGAAAATAAAAGTTCACTCAAATTCTTTTATAACAATGATCTGGAAGGACTGAACAAAGTCGTTTCGTTGAAAATCTCAGACGGCAATATCGATGCTACACTCAGCCAATTGCTTTCGGGTAGCGAAATCAGTTATCAGAAACAGGATAACAATATCATACTCCTTATTCCTAAAAAAGCCGGTCCGGCTCAAGAGAAGCCCAAAAAGATAAAAGGAGTTATTAAGGATGAGAAAGGCGAAACTGTTATCGGAGCCTCCGTGGTGGTCAAGGGCACGTCTGTAGGCACGGTTACCGATATCGACGGTCTGTTTTCTCTGGATGTTCCGCAAGATGCTACACTGACTATATCGTACCTCGGCTTTTTGCCGCAGGAGATAAAGATTGGTGATAAAACGGCATTGGATATTATCCTGAAAGAAAATACCCAGATACTGGATGAAATTGTCGTTGTAGGATATGGCGTACAGAAAAAAAGAGACCTGACGGGAGCGCTATCCTCTGTGAAAATGGATGATGCCCCGGTCGGTACATTATCCACAGTGAGCCATGCACTGGCGGGAAAAGCTGCCGGATTACGCGTAACACAAACGACAGCCCAACCGGGTGCCGGCGCCAAGTTCCGTATCCGTGGCGAAACATCCATCAATGCCGGAAATGAGCCATTGATAGTCATAGACGGGTTTCCCGTATCCTCCTCTCCAACTCCGGGCGGAGCTAGCGGGACCTACCAGAATGACGCGGGAAGTCAGGATAATGTTCTCGAAATGCTGAATCCCAACGATATCGAAAGCATAGAGGTCTTAAAGGATGCTTCGGCTACAGCCATATACGGCGCCCGTGCAGGGCATGGCGTAATCCTTGTTACAACCAAGCGCGGCAAGGAAGGGAAGACCAGTGTCACCTACTCCGGCAATATGGCGGTATCGCAAATGGCTTCCCGGTACGAACTGATGAACGCTCAGGAATACATGACGCTAAACAACGCATATGCGCTTGAAAAATGGCGTAGAGACAATGCACAGGGCGTTTATGCAGGTTATCCGCCGATAGGCACGCCTTATGATTACACACCATTGTATACGGACGCCCAAATCGCCAACGCGAAAACTACCGACTGGATGAAGGAAATCACAAGGACAGGATTCCAGCAATCGCATAATGTATCGCTCACCGGCGGTAACGAGAAAGGACGCTATCTGGCATCTTTAAATTACTTTGACCAGAAGGGAGTAATGAAGAACAGCAGCATGAACCGACTGACGATAAACCTGAATAGCGATTATGAATTGTCGAAGTATATAAAAGCCGGCTTTTCCGTTAATATCAGCCGGAACTATTACGACAATGTACCGATGGGAACAGGTGAAGGAGAAGTGAGCGGGCTTATCGCATCGGCAGCGTTTTTCGAACCTCACATACCTGTACGCGACGATAACGGCGACTACTCTGTATCGAATGTCTATCTCTTGAGACCGAATCCCGTATCGTTACTCGATATTAAAGATAATACGACCAAAGACAGGGTGCTGGCGTCGGGTTACCTGCAGGCAGAACCCATTAAGGATTTACTCCTTAAAACAACCATGGGTTTCGACCGCAGATCAGCAAAGAGAAAGGCTTACTACCCGTCTACCGTTGTGGGGAGAGATAAATCGAAAAACGGTATCGGACATCAGGTACAGGACGATGGGATGGACTATCTGGTAAACTTCACAGCTAATTACATGAAAACATTCGGAGATCACTCCCTGACAGCTCTGGCTGGTTGGGAATTTCAAAGGCTTACATCCGAATGGTTTCGCGCAGGAAATACGAACTTCCCTATAGATGCATTTGAATACAACAACCTGGGAGCAGGGTCCGGCGACAAGGACGTGGCTTCCGAATCATCACAACGGGAAATGGCCTCTGTATTCGGGCGTATCAACTATTCGTATGCGAACAAATACCTCTTTACAGCGACACTGCGTGCCGATGGAGCTTCCAACTTCAATCCGGATCATAGATGGGGCTATTTTCCTTCAGTGTCGTTAGGATGGAGGTTTGTCGAAGAATCTTTTATGAGCGGTATCAAGGGGATTCTGTCGAACGGGAAACTGCGGGGAGGTTACGGACAAACCGGTAATTCCAATATAGGAAACCGCACATTGAACTATTTCGGGCCGGGAGAAAAATGGGTATTTGGTAATACAGGATCCACAGGAATGAAACTTACCGAACTGGGAAATCAGTTTATAACATGGGAGACTACCAGCGAATGGAATATCGGGTTGGATTTAGGTTTCCTGAACAACCGTATCAACCTTACGGCTGAATATTATGACCGTATCGTTTCAGACCTTCTGGTTAAAGAAAAAAAGCTGGCTTCTTACAGTGAAATCACAACCATGGCTGCAAATATCGGCAAAACACGCGGACGCGGGCTTGAACTCACACTGAACACAGTAAATATCCAGCGGAGAGATCTTGAATGGACAAGCGACCTTACATTTTCTACATATGAAGACCGTTGGGAAGAACGCGATCCTGACTGGGTGCCCAGACCATATGAAAGTGCGAAAGATCCTATACGTGCAGAGTACACTTATCTCTCTGACGGCCTGTTGCAACCGGGTGAAGAAGCTCCGGCATGGCAGAAAGGATTGTTACCTGGTCAGATCAAATTGAAAAAACTGGATAAAAATTCCGATATACTTAGCCAAGGCGATAAAGTGATGATCGGATCCAACGACCCGGATTTCTCTTTTGGCTTCAACAATAGCCTGCGTTACAAGAGACTTGATTTCAACATGTACCTTTATGGAGAAGTCGGACGCCTGCATGGTCCCGGCTACAAAGACATCTGGACTCCATATAACTTCCTGGCATCGACCAAAGGGTTGCCTAATGGAGCGAAAAATGCGCTTAACAGCTGGACCTCGGACAAAGGCGCGGCCACGACCCCTAGTATATTGAATTCTGACGAAGGGAAAATGTCAGGAGACTATTTTATCAAAAAAATATCATTCCTGCGTTGCCGCAACATCACTGTGGGTTACACTATTCCTGTGTCGCAAAAAATTGTGAATAGCCTCAGGATAACCGCTACTGTAAGCAATCCGTTCCTTATTTCCAATTATGACGGACTCGATCCCGAAACGGATTATGATGTAAGAAGAAGCGCGGATAATCCCAATATCAGCAACTCTTCCTATCCTAATGTGCGCACTTACAGCCTGGGAGTTGATATTAAGTTTTAATCATTAAACGATAAAAAATTAAAACAGATGAAAAGAATTTATTTATATTCAATAATATTGCTTTGTATCGTATTTGCCCTGTCGGGTTGTGAACTGGAATCGAAAGAGTACGGTAAGGTCAATTCGTCCCTGTACCCGACTACCCAACGGGATATGCTTGACCTGGTTACCTCCAATGCATATGGAGGCTTTGCCAATAGTGGTTATGAGGGTGGATTCAATGTAGCTACCGGGTTCCACCTTTTAGGAGATATGGCGACTGATTTCGGGTTATGCGCATGGGGAGAAGGCAACTGGGGACAGCTGAATTACGCGAACTTTCAGAATAAAGAGGGTGAGCGTAATCCCCGCCGTTCGTGGGGTCCCTACCTGCCATGGATAAGCAGGATGGAAACGACTATCGACCGCATAAAAAATATAGAAGGGGTAAACGAAAACCTCAAAAAACGCAGTATCGCAGAACTGGAATGCGGACAGGCCTTTATGGCATTCCTGCTATGGGATTTCTACGGCGAAATAGTTATTGCCGATCTGGAAACGCTCAAAGATCCGCAAAATGTAAAAATCCTGCCTCGTAAAAATTCCGGCGAAACCGCAGCATATATAGAAAATAAATTGAGGTCGGTAATATCGGCGAATGTATTGGTCAAATCCTACGTCAAAAACGACGCTGAGTATGGACGTTTTACCGAAGGCTTATGCCATATGCTATTGCTTAAGTTATATATGCAGAACCATCAGTGGGATAAGGCTATAACTGAAGGCCGGGAACTGATGAAAGCCGAATATGGTTACGGACTGGTTACAGATACCGGTACTGCTGGTACAGCCTATGCAAATATTTTCGCATCGGCCAATGAGGGAAATAGAGAAACTATATGGGCTACAAACGGATTGAAGGAATATCAGTCGCACATTTGGTACGATCATGTAATTGCCTGGGGTGGTTATAAAATGACGTGGGATTTCTTTCATACTTTCGAAACAGGGGATCAGCGTGCCGGAGCAGAAGTGATTACGGTTCCGGCTACCTCCGAGATAGGTGTTATGCCGGTGAAATACGATATGAAAGACAGGACAGGCGGAGATTGTTATACAGACTGGATTGTATTTCGCTATGCCGATGCCATCACGCTGTTGGCCGAAGCTATTGTACATCAGGGTGGGACAGTCACACCGGAAGCTCTTGGCCTGCTGAATCAGGTGCGAACCAGAGCCGGTCTTCCGGCATATGGTACCGGTGATTTCCCGGGTAAAGATGATTTCATCGATAAGTTATTATGGGAGCGCGCCCATGAATTATGGTACGAGGGATGCCGCCGTCAGGATTTGATACGCAATAACAAATATGTGGAAATCATGGCGGAAAAATGTAAAAGGAATGGCAAAACGGATTTCATCACCACCCTGGGAACAAAATCTCATTTGTTTCCATTGCCGGATGATGCTATCAATGAATTTACAAAAGGAGGTTTCACCGGCCAGCAAAATCCGGGATACTAACCCTATACCAAATTTGATATAAAAACGAAAGAGATTATCTGCCTGATGGCAGATAATCTCTTTTATTCTGGCTTTTTCAAACAAAAGCAATCAAAAAACAGATTATTTTTGTAAAATAGAAATATTAAACGATGAAAAGAATACAAGCTTTTATTGTCTTGCTTTATATGTGTAGCCTGGCTTTTGCCGGCCCTGTCGATAGCTTGCTGGAACGGATAGGCGGGAAAACCTCTAAAAATATTTTAACGGAGATTGTACCGCAAAATGGAAAAGACTATTTTGAAGTCAGTAACCAAAATGGTAAACTGCGTATAAAAGGAAATAACCCCATAAGCATCGCAACCGGATTCAACTGGTACCTCAAATATACGGCAGGCGTCCATATCGCATGGAATAACCTGAACCAAAGCCTCCCGTCCAATCTGCCTTTACCCGAAAAAACGATAAGGCAGGAAACGGATCTGCATCTGCGCTATTACCTCAACTATTGCACATTCTCCTATTCCATGGCGTTCTGGGACTGGGAACGTTGGGAAAAAGAAATAGACTGGATGGCCATGCACGGAATCAACCTGTCGCTAAGCATTACCGGAAATGAGGTGGTATGGTATAACCTGCTGAAAAGGCTGGGATACACTACTGACGAAATAAACGGATTTGTCTCAGGCCCTGCGTTTATGGCGTGGTGGCAGATGAACAACCTGGAGGGCTGGGGCGGCCCCAACCCCGATGAATGGTACAAAAATCAGGAAATACTGCAAAAGAAGATTGTAACCCGCATGCGGGCACTGGGAATAGAGCCGGTACTTCCCGGATTTGCGGGGATGGTTCCACGCAATATCGGGGAAAAGCTCGGTTATAGCATATCCGACCCGGGTACATGGTGCTCTTTTGACCGTCCCGCTTTCCTGAATCCGAACGACCCGAACTTCGACAAGTTTGCGGATATGTACTACGAGGAAATGGAAAAATTGTATGGGAAAGCGAAATACTATGCCATAGACCCATTCCACGAAGGAGGAAGTACAAAAGGAATAAATCTGGATGCGGCCGGAAAAACAATCATGGCGGCCATGAAACGCGCCAATCATGAAGCCGTATGGGTAGCGCAGGCATGGCAAGCTAATCCCCGCCCCACGATGATAGAAAACCTGAATGCGCATGACCTGCTGGTATTAGACCTGTACAGCGAGAAAAAACCACAGTGGGGAGATTCTGATTCCGAATGGTATCGTCCGCAGGGATACGGCAAGCATAACTGGTTGTACTGCATGCTACTTAATTTCGGGGGACGTGTAGGACTTCACGGAAGAATGGACAGTGTGATCGACGGCTTTTACAAGGCAGGACAGCATCCCAACGGAAAAACGCTGTCGGGAGTAGGAACAACACCCGAAGGCATTGAGAATAATCCCGTGATGTTCGAATTATTATATGAGTTGCCTTGGCGAAAAGAGAAATTTACAAAGGAAGAATGGCTGAAAACATATATCAAAGCCCGGTATAGGATGTTTGATGAGACTGTATATGAAAGTTGGCTGCTGCTGGCTCAATATCCGTATAACTGTCCCGCCGGCTATCCGGGAGAAGGCACTGTCGAATCCCTGTTTTGCGCACGTCCGGGTATCAATCTCAAAAGAGTTTCCACGTGGGGGTCGTCTATATTGTACTATAACAGCGATTATACCCGTCAGGCAGCCGAAAAATTACTTTCTGTTGCCCATAAGTTGAGAGACAACGCCAATTTCCAATACGATCTGGTAGACATACTGCGCCAGAGCATAGCTGATAAGGGCAATGATTTGTCGGGAGAGATAGGGAAAGCTTACAAAGACAAGGACATCGAAAAGTTTAAAACCTTATCCGACAGTTTTCTTTTAGCTATACAGTGTCAGGATAGATTACTGGCGACCCAAAAGGACTTTACGGTCGGTAATTGGCTGGAACAGGCAAAGTCGCTCTCGCAGATAGATAAAAATAAGGACTTGTACGAATGGAATGCCCGTACTTTGATAACCGTTTGGGGAAATAAGGCGGCGTCCGAACAAGGTGGGCTACATGATTATTCCAGCCGCGAATGGAACGGTATTTTATCCGGCTTGTATTATAAACGCTGGAAGCTGTTCTTCGACAATACAGTAAAGGAAATGCAGGGTGAAACGGTTTCCCCGGTAGATTTCTTTGCTATGGAAGAGGCTTGGACACATGAGAAGAAAACATATGCTAATAAACCGGAAGGGGATGTCGTGCAAACAGCAACCGAAGTTTATAAACAGGTATTCGGTGATTAAGAAAAGAAAATATAACCTTTGTAATTTACATCAAAATACGATCATGACCAAGAAAAACTATTTATTATTATTGCTATTATTTTTATTAGCTCCATTGGCCATACAAGCCCAACAACATACCTTCGAGATAAAAGGCGGGGATTTTGTTTACGACGGAAAGCCTGTCCGCATTATATCGGGGGAGATGCATTATCCCCGTATTCCTCACCAGTACTGGCGTCACCGCATGCAAATGCTGAAAGCGATGGGACTGAACGCGGTAGCCACATACGTATTCTGGAATGCCCATGAACCCGAACCGGGAAAATGGGACTTTACAGGAGATAAGAACCTGGCAGAATATATCCGGATTGCCGGCGAAGAAGGCCTGATGGTTATCCTGCGCCCCGGGCCTTATGTATGTGCCGAATGGGAGTTCGGAGGCTATCCATGGTGGCTCCAGAATATCGAAGGCATGGAACTGCGGCGTGATAATGAACAATTTCTAAAATATACCCAACTGTATATAAACAGATTGTATCAGGAGATAGGCAACTTACAAATAACCAAAGGAGGCCCTATTATTATGGTACAGGCCGAGAATGAATTCGGCTCTTATGTCTCCCAGCGGAAAGATATTCCCCTCGAAGAACACCGCCGTTATAACGCGAAGATTGTACAGCAACTGAAAACAGCAGGCTTTGATATCCCTTCTTTTACATCCGACGGCAGCTGGCTGTTTGAAGGCGGGGCTGTACCGAGCGCTCTTCCTACTGCAAACGGTGAAAGTAATATTGACAACCTGAAAAAAGTAGTCAACGAATATAATGGCGGACAGGGTCCCTACATGGTTGCCGAGTTTTATCCTGGCTGGCTTGCACACTGGGTGGAACCTCATCCCCAAGTAAGTGCGACAAGTGTTGCCCGCCAGACAGAAAAATACCTTCAGAATGATGTATCTATCAACTATTATATGGTTCATGGCGGTACTAACTTCGGATTTACCAGCGGCGCCAATTATGACAAAAAGCATGATATACAACCCGACCTGACCAGTTATGATTATGATGCGCCGGTCAGCGAGGCCGGATGGGTTACCCCTAAATTCGATTCGTTGCGGAACGTTATCCGAAAATATGTGAAATACGAACTGCCTGCCGCTCCTGCCGCTATTCCGTTGATAGAGATCCCGTCCATCAAGCTGGCTAAAGTAGCCGACATGCTTGAAGTATTCGGAACGCAGCAACCGGTACAAAGCGACAAGCCGATGACATTCGAGCAAATGAATCAGGGACATGGATATGTTCTGTATTCCCGCCATTTCAACCAGCCGATAAGCGGCAAGTTGGAAATAGAAGGGCTTCGCGACTATGCATTGGTGTATGTGAATGGAGAGAAGGTTGGTGAACTGAACCGCTATTTCAATAAATACTCGATGGATATAGATATTCCTTTCAACTCCAATCTGGAAATACTGGTTGAAAACATGGGCCGTATCAATTACGGGGCAGATATTGTACACAATACAAAAGGCATCATCAGTCCGGTCAGAATAGAAGGAAATATCATGGAAGGCGAATGGGAAATGTACCAGGCGCCTATGGACAAAGCCCCCGTTCCGGAAAAAATGGATAAATCGCATGTGTATGAAACAAGCGCCGCCGAAAAGCTGAAAGGCCGGCCGGTTGTTTACACAGGCACATTCAACCTGAATGAAACGGGCGACACCTTTATCGATATGGAAGACTGGGGTAAAGGCATTATCTTTATCAATGGGAAGAATATCGGCCGCTACTGGCATGTAGGCCCACAACAGACGCTTTATATCCCGGATGTGTGGCTTAAGAAGGGAGAGAATGAAATCGTTATCTTCGAGCAGCTGAATGATAAACCCCATACGGAAGTGAGGACTACTAAAATTCCTGTATTGACGAAGCTTAAGATAGGACAATAAACAATCTATAACCAATAAACCATGAAAAAAATCGTAATATTTTTACTGGGATTACTTCTTTTTAGTTGCGGACAGCAAAAAGTAAGAGAACAATCATTTGTTATAAAAACAGATATCCCTGCGCGTCCTGCCGGGCAAAGCGATGTTTTAGAATTAAAAACCGATCCGCTGCCGACTGTCCGCGTAGCCTTCATCGGTTTGGGTATGCGTGGGCCCGGCGCTGTGCAACGGATGACACATATACCGGGTGTCGAAATAGTCGCCCTGTGCGATGTGGAACAAAAAAACACGGAAAAAGTAAATAAGATGCTTGTAGAGGAGAGGGGATTCCCCAAAGCTCAGGAATTCTACGGCGATACTTCCGTATGGCGCAAGGTCACGGCTTTGCCCGATGTGGATCTCGTTTATGTAGCTACGGACTGGAAAAGTCATGCTATGATAGGTGTACAGGCCATGAAGGATGGAAAGCATGTCGCGATAGAGGTTCCTTCGGCAATGACTATGGATGAAATATGGGCATTAGTAAATACTTCGGAACAAACCCGCAAGCATTGCATGCAGCTTGAAAACTGCGTATACGACTTCTTCGAGCTGACGACCCTCAACATGGTACAGCAGGGCTGCTGGGAGAAGTGGTTCACGATGAAGGCGCTTATATACATGGCCTGCAACCTTTCTGGGATGAGTATTGGAACGATTGGCGCATGGATTTTAATAAAAAGCACCGCGGCGATGTATATCCGACTCACGGATTAGGGCCTGTATGCCAGGCAATGAACATACACCGCGGCGATAAGTTGAATTATCTGGTGTCTGTAGATGCCAGGCAAATATCGAGCATCAACTATCTGAAAGAGAAAACCGGTGAAGAGGTAAAAGATTTCCGCAACGGGGAGCATACATCCACCCTTATCTCTACCGAAAAAGGTAAATCCATCCTTATCGAACACAACGTAAATTCACCGCGCCCTTATAGCCGTATGTACCAGCTTACAGGCACAAAAGGCTTTGCCAATAAATATCCGACACAAGGTTATGCATTAGGTAGTGAAGACCTGGATCCTGCACTCACTAAAAATCATGAGAATCTGACTACTCATGAATTTGTTCCCGATGATGTACGTAAAGCGCTGATGGAAAAATACAAACATCCTATAGCAAAGGATATTGAAGAACAGGCTAAGAAAGTAGGCGGTCACGGAGGTATGGACTTTATCATGGATTACCGTTTGATTTATTGCCTGCAAAAAGGTTTGCCTCTGGACATGGATGTGTATGACCTCGCCGAATGGTGTTGCCTGATACCGCTGACAGAAATTTCATTGGATAATAACTCGGCGCCTGTTGAAATTCCGGACTTTACCCGTGGCGGCTGGAATAAACTCCATGGCTTGAAATTTGCGCAATAGAATTTGAAATCAACCGATAAACCATGAAAAGAATCACATTGCTATTTATTATTTCAATATTTATCACAAGCCTTTCCGGACAGGAAACTTATGAAACAGCCATTCCACTTGAACAGGGAGAATACTGGTGGGGCGGGGCTGTCGCGCTGGGTTCGCAGATGCCTTACCTGAAGCCGCTAAAAGAGTTCAACCTGGCTCTTGACAACAACAATAACCAGGTGGTTCCCCTGTTCCTGTCCGGTAAGGGCCGTTATATATGGAGCGACAAGCCTTTCCGTTTTGAAATAGCAGATCACACCCTGAAACTGAAATCGGAATATGAACAAATAACAGTCCGGCAGGGAGGGACGACATTAAGGGATGCATATCTCACGGCATGCCGCGACTATTTCCCACCGGCAGGCCTGCTTCCCGACCCGTTATTCTTTACCATGCCCCAGTATAACACATGGATAGAGCTGATGTACAACCAGAATGAAAAGGACATACTCGCTTATGCCCAATCTGTAATTGATAACGACCTTCCTAAAGGGGTGCTGATGATAGACGACAACTGGCAGAAGTATTATGGGAACTTCGAGTTTAAACCCGATAAGTTCCCCAACCCGAAAGAGATGGTAAAAGAACTTCATGATAAAGGCTTTAAGGTGATGCTCTGGATATGCCCGTTTGTCAGCGCCGACAGTCCCGAATACAGGGAGTTGGCATCTGAAGGATACCTGGTAAAGAAAAAAGGTTCGCAGTCGCCTGCCGTTATTCCCTGGTGGAATGGTCAAAGCGCATGCTATGACCTGACTAATCCCGAAGCCTTCGATTACTTTGTAAATGTATTGAAAAAGACGCAGGCAGAATATGGTGTCGATGGCTTTAAACTCGACGCGGGAGACAATTCATTCTATGACCCGCGTTATATCGATAGCTATAAAAAAGACGCCATATCGACAGACCATACGCTTGCCTGGGCCAGGGTCGGGCTGGAATTTCCGTTCAACGAGTACCGCGCGGGCTGGAAGATGGGAGGACAACCGCTGGTACAGCGGCTTGGCGATAAACATTATTCTTACCCCGCATTGCAGTCACTGATACCTGAAATGATTGCTGCCGGGCTGCTTGGTTATGCCTATACCTGTCCCGACATGATCGGCGGGGGGCAAATAGCCTCTTTCGTAAACCTGGATGTAAAAGATTTCGACCAGAAGCTGATTGTGCGCTCGGCGCAGGTGCATGCCCTGATGCCGATGATGCAGTTTTCGGTGGCTCCCTGGCGCATACTGGACAAAGAACATTTGATTATTGTACAGGATATGGCTAAACTGCATGAAAGATTCGGTGATTATATTATAAATTGCGTCAAAGAATCAGCCAAAACAGGGGAGCCTATCGTAAGGCATATGGAATACTCTTTTCCTAACGAAGGTTTTGCTGAATGTAAAGACCAGTTTATGCTGGGAGAAAGATATATGGTCGCCCCTGTGGTAACGGTCAATGACACACGCACTATCAAGCTGCCTAAAGGAAAATGGCGTGACGATACAGGCAAAACTTATAGGGGTGGTCAGGTACTTACAATGGAAATCCCGCTAAACAGGCTGGTTTATTTTGAAAAACTGGTTCCCGGAAATAAAAAATGATATCATAAGAGATTCCTATTAATCAACAAACATTCATAACCATGAAAAAACTGGTACCCATATTACTTTCAGGGATGCTGTGCTTACTGTATTCCTGCGCGGGCACTACCCCGCCAACCGAAAAACCGTATAACAGGGGGATTAACATAACCCC
>JAITVV010000087.1 GCA_031285625.1 Prevotella sp.
ACTGAAAATTCTATTCTTTCTACTGATCTGTCTCAGTTGCTTGATAGAGCATTGCAACTATTAACTCCTCAGCAGAGACGTGTGTTTGAAATGAGCCGTACCGAGATGAAGTCTCATAAAGAAATAGCCCAGGAGTTAAATATATCAGTTTATACTGTACAACAACATGTTTCTGCTTCATTAAAGGTCATTAAAGACTTTCTATTCAAATATGGAGGAACCTGTTCCGGGCTCTTGCTACTACTACTTTCTTCTAAATAAAAGTTAATAAAAGTTAACTGTATCCCAGATCTTATTCTCAATTCTGTATTTACTATATACAGAAGAGAAAATGACAACGGATAAAAATATAAAAGATATTCTAAATAAGTTTACACATGGTCTTTATACAAAAGATGATGTGGAATTCCTTGTTGATTATTTGATGAAGGAGCGTCCTCTGCCTGAATTATCTCAAGAGATGGATAATGTTTGGGGTAGTCTGGAATCAGTAGAGACATCGATTGAGGAGCAAAAAGAATATCTGGATGATGCTCAAAAATTATTATATACATTAAATAGTAATACACCTAAGACTAAAAAAGTGAGCTTGAGAAGGATTCTCAGTTATGCTGCTACTCTGGCTATAATTGCTGTTTCTGCATGGGGTATATATATGTCGCGACATTTCTCTGATGAAGTTTTATATACGGAAGTTCGGGTCGATAACGGAATTCATAAAAATGTAGTTCTACCTGATGGAACAGAAGTGATGCTGAATGCCGGGTCATATATCAAATATCCGCAAAGATTTGCAGGGGATATAAGAAATATTGAAATTGATGGTGAGGCTTTTTTTAAAGTTGTGAGGGATGAAACCAAGCCTTTTGTAGTATATACTGATAAAGCCAGTGTAAAAGTATTAGGTACATCATTCAATGTAAAATCGTATAATAGCGACAAGCAACTTACAGTTAGCGTAAAGAGCGGGAAAGTGCAGGTCGATACAGATGATGCGATGGCCCGCCTGATAGCTAATGAACAACTTATACTGGATAAGGCAACCGGTGAATTCCAAAAAAGAAATGAAGATGCAAAGTTTGCGACTGCCTGGATCAGCGGAGGATTATACTTCAATAAAACGCCAATTCAAAACGTAGTGCAGGAATTGGAACGGATGTATAATTGTAAAATCAAATTTCAGGAAGGTAGCACCTATGATGAATATATATATGGTGAGCATGATAATAAGAGTTTAGAATCTGTATTAAAATCAATTCAACATTCTACCAATATAAAATATAGGAGAGAAGGTAACCTTATAATCTTATACAAGTAAATAATAATTAACCTGATAGTCTGGACTTAATAAATTAATAACCTTGAAAAATGAAATTGAATATGAGAAAAACAACCTGAATTTTTACAAACAAAAAATAAAGGAAGAACTAATCCCTCCTTTATCTGCTTAATTATCCAAAGCAAATTTTGTAGTGAAGCCTAAATTTGCCTTGGAGTTGCTTCAAATACTATAAAAACAACTATTAAACACACAAATCTATGAATTTCTTTGACATTAAGAAAGGAAAATGGATATCTTATGCCATATTCATTGTATTTTGGGTATTTTTATCCTCCCAAAATGTAAGTGCGCAAGATTCGAAATCCGAAAAAGTGACCATTTCCGTTAAGAATCAAACATTAGAGAAAACCTTTAAAGAAATATCATCACAAACTGATGTGAAGTTCTTTTATAATGAGGCTATTGCCAAAAGTGAAAAAACAGTATCCCTCAAATTTCAGGATGCAAAACTTAATACAGTTCTGGATGAAATAAAGAAACAGACCGGATTGTATTTTACCCGCGAAAATAATACAATATCAGTTAGTGAACGTAAGGATGCCAATCCTTCGGTACAGCCTGGTAAAGGCACCCCCAAAACCATAAAAGGTGTTGTCGTAGATGATATCGGAGAGCCTGTAATCGGGGCGAGTGTTGTTGTACAAGGTACGACAAACGGAACAATGACAGACGTGGATGGAGCATATACAATAGATGTTCCCGAAGGAGCTACCTTAGTTATATCTTATGTGGGGTTTATAAGCCAGAATATTACAGTAGGAAAAGATACTGTGATAGATATTCAGCTTTCAGAAAATGCACAAACCCTTGATGAGGTTGTAGTAGTAGGCTATGGTGTACAGAAAAAAGTAAATCTGACCGGTGCAATATCTACTTTGGATGCTAAAGTTCTGGAAAACCGTCCTATTACAAATTCTACACAGGCTTTGCAGGGAGTTCAGGGTATCTATGTAAACCAGCCGGGTGGACAACCTGGTAAAGACGGCGCTACTATACGTATCAGGGGTCAGGGTACCTTAAACAATAACGATCCACTTATCCTTGTTAATGGTATCGAATTCCCTCTGGATGCTATTAACCCGAATGATATCGAGAGTATTTCTGTATTGAAAGATGCTGCATCTTCTGCTATATATGGTTCCAGAGCAGCCAATGGAGTTGTTTTGGTAACTACTAAAAGTGGTAAGAAAGCAGGAGGATTTACTGTAGAATATAACAATTATTTTGGTGTGCAAAGAGCTACATATTTACCAAAGATGGTATATGACCCTATCGTGTTTATGGAGCAAAGAAACATTGCACAAAAGAATGAGGGCAAGCTTGTTACAGACTATGCTCCGGAAATGATTGAGGAATACAAAAAAGGTATGCTAACAGATCCTTATACATATCCTCGCAACAACTGGATGGATATCATGTACAAAGATGCTTTCATTATGGAGCATAATCTTCGTTTCTCTGGTGGGGACGATAAATATACATATTCTTTATCTCTTGGATTTAATGATCAGGATGGTGTATTACGTGGTACAGATGCTTCAAAATATACAATGGCTTTTAATGCAACAGCTAAGGTAAACAGCAGGTTCACTATTGGTAGTAGCATAAATATGAATTACAATATATTCAATGAGCCTGCAGCAGGTATCCCGAATCTTGTGGAGATGACATACAAAGCACAAGCTTTCCATCCTACATATATGGAAGATGGGCGTTATGCCAATACCTTTATCCGTACTCCGGGGCATAATGTTTACAGGCATCCACTGGCTCTGGCTGATGAAGGAGAGAATAAAACGAAGAAACAACAAATATTGGTTAACCTGTCGGCAGAATACAAGTTGCCACTGAACATGACTTATAAATTGAATGTAGGTTTAAATAAATTTGATTATCTGAATTCGATATTTATCCCTGATGTATATCATTATCAGGTAAAAACAGAGGATAAACTCAGGATAGACTTTGGAGGTAAACCCCGCATGGCTAAAAAGATTGACGAAAATAACCTGAATGTAACCGTATTTAATACATTAGGCTGGGAGCAGAAGTTTAATGATATTCATAATGTGAAGGCTTTATTGGGTGCTAGTTACGAAAGCTTCTATGATTCAAACTTTAATGCTCAGCGGGAAGGATTTCTAGGTAATGCATTGACCGAACTTGATGCAGGTTCCAATAATCCGGTTGTAGGAGGAACATCTAAGAAATCTATATTGATGTCTATGTTCGGAAGGGTTAACTATGACCTGAAAGACCGTTATTTGTTTGAAGCAAACTTCAGATATGATGGCTCTTCACGTTTTGCAAAAGGACACAGATGGGGAATATTCCCTTCTTTCTCTGCCGGTTGGAGATTAAGCGAAGAAGACTTTCTGAAAGATGCTAACTGGCTACAAAATCTAAAAATCAGAGCTTCATGGGGGCAACTAGGAAATGAGCGTATCGATTTGTTCAGATATGTAGATCTGATTGAATTAGGGCAAAATTATCCGTTCAATGGCTCTATGTCTTCCGGGGCGGCTGTTACAGCGTATAGCGACCCAGATATTACCTGGGAAACTACTACGATGACCAATGTCGGAGTAGATGCAAGTTTCTTCAAGGGTGCTTTGGATTTTTCTGCTGAGTTTTTCTACAAGCGTACATCTGATATTCTTCGTCCTGTTTCATTACCTGATC
Organism: Prevotella sp.; assembly: GCA_031285625.1. GTDB lineage: Bacteria > Bacteroidota > Bacteroidia > Bacteroidales > Dysgonomonadaceae > Dysgonomonas. Next base: position 4,025 of record JAITVV010000087.1, read on the forward strand.
AGGTAGGTTCTTTGAAAGGTCCTATCCGTAATATCGGTACTGTTGATAACAAGGGATTGGAATTATCATTAGGCTATCGCAATAGTATTAAGGACTTCAGATATGAAGTTACAGGTAATATGACATTGTTGAAAAATAAGATAGTAGACCTGAAAGGACAAACTATAATTGATGGAATGTTTATCCTGAAAGAAGGTGAAGCTATCGACTCATATTATATGCTGAATGCAATAGGAATCTTCCAGTCTCAGGAGGAAATAGATAATAGCCCGACTCAGACAGCAAATACAAAACCTGGATATCTGAAGTTTGAAGATGTTGACAAGGATGGTGTTATTACAGAAAATGACAGGAAAATAGTAGGTAATGTAATTCCGACTATCACATATTCATTCGGAGTAAATTTATCTTATAAAAACTTCGACCTGAATGCATTTTTCCAGGGTGTAGGCAATGTCAGTACTTATGGGGATGCGATAGCTGCCACACCATTCTGGTTTGGTTGCGGATTGCCTGAAGAATGGTTGACAGACTCATGGACGCCGGAGAGAGGTGCAGGTGCTAAATTACCTATATTGACGACATATGAAGGTAGTAAGACCGAAAACTACAGAACAAACAGTTTCTGGCTGAGAGATGCATCTTATCTGCGTCTTAAGAACCTTCAGGTAACGTATAATGTACCAACTTCATTCCTGAAGAAAAAGATCCCTGCGATAAAAAGGTTGCGTATTTTCGCAAATGCTTCTAACTTATTCACTATATCAACTATGAAACAATTTGACCCTGAAAAGAACGTGAAGAATTCTACATGGTACGAATACCCTTCGGTTAAAACATTCTCAGGCGGAATTAACATAACATTTTAAATCTCAATAACATGAAATTGTTTAAAAATATAATATCTGCATCAGTTGGGCTCTTAGTACTGTTTTCCTCATGTGACAGTTTGCTCGATGTAGACCCTTCCGATCAATATTCAGTAGATACATTCTGGAAAAATGAGGAGCATGCTCAGGCTGGACTTACAGGCTGTTATAATGCTTTATTTCCATATGGAAGAGCATTATTTATGGAAACCGATATGATTACACCCAATGCTATTGCGTACAATGAGGCAAATGGTACGGACAATATTGCCAGAGGTGTGCATACAACAACAACGTATCTTGTTAGTTATTTGTGGCAATCCGCATTTACAGGTATCGGCAGAACCAACACATTTATGGATAAGGTGGAACCTGTATCTATGAAGGATGAACTGAAAAACAGAATGAAAGGCGAAGCCAGATTCTTAAGGGCTTTTTATTACCATTCATTAGTATGTAGGTTTGGAGGCGTACCTCTTATATTAGAAACACCGAATGCGGCAGCGCATCAGGATTTACCGAGAAATACAAAAGAGGAAGTTGTAGATCAGATTCTTATAGACCTGACCGAGGCCGCAAAGGTATTACCTGATTCTTATAGTGGAGCAGATTTGGGGCGGGCAACTAAAGGTGCCGCATTGGCACTCAAAGCCAGAGTCCTGTTGTATGAAGGGCGTTGGAGTGAAGCTGCCGCTGTAGCCAAAGAAGTAATAGATATGAAGGAATATGTTTTATTTAATGATTATCGCCATTTCTTTAGCGCTTCTAATAAGCATAACTCGGAAGTGATTTTCAATGTGGAATTCAAATCGCCGGAGTATCTGACCGGATTTGACCATAATAGTTACACATTGAACCGTCCTGCACCAACAAAAGACCTTGTAGACAGTTATCTGATGACGGATGGGAAAAGCATTAGCGAATCTTCACTTTATGATCCGGCTAATCCGTACGAAAATAGAGATCCACGCCTGCTGTATTCCATACGTTGTGTAGGATATATGTATAATGGTAAAGTCACTCAACCGGGCGATGTGGTTACAACAGGATTCGGAAATAAAAAGTATACAACTTACGAAGATGATACCACTTTACCTGTTATCGTTGATGGAAAATCTGATTTCAACTCTATTCTTATGCGTTATGCAGAAGTATTGTTGACTTATGCAGAAGCCCAGAATGAAGCTGTAGGTCCCGATCAGTCTGTTTATGACGCAATTAATGAGGTCCGTATGCGTCCATCAGTAAATATGCCTAAAGTTCAGACAGGGCTGAATAAAGATAAGATGCGCGATATGATCAGACTGGAAAGACGTATTGAACTGACAATGGAAGGTTTGTATTATTCTGATATCCTGCGTTGGAAAACAGCCGAAAAAGTAAACAATGCAGATGTTAAAAATTCAGCCGGGGTTACAGTATCTAAACGCTCATTTAATTCTGAACGTGACTATTTATGGCCTGTACCTAACAATCAGATAGTTCTTAACCCGAATTTAACACAAAATCCAAATTGGAAATAATAAAATGTTTTAATTTAAAAAAGTAAAAAGTATCTTTGAAGTGCCTTTCTAACCAGGAGGCACTTCAAAAATATCATAAAACCAATCGGAACATGAAAAGAAAATTAGCACTATTGGTAGCTACTGTACCATTTGCGTATACAGGGTTTTCCCAAGATCAGACCAATTTTATCATTATCAATCTGGATGATGTTGGTTATGGAGATTTCTCTTTTAATGGAGCATATGGATATACGACTCCCAATATTGATCAATTGGCTTCGGATGGAGTAAAGTTTACTCACTTCCTTGTAGGTCAACCCATAAGCGGGGCTTCACGCGCCGGATTATTAACCGGATGCTATCCCAATAGGGTTGGTTTTGCAGGAGCACCGGGCCCTAATTCAGATTATGGCATTCATCCTGATGAGATGACAATGGCTGAACTGCTCAAACAAAAGAACTATAATACAGCTATTTTTGGAAAATGGCACCTGGGGGATGCAAATCAGTTTATGCCACTGCAAAACGGTTTTGATGAATATTATGGATTGCCATATTCCAATGACATGTGGCCATATCACCCTCAACAGGGAACAATTTTTAATTTTCCGGATTTACCAACCTTCGATGGTAACAAAATAATAGGTTACAACACAGACCAAACTAAATTTACTACAGATTATACTGAACGTTCAGTCGCATTTATAAAGAAAAATAAAAACAAACCGTTCTTCCTCTATCTGGCTCATTCTATGCCGCATGTACCCTTAGCAGTATCCGATAAATTTAAGGGAAAAAGCGAACAGGGGCTTTATGGTGATGTAATGATGGAAATAGACTGGAGTATTGGCCAGATACTGAATACACTGAAAGAGCTGGGGCTGGAAGAAAATACACTGGTTGTACTTACATCCGACAACGGTCCATGGACCAACTACGGGAATCATGCAGGATCGGCAGGTGGACTGAGGGAAGCTAAAGCAACAACTTTTGACGGAGGTAACCGTGTCCCATGTATCATGTATTGGAAAGGTGTGACCCAACCCGGTACTGTTTGCAACACACTGGCTTCTAATATTGACTTGTTTCCTACGCTGGCTGCCATCAGTGGAGCACCACTTCCTCAGAGGAAAATAGATGGGGTGAATATATTACCTCTTGTAAAGGGTGAAAAAGAAGTTAGCCCAAGAGAATCATTTGTGTACTATTACAATAAGAATGATCTGGAAGCAGTTACCGATGGTATGTTTAAGCTGGTATTTCCACACAAATATGTAACATATGGAGCACATCTTCCGGGGAATGACGGACAGCCGGGACTTCTTACTAACCGTGAGATAACTAAACCGGAATTATATGATTTGCGTCGCGATCCGGGAGAACGTTACGATGTTATAGCCCAGAATCCTGAGGTTGCAAGAAAGCTCATGCAGATAGCTGATGATATGAGAGAAGATCTTGGAGACAACCTTACTCTGAAAATAGGTAAGAATAAGCGCGAACCGGGAAAAACAAAAGATTACAAATAAGTTTTTTAGATAGAATTGTCTGATACTATAAGGTCTTTTTAAATTGCAATTATACCGTCTTGCCATTGGCTTCGCTTTGCTCTGCAAACGTTATTTCTGGACGGAACGAAGGACATATTTCTTTTTCCTTGGTTGATAATAAAAACATGGGAAAAAGGTAACAATTAAAATACATATATAAACTGTTACTTTTGTCACCTTTTGCACTTAAGATATTGATAATGAGTATTTGCTTATTTCTAGACTTGTTACTTTTTTACAGACAATGCAGATAACTTAAAGATGAAACAACAACTGGCATTAATTAATATAGGTTTACTGGCTGTATGTCATTCTGCCTGTACCCCGCAAAAGGTGCAGCAGGATAATAATGACAGACCTAATATATTGTTTATTCTATCAGATGATCATACTTCACAATCGTGGGGTATATATGAGAGTAGATTGAACAGTTATATAAAGAATGAGAATATACGGACACTGGCTAAAGAAGGGTGTGTTTTGGACAATGCTTTTTGTACCAACTCAATATCTGTTCCCAGCCGGGCTTCTATTATGACAGGAGCTTATAGTCATCAGAATGGAGTATATACACTGAGCGATGCATTAGATCCCGAAGCAGATAATATTGCCAAGAGGTTACATGAAGGAGGCTACCAGACTGCACTGATCGGTAAATGGCATCTGAAAAAAGAACCTTCTGGTTTTGATTACTATTCGGTATTCCACGATCAGGGGGATTATGTAGATCCTGTATTTAAGACGGCTGATAACTGGATAGACGATGATAAAGGCAATAATGGTGTAAAAGAAGAAGGTTTCTCTACTGATCTGGTTACCGATAAGACGATTGCGTGGATTAAAGACAGGGATAAAACTAAACCTTTTATGATGTTTTGTCACTTCAAGGCAACTCATGAACCATGGGATTTCCCTGAGCGTTTGAAACACATGTATGATGATGTGGAATTTCCGGAACCTGAGAATATGATGGAATTCGGGCCTGAAAAATCAGGGCGTGTATTTCCCGGACAACAGCTTGAAAATCTGGCTTCGCGTTGGGAGATAGCCTCAAAAGATCCTGATAAATGGTGGTGCCGTTATCCCGAGCTTCCTTTTTCGACTAAAGGTATGAATACTATTGCCGCCCGAAAAGCTACTTATCAGAAACTTATCCGTGATTATCTGAGATGTGGGGCTACTATAGATGATAATATAGGACGTCTGATGCAAATGCTGGAAGAAGAGGGATTAGCTGAAAACACGATTGTTGTCTATGTTTCCGATCAAGGCTATTTCCTGGGAGAGCATGGATTCTTTGACAAACGGATGATGTACGAGGAATCGTTACGCATGCCTTTTGTGATCCGCTATCCGAAAGAAATTCCTGCCGGTACACGAAATAAGGATATAATACTGAATGTTGATTTTGCATCGTTATTGGCGGATTATGCAAAAGTGCATGCCCCTGAAAAATCGCAAGGTAGGAGTTTCCGGGAAAACCTTAAAGGAAGAACTCCTTCCGATTGGCGTAAAAATATGTATTACCGCTATTGGACACAACATCAGATTCGTCCGGCACATATGGGTATAAGGAATGATCGGTATAAACTTATGTTTGTATATGGAGATCCATTAAATACAAAAGGTTCGGAAGATAAAGTCAGTATTCCTGCATGGGAATTCCATGATTTAGTAAACGACCCACATGAAAATCATAATGCCTATAATAATAAGGAATATGCATCAGTAATCAAGGAAATGAAAAAAGAATTACTTTTGCTCAGGGAAGAGACCGGAGATACTGATCGTGATACTCCCCGAATGAAAGAGATAATTGAAAAATACTGGTAATTATTACTTGTCATGTTGAATGAAGTGAAACATCTCGTTACTAATGAGGTCAGGATTCTTCGTTACACTCAAAATGACAAAAGAGAATAAATTGAAAATATAATATGGCAACTTTTGCACCATTTGCCCATCCCTTATATGTAATGCTGAAACCTATTGGTTCGGTGTGTAATCTGGCTTGTGAATACTGCTACTATCTGGAGAAGTCGAACTTGTACAAGGATAACCCCAAGCATGTAATGAGTGAGGTATTACTTGAACGGTTTATTGAGGAATACATCAATTCTCAGACGATGTCAGAGATACTCTTTACATGGCATGGTGGAGAAACATTAATGCGGCCTCTTTCCTTTTATAAAAAGGCAATGGAACTGCAGAAAAAGTATGCCCGGGGAAGGAATATCAGTAATACAATACAGACGAATGGTACTTTATTGACAGATGACTGGTGTAAATTTTTCAAGGATAATAACTGGCTGGTCGGAGTTTCTATTGACGGACCGCAGGAGTTTCATGACGAATACAGGCGTAACAAACA
>JAITVV010000012.1 GCA_031285625.1 Prevotella sp.
GTTCATACAAATTGGTTTTAAACGCCCCTTATATAGTATCAATCCGTACTACATGGTTGACTACATAAGAATAGGTGTTATAACCGTAAAGATGTTTATTGTACCTTTTTACGGTACGATAAATATCTTGTACAATATTAATAATCAGTAAAATACAAAGCAATGATTATACACTTTGAAAATAGAACGTGTCACTTTTGTCACCTTTTTATTGCAATGTGTTGTATTTTAGTATTTTGTATTTTTATTGAATTGTTACTTTTTAAGGTTTAAATATGAAAAAGAAGTCGAAAGATACTTTATTGAAAGTTATAGCTGTTATAGCAGTCGTTTTGGCGTTACTTTTTTTATTCAAGGGTAATATCTACCGTATGGCTGTAAAATATGAAGATGGGGGAAGCCGGAAATCATATGATATAAAAGACGATAATCTGGCTAACTATATAAATCAGAATCTTCCCAATGACGAATCTTTGGACGCAACTATCGATATCGATCAAATCATAGATCTGTCGCAGGAGATAACCACCAAGACACTTGATTTTTCATTGGAGGCACAGGAAAGCGATCCTAAGAAACTTATTCTGAGTGCAGAAGCCAACTGTGTCGGTTATGCTGCTTTTACAGCTGCTGTGGGTAATTATTTACTTAGCAGATTCGGAATGGATAAAGAATGGGAGGCCAAGCCAAAGAAAGGAAAGCTATATCTTTTTGGTAACAACATGCATAAGAGTATGAAAAGTGGCTGGTTTAAAGATCATGACTTTGTTGTTTTCCGGAATAAGAGTACCAAAGAGGAAATATATGCCGATCCTACTGTTCATGAATACTTTGGTGTAAAGCGTGTTGATAGGTATCAAAAATGATATCTTCCCAACAAATAAAGGATTATGCATATAGCCTGGGTTTTGATGCTTGCGGTATCTGTAAGGCTGAATCAGTAGATGTTGAAGAACAGCAATACTTCAATGAATGGATTGATAACTCGTTTCATGCCGATATGGATTATATGGCACGCAATACGGATAAAAGGTATGATCCGACTGTATTGGTAGAAAATTCGCGTTCAATTATTTGTGTTGCACTAAATTACTATCCTCAGACAATACAGGATAAAGAATATCCTCAATTCGCTTATTATGCCTATGGTAAAGATTATCATGATGTGGTAAGGGCTAAGTTGCAGCAGTTGTTCGGTTATATAAAGTCGATGGAGCCATCGTTAGAAGGAAGAGTCTTTGTTGATACGGCTCCTGTTTTAGAGCGTTATTGGGCTGCTAAAGCAGGTTTGGGATTTATAGGGAAGAATTCTTTACTTATTATACCTAAGAAAGGGTCTTATTTCTTTTTGGGAGAACTGGTAATTAATCTGGATATGGAATACGATGTTCCGTTGAATCTTTCGTGTGGCAATTGTACCAGATGTATAGATACTTGTCCGACAAAGGCTATTGTTAAACCCAAAGTAGTAAATGCTAAACGATGTATATCTTATCAGACGATAGAAAACAAAGGAGAGATAGATCGTCGGATAATACCGATGCTGAATAACCGTTTTTATGGTTGTGATATTTGCCAGCAGGTTTGTCCGTGGAACAGATACGCACGTCCTCATAAGACCGAAGAGTTTAATCCGTCACAGGCATTCTTAGGCTTATCTTACGAGAAGTTGGAAAATCTCACTGTTGAGGAATACCGGCAGATATTTAAAGGATCAGCCGTAAAGCGTGCTAAGTATATGGGCTTGAAGAGGAATCTGTATGCATTAAAACAGAATAAAGAATAATATTATTTACATATATTACGTTTATAGAATGATGAAAATGTTTAGATATATATTAATTACTGGATTGATTTCGTTAATCGCTTTATCATGTAGTAAGGATGAACCGAACTATACAATTCCTGCCCGGCCGGTAGGGTTTAAGATCAATACCAATGTGGCAGATTCACATCTGGCTAATACGGGTAATATCGGTGTTTATATTTATGCAAAGGATAAGAGTAATTATGATAACCTTCTATCCGGAGTCAAAGGTGTAAAAAGCTATTCGGCGCCTCGTTTGAGCGGAGAATACATTGGCTTTTCGGGTCTTATGATTGTCAATACTGGTTCTACTTTAACGCCTACACCTTTTGCTGTGTTTGATCTATGTTGTCCTAACGAAGATATGGAAAATATAAGAGTGGTACCTACTAATGATGGTACGGCAAAATGCCCGCAATGTAATTCGACTTATGAAATTATCTTTGGTACTGGCCGTCCATTGAGTGGCCCTGCCCTGGAAAAGAGAGATTTTTTACAATCATATTATATAACGGCTACAGGTCAATCTGAATTTCGTGTCTTTTATAGCGAAAATTAAAGCGAATTCTTTTGTAGGAAAGAAAACATTTTTTACATTTGCACTCGCTAAACGGGAATAGGGCTAGGGAGTCCAATAAAATTCTCAGGCAGTATTTTGCGAAAGTAGCTCAGTTGGTAGAGCACGACCTTGCCAAGGTCGGGGTCGCGGGTTCGAATCCCGTCTTCCGCTCTTACTCTAAAAGACACTTTAGAGAAGTTTATGGACAATGCCTTTCAAATCAGTGGTTTGAAAGGCATTTTTTTATGTTTCAGTCCCACTTGAAAGACAGCAAAATGTCATATCAAGACACGAAAAAGGTACTAAATCGGTACCGGTTTTAAAAAACAAGAAATCGGTACCGATTTCCGCCATAAGTCCCTCATCTGTACTGTATTGTCCATCTGTTTGTGATGCCTTTCAGAATGAATCAAATTACCTTTGTATTTTATTAAAAAAACTGAAAGATGAAACGAAGTACATTCAGAATTCTCTTTTACATCAAGAGAAGTGATCCCAAGAAAAATGGGAATGTTATGATTATCGGAAGAATTACAATTGATGGGGAACGTGCTCAATTCAGTACCAAACTGGAAATTCATCCGGATAAATGGGATAATAAGTTGGGGAGGGCAAAAGGCAACACCGCAAGTATTGCCAGTCTGAACAGGATGCTGGATGCTATCCGGGCAAAAGCATCCTTGCATTATAATCGCCTGATGGATGATAATGGGTATGTGCTCCCTGATAAAATCAAAAATGCCTTGCTCGGATTTGAAGAAAAAGGGAAAACAATCATGTTTTACTTTGATAAGTTCAATGCCCAGTACAAATTGAAGGTCGGAACAATGGTTACCCGAACCACTTATTTGAGATACGAACTGGCTAAAAAACGATTGACTGACTTCCTGAAGAAGAATAAAGGAGTAGAGGATATCCCTTTTGTGGAAATCAACACCATCTTCCTACAAGACTTTTACCTGTACCTGAGAAATACCCATAAGTCGGGTAATAATAACGCCATGAAAATGATGCAACACATAAGGGCAGTTTTCAACTACATAAAAAACTCGGGAGAAACCTTTATCGACCCCTTTGCAAACTTCAAAATGAACTTTGAGTCAAAAGAACGCTCATATTTGACCAAAGAAGAGTTGGAGGTCTTATACAACAAAAAATTCGGTTCGGAACGCTTGGAAAGAGTTCGTGATGTATTCCTGTTTTGCAGCTACACAGGCCTGTCGTATTCCGACCTGAATAACCTGACCAAAGAGGAAATCAAGACAGGTATTGATGGTAACTTGTGGATTATGGACACACGAGATAAAACCGGTGTACCTTATAAAGTACGCTTATTAGACATACCCGCAGCCATTCTGAAAAAATATGACTATTTGCAGGAAGACGGGAAATTGCTTCCAGTCATCAGCAATCAGAAGATGAATGAATATTTATATGAGATTGCCACTGTTTGCGGTATTCACAAGAAGATCACCTGTCATGTTGCAAGGCACTCATTCGCAACCCTTTGCCTGACAGAGGGGATGCCGATTGAGAGCATATCCAAATTATTAGGACATACAAAGATAAAGACCACACAGATATACGCTCGTATCATTGACCAAAAACTAAGCAATGATATGAACTTGTTGGCCGAAAAACTAAATCCGAATAAGGACAAGAATTTACGTCAAATCATATAATCCGTAATAAAAAAGAAGAATACAGCCATGGATAAATTACAACTCATTCAAAGCAAGATTTTTGAGATCAGGGGAATGCGTGTCATGCTGGATTATGACTTGGCAGAACTTTATCAGGTAGAAACAAAAAATCTGAAACGCTCTGTACGCCGTAACATAGAGCGATTCCCATCCGATTTTATGTTTGAACTCACAAGAGAAGAGTATGATTTTCTAAGGTGCCAAAATTGCACCTTAGAAAATTCCGGCAGAGGGCAATATGCAAAATACCTGCCCTTTGGGTTCACGGAACAAGGCGTGGCTCAACTTTCGAGCGTACTCAACAGCCCTTTAGCTATTCAGGTCAATATATCTATCATCAGAACTTTCGTAACCTTACGCCAATACGCACTGGGTTACGCCGAATTGAACCGGAAACTGGAAGACTTTATGATTGAAACCAATATGCAGTTCAGCGACATTTATCAGGCACTTACCGAACTGGCTTCGCAAAAGGAGTTGGAGAATAAACCCCGCAGACGCATTGGTTATAATGTTCAACATGATGATGATGAATAATATTATGGAACGAGGATATATAAAAATAGAAGAGAACGGGCAGCAGGAGTTTGTTGTGGAAGCCAAACTCATTGATGGGAACTTATGGTTGAGCAAGCATGAGATGGCAGACCTGTTCAATGTGTTTGTAAATACCATCGGCAATAACCTCCGGGCAATATTCAAGTCGGGTGTATTGCGGGAAGAAAACGTTACTCATATTCATGAGTTTGAGCACAAAGGGCGAGAATGCCAAACGGTTCTTTACAATCTCGA